>CAZQDZ010000057.1:0-20614 GCA_964591455.1 uncultured Saprospiraceae bacterium
GATTGTTGTAATCAAAAACTTCTAATTCAGAAGCAGGATAATCAAAGACTTCCTTTCCACAAGCAATTGGTTCAGGTTCATTAATTGCAGACAAAGCCGCACTGTGCCCTGCTTGATGGCTACAGCTTTGATGGCTGCAACTTTCAGTTCTTTGTTCCTCCTGAGCAATAAAAATATCATAAGATGATCTATCTGAACCAGAAGGCTCTATTTTTAATGAAGGCTGGCCAGGTCTGTCTATGGTAGCCCTTAACCCCTCTTCAGTCATAATAGCACTCACGTTGTATTTTGGATGTTCAGGAATATATCCAATGTAAGAACGTTCTTCTCCTTTGTCTATCTCAGTAATACTATTTCCATTGTCAACTAAGATTCTCGTATTCTTTCCAAATACATAGTTCTTTTCTAATTCTATAGTGAAATTCTCACCAGAGTATTCTATAGGAATAGACAAGTTGTTTGGAATGCCTTCTGGAAGTGATTCTATTTTGATTTTCTCCTTGTGTAAGGCAACATTGTCACCGTAACTGGCAAATACAGAATTTGCGAGTAGAAGAAACATACATAATAAAGTAATCGGTTTGTACATGTTTAAAACACTATTTAATGAGTTTTGAAAAAAAATTTATTCGAGTATTTATCTTGGTTTTTCAATTATTGAGGCAGTTGAGTCTTGAGATTCTTTGCAATATTTATCAGTAAGTTTTTAACATCACTTACACTAATTAGTACATTCCATTATTTCAAATCGCTTAAACCTTACAATAAGGAAAGCTTAACTTATAAATAATTAGACACCAAAATTATTGGTATCATTCATTTGATATTCATATAATTTATTCGAAAAGCCATTTTGTAATATAATTGTCAGTTCACTAATGTTTCTTTGAATTCCTGCACACTAAATGCTCTATTGTCTAATATGAAGGCTTATCGTTTTCAAGACAAAAAAACTCAAATCAATAAGTGACTTTTGAGCTGGTCACAGCAAGTAACATGATTTAATGACAAAGCATTTGCGAATTACACTGTCATTTCATGATGGTAAATCATATCGCTCCTGTTGCTTTTGTCTTGGCAAAGGTGGCGAAGGAATGCCCATGTCGTTATTGTGGTTGCTGGTATCGAAGGCATCTAACACATAGTGATAGATACTATAATTTGTGATGTTGGCGCTCTGGATGAGTTGTTACTAAGTGGTTTATTTACTTGTGACGATAGTATTTGTGAAGGAGACTGGATTGAGCTAGCTGGTAATAGTCGACTGACTTATGTTCCTTGTTATGATTATTGACTAGTACTTCGTCATGTCCACAACCCATCTGCGAAGAATCTAGTAATTGTGTAACCTTGACTCTTGACAATAATTGTTGTCCAAAAGACAATTGTTTTTCAATTACAATTACTAGAAATTAATCTATGCCATCATTGATTCGAATGGCACTGATCTGCAGAAAAGAACACAAACATATAGATGGTTGCTTATAAGATTATTATTTAAGTTTTGCTTATAAGTTTTTGATTTTGGTTCTACTACACTAAGATGTGAAAGATTACTTACTCTTGTTTGATAATCTTATTGATCATGACAGTTTTGTCTTCAAGTTCTAGTGTTAGCAAGTAAATTCCGTTTTCATATAAGGACATATCTAATTCGATAAGTTCTTTGTCCATTCGCATTTGAGATTTATAAATTACATTTCCAGTAATTGAGGAGACTCTAAGACTCTCTATAGGATTATCAATACCTGATAAATCAATAGTAATTTTATCAGAAGTAGGGTTAGGAGATAATTTAATTTGATTTTCTATAATGTTTGTTGTGCTTGTACCATTACCAGTTTTTGCAAAAGGTCTCTCAGCTATATGAATAAAATCTCCTGGTTCATCTATAAGTACACCATTGTCACTGGAAACGACTCGATAAAAACCATCTCCCAATAAACCACAGCAAAATCCGTCAAGAAAGTAATCTGCGATCACAAACTTATAACATCCATTACTGGGTAGAAACACAGTCGTGCTATACAATTGTTCTAGGTCATTTGGATAAGCACTCGGGTCTGAAGGAGGATTATCTGCGCCGAGGTTCTCAACTGTCACATCAAGCCCAACAGCTAAGTTGCCACCTTCAGCGACAAGTTGTTCATCCTCATCGAAAATGGCCCAGTAAATTTCAGAACCAAAAAAATCTGTCATTATTTCAACCGTCACTGAATCCAAATCAGTTTCATTCGGAGCAGCTATGGAAGCATTGTAAATATTGTTTTCGGGAATATCATCATTTATACCGTTAACTGAGGTTATTTCAATGTCAATGTCGACTGGACCTACTGTGATTGGAGAGAATGCTATGGTATCAATGGAAAACGTGCCTAGGTTACCTACATATTCTACTTGCTCTTGTACAATCCCATCCATACTCAACTGTGCTGTTGCAGATACTATGTTTTGAGAACCAAAATTCTGAAATTCGACAACAGGAACAAAACTTACCTCATCACAAAATGCTCCTTCAACGCCGTTGTATTCTAAAATCTGAATATTATTTTCTCCTTCTGGTGCAGGACAGCCCCCATTAAAAAGAGTCTCAAAATTTGACTGGGTATTTTGCCAAAGGTCTTCTGATAATATTCTAGCAGGACAAATCATATAGATAGTAGGATAATAGGAAACGTTAAAAGTTTCACCTATAGATCCAATATTTTCTGTAAAGTTACCTTCTGTCTCATCTATTATCGGGTAAGGTACACCAGTCACCCAGTCACCCAGTGTATTTCCCGTTCCATTTAATTCTTCAGAAGTGGTAGATAAATCGGTTTCTATGGAAAAAACGTAGACCTCATCGGTTCCATCAGGACCATACTCATTCCAAATGTCTTTTAAAACTTCCTGATTATGAAGATCCCAACAAGGTTCACACCAAGTGGCATAAAAGTCAAGGATCACAATCTTACCTTCATCAAGAAGGTCATATAGATTATGATCAACACCATTAATATCAGTAGCGATGAAGTCTGGTGCTATACTCCCGGATTCTAATTGTCCGTAAGTTTGGTAACCTAGAAGTAAAATGAATACTAATGCTGTGTATATTTTTTTCATTTTGTTTATTTTATTATAAAGCTCACTTTAAATGTAAGTAATTTTTACCCCAATTTACTTTAAATAGGGCATACTTTTATAAGGTGCATATTCTTATATTGCAATTGATTAAATTACTTGCTGGAAAAGAATCTATCACACTATTGACATCTAGCAATTCAATATCATAATCACCGGTTTCGCTTTGAATTGATGAGAAAATTAAAGAATCAATACCGTAGGATGTCAAATTACCAGTCCAAAGAATTTCTTCAAGTGATTCACCATCTTTCTTCAAATCGAAAGTTGCAGACGTGATGTTTTGATTACTAAGGTTTTGAAATTCAATTTTTGGATTATAAGATTCTTGATCGCATATAGCCCCCTCAATTCCTGTATAATTTAAGAATTGAGCATTGTTTTCACCCTCCAACCCAGAGCATCCTCCAAGTCAAAGATTCTGGAATACAGCATTTGTATTTCGCCAATAATTATTTTTACTGGCGCATGATGGATAATTATAAGCGGAGTATGACCAAAGGAAATATTCCGTCTTATTTATTATTTGTCACAGTTTTCTTTAGTTCTTCGATTCCTTCATCTATTGAAATCGCATTTTTGTATTTTAATTCTTTTCTTGCTTTCGTATCTGAAACTGAAAATTCCTTTCCCATCAATCTAATCATTAAAGGAGCAACTGGAGGTCTCGACTTTACATTAAATGTTTTCCAAATTAACTCAATTGAATTAGCTGCAATTGATGCTATCCATAAAGGCAAGACTTTGTCGCCAGGATTCAATCCTTGCGCTTCTAATATGCCCTTAAAAAATGATTTCATTGATCTTCTTTCTCCATCTGTTACAAAAAATGCTTGACCTCCGATCTCTGAATTAAATGATGCTAGAATTGCATTTCCTAAGTTCTTTACATGTATTGTAGAAAGTATCTGATTGCCACCTCCAATCCATCTCCATTTTCCATTTTGTACATTTTCTAAGAGATCATCATAGTGATGATTGTTGGGCCCCCAAATAGCAGGAGGGCGCAATGAAATAGTCTGGAATGTTTTATCATTGGCATTCAATACTTCTTGTTCTCCAATAGCTTTTGTTTTAGGATAAAGCGCTTTTGGTAATCCTTTTCCTGCTTGTTCTTCTGTTAGGTTTATAATGGGAGAGCCCGGTACAACTGGGGCAGCACTTATATAAATGAATTTTTCGATATTGGCTTCTCTTGAAAGTTTCAATAGTTTTTGAGTTGCAATAACATTCAAGTCGTAGAATGGCTTGGGATCATAAGTGAAATCCATAAGAGCTGCCGAATGCAAAACGTAATCACATTGCTTAAGGGATTCTTTAGTTGATTTGGACAAATCATTTAGGTCATCTTTTATTGGTTTAGCTCCTAATTTAGAAACTATTTTCAATGACTTATTACTTCTTGCCAATGCTTGAACTTCGTAGCCATTATCTATTAAAATTGGTATAATGTTTTGACCTACAAAACCGGATCCACCTGTTACAAATATTTTTTTCATCTGCTTGAATTAATTTTAATAATCTAAAATTAAATTCAATGACGAAGCGGTTGTTAGCCATAGAAGACGAAGGACTTCCCCTTAAAGACGTTTATGAATATTCTGAAGGTACCTCGCCAAAATAATTTTTGAATGCTCTTGTGAATTTTGACGGATGGGCATACCCTAATTCATAAGCAATTTCTGATGATGTTTTATGTTTTTGAACTATTGAGCTCATAGCATACTCCATTCTTATTTTATGATGATATTGCATGGGAGGAAGGGAAAATATTTGTTTGAAACTATTCTTAAATTTAGTTTTTCCCATATTGGCTATTTTAGATAAGCCTTCGATTGTCGGAACTTGTTTTGGAGTAGGATTTCTTAAAACAGCTGCAGCCATAAACAGTTGTTTAATATCGGTTGGATGTATATTTTCATATTTGATGTCTTTTTTTCTATTTTTCATTTTGTTTATGAAAATGGAAAGAAAGGTCAGTAGATTGGAATGTGACTCTAACTTATTTTTACTCTTTATAGTTTTCCGGAGTAAATTTTCTGATTCTACATCTAAATCTTCATAAACGATGGAGCCTGACATGTCATCAATAGTAATTTCTTCAGACTCGAAATATGTTGTCAAAAGATCTTTATGAAATTTTATTAAAACTATTTCGAAATCCGTTTCAGGAGGACTCTTACTTGCTATTTTAGTATTTGCAGGATAAAATAATATCCCAGAAGGAAGGTATTTTTGAATATTAAGTTCTTGTCCGTTAACTGTCTTGCTTACTTCTTTTTCTGACAAGTTAATGTTAAGTAAGTAATGATTTGTCTCAGCAGGATTTATAGATGCTAACTCAATTTCTTCTTTAAGGCAAAATGTAAAATGAATGAACTCTAATGTATTAGGATAGACTTCTAAATCAATTTTTCCTTCGCCTATACTTTTGTCCAATTTTAAAGAATTCGATTCCTTCTCAATTTTCAGTTGTTTTGAAAATTGGTCAAGAATATCTTTTTCTATGTTTATATCTATTTGCATATTGTTGTCAAGTAGGTAAAGGGAGTTTCACCCTAAACTTCTAACAGAACCGTACGTGATAGTCTCCCATCATACGGCTCTTGCTATACAAAGGTCAAGAGTCTATAAATCCATACTTCCAATGTACAAACAACTCAGGGTTTACTTGTTTATAATCCCGAAGCCACTTGCTTGCTTTAATATAGGACTTATTCAATCTCTTATACCGTTTATGTACCCAGTTTGTTAGTCGTGCATTGAAGATCTTGAATATGCGATTGAGTTTCCATCTTCTGAACTTCCCAAAGTAATTAAGCCAGCCTCGAAGTTTAGAGTTGAAAAATTCTGCTATCTCTTCAATACTCCGTGCAGACCATCTCTGAAAATTGGTCGACCTTGGTTCTTTCGCTATCTTCTTCTGACTTTCCTAACTGATAGCACAATCGTAACCATGAAATAATTACCCTGATTTGGTTGTACTTGTCCTAGGTTTTGTTTCTGAAGTGCTTTGATTTTCTGTTCTCTTCCTCCCATCCTGATTTGATTATCAGATTCTCTCACTAAAGAATGACATTTAGTCATTCTTTTCATAAGTGATTATTCGTTCATCACCCATATTTCTTAGCTTTTTATCTAAGTTACCATATTTCTTCACCCATTTGTGAATAGATCCTCGGCAGACGTCATATTCCTTTGCTGCTTGGTTCATTGAAACTTGGCCGTTTTCGACCCTTTCCAACAATCGCCATTTTAAAGGCGTGGCTGTATCCCTGGTTGGTTGGTTTGCTAGCCAGGGTAATGGTCATTTTCTTCCTTATAGCTACACGTTTTTAGTAAAAAACGTGTAAACCTATTTCAGTATAAGACAGGGCACACACTTGTAGATAACGTAATTATGATACGTGGCGTATCCCGTAGGGTATGCCATCGTCATCA
Organism: uncultured Saprospiraceae bacterium; assembly: GCA_964591455.1. GTDB lineage: Bacteria > Bacteroidota > Bacteroidia > Chitinophagales > Saprospiraceae > RFSX01. The sequence continues at coordinate 6,565 of CAZQDZ010000057.1, forward strand.
TGTTAGGTGCTGGTATACATTTTCAACTAATTGTAAATAAGAACTACAACAAAATCAACCCTTATTTGAAGATTGAATCTCAATATTTAAAATTGCTATTTACTGTATTACCAATTTTGTTACGTGTGATTTTTTATCCGAATATGTACAACTGACAAGATAAACTCCAGAAGACAAGGAAGTTGTATTGAGGATTAATGGAGAATTACCTTTGTGCAACTTTGACAGGACAGCCCGACCTTCTAGATCGATAACTTCTATCGACATATCAGAATTATTGTCGGTTGTAAATTGTAATTCGACAAAATCATTTGCTGGATTGGGATAGAGAAGTATTTCTTGATCTTCGAAATCGTTGTCGATACTTGATACCATGTTTTCTTCTATTACAAAATCCAAAATACCAGAACCAAAGGTTGCAAATCTTACAGTATTTGATGATTCGACATAATCTACATCTATGACATTAAAAAAACCGATTCCTTCGGCTAATGAAAACCATTCTTCTTGTTCTACATCAAATGCATAAGCACCCAAATCTGTTCCAGCATACACAGTTTCTCCTCCAGGCGTTACGATCATTCCACCAGTTTGGGCATCTACACCAGATGGGTAGATGCCAGTTACATCCGTCCATGTTAGTCCACCATCAGTAGATAATATAGAACCTACATTGTTATTGCTTGGTCCCGAAAATAGCACCCAGTCATCATTTCCAGGTAATACAACACCACTTCCTATATCTCCTTGCGTCCATCCTCCAGGTGTTTTAGTAAATGGCGTGCTTATTCCATTTCCAAATGTGTCTCCTCTATCAGTGGAAATAAATACTTTTCCATCTTGTAGCATATAAAGTAAATCAGGATTGACTCCAGCCTGTGCTAGAGCGGCTACTTGATTATTTCCTTTATCTATTGTATGTGCTGACAAACTAGAGCCATCCCAATGTGCTCTATGTAATTGTTTGGAAAGCATCCATATATTCTCATCAGGAGCATGATTGTCAATATACGACTGTACCCATCCCATATCGGATTGATTACTGAACTCTGTCGTTGGCCTAGAACTGAACTGCTGATCAATAGATGCTATGGATCTAAAATTTCCTGAATTTGTATATACATCTACAGGTGCCCAAACTAATTCACCTTGACGTCTCCATTTCCAGGCATTTAGTCCATCATAGCTGTCTATGGAAGGCCCATCCCCTCCTATGGTTTGTTTAAAATCTAAAACATCTCCAGTGGAATTGGGAATTATATTTTGTGAGCCTTGGTCTTGTGTCCCGTAATAGATATGGTTTGGATTATTGGCTCCTGTAAACATAGCATCTCTATATACTAACGCGGTGATAGTATTAAGGACATTCAAATTGATAAAATGAGCATTGGCATATCCAGAATTATTATAGCCAGCCCCAGGGTTCGGAAAGTCTGTCCACTCTTTATAAGACACAAAGATTCCTCCGTCCGAACTTCTTGCAGATAACAAATCTCCGGTACTGTTGTAAAAAAATTGTGTCGCTTGAAAATCAGGATGGTAATTAAAACGGAGCACATTTTGGTAGCTTTCCGCTGATAAATTACCTCCTAGTTGATATAAGCCCCATCCTGCATGATCGGTAGCCACAGAATTCAGACCATCTGTAGAAAGTACTGGATGCGCATACCCACCTAAAACAATGTTGGGGTCTTCAGGATGAGCTGCAAGGAATTTACCTGCACTCATTTTTCCACTAAGATCGCCATACCAGTTGCCATGAGGAAATTTTTGTTCCCAACTAACCCCTTGATCTGTAGAGACCCAATAATTGTGATTTTCTGTCGCGTATAAAACTTTATTATCTCCTCCAATACTGAAGGCAACATCACCATGTGAATTTGTATAATTACCAACCAAATCAAAGTCAGATTGTGTTGTATTTAATAAGTAAAAAGAGCCATTTCTTGCTAGGAAAACATTATCTGCACCTTCTTGTACTTCATATCGTGGACTATATAAAAAAGAATGTCGTTCGTTACCAAAATCCTTCAGCAACGAAAAACTCTCTCCCATATCCGTAGAAAGGTAGACCGCTCTTTTGTCTGTGACGTAAATATTATTACCATCTTGTCTATTTATTGTTGAACTATAATTTCCAGTGGGCAAACCCGTTGCTTGCGTCCAGTTTTCGCCGTCGTCGTCTGAGAAGTAAAGTGGGCCACTTTCTATATGTGCAACTAATCGCACATTGCCATTAACTTCAAAGGCAAATAAATTTTGGTATCGGTTAGGCCAGTGTGCTGTCAGTAATTCAAAGTCATCACCGCCAGTGCCTGTTGCTGGATTATAGACAGTACCCTTGTGTATATAAGAAGTGGAATTATATTCGCCAGCATAATGATTCAACGTGACACCATATATAATATCAGTATTATCTACCATTTCAGCAAATAGAAATGCTCCGGGGATGTTCCCAGGACCTCTATTGATCCATTCTCCTTCTACCGTGCCATTAGCATAAGACGTTCGAAGCGGGCTATTGTGAGCATTTTTCTTGCTTGAAATCTTAGGTAATTTTCCTAATTTTTCTTGATGGTTTGCCGCTTGCTCTGCAGTCCATGGTGCTAATTTTTCAGGATTGCTATCTTTTTCTTTATTGTATTCTGGAGGAACTTCAGGACGATTTGAAATTGATTTCTCAGTCAAACTCGAATAGTCGTTACAAGAAATGATGCACAAAGAAATAGTGATTATTATAAGCGAAAGAACATTTATTTTTAAGATTTGCATTGCATTTTTATTTACATCAGAATATAATTTCCAACAGATTTGATTTCACTGTGATTATTAGTTTATGCTTTAACTCTTTCAGTAGCTCAGGGTTATCTATCCTCTTGGAATATGATACTACTAATTTATTCCATTCTAAATCTCTTTCATAATACATTTTAAGATTCCCCAGTTTATTTATTCTATCTATTCGTTAATCGCAATTTGATAATGGTTCCATCAGATGCACCATCATCTTCAATTACATCAAGAATGTATTCATCCTCTTTTCTTGATATTTCAAATTTCATTACCTGAGGTTTTTCATATATCAACTGATTGCCATTATGATGTTCCCCTGTTACTGTAATTAGTAATTCATTGTCTTTTACATTCCAAGTTCCGTTTTCATCAGGTGCCATAATCGTATCTAAATCTGAGATATACTTTAATTCATTAAAGACTCCGTTGGATTTGAATTCCCATGTATCCTCAAATCTATTTGGATTGTTGAAATCTGTCACCGTCCATATTCCAAGCAAATCTCCTTGGAATCCAAATTGAGCTTGAATACACCAGATTCCTCCCATTAGTATTGCTGTTACTATTAAAATTTTATTTTTCATTTGATTACCCCTAAACTTGACGGCGATAAGCGGCTGTACGAAGTATGCCGTCCTACCGCGTGAGCCTGTTTCTAAACACATCTAACATCCTGACATTCACCACTGAAGCTCACGTAACTAAAATTACGAAAAAATAATTTCTGCTAACATCACGTGTAATTATGCTTGTCAGTGTTGAAATCAGACTATTCAATTCATTTTCAGTGTTTTTTATAAGTCTTTTCACCCACTTCTTTAAGTTGAACGCAGCAGCAGACATTAGCATTACTTTGTTTGCGTTATTTCTTCCTCTTACGTTCATTCTCCTGAGTCCGTAATACTGCTGTAGTAATCCGAAGACGGGTTCTACAGTATGCATACGTTTGAGATATAATTCTTTTCCTTTTTTCGTCTTGAGCCGTTTGAGCATTCTTTCATATTCTCTTTTGTACGGTGTTGATGAGATTTATTTGATACCTTTATTGTTGACACATCCTTGTCTTAATGGACAGTTATCACATACCTTTTTCTTAGATCTATATACAGCAGTGGGCCTGCCTTCAGCTTTACGATAGTAGGTTGGTTTGATAGCTTGTCCATTCGGACAGATGAATGCGTTTGTTCGTCCATCATATTTGAACTCACCTCTATGTGTGACGTAGGTACCGTGTACAGGTATGCGTGCATTGACATTAAGGTCTTCGAGCATTTTGTAATTCTCTCCAGAAGAGAAACCTGCATCAGCTAATATTGTAGTTAGATGAAGGCCTTGGTCTTCCAGCCTAGCCATTACTTTTTTAGTATTTCTGATTCGGATTTGCGAGTCCTTTTTGGAAGCATGTTCTGCTGATATATTAGTGATGACATTTTCTCGCGTATCCACTGCCATGGTGGAGGTATAGCATAACATCCGAGGTTTACCTGGTTTAGTTGCTACTCTGGCATCTGGGTCAGTAAGGATACGATGAGTTGCATTGCTGTAAGTCCTTCCTTTAGATTTTCTTCTTGGCCCAGTGAAGATGTCATATTTCTTCTGTCTACTACGGGCATGCATTTCGAGGTCTTTCTGGAGTTTATTAATCCTAGCTGCTTTGTCTTTTTCCGTCATAATAGCAGGAACATCCTGCTCGAATACTTCCCTAAGATTTTCATCATGGTCTCGGTCTACAAGTTTGGTTTCGTCCATGCTGTCCAGAGAATCATTAGCATTAATGTATGCAGAGTCTATAGACTGAACGGCACCATTAACCATACCTGCATCTACACACATCTTAAGGATATGGTCGAAGACTTTATCGAACACTTCAAGAGGGATTCTTTTCCTAGTTTTACAGATAGTAGAGTGATCAGGTATTTTACCTTCAAGATCATGGTCTATAAAGAATCTAAGATCCAATCTGTTCTGGAATTCCCTTTCAAGTTTTCTGTCTGCGCAGATGTTTTCTAGATAACCTGTGAGTAACATCTTAAAGAACACGACGGGATCCATACCTGGCCTACCAGTGTGTGAGTAAACAGATTCAGTCTCTTTGTAGATGAAATTGAGATCTAGATGTTTCTTGAGTATCTTATAAAAGTTATCATCTGGAACTGCTTAGTCTAGGCGAAAGTTCACGAACATCTTAGGAGTGAATTTCTTACGTCCTTGCATGATATTAAGATACTCAAATCGAATAACGTATCATAGGAATGTGTCGAATAGTTTAAAAACAGCCACATGTGTTACCGATAGTTATTCATTCTTTGTTTACTCTCCAATATTGCTCACCCCAATTTTTGTAGAGTTTAGATTTATCTATCCACGGTTCATCGATTTCATCATGTACTATTACCATTTTATGGATTAACTCAAAAATATTATTAGCAACATATTTTACAGGTTTTGGACCAGTGTTCGAAAATATTTTATCAGCATTGTTGGAGCCAATCCCTACCATTATCCCGCCCCAATAACCATGATTTCCAATAAATAATAAATCCTTTAGATGATCTTTGTTGCTTGGTTCAAAACTTAGCATTTCTTCAAGATCCTTAAATGAGTCTAATCCAAATTCATCCTCTTCATGTGTATATGTTTCAAGCTCAAGTGAGGAATAAATCAATTTGGTAAATTGTTTGAATTCTTCACCCTTTGATGCTTTGTATTTTTCCATCAAAAAGTAAGGTTGAAACACTGTGTAAAAGGATTTAAATATCGGAGGTAGCTTAATTCCATATTTAATTTCTAATGATTCTGTTTCAAGAATTGTTTCTCTAAACTCAAGTACTTTTAAAGTGTTTTTATCTATCATTAGATGAATCTATTTATGCAAACTATAATTTTGGGTTTATAAGAGTTTTCATTTTTATATGACATGTAACGTATGATTGTGTGCAGCGTTTCTCGACGAAGGAGAGATATGCTGTCATCACATACTGTTACATGCTGCACCTTTTTAATTTAGCATACATCTAATTGGTGCAACTTTTATATCTAATTTTAGGTAATTCATCAATTTTAATTTCCCATTTTTTCAAAGTACTCTGAATAACATCTTTTTGATTTTTACAGAATTCATGATTTCTGAATCCTTCTCTAAAGGATGTGAAAAGTGAACTGCTTTTTAAATTTCATTTTTTGATTTCTTTTGTTAAAAATTCAATTGTTTCATCTTCAAAGAATAATTGAGGTTCTATTTGACCAATATGGAAGCATGTAATAAATACAGCCCAATTGCGACAAGAATCAATTCCTGAAACATCTAATTTCCCCATTTCTGGAAACCTGTTGTATTTGGCATAGTCTATCAACTCTTTGAAGTTGTTCTTTATTAACTCCTTTCTTTTTGTGCGATCAACTTTCATTTTAGCCCTATCTGTAGTGTCTATATTAACATGAGATTGGTCAAGCTCCAACATTTTGCAGTAGTCCAGTTCTTTATTTTGACATCCAATTATGAGAAATATGACAACTGAAAATATTCCAAATGTTTTATCTATTCTATTAGTGATTCTGCTCATTTGTTTTTCTTGTGTTGCATGTAACAGAATGATGGTATCCGGCGTATCCCGAAGGGTATGCCGTGATTACCATGTGTTACATGCTGGTGTTCCTTGACTCGTTTTGCTACTAGCTAGATAATTCTAAGGTCATCTAACACCCTACTTTCCTGATTTATCTCAATTCAAATACTATGATGCGTTACTAGCTGCTAGCTATATAAAAGGAATATATAAGTCAGTCCAATAAAATGGCTCGTTGGTAATCCCAAACATAGAAGCTTACTAGGCTTGTTGCTTAATTAAGATGTTCGCCAAATTATATAGCAACTGTTTTAATATGCAACAAATTTATATTAAGTCCTTATATTTTTTTGTAGTAAGATATTTTATTAGTTTTGGTCAACCAATTATTGGTCAACCAATATGCTGAAGTTTTATGCTTAGTAACCTAAACAAAATAGAACTTGAAAATCCCGTAGACTTAATCATAGCTCAGATAAGAGATTTGATTAGTTTTGGGAGCATTAAGCCTGGAGAAAAATTACCTCCAGAAAGAAAACTTGCTGAACATTTAGGGGTACCAAGAGGTCAAGTCAGAAAGGCTCTCAATAAGCTCCAGTTCTATGGAATATTAAAAGTGATGCCTCAAAGCGGCACAATTGTCACAGGATTAGGCATTACAGCTATTGAAGGATTAATTACTGATATTCTCAAAATAGAACAAGCTGACCTCAAATCCTTAGTTGATACAAGAGTTTTAAGTATTATTAGAAAAAGAAGCCGCAAGATTAGCAGCTATCCATAGAACAGCTGATGATTTAGTTCAATTGAGTAATGCGCTAGATCTATATGAAACAAAATTAAAAGAAGGCGAACAAGCTATAGAAGAAGATCTGCACCGCTGAGACGATACAGGTAGGCGGCGGCCAAGCTTTAGGTATATAAATTATAAAACTCTAACAGGGCAATGAAGAAGATAGTAACTTTTGGTGAGATAATGTTAAGATTAAGTCCACCAGGATTCAAGAGATTTTCTCAGACCTATTCGTTTGATGCAGTATACGGTGGAGGAGAAAGCAATGTCGCAGTATCCTTAGCTAACTATGGAATGGATGCGGCTTTTGTGTCTAGAATTCCCACTACAGATATAGGCGAATGTGCTGTGATGGAACTGAGAAAGCGCGGTGTAGATACACAGCATATTCTGAGGGAAGGTGAGCGACTAGGCATCTACTTTTTAGAGACAGGGGCAGTAAGTAGGGGAAGTAAAGTGGTCTACGATAGAGCGCATTCTGGCATGGCTACTATAGAAGCCGGAATGGTGGATTGGGAGAAGGTATTTCAAGGAGCTGATTGGTTTCACTGGACAGGTATAACACCGGCTTTATCTCAAGGTGCTGCAGATGCTTGTCTGGAAGCTATCCAGACAGCAAACAAAATGGGAGTCACAGTATCTACTGATCTCAACTACAGGAAAAAACTTTGGAAGTATGGTAAGCAACCAGGAGAGGTGATGCCAGATTTAGTGGCGGGTTGTGATGTGATCTTAGGTAACGAAGAGGATGCAGAGAAGCATTTTGGTTTACATCCTGAAGGCGTAGATGTGACTCATGGTGGCTCAGTGGATGCTGATTCTTACCTCTCTGTGTTACAGCAGTTGATGAAGATGTTTCCGAGAGCTAAGAAGGTGATTACGACTTTAAGAGGATCTATCTCCGCCTCTCATAATAGTTGGACAGGCGTTCTATGGGATGGCAAGAAATTGTTCAAAGCACCTACTTATCAAATAACGGATATCGTAGACCGTGTAGGTGGTGGCGATAGTTTTATGGCTGGATTAATTTATGGCTTACTTACTTATGACGATGATCAAGATGCGCTTGACTATGCAGTAGCAGCTTCTTGTTTGAAACATACAATTAAGGGCGACGCCAATCTGGTAACTGTTGCAGAAGTAGAGAAGTTGATGCAAGGCGATGCTTCCGGAAGAGTAAGTCGATAATAAGAATACTATGGCAAGATTTACACGAATAGAGGTCGCTCAAAAAATGAAAGAACAAGGGATGGTGCCATTGTTTTACCATCCAGATGAAGAGCTTGGCAAGGAGGTGCTCAGGGCTTGCTATGCTGGCGGTGGCCGTCTTCTAGAGTTTACCAACAGAGGAGACTATGCTCATGAAGTGTTTGGTAAGCTCAATAAATTTTGTGAGCAAGAACTGCCAGAAATGATAATGGGAGTAGGTTCTGTGACAGATGCAGGTTCTGCCAGTTTATACATGCAACTGGGGTCAAACTTTGTCGTGACACCAGTATTACGTGAAGATATTGCAATAGTCTGCAATAGAAAGAAAGTACTCTGGTCTCCTGGTTGTGGTTCTCTGACAGAGATTGCTAAAGCAGAAGAGCTTGGTTGCGAAATTGTAAAACTATTTCCAGGTGGAATATATGGTCCCTCATTTGTCAAAGCTGTAAAAGCACCTCAACCTTGGACGAGTATTATGCCCACAGGTGGTGTTGCTCCTACTCGAGAAAATTTAGCAGGTTGGTTTGATGCAGGTGTAACCTGTGTCGGGATGGGATCCAAAATGATATCAAAAGACATATTATCTAATAAGGATTTTACAAAATTGGAATCTAGAGTCAGTGATACTTTAGCCCTTATCCGCGAACTGCGATAAGTGACACATCAAGATCTGATCTAGTATATCCTCAAAAATAAGTTATCTTATGATTGCTTCTAGTTTCAGATATTGCGTTGCAATAATTCACATTTTAGTTTTTTTTATTTTGTTTTTATCAGGCTGTCAGACTTCTGATAAGAAAGATATCCAGAAAAGTGTAACTAATTCAACGTCTCATCCAAGTGATATCATAACAAATCTTGACCAGTGGAATCTCATCCTGGGTGATGGGACTAATGCTGGCCCACCAGTCAATTATTCAAACAAAGACTACATATATACCACTGAAGATAAAGATGGAGAATGGGTTGTATTCAAGACACCGAATGCAGGCAATACTCATGGCACCTCCAATAATACCCGTACAGAACTTGCCCAGCTAAAAAAATGGTCACCTAAAGATGGTGGAATGTTAAATGCAACCCTAAAGGTCATGAATGTATCACCTACAGGTGATGCTGGAGTAGCGGCTACATACTCAGTAGTAGTCGGACAGATTCACAGTGCTGATGGTCATGAAAATGAACCTTTCAAATTGTTTTACAAAAAGTTTCCTGGTCATGAGAAGGGTTCTGTATTCTGGAATTACGAAATCAATACAGCAGGCGATGATAATTCTGGCAGATGGGATTATTCATATCCTGTATGGGGCTATGACTTTTCAGTAGTTGGGACTGGTGCAGACAGTTATCCTCCTGAACCAAAAGATGGCATTCGCCTTGGTGAAGAATTTAGCTACGAAGTCAACGTCAAAGACGGTATCATGCATATGACGTTCTCTAGTCTAGGACACGACACAAAAACATTCACAAAGAATCTTATGACATCAAAATATACTCAAGTATCCGATAGGCCTGAGCAGGTCAACAATCTCTTTGTAACTATTGGTCAAGATGGAGTAGAGCGACCCAATGCATACGCGGAGGAAGGTATCTTCTTTAAGTTAGGGTCCTATAATCAGACTAATGGAAAAGATCCGGCAGTCAATCGTGTTTGGTGCTCTGGTGCAGTGACCCATGGAGGAGATGTTCAAAAGCAATATGCAGATGGCAACTATGCAGAAGTGTGGTTTAAATCTTCAAGTCTAGAAGTCAGCGATAAGGCATATTCTAATGCTGGCTATTTTGCTGCTAATGATGGTCTAGCAACAAAAACCGTGGTTCCTCATGATGTTATTCCCATAATGGATAAATTCAAAATCATGTTAGGTGATGGCTCTAAAGTTGAGGATCTTACTCAGTATGAAAATAAAGACTTCTTCTATACAGTAATAGACGGTACTCGTAGATGGGTAGCCTACAAAACACCTAACTCAGGAGTCACCTCTAAGAACTCTAGTAATACAAGAACAGAGCTACATGAAAAGAGAGAATGGATACCAGAGGAAGGCGGAAGACTCACTGGCACTTGCCGGGCCATGCATGTGTCTACTAGCGGTGATGCTAGAGTAGCGGCATCTTTTGCTACAGTAGTAGGCCAGATACATAGTGGAGAAGGTCACGAGAATGAGCCATTAAAAATATTCTATAAGAAATTTCCTGGCCAAACCAAAGGGTCTGTCTTTTGGAACTACGAAATCAATACGGCAGGTGAGGACAATGGCGGCAGATGGGATTATTCCTATCCTGTGTGGGGTTATGATTTTTCTGTCGTAGGCTCAGGACCAAATAGTTATCCAGCAGAACCGACACAAGGAATAGAGCTAGGAGAAGAATTCAGTTACGAAGTCAATGTCTACAAGGGTATAATGTACTTAACCTTTAAGAGTGAAGGCCATCCTACTAAAACATTCACTAAGAATCTCATTGCCTCAGAGTACATTGATGCTGCTGACATTCCTGAGCAAGTCAAGAAGACATTTGTGCCTATAGGTCAGGATGGTACAGAAAGACCAGAGGCTTACGCTGGCGAACTTAACTATTTCAAGCAAGGCGCTTATAATCAGACAAATGGTAAAGATCCTAGTAAAAATAGGATATGGTGTACAGGTGCTGAGACTTATGGCGGTGATATCGCTAAGCAATATGCCAATGGTAGCTATACAGAAGTGTGGTTCAGAGACTGTAGTGTAGGTAAAGGAGTAAAACCAGAATAACTGTTAATAAAATCGCATCTGACAGAATAATTTTCAATTAGCTGAATGTATTATGTTCTTTACTTAATCACTTGCATGTAACGAATAATTATAGGCGGCGTCTCTGCGACGAAGGAAGCAGATATGCTCGTCCTATATAGTGTTGTTATCCATAGGTGTTCTTTCGCTTGGCTGCACTACTAATTCTTCTGTATGGACAGTTGCTTTACTTGGTTCAATCTTTGGAGCTGGCTTAGTCCAATTCGTTAAGTATTGAACATATGCATCATAATAATCTAAAAGAAAATCCTCAATAGCTTTAATGAAGCCTTTTTGACTAATAAACTTACTTCCGAGGTTTTGAACAGTATATAATTTGAACCCACTGATTTCTTCTTGTTTCGGAATACTCTTAAGTGTTTCGTAATTTTTTAATTCGGTAGTTCTTCCTGAACGTGCAAATTTTATACTTGCAGTAATGTATGTTGAAGGATAAAGTCTATCGAATGGCTCTGTTGACTTTTTCTTTCCATTCTCAAGCTGTTTTATTAGCCAGTTTACCTTACTTGTATTTGTTCCTATTTCCGGGCAGTCTATAGATACAGTCATTTTTACGTTCTTCTTTTCGAAATCTGCTTCAACTTGTATGTCTGAAACTGCATCTTTTACTGAGATTTTGCTTTTTATTGATTTGTTCTTAATTACGGATTTTATATCTGCCTTTATTGAATCCTTTGTACGTGATTTTGATTTCACCAACAAGCCTAATTCTCGACTTAATTTTAAGGCCATATCCTTCTCTTCCTGATACCAACTTAGAATAGCACTATGAAGATTTTTGTCATTCTCTCTTATTGTTTTATGAGCAAGTATACTTTCAGTTAATGATTTCCATTCTGCAGCCATTTTGTTGAACCCCTTTACTCCTGACTTTTCGCTTTCAAAGTAAAATAGACTTCTTTCATTACTTCGACTTGGTCTTCATCTTCTATGTTGTTATCGTTTTTGTATAATAGAATTCTTCCTAATGTTAGAAGATAAGTCCAAGAAAAATGGAAAAGATTTATCTTTTTAGGAATTCTTATGTCAACTGGTGATTCAGTAGGTTCAGATACATATTGGTTTGATATCGTAACTACATTTTCGATTTTTAACTTCTGTGCTAACGTTATATATTCATCTAACTGTTTCTTCTCGATTTGGTTAGATTCCTTCTTCATTTCAAATATGACAGCATTAGTGATTTTACTAGATTTGATAACAACTATAAGTCCATCAATTCTACTTTTGCTTAATTCTGGAAACGATACTTCAGTTAGGTAGTAGAATTTTCCTGATTTTGGAAGCTTTATGTGTTTGAAGATTAAATTTCTGAATTCCTTGACAAGCCTAACTGAACTGAGAAAAATTGAAGTCAAAGCCATTTCGTCACCAGTTTTCAGCAACGGTATTAGTCGAGCATTTGTGTATTGAATTTGACTTGTACCAATAAAGTACTTGAAGTCTTCTTCTTTGAGTCCAACTAACTTATTCAGTTTTTTAATATTCATTTGTTTTCTTTTTTTTTCACTTATGGATAACGGATCGGCTATACGTGGCGGATTTGGCGATAGCCAATCTGACATCGTCACAGCTTGTTATCTCTCGTATTTCATTTGTATAATACTTGTTTCCATTTATCGGATTCTGCAAATTCTTTGATTACTTGATTTCTCTCTACTAGGAATTCGGTCATATAATTCTTCAAGATTAGCTTATCAACGATTTTGCCTATAATTCCTAATGGCGATGCAAATTCAAATGTGTCAATCATTATTGTTTGATCACCTTGGTTTTTAAATTCGTGTTTGTGTTTCATAAATTTGAATGAACCATCGATCATTTCATCTGTAAAATGAGTTGGGTTGCTATACTCTGTAATTTTAACTTTCATTCTGTGCCAAAATCCAAAATGTTTGGCTTTCCAAGTTACAGTCTCGTTTAGTTTAATTAAGCCTTCTGTAATTCCATCAATTGCTCTCTCTTTGGATTTTGAAGCCGATATCTTATGAAGATCGATTGATGTTGAAAGATCAAAGCATCTGTCTATCGGAGCATTGATTTCTGTTTGAAGAATTATTTTATTCATTAGTGAACATCTATTCCATCAAAATATATTTCTGAAATTGCAGTATCGGCATATTTCTCCCCTTTATAGACTTCTAATATTTCAAACTTCATTATCCACCAAGATTTGGTTTTCAATTTTTCCCAATCCTCCCTATCAGATTCTCCAATCGGATCAAATTCGAATTCTTGTTCTTGTCTCGTATATTTTAGGTTTAGAATCGCAAATGGTTTTTCGTCTAAATACATTTTCAATTGTTTGACTCTACTATTTTCTCTCCACGATTTTTCAGTTTTCACGTACCCGTTTGCAATTATAATTTTAGTAATTCTCGGATTTTGTGGAGGGAAGTGAAAAGTCAATATTTCGCCAATTCCATATCCTTTTACTCCTTCAATCCATGCAGTCTTATAGTTTAAGTCGTGAGCATTCTTCGCCTCATATGTTAATCCTTTTGAAGTTGGAATATGCGAACTTGCAGACAATGTGTCTTGACCTCCACCACAATACCAACTGCAGCCAATTCCTAAAACATCCCAATATGATTCATATGTTTCATCACAGTTCTCATACTTCTTCTTGTCTTCAGGTGAGAGGTTTTCATATTCCTTTTGATTTGCAGTTAATTCCCAAATTCTTTCGCATTCTTGTCTTTGTCTTATAAACTCAATTTCACCTTCAAGACTTAAATCAAGATGTTTCCCTAATGTTGGTTCAAGTTCAGGAATTGAAATAGTCGCTATTAGACAACTAATGATTGATATGTAAATTTTGTTTTTCATCATTTATGAGAGATAACGGATCGGCGATAGGTGGCGTAGTCGTAGACTATGATCATCCTCATCGCTTG
>CAZQDZ010000058.1:0-20377 GCA_964591455.1 uncultured Saprospiraceae bacterium
TTTTTATTTAAGTTTTGGCTTGCGCCCTATTGGCCTTAATCAGCTTATAGGTAACAACGATATATGTTGAACTCCTACTCTCTGTTCCAGATATATCTCATATATGTCCACCTAAATCTCCATATAATTAGAACGCTATACTAAAATAGTAATAATCACAAACATTCTAATAGTATGGCATTATAGCCACAAGTCTTGTTTAGTAAATAGGTAAGCCTTGGACTACATAATATGCATCGCTTAGGTTGTTGAAATATGCAATCTCAGATAAAAATATTATGAATCATTATGAGCTGCCAGTCTTTTCTATCTACTATGAGTGACTAGCTAATTTGAGACTTAAGCCAGATAAGATAATAGGGGATTCTATCTATCGATTACTAATCTTTCTACTATCTTTTGACCTGATTCTAAGTCATTGATTACAAGAAAATAGGATCCGCTTGGTATAGAGTTTATATTTAGTTGGCTCGTGTTTTTAGATGTCTTAATTAACTTACATTTCATGTCATAGAGACTTGCTTGATAATCCAATTTACCATCCACATCTAAGTAGATAATGTCCGTAGCTGGATTAGGATAGATGTTTATTGATGTAGATGCTAAATCGTGAGTGGAGGATAACAAATCCTGTCCATCGCAGTCTTCGTCTATGCCATTATTTGGAATTTCTTCAGCACGAGGATTAATGTTTGGGTTGTTATCATTACAATCATCTGCAAGTAGAAAGTCATCTTGGTCTAGGTCATCATCTAGGGTAGAAGTATTGCAGTCATCGTCTATGCCATTGTAGGCTATTTCTGTTTGACCAGGATTTACATCTGGGTTACTATCGTCACAATCTGTATCACTATTATAACCATCATTATCTTGGTCTATTGTTACTGTAGCGTACCTAATCCATAAGGTATCTGAGTCTATATAAGTGATATCTACATTACCGTCTTGATTATAATCTCCATGGCTTAAGACTCTTATCTCACTTCGTGGAAATTCGTGAGGACCTTGAAAAATCAATACAGGGTCTCTGAATTCAGTAGTGCCTTGGATTTGGTCTATTCTATACATATTACCACCTTCCGTCCAAGTGAATAAACTTAGTCCTGAAGCATTCATTTCTAAATGTATATTACTAACTCTTGAATCCAGTTCAAAATCTCGGTCACTCCAAATCGTTAAGCCTCCTCCGAAGTTACCATCTCCTAGGTTCTCGGCCCAATTTATACGATCGCTGTTTGCATGTGCACCTATAACATCCAAGTCTCCATCTAGATCTATGTCTACTAGTTTCATAACATTGCTATTGTTAAGGGATAGCTCTCTTATGTAATTGACTTCATAGTTGCCTGACA
The DNA here is from genome assembly GCA_964591455.1 of uncultured Saprospiraceae bacterium. Taxonomy (GTDB): domain Bacteria; phylum Bacteroidota; class Bacteroidia; order Chitinophagales; family Saprospiraceae; genus RFSX01. Next base: position 1,353 of record CAZQDZ010000058.1, read on the forward strand.
CATTTCTCTTATAGTATCCCATGCCTGCTAATTGACTACCTGTAAAGCTTACAAAGTGTATTTCTGGAATACCATCTTCGTCATTATCATAGGCTCTGGTCTCAAGCATCCATACCGGAGAATCCAACAATTTAGTGTTACCAAATTGACCATTACCTAAATTGTAAGTCAGCCTCAGTTCCCTTTCATCATAATTTGTAGTTATGTAATCAAGATCTCCATCCCCATCTAAATCTGCTAGCTCGATATCTCCAGGTCTACCTAAATCATCTGAATCGATATCAAATACTTGTTTAGTATATCTTCCTGAACCATCATTTTCCAACCAACCAATAGATTTTCGAAAATTTCCTGCGACATAAGCAATATCTAAATCTCCATCATCATCTATATCTGTTATTTCTATATCATTGATTTGATCCACCTCATCACCAATTTCAACAGGGGCTCCAAACATTCCATTTCCATCGTTTTCATAATAAAAAAATTCATCTCTAACGGCTAATAGCAAGTCAATATCCCCATCACCATTTACATCTGTTGAGTTAATACTATTCATAAAAATTAAGCTCTCTATAATTTCTGGTGACTCAAATTGAGCAAAACAAAAAGTTGAGAATAAAAGCGATAGTAAAGTTATAGTAGTTGACTTGTACATTGTTTTAGAATTTATATTTTAGTATTTAATCATTATTCTTTCTACGAGCAGGATTGTAATTGCCCCACCCACGACTCCTCACTTACCTCACCATCGGCAACCGAATCAGAGATGGATATTCAGCTGAGTGGTGTATGTTATTCTGAGCAACCACTCCCTCTTTCTCATCATAATTATTTCCGCCCGTATTCAGATTTCTGGCGAATCGTGGAAAATTGCTACTCGAAATTTCAATTCTGATGCGATGTCCTTTCTCAAAATAATTACTTGTCGACATCGGCGTTAAGTCTACTTTATACACCTTGCCTTTTTCCATGAATACTGCTTTGTCATATCCTTCTCGATAACGAACGCGTTGTATTGTTTCATCTAGATTGTAAGCCTTGCCATCGGGGTAGACATCGATTAGCTTGATAGTAAAATCAGTATCCTTTGCATCTGAAGAAACATATAAAGTAGATTCTATAAAACCAGAAACTTCTACACCATCTTCTAAGGCATCTGTGGTGTAAACCAAAATATCATTTCTCTTTTCCATTTCCTGCTGATCAAAGGAACCACCTTGTATGGCATTACCCGTGCAGCAAACATTGCCACCGTAGGAAGGCACTGGGTCCATAGGGTCATAGGTGAATCCGTCTGGATTATCCTTCCCTGCTTTAGTAGGCATTAATCGACCATCACCTGAGGAAGAATTAGCGTTGCCTTTACTGTCTAGATAATAGCTGACTAATTGGGTGTTGGAAGGTGGCCAAGTATCTGATGACTGCCATTTATTAGAACCCATCGTATAATATTGGACGCGAGGTGTTTTTCCTTTGAAGTCATTTTGTGCGCCTTTTAACCACAGATCAAACCAATCATTTATTTGTTCAGAATAATTAAGTCGTGCATCCCCGACGCTTCGCTCTCCTACAATTGTGTTTTTTGTAGCAGAGGTATATCGGCAATGAAGGGTAGGTGCAATTACCAGATATTGGTTATCTCTGATCGCCGCATCTTTGGTGTTACTTCTGACATGGTTAAACAAAGCCAAGTTAGGCGTGATAGACACATCGTACCATGACGCAAACCAAAAACTAGGCACCCCAATTTCCATATCATCGTGATATATTCCGCCTTCATACCAGGCTTTATCATTTGGCTTTCGGACAATCATTTTATCAAAAACCTCATGCTTGCCATTTATGTTTTTCAGGATGTCCTGTATGGGTAGGTGTTTCAGTGCTTCAGACATATCTACTTCAGGATTCTCTGGCGCAAGGTCATAATATCTAGAAATTCTTATCAGATCTTCCTGCGTCGCCCCGGCTGGTATCCTAGGCTTGAACTTATCATGCTCCACGCCATATAGCCAGGAAAAGAACAGCATTTGTTCGGCCCCTCCACGATACCAATTGCCTTGCTCATTGATGTCTCCGATTCTGCCGACGCCGGCACCATAGCCTTGAGGGACCATAGCTGCATGTGAAGGATGGTCTAGGGCAGCCACTGCCATTTGCCATTCCGCAGTAGATGAACAACCCAAAGTGCCTATTTTTCCATTAGACCAAGACTGATCTTTCATCCAAGAAAAAGCATCATATCCATCAGTAAGCGGCACTCCCAAGATATCCCATTCTCCTTCAGAAAAATATCTTCCTCTTTCGTTTTGCACCACATAGGCATAGCCTCTCTTGACAGCTTCTAAGGCTCTTTTAGCCGTTCTCAGTTCTTGTTTTCCATCTCGCCAAGTATTAAAATTATAGGGTGTTCTAGAAAAGATGATCGGTACTTTTTCATCTGTGTTAGGGCGATAGATGTCAGTAGCTAGACGAACGCCATCCCTCATAGGCATCATTACTTTCTGGTCTACGATTGCTATTTCTTCCAGTTCTTTCAGGATGTCTTCCTGCGCCTGAAGATTGGAATGAGCAACTATCAGTGATTGGAATATCAGTAGAAGGACGATGGACTTTTTTACCATTATTAGCGGGTTGTTTTATCTAAATAAAGATACACCATAAGGTAGGTAAAATAATTAAAAAGGAAGGGAATTAGCTAATAGTTATGTAGGAGGCTACTTTCCTCTACTGTCTTGACTATTATTTACTTGATTTTGGGATTGCTTTGATTTTTGTGTTTGAAAGATTTATTGCCGAGCCGTTTACATTTTAATGACTTTCCACCAAAGTTTATAGCTAACCAACTTCTAAATCATAGGCTTCCAAATAGTTAATGACTTGAGCCAAATGGACACCCTCTAACTTTATGACTGCTTTTAACTCAACAGAAATTTTATATCAATTAAGAAATCCACTCTCCGAGTTCCAATATGCTGCTTTTTTTATAATAAATAGCATTTCAAATTCTCTTATAAATGATATGCCATTATCCGCCATTTCTATCTCCAATGCTCTTTGATAAATGACCTCCTGAAAACCATTTCCCTAATCCTGAAAGCACAGTCATAGGCCATCTGATAATCTTAGAAGTCAACTCTGAATATTTTATACTCCTTATTAATCATAGTTAATCATAAAATCAATAAAAATGATAGTCCAGATTTATTTGTTTTTGGAAGTATCTTAAATTTTTGTTTGTACTCCTTGTAATTTCAGTTAATCATGAAATCTAAACCTAGACACTTTATGAAGGACCCTTCCTTCCTCTCAGCACTTTTTGTATCTGTCTTACTTCTTGATACACGGTAACAAAGCCACCGAAGGTGCATAGGACGATGATGGACGAGAACCAATCATATTCTTCTGTTCGGAGAAAGTCTCTTATGCCAAAAAATGATAAGGCAACGGTGAGTCCTAGTAATATACCTGCCATTAATTTAAGACTATCTAGTTTCTTTTCTAATTGGGCTTCCGTTAGATTTTCTAGTTCTGATTTGTTCACATCCTTAGGTTTAGATTTGGTATAATGGAACTTGGGCCTACGCTTTGTAGGGTTGTTATCTGTTTTATAAGCTATAAGATAGTTATTTTCTTGCTTCTGGTAGAACCCCAATACCTAATTTTTTTTTGCCCTAAGCACGTTCCCCTTCCCATGCCGTCCACCATTGATTTATCATGGCTAGTTTCTCTGCAGTGGAAAGTTGGGTTTCCAGACAGTCATGGATGAGATCCTGGTCGAAATTGTTTTTAATAAAATTTCTGAATTTAGAAAGCACGCTTGGTCCCAAATCGGCTTCTATTTCCAAAGGGGCAGCATCATGGCCATAGCGTATATATTGATAAGCAAAGACAAATAGATAAATAAGAAAAGACTTAAAACGCTGTGCATGGTGCAGGTGACCTACCTCGTGCGCCGATAGCCTCAGCCACACATTTAGGTTATTGCCATAGGCTGCGCTGCCATACCGTTGCTGATCGGTAGAGAAGAAGTTTTCAGTGTAGGTAATACTCGTCCATCGCTTATTGCCCAAGGTGATAGCGCCACCGCCTTTGGTGGCCTGATACATAGGAATGTATCGTAAAAGATGGCGACTATATATTTTGGTCTGGCGAATAGTGGATTCAGAGACACCTGATACCAGAGATAATAATCTAGACATAGCGGGGCCGTAATGGTAGTGCGATTGGCCCGCTGATCTGATGAGCAGCGCATAGTCTATGATTTTGGATGCAGCCATGGGGTTACGCTTCGTCTGCGGTCAAGAATAATTTACTCATGATACTGTCTGCTCTTAGTTTGCCTGAGGAACTTAATCTGAGATGATTATCTACTGTAAGGAGTTCTCCACCAGCAGATAACTGCTCTAATTCTGCCGATAGTAAGTCTGACCAGTCTGGAACCAGCGCTTCGAGTTGCTGTCTAGGACAGCCCCACATTGTTCTTAGTCCTGTCATGATGCACTCATTGAATTTGTCATAAGTGGATAGAACTTCTTGTTCGCTGGGAATCGTATTCTCCTTTATTGCTTGGATGTATTTTGGGTTGTGGGCCACATTCCAATAGCGATGATCACCATCAAAAGAATGGGCAGAAGGACCGATACCTAGATAGGGTACCTGACGCCAGTAGTTGGTGTTATGGCGTGCATACTTTTCCTCACGGGCATAATTAGAGATTTCGTAATGAGCAAATCCTGCTTCTTGAAGCTTGTGAGTCGTTATTAGAAATTGTTCTGCCTGCAACTGGTCTGTGGTAGCGGCCTTTGTCCCTTGTTGGATATGGTGTGCCAGTGCCGTATTGGGTTCTATCGTCAGGCCGTAACAGCTGAGATGGTATATACCTAGCGCTATGGCTTTGTCTAGATTAGTGGACCACATAGCTGTGGTAGTCGTCTCACTCCCAAATATCAAGTCCAGACTGATATTGGTAAGGCCGGCATCTTGGGCGACTTGGATACACTGTGCTGACTGAGCGGCATTATGACTACGATTCATCCAGCTCAAGTCTTCATCATAGAAGGACTGGACACCGATGCTGAGGCGGTTGATGCCCAGCGCTTGCCACTCGGCCACTTTTTGTGGGGTTATATCATCTGGGTTGGCCTCCAGTGTGATTTCTGCCTCACTGGATACAGTATGATGATGGCTGATGGCGTCCAGCAATTCCCCGATATCCTTAGCAGCCAGTAGGGAAGGCGTACCACCTCCAAAGTAAATGGTCTCGATAGAAGGGGCTTTGAGGAAGGATTTTTGCAGTCTTATCTCTGTTAGCATGGCGCTTTGCATGTCAGACAGGTTGTGCATGGTTGTAGAAAAGTGGAAATTGCAGTAGTGACAGGCTTTTCTGCAATAAGGAATATGTAAGTAAATGCCTGCCATAGATGTTATTAGGAGCTAAAAGTATAGCGTATTGTCTGGTAATCGGTCATATATATGGATAATCATTTTTCTGAGTGTGCAGCTTGGCTTGTATGCTCAGGCAGCTGGTGGCCCATATCAGCAGCCTGTCACCATTCAGTTGGTGCAGACGGATAGTGGACCATTTACCATAGAAAATACCACCCTAGAAAATCCGACGCAGCAACCTGTTACCACACTGCTCAAGCCACAGTTGGATAAAATGATTGCTGACAATTATCTGGAGGCTTCTCTGGATTCTACGGTCATCACAGAAGATGGGTCGGGAGCGAAGGCATATATACATGTAGGACCCCAGTATAATTTTGAGGGTATGCGTCTAGACTCTATCAGTGAAGACTTGCTGAAGAGACTGGATATACGACCACCTCGTTCTGCCCAAGAATTCTTAATAGCCAGAGATAAGCTCACTGCTTATTATGGGGATCATGGGTATCCCTTTGCTTTGGTTCGGTTAAGTGAATTAGATATAGAGGATGGAATAGTCAAAGGATATCTAGAAGTAGAGGAGCGCAATAAAATCATCATGGATAGTATCATCGTCCATGGGGAAGTACAAATCCGTCAAGGCTTTCTCAGAAATTATCTCGATATACATTCAGGAGAATTGTATAACCATACCAAGCTCAAAGGCCTCAAACGGAAGCTGGATCAATTGGCTTTTCTCAAAACCACCGATGAGCCAGCGCTGAGTTTTGTGTACGATTATGCTTCTATCAATATCTATGTAGAGCCAGAAAACACGAGTCGCTTTGATGTCATATTTGGGGTCATTCCTACTAATAATATAATGGGTCGTCAGTTATTTCTATCTCTGGACTTCAGTGCAGAATTACTGAATAGACTAGGCTATGGCGAGTATCTATATATAGATTTTGAGCGGTTGCGACCTGAACAACAGAAGTTTGATTTTGCCTTTAACTATCCTTACTTGCTGGATACACCTTTTGCGATAGATGCGACTTTCAGCATATTTAGAAATGCCCTGAATTTTCAGACGGTTAAGTCGGACCTGGGTGTACAATATCTGATTAATAGTACAGATTATCTTAAGGTCGCCTGGAATCTGGAAGCGTCCAGATTGGTGGAGGTGGATACGATGGCCCTTCTGAGCACACAGAGACTGCCTGACCAGCTGAGTGTATCACAGACGGGTTTGTCACTGCGGTACTTTATGACCAGACTGGATCACCGGTTCAATCCCCGTCGTGGACTCTCTATAAATGCCAGTGCGGTGGGTGGACAAAGAAGAATACTCGTAGATCCAGGTATCGTATCCCTCAGTGATGACAATATCAACTTTGCACAAAGTTATGATACCCTAGATTTGGTGACACCGAGGTTTGAGCTGAAAGCGGATATCTCCTATTTCGTACCTATCAAGCGGCGTGGTGTCTTCGGAATCCATGCCAGGGGCGGGTGGCGATTTTCCTCCGCAGATAATAATCTACTGATCAATGAGCAGTTTCAGATCGGTGGCAATCAATTATTGAGGGGCTTCGATGAAGCCTCCATATTCACACCATTCTATGCCGTGGGTACCGCTGAATTTCGACTTTTATTATCAGATAATTCCTACTTCAGCGCCCCGTTTATAGATGTCGGCTATGTGGATCGTGATATTGGTGGTGGGAACTCAGTGACAGAATTAGCCGTGGGGATAGGTGCCGGATTGGTCTTTGAGACCAAAGTGGGCTTGTTTAATTTTTCTATAGCCTCAGGTAGAAATGATGATCAGGGTTTTGACTTTGGCAGACCAAAGGCACACTTTGGATTCAGTTCATTATTTTGATGGTAAGGAAAGAGTAGGGCAGCTTTTACTTTACTTTTTGGACTTTGAAGTTGTTTTCTATGAACTTTATTGTTTCTGATAGATCAGATATTATTTCCACATTAGATGGCCATTTGACATTATTGGTCAAGGTCTGGAAGCCTGTAATGAGGAATTTCCTTTTCCCTAGTTTATCAGATATTTTGTCCACATAGGTCTGCAGTTTCATATAAGGCATTTCCTTATTGATGATTGTAAATACAAAATCAGGCTTAGTGGTCTCTATGGAGAAAATCACATCACCCAGTTCTATATCTGTACCAAGATTGACCACTTTACATCCATTCTTCTTGAGAGTATAATGGAGATATAGGAGGCTTAGTTCTTGATTTTCTCCTTTTGGGTTATAGATTAGATAAGTAGATTTTGGGTCAGGACTATGTGTGAGTGCTTCTATATGATTATAGAGTTTACCCCTGATGATTTCTATCATGAAAGATTCATGGACCTCCAAGAATGACCCAGCTAACCACGCCACACCGATCTTATCTAATAGGGGATAGACGATATCAGTCATGGTCTTATCCAGTCCTTTTTGGGAGATGTGTTTGTCCAGAATCTTGCTGAGGTTGTACTCGTCGAGCTCCAGGATGAATATCATCAGTGCATCCAACTCATGCTCGAAACTAAGATTGATGTTAGAGTATTCTGATACTTTTTTGCGAATGACTGATTCATCCATCATTCCAATTTTGGATATTTTGTAGCCTTTTTTATAGAGAAAACAGATGTTTAGCAGCTTGCGGAGGTCTTCATCTGTATAGTACCGTATGTTGGTTTTGGTTCTTTTTGGTTGGATTAGATTATACCTCTTTTCCCATATTCGGATGGTATGCGCCTTGACGCCAGAAAGGCCTTCCAAATCTTTTATGGAGTATACTACCATTTGTGGGTATAAAAATCCGTTAACTAAAAAAAACACTACAATTGCAGTACTCTAAACCCTAGAATGCAAATTTTGTTTAGTAATTGTTGGTTGATTGTTAAACAGAGCAATAACTTTGACAGAGATTCAATCAAATTGAGATAATATGAATATAGGAATAGTCTGCTACCCTACATATGGAGGAAGCGGTGTGTTGGCTACTGAGTTGGGGATCGCATTAGCTAAGAAAGGCCATCATGTGCATTTCATTTCGTACAAGAGACCAGCGAGGCTTACAAGCTATATACAAGGTGTCTATTTGCATGAGGTGGGTTCATATGAATATCCGCTTTTTGAGCATCCGCCGTATGACAGTCTACTGGCGAGTAAGATTGTAGATGTGGCGCAGCATCAGTCACTGGATGTATTGCATGTTCATTATGCAGTGCCACATGCGACGGTAGCCTTCTTGGCGACCGAGATTCTCCGTGCCAAGGGCATCAGTTTGCCTTTTGTGACGACACTTCACGGTACAGATATCACCTTAGTAGGCTTGGACAAATCGCTCTCTAGTGTCGTCGAGTTCAGTATCAATAGCTCTGATTTTGTAACCGTGGTTTCAGGTTCTCTGAAGAAACAAACCTTATCTCATTTTGATATCAAGACAAAAATTGATGTCATACATAATTTTATAAATCTGAAACGATTTTCGCGAAATCCTAATCTAGAAGCTAAGGCGGCTTTTGCACCGGCAGGTGAGAAGGTCGTGATGCATGTATCCAATTTCCGTAAAGTGAAGCGTGTAGAAGATGTGGTGAAAGCCTTTTCACTGGTCAGACGTGCAATGCCGTCAAAACTGCTGATGGTAGGAGATGGCCCTGAGCGGATAAAGCTGGAAGGGATGTGCAGAGACTTAGGTATCTGTGGCGATATCCATTTTCTGGGCAGGCAGGATGCAGTAGAAGATTTATTATCGCTGGCTGATGTATTCTTATTGCCATCCGCTATGGAAAGTTTTGGCTTGGCAGCTTTGGAAGCGATGGCCTGTGGTGTGCCTGTCGTCTCTACTAACGCTGGTGGCTTACCTGAAGTTAATATAGAAGGGGAGACGGGTTACCTCTGTGGTGTCGGTGATTGGAAGTCCATGGGCAATCGAGTGATAGATATTCTCTCAGACGAGGATAAGTTGTCAGATATGAGAGTAAATGCAAGACAAAAAGCGATGGAATTCTCCAGAGGTCAGATTGTGCCTAAGTACGAAGAGATTTACAAAAGAAGTGTCGCTGAAGCCACTGTCTAGGTGAGCCAGTTATAAATGTCACTCACTCTTGAAGGTGAGTACTCTGGTATTTTTAATGGTTATTCTGTTATCACTACCCACATTCCAAAAGTAAGTTTCTAATCTGTCGAAAGGCACTTTTGGTTTTTTAATGTCTATATAAAAGACGGTCAGCTTATTTGGATCCACCTGATGATGGACCCTACCCATATTTCTTCTTATTGGCTTATTATCTGCTATGGGTTCCAAGACCAACTGGGTCATTTTCCAGATATCCCATACATTCTTGGTATAGTGTACTTCAGCTTCTACTCTTATCCAATCATAGTCTTCAGGCATCGCTGATTCCTGTATAGTTATTTTAGGTGTAAATTGTATATCACTTGTAAGAGTATGTGTTGTGTTGTCTTTAGTGAGTTCTATGAGGTCTTGTGGTTCATCCTTATAGATGTGTTCGAGATGGTCCAGTAATTTAAGATCTTGCCTGTCCATTTTATAGGTGAATAATGTCTCCCAAAAGTAAGCCTTGGACATTCTGCCTGCGTGCATTTTTCCACCAAGATGCGCTTGGTGTGTAAACCAAAAATTGGCATAAAGAAACAAGGCAATGAAAAAGCCAGTTACGGCTTTCCACAGCACAGTTGTGTTCAGTATTTTATAAATCATGGCACAGAGCGGGAATGCAAGCACAGGATATATCTGCACCATTGTCCGCTGGCCTAGTGATCCGCCATACCACCAGATAGACCAAGCGAAAGCGAAATATATAAAAAGGCAGGTGAAAATGAAGGTGCTATTAAACATCGCTTTTTTCTCTTTGTAGAGTGGAATAAAGCCAAGTACTGCAAAAATCATTAAGGGGCTATAAATTAGCCAGCCACTGCGATAACTAAATAACCCTTCAAGTATATGGGGACAAAACCAATCAAAGCCTTGGTCTTCGTAAGAGTATACTATAAAATCACCAGTAACATATTTCCAATACATGAGTTGTATACTCACTACCAATGTCACCAAGATAACAGCAGCTATGAGCTTGCTCCAGTGATCACAGAAAAATTGAAGTCTTTGTGCGAATGCTGATTTTGTTAGGGCAGGCAGTCCCCATAGGATAGGGATTAAGCAAGAAATCAGTTCAGTAGGTCTTATGAGTGCGGCAAACCCAACGCTTAAGCCTATGCTAAGAGCTAAGGCTACAGAAGGCTTTCTATAGAATTTTATAGTCAGAAAGATTAGTATTGCGTACAGCGTAAATAAAGAATTATGGGTCATAGCACCACTTATGGCAGTGTAGGCTATATAATTGCTGCCTAGCACGATGCCGAGTATGCTTAGCAGACTCACCTTTTCAGTAAAATAGACTCGTAGAATTTTCCATAAAAAGATCAGTCCTATGGTGGCAATAATTAGGGTCCACATGGATATACAGAACTGGTAGGGATGGGAGAATCCATCAGCAGGGTATCGGCTATCATTCTGGGCCCACAGATGGGCGATGGCAAAGCCAGGACTTAAGACAATAGCCTGACCACAAGAATACTTCATTACATAATTACCAGATTCTTCATGTAGAAATCCTTGCTGGAATTCATAAGTAGGTTTGTATTTTTTTAGGACCTTATCTTTAAACTTCCATTTCTTAATATCCTTGTAGATAAAGATGGCAGGCAGATACATGTAGTACCCAGACACATCCCACGATATGGTGGCTTCAGTGTACTTCTTCGTCCACTTAGGGCAGTAGAAAAAGTGAACTGATAAAACAAAGGCAATGGATAATATAAGACCAACTCGATACAAATTATGTTGTTCTATTTTGATAGAGATAATAATCTTAAATAAAAATTATTTATGAAAAAATTCATAGAGCATAAGATCTTCAGGGTCATCTGGAAGATTAATGATTTTAATATATGTGAACTCAATTTTTTCTAACAACTTCTGAGAAGCTAAATTGTCTTTGGTCGTGATAGCCCGAAGATGATTCAGCCCAAAGTCCTTATAAGCCCCATCCCGAATCGTAAGAGCAGCTTCTGACGCATAGCCTTTGCCTTCGTGTTCTGGCAGAAGGGCATAGCCTATATCTATGCCTTCCAACCCTGGCCTGTCATAGAGGCCACAGGTACCTATTTTCTTATTATCTTCCTTCTTTTTGATAGTATAATTTCCGTAGCCAAGCTTCTTCAGTTGACCTAGCATTCTTTCTTCGATATATGATTTGGCACTCTCTAATGACTTCACCTTTCTATCACCGATGTACTTGAGCCACTTAGGCGTATTGAGCAAGTGTAATATAAATTCTGCATCATCCACACTCGTAGGATGTATATGTAATCTATCTGTTTCGTATGTGTTATACACCATCGAACCAAAGCTACATAATCTATATTAGAAAGAATCTTCGAGCTATGAGTAAATCACCTTTACGCTACTAGCGGCTGGATTAAATTATTAGGTACAGCGGTATAATCTCACTATTATGTTTACCTTAGTACTAAGCGATAATAATATTTATATTAAGCGATAATAATATTGGCTAAGTTTATTCATACAATTAAGGTTGTCACGATTCTGACAGCGTTTTTAGGTCCTTCCTTACTAGCCAGTAGTCAGTTAGAAGTCACATCTACTTCTAGTTTTACCTCCTTCCAATCTGAACCAGAAAAAAAAGAAAAACCAACCCGTAGGGTGTTTTCTATAAGAGAGTATGAGGGCAAGGTCGGCCTGCTGGAGAATATTATCCTTACCAGCTTCATGGTGTTTATCCTTATAGCGGTTATGATGTACCTCACGCTACTACGCAAGAATCATAAGACACTGAGTGAAATGAAAGCACAGATTAGTCAGCTAGAGGAAAAAAGTAGAGCTGAGATACTGACACTGGAAGCAGATAATGAAAAGGCCTTACTCGCAAGTGAAAATAATAAGCTTTCAGCTTCTATCATGACGATGATTTCTTACCAAGAAATTAAGGATGCTTTAAATGAAAAGAAAAAATCTTCTAATCAAATCAGCATTAAGGAATTAACGGTACTGCTGGACAATGCCTACGAAGCGTCTTGCGTCAGTTGGGAAGAATTTGAAACCCAATTTGCTAGTGTTAATCCTGGCTTCAATGAACGCCTTGCGTCCAAACATCCAACGCTTACAGTAGGGGAGACGAAAATATGTGCCCTCCTGAGACTGGATTGTTCTACTAAGACGATGGCCAGACTGCTCAGTATTTCTGTGGAATCCGTACACACCACTCGATATCGATTGAGAAAGAAACTAGGGCTATCACGTAATGACAATTTGATAGAGTATATAACAGCGATATAGTCACTCATGTTATAAAACTTAAGTAGAAATATGAGACAACTTCTGAAATTTGAATGGTTAAAATTTAAGCGGTCACGTTTAATGGGTAAAGAATTATTGAAGCTCTTATTAATGGGGTTTATGTTCTTGTATTTTGCCGTAATCGTGGTTGGATTTGGAATAGGGTTATTATATCTAACACAAGGCGCTGACCCTGACCAAGACATAGAAGTGAGTACCTTATATAAAGTAGGAAGATTTATACTCTATTATTTTATCATAGATATAGTTTTAAGATTCGTTCTACAGAAATTTCCATTCGTGGACTTGAAGAGTTACCTAATTACTCCTATCAAGAAATCTAAGATATCCCATTATGTGCTACTCAGATCAGTGACGCATTACTTCAATGTATTGGCATTCCTATTTGTTGTTTCTTTTGCTTTGACCATAAATTTTACATTTAACTCAGTACTTGCATTCAAAGTATTTCTATTCTTATCAGGTTTAATTTTATTCAATAATTATATTGCCTTTGCCCTGACTTCTAGATTTGATGCGCAGCTGGTTAGAGTAGGCATTATTCTTAGCTTGCTAGTACTTTTGTTGTTTTTGGATATCAAGGGGTATATACAAATATCACCTGTGCTTACCAGTATATGGTCTTTTACGATTAATTCTGCTTGGGCATATTTGCTGCCAATAATTTCAGCGGTTGGATTGTATTTCATGGATTTTAAATATCTGTCTAAGAATCTTTATCTAGAATCTACTGGTGAATCTAGCAAAGTGATAGGACAGAAGTCGGCATTTAATATAAGCTGGTTTAATACCTATGGTAATGTAGGGAAGTTGATGGATTTAGAACTCAAATTGATTATCAGGAATAAGCGTTCAAGGACAATACTCTTACTTAGTTTATTAATGCTAACTTATCCGTTTCTTTTTATCAATTCCAGTTTTTCAAATTTGTCAATGTTAGCAAGTCTAATTGTTACAGGCATATTTGCATTGAATTATGGACAGTTGATGTTTTCATGGAACGGCTCATACTTCGACTTACTACTTTCACGAAATGTCAGTTTGAAAGATTTGTTTTTAGCTAAATATTATCTGCTTGCACTTAGCTGCATTATTTTTTTAATACCAGGTATTTTCTACGGTTTTCTTGATAGTAATTATTTTTTCCATCTACCGGTAATGTGCATTTACAATATGAGTTTTAGCATATTTCTTTATATGCTATTAGGCTGTTTTGAATCAAAAAGAATCGATGTAGAAAAAAAAGCGACCATGAATTATGAAGGGATATCAATCGGTCATTTTTTGATTATGATTCCTATTATGGGAATCCCATACCTTTTCATTTTGCTATTCAAAATTTTCTCCACAGAAACCACTGGTCTTATAGTCTTAACTATAATTGGGATAGTGGGCATATTGCTACACAGGCAAATAATCAACTGGATTATACCCTTATTTAAAAGCAAGAAATATAGTATTGCAGAAACCTTTAGAACTGAAAAGCAATGATAAAAATAGACAATATAAAGAAGCATTATTCTGGCAATCCTGTGTTGCAGATAGATAGCCTGACTTTTGAAAAAGGGGAGACCGTGGGCATAATAGGGAATAATGGTGCAGGCAAGACAACCTTATTTAATATCATACTTGACTTGGTGGCCCCTGATACTGGTTCTGTTAATCTCAAGGATAATTCTAATCGAGATTATGAAGAGTGGAAAAACTTCACAAGTGCATTTATAGACGATTCATTCCTTATACAATTCCTGACACCAGATGAGTATTTAGATTTTATAGGCGGACTGAATAAGTGGAATGCAGATGACACCAAATCTTTCATGCATGCATTTTCAGATTTTTTCAATAATGAAATCATCGGCGTCAAAAAATATATCCGAGACTTATCCAAGGGTAATAAAAAGAAACTAGGGCTGATGAGTACCTTCATCGGCGACCCTGAGATTGTTATTTGGGATGAGCCCTTCAGCAACCTTGATCCATCATCGCAGTCCAGACTTATTAATATTATCAATGAACGCAAAGGCAATTATACCTGGCTTATCTCCTCACATGATTTGAAACATATAGTAGATACCTGCGACCGTATCGTCATACTGGAAAAAGGAATCGTCGTAGATGATTTAGTCAATGATGCCGAAGGCAAAGAAAGAATACAAAGTTATTTCCAAGTCTAGGCCTATGTGGACGACTCAATGTGGGGGAGCGGATATAATGGGATAGCCTTATCCGTTCACCGTTAATCTGATTATAGGTGCATCGAATGCTAATGACAACTTTATAAGCTCCGCACGCTTTCCGTATCTATCCTCGATAATTCCTTGAGCTCTTTTCTCTCCCACATCTGAGGTAATGAAGATAACGCCGTGCCTACTGGCGCTTTGTAATTTATATAGTCCTGAAATAAAATTCCATCTACTCTCCTTGGGTTATAGGCTTCTCTGAATCTGACGCCACCACCGTTCACTTTATAATCATAGGCTAGAAAGTCTATCAACTTGGTGCTGTCATTTATCCAGTAATAGTAGTTGTCTTCGAAGTCCCTTCCACCCCCTTCTTGGTCAAAGGTCACCATCATCACCTGATATGTCTTATTAGATATGGTAGTAATGCCTTCGTGGGACACATTGACCGCAGGGTCATTAAGCTTGTGTGGAAGCGTAGCAAAATAGACTACTGAATTTACGCCTTCAGTGTAAGCTGTTGTTTGTTTTTGTGTGAGTGATTGTTGGACACCATTCTGAGATCGTGTGAATGAATCATTGGTCAGGACATCATGGTAGCCCACGCCATCTTTCTCCTGCGATAAGGTGTAGGTGTATTCCCCATGATTATTATGAAACGTGTAATTCTTATTTCTAAAGACAAAGGCATAATGTGCCGTTTCATACTTGGTGCCGCCATGAGCATTAATCGTGCTTTGTAATAGGGCAGCGGCCTCGGGGGAACTAGCTGAGGACATTAATGTGAGGTTCTTGGTGCTATTACATGACACTGTAATGAAAACTGAAAGAATGATAATAAGCCTAAATTTAGCCATTAGAATAGTTTTTGAATATAGAATATGCTTGACAAGCATCCGTCGTCTGGAGTAGGTGGAGCCTGCTACCTGATTACTTGTCAGCGTGTGCAAATATATAAGGAGAGATACTGCTTTACCACTACAATCTGCGGTTAGACCACAGTTTGGGAAGAATAGCCAACAAATAGGGAAATCTAGCCCTGTATTACAGGTCTGATTATATTCACCTTTGAGGTATTATCAATAAAAGAGTATTAGACATGAAATCAATTACTTCAAATAAACAGTTCAACGACTTGGTAAAAAATGGGAAACCATTTGTCCTTGACTTTTATGCTGACTGGTGTGGCCCTTGCCAGACACTCCTGCCTACAGTAGAAAAATTAGCAAAAGAGTATAAGGACGAGGTTGACATTGTAAAGGTCAATATCGACAAGCAACGACAACTTGCTGCCAAATTCAATGTAAGAAGTATTCCTACTATATACTTTTTGCATGGGAATAAAGTAAAGAATGTAGTCAATGGATTAACGTCAGAAGGTGACCTTCGCAAGAAGATAAAAGCACTAGTGAAATAATAATGCTTCCCATACTTACGTAGCTGATTTTCGAATCACATAAACAGCTAATCATCTAGTTAGAATTATGTGATTCGATTTTATTTATAAATGCATCTATGCGCATAGTACTATCTTCTTCAGGTAGTGTATGCATATCCGTCAGATAATTCATCCCTAGGTAGGATGCGGTTTCTCTAAAGGGGAGCCAGAAATTATCTCCAAGATGATTCCCACCCGAACTACTCAGAGTGGCCATATTTTTCCCTCGCAATCGACGTCCCATTTCTTTTTCTATAGTAAGCAAGTCGGAAAGCCTATCAATGAATACTTTCATTATGCCACTCATAGCATACCAATAGACTGGCGTTGCAAAAATGTAAGTGTCATACTTTTCTATGAGGTCTTTTATGAGTCCTAAAAAATCATCGTCACGATTCTTGTGCTCATAATCGTAGTAGCTAAAGTTATAGTTATTGAGGTCTATTAAATCCCATTTTGTTTTATCTATCAGTTTGTCCACTATTGCTCTCGTGTCTCCCTTGCTCCGAGCACTTCCAAGGATAATGACTGTCTTATTCATTCAATATTATTTTTTCTGATACACCGCTACTTTTTTATTTAAAAGTGATTTAAGATTGGTATAAAGTATTAGAGGCGATTCTCCCTTCAGTGAGTTAGAGGGTAGAAGATCCTTCGACTTGGATTAGGGTCAATTCGGCTAATGATTTTGATAACAAAATCAAAGTTTCATTGACGGAATCCGATAACTTCCATTCCCCCAACTCCCTATAACAAACCCGCCCTTATGTTTTAGAATTTCCGAGATGGTATCATAATCTACATCTTCCACCTTGGTCCATGTATCTTGAGAACGCATATGTACACCGCCTCTCCAACTGCCAATTATAATTGTAGTGCTTCCATTGCTTTGAAGCGAACTGATCTGACTTATTCCAATTTGAGGGACGTCATTTATTTCCTGCCAATCCTGCCCAGCATTGGCACTATGATAAATTGTACTCAGTGTATCACCACGTGTGCTTGCCGCTACCCATAGATCCTGGCCGTTGTCTTCGATGTGCATATCCCACGCTACTTTTCCGGCGGTGTCTAGTGCCTTGTTCCATGTCGTTCCCTGATCAGTAGATTTCCACACCCCATTACTGAAAGTTTGCGCATAGATAGTGTGGTCATCATTTTTATCAATCTCTATCGACCAAGCAAACTGAAAGGTGCTATCTATAAGCGCTGGATTATTTCGAGTCCAACTTTTACCACCATCTGTGCTGCTTACAACACCAAAGGCGGAGGTAGACGCATAGATTAGAGATGGATGCTGAATACCTGTTTTGATGCTACGTATATCTGCAGAAGGGAACGATGTATCATAATGAAACGACTGACCTCCATCAGTGCTTTTAAAGAGACCATTTTTCCAGGTCCCCGCATAGATGGTCTGAGAAACATCACTCGCGACTGCTATGGCCTGTATGTCGGCGACGTAGCCACTAAGCGGTTGTCCCTTATTGATTTTTGTCCATGTCGTACCAGAGTCGATGCTTTGATAGATATGACCAGTACCGAGTTTGGATCCTTTAAGACCAGCATAGAAGGTAGAGGGAGTCTGTGGTGATTGTGCCATGGCTCGGATGATTTTTCCTTTTAGACCATACTTAATGGAATCAATCTGAGCCTCAGAAGGCAGACAGAAAACGAGGGAAGCCAATGTGAGTAAGGAAAGTAACTTCATATTATGTGTCTTGGTGTATGCTGAAATGTAAACTGATATGACTGGTATTTGTTTCGACTCAGGATGGATGAAGTACCACTATTACTGGCTTTTTTAAATTGTAGCTCGGTTAACCGTGGTGACATTTCTTACCTAAGAACTAATTTTTTGTGATTTTCTTAAAAAAAAAGTGACAATCTGAAGCCACGTTTTGCTCGTTAAAGAGATTATAGTAACAGACCACCGTGGTAAGATAAAAAGTTATCACGAATGAGGTTAAAAGTAACCTCAAATAGAATTTCCATATTATTCCATTTATAAAATCATTATCATGAAACGAACAATTTTCATTGGGGCTTGCCTTGTCCTATCCAATCTTACATCACTGAAGGCCGTAGCACTAGATAGCACATACACAGCTACGGAAGGCACAATTAATCCTAAGTCAGTGACTACTAAATTACCTACTAAGAAACTAGAAGCTGTAAAGTTAATTCCATACTACAGCCTTAACGTAGAATTATCCAAGGATGAAAAATTTCTTGTTGTCAATTTAGACATGGAGACACCCGAGCTGCTAGATTGGATAATTATGGAGAAGGGTGGCGAACTCATTAGCAGAGTGAAAACGGCTCAGTCCATAGACGAAATCAAGGTATCTAAACTCACGAAGGGAGAATACGTGCTTATGATCAAAGACGCTGAGGGAAGGATGTTGTATGATGCGTTTGTAAAGTCATAGAAGGTTGTAAAATACAAAGTATAGAACGGCGATTAGTATACATTCAGCGTGCGGACTTTAGGAAGCATGCTGAATGTGTATTATAAGATTTACTGAATAGACCATTTAGGCTTACACGATTTTTATTGATGGGTAATTGGTTGGACGGCCTTTAGCCATTTTAGCTAAGGAGGTTTTAAATGGCGTTAAAAACAA
>CAZQDZ010000059.1:0-19826 GCA_964591455.1 uncultured Saprospiraceae bacterium
ATGGTGGCAATGCACATAAGCATCACTACACCTAGTAGATGTTTGATCATCATTTCTTTTTTAAGTGTATTTTTTGGTAAGAAATTAAAAGGAAGGGTGAGACTATAAACTGACAAGTGAGAGACGAAAAACCCCTATTCAGATGCAATAAATTTTACATTTGTAGAGCATTTGCTTACTTGATGCATGATTTTCAAGCCACTTATAGCAGCGCATTAATGCTAAAAATCGCCTTCTCGGATATATATAAGTACCGTTTACCTGCAGGTCATAGATTTCCTATGGTAAAGTATGAGCTCTTGCCTGAACAGTTAATATATGAAGGTACCATAGGAGAAGAGAATCTCTTTAAGCCTGGCAGTTTATCAGATGATCAAATCCTTATGACGCATACGGAGGAATATCTTAATAAGCTTAAGTCTCTCACGCTTTCTAAGAAAGAAGAGCGAAATATTGGCTTTCCAGTAAGAGAGGATTTAATTATCAGAGGGAGGACCATATCTCATGGCACCTATGAGTGCGCTTTATATGCGTTGAAATATGGTGTAGCTATGAATATTGCTGGAGGCACACATCATGCTTACGCTGACAGAGGTGAGGGATTTTGCATCTTTAATGATATGGCCATCTCTTCTAATCTTCTGTTGCATGCAGGCATCGTCAATCAAATTTTGTTTGTAGACTTAGATGTCCACCAAGGGAATGGAAATGCTTTCATCTTCAGAAATGATAATCGTGTATTCACATTCAGTATGCATGGCGAGAAAAATTATCCTCATAGAAAAGAAACTTCAGATCTTGACATCGGCGTTCCTGACAAAATAGAAGATGAGCCATACTTAAAATTACTAATGGAGACTCTACCAACTCTTATTCAAGATGTACAGCCTGAGATTATATTCTTTCAATCAGGTGTGGATATTCTCTCTACTGACAAACTAGGCCGACTGTCTGTAAGCATGGAAGGATGTAGGAATAGAGATCAATTTGTATTTAACCAAGCCAAACTGAATAACATCCCAATCGTAGCAGTTATGGGTGGGGGTTATTCTGTAAACATAAAAGATATTATAGAAGCCCATGCTAATACATTTAGATCTGCGCAATACATATTCTTTTAAAGATGCGTATTTGTGTGCAGTTAAAATACACGGCAATCTTTACATTGTAAAACGATCTAATAGACTTACCTTAATCACGTGAAGAAAGCATTCAAAGTAATCAATGTCCTCTTACCTCTTGCAATACCCAAGGTCTATAGTTATAAGGTAGAAAAACAACTTTGGCCATTAATACAATTTGGCGTCAGAGTGGAAGTGCCATTGAGAAATAAATTGCTGTCTGGCATCGTGATAGAAGAAACCGAAAATGATTTACATAGTTTACACAAACTGCGATATATCGTTTCTATTATTGATAAAATGCCAATCATTACAGAAGAGCAGTACAAGCTGTGGCAGTGGATATCGGAGTACTATATGTGTACTATAGGTGAAGTCATGAATGTGGCGTTACCTTCAGGACTAAAACTGAGCAGTGAAACAAAACTCATTGTCCGTTCTCACATAGATGACTTTGAAGGAGAATTATCCGATAAAGAGTATATGTTGGCAGAAGCGGTTTCTATCCAAAATGAATTATCAATAGCTCAAGTTCAGGAAATTTTAGATCAGAAAACAGTCTTCCCTTATATTAAATCATTAATGGACAAAGGCATTGTTCTAGTAAAAGAAGAACTGAAGGAAGGATTTAAAGCAAAGATGGAACGCTTTATCAAAACCACAAATTCTTTTGAAGGAGACAAGCTAACCGAAGCACTAGACTTATGCAGTAGAAGTGAAAAACAAACAAGGGCGCTGCTTAGCTATGCTCAACTATCACGTCAAAACCCCTGGGTGTCTGCAAAAAAGATTAGAAATCATGCCTCAGTAGATAGTAGTGTTTTTAGAGCATTAGAAAAGAAAGGAATTTTAGAATTGGAAGAGAAGGAAGTAAGTCGTCTCAGCAATGAATTAATCACCCATGCAGAGCCTCCTCCATTAAATCTACATCAAGAACAAGCCTTAGAGGAGATACAAAAACTTTTTGAAATAAATACCAAGATTCTTCTCTTTGGGGTGACTGGAAGTGGGAAGACACGTATCTATATAGAACTTATCAAAGACTGCATCGAGAAAGGGATGCAAGTGCTTTATCTACTACCCGAAATAGCATTGACCACACAGATTGTGGATAGGCTAATGACAACTTTCGGCAACAGCATAGGTGTCTATCATAGTAAGATGAGTAATAATCAGAGGGTTGAAGTGTGGAATGCCGCCTTGGCAGGTAAGCCTTTAATGTTAGGTGCACGTTCAAGTATTTTCCTTCCCTTCAATAACCTGGGACTTATAATTGTAGATGAAGAACATGATTCATCTTACAAACAATCTGACCCCGCACCTCGATACAATGCCAGAGATACTGCGATTTATCTTTCTAATATGTACAAATGCAAAGTACTGATGGGGACTGCAACACCTTCATTAGAAACTTTCATTAATACCAAGAAACAAAAATATGGCTTGGTCAAACTTATGGAAAGACATGGCGAGTCACAATTGCCAGACATAGATATAGTCGACCTAAGAAATCAGTATAAAAAAGGACTGATGACATCTATATTTTCTAAGGAAATGAAGGATGCCATCAACATGGCCCTTAGTAAAAAAGAACAAGTACTCATCTTCCAAAACAGAAGGGGTTACTCACCTACTCTACAATGTATGACCTGTGATTTTCACGCAGAATGCCCCAACTGTGATGTAAGTCTTACCGTCCATGATTACTTTAAAGAATTGAGGTGTCACTATTGCTCCTATAGACATAAGTTGCCGCATCACTGTCCACAATGTGGATTCGATAAGCTTGACAAGTTGGGATTCGGAACGGAGAGAATAGAACAAGAAATCAAAAATGTATTCTCCACAGCAAGAGTAGCGAGGCTCGATTTTGATACAGCAAAAACGAAGAATGCATATGTAAGAATTCTGACCTCATTCAAAGACCATGAAGTGGATATTCTTGTCGGCACTCAAATGGTAACTAAAGGATTGGACTTTGATAATATATCAACAGTCGGCATATTGGCAGCGGATAAAATATTGCATTATCCCGATTACAGAGCTAATGAAAGAGCATTCCAACTACTCACTCAAGTTGCTGGGCGAGCGGGACGAAGAGAAAAGAAGGGCCGTGTTATAATTCAAACATATAACCCCACACATCCTGTCATAACGGAAACACGCAATTATGACCATGTCACTTTCTATAAAAGAGAATCCTTAGAAAGACAGCGATTTCTATACCCACCCTACTTTAGATTAATCAGCATAACCGTCAAACACAAAGATGCAAAAGTGGCTGAGGAAGCTGCTCGAATATTGACTCAGAGATTGAAATCAAAGATAGGCAATAGAGTCATAGGACCATCTGTGCCGGGGATAGCCAGATTGAGAGGATTATATATTCAAAATATACTAATCAAGATGGAAAAGAAGAGTCAGGTAATTAGAAGCATAAAATCTCTAGTCAAAGAACAGATTTCAGATATGAAGCAATTGGCATCTTCGAAAAGCGTCCGATTTATACTAGACATAGACCCTTAATTCATTAAATGTAAGGTAACTGTCACTCCCTCCTATTTCATGACACGATAATTGTATTCATCATGATACAAACCTAAAAAGAAACACATTCAGGTGTTATAAGTCATGACTAAAATCCTAAAACTCAGTTTTGTTTTAATATTCATAGTTACAGCTATGAATCTTATAGGTGGTACTGAGCCTTTAGTTATAATCAAAGGTAAACTGAGCAGTGAAAATCTCAAACCTGCAGAAAAAGAAATGATAATAGCAGAAATTATCAATTCTTATATCACTGTCAACCTAGACAGTGCATTATTCTACTCCGACCTCTACAGAAAAGAGTTCATTGATAATAAGAATAACGCTGCCCATAAATATGAATGCAAATATTATAGCATTCTTTCCAGCATATATAAAGAGCAAAGAAATCTGGTTTTGTTCAAAGAGCAGAGCAAGCGATCATTGGATTGTTATAATTCAGGAAGAGATACGAAAAACATCGCTAAGGCAAATGTACAAACTGGACTTGCCTATGCGTACGAAGAGAAACTTAGCGAAGCAGCGAAACACTTTATCAAAGGAAGAAAACTATATCTTTCTCTGAATGATTCTCTGAATGCTGTAGAATGTTCCATGCAAATAGCAGCCATCAACTTAATGCAAGGAGAAAGAGACAAGGGCTTAGAAAGCTATTTTGAAGTATTAAATTACTATGAGAAGATAGGTCACTTCAATATGCTCGGTAAACTTTGTAATAAAATTGGATTGGTATACTTGGACCTGAATAAAAATTCAGATGCTTTACACTATTTTCAGAAAGGGCTTGCTTACACAGAAAGTAACGGTGATCTGAAGGTCACCTCCGAGATACTCATAAATATAGTAGACTGTTACAAAGAGCGAAGTGAACATCAAACGGCATTAGGCTACATAAATAAAGGAATAGCAATAGCTAAAGAAATTAACTCTATACAAGACTTAGCTTCATTCTATTATGAGCTTGCGAGTACAAAGCATAAACTCCAAAGGAATTATGAAGCCTTGGATGCGATTAATCAATCTACTTTGTTGTTAAAAGATTTGAATGATATAGATGGGTTAGCCAATAGTCTTGTACTTAAATCACATATTCTTCTAGACTTAAGTTCTTATCTCGAAGCACATAAGTGCTGTAAAGAATGTTATGAAATCAGTAAGAAAACTGAGACACTCAATATTCAAAAAACAGCCTTGGATTGCATCAGTAGGACAGCTAATGCGCTGAAGAGTTATAGAGAAGCCTACCAATATCAAAAGGAATATATCAAAGTAAGTGATTCTTTGCAGGTTATAAACTCCAAGGAAATCATGTCTGCAACTGAGAAAAGAAATCAGTACCAAAAAGAGAAAGCAATACTGGAGCAGCAAAACTTACTGAATGAAGCCTTACTTAAAGGAGAAAAAACAAACACAAAATTATTCGCCCTCCTTAGTTTCATTTCACTATTAGGGCTTGGATTTCTAGGCTTTACATATCTGTCTGGAAAACGCTATACTAAGCGGATCAAGGAAAAAAATAAACAGATAGAATCTAATAATAAAGAACTATCCAAGCTTAACGTAGATTTAGCTCAAGCTAATTCCAAACTAAACAATTTCACTTCTGTGGCAGCACATGATTTGAAATCTCCTATTAGGACAATTGCCTCTTATTCTCAACTTTTGATGATAAGAAACAAAGACAGATTTGAATCCAAAGATTTGGAGATGTTGAACTTTGTATCACAAAACGCTAAGCAACTAACGGCAATGATCGATGATCTACTCGCCTTCTCTAGAATCAATGAAGACCTTGGACCTGCAGAAATAGTTACTGTAAATGATGTTATCCAAATTGTAACAAACAATCTAGGGTCCACTATTAATGAAGAGAATGTGACAATAGCTGTAGAAGGAGATTTAATGCAAGTCAAAGCCCATAGAAATCTACTGACTCAATTATT
Source organism: uncultured Saprospiraceae bacterium (assembly GCA_964591455.1). Lineage (GTDB taxonomy): Bacteria > Bacteroidota > Bacteroidia > Chitinophagales > Saprospiraceae > RFSX01. Next base: position 5,612 of record CAZQDZ010000059.1, read on the forward strand.
TCAGAATCTAATGTCTAACGGGATTAAATTTAGAAAAGAAAATATTCCGCCAAAATTGACAGTCAAAGTAGAAGAGTATAATGATACCACGATTACTTATTCAATACAGGATAATGGTATCGGTATCAATCCAGATTATCATGATAAAATCTTTACCATCTTCCAAAGATTGCACAAGAAAGATGAGTTTGAAGGTAGTGGCATTGGCCTAGCAACTTGCAAAAGTATTTTAGATTACTACCACATGCACATCTGGCTAGAATCAGAGGTAGGTAAAGGAACTAAATTCTTATTTACACTACCAAGAGAGTCAGCTTAATAATTAGCTTATCCAGTTTGTTTTCTCTTCGATAGGTCCTTTCGATATGGAAGGCGGTAAATTATCTTGGGGCACGCCGATATAGAATAGTCCCAAACATCTTTCTCCTTCATTCAAATTTACATATGACGTTATATGGTCTATAAGGTACTCTGGAGAACTCCAATACCCTCCAAGGCCAGCACTTGCGAGGGATAAATAAATGTTCTGGACCGCACAGCCTACCGCTGCTATCTCTTCCCACTCAGGCACTGAGTTTTTCTGATCCCGTTGCATATTGATGATAAGGATATGAGAACAGGCTAGTATTCGCTTACCTAGCTTTTTGAATTTTACTTCTTTAAAGCTTTCTCCTTCATGGACTTTAGTGTACGTGGCTTGGATAAACTCTTTAAATGACTCTAGGGCTGAGCTTGTGACAACATGAAAACGCCAAGGTTCTGTTTGTCTGTGACTGGGCGCTGCATTGGCATTCAGTAAGATATCTTGGATAATCTCGTCTGACACCTTATCACCAGTAAACATATCTGCATAGATAGATTGTCTAGTTCTTATCCACTCAGAAACTTGCGTTAGAGAAATCGAACTCATCTATTCCGTCTACCAAGACCGAGTATTTTGGATACCCATAAGATGATAATAGCTCCTACTGTTGCGGAGATAATCATTCCGATGATATTCTCTGGTAAGACAACCCCGAACTGGTCTTCTACAACTTTTACGATTCCAGAACCAGCATTAATATTCAATAAGTTAAACAAGAAACCACCAACGATTCCTCCAGCTATGCCTAACATGGCATTTATTATAAACCCAAAGCTATCTCCTTTCATAATTCTCGCAGCAAGCGTACCTGCTATAGCACCCACTACAATCATGATTAGCCATTTCAGTACATCGCCTTGCAATACATCTTCCATTATTTCCAAATTTTCAGCAAATATAACGACTCATCCATATATGTCATGTTAAAGATTATAGAGGCCTACTGAAAAGTTACATCTTTCTCCATGACCATATCTCCTTCTCTAATGATTTGTATAGGTACAGTCTGTCCAGGTTCGAAAGTGCCTAAGGCTTTCATATAACTCATCATATCTACGATCTCTAATTCTCCCATTTTTACAACTACATCCCCTTTTTTCATTCCAGCCACAGAGGCTGTCCTTCCATCTCTAACCCCATCTATTCGCATACCACGACCATCATACAGATAATCCGGAATGACACCTAAGGTGACTTTGAAATCAGGAACACTCTGAGACTCGTCCTTGGTCTTGGTAAATTGGAACTTAGGAAGTACATCAGACCTGTCCACTATACCACCGATATATCTTATTATATCTTGAAGTCCTTCAAAATTAATTTTGTGAGTATCATCTGAAGGTCGGTGATAATCCTCGTGTTGTCCAGTAAAAAAATGTAGTACTGGAATATCCTCCAAATAAAAGGAACTGTGATCAGATGGGCCCAGACCTGATTCTGTTATAGAAAATTTGAAATCAGGAGACTTTACACCATGGATTAGTTCATGCCATGATGGAGAGGTCCCTGTGCCATAAATAGCCAATTGTCTTTCTTCATTGAGACGGCCAACCATATCCATATTAATCATATAATTGATATCCGCCATTTCCAAGGGACTATTGTCTACAAAGAAATTGGAGCCCCATAGCCCTTTTTCTTCACCTGAGAAAGCAATGTAAAGTACATTACTACTCATAGGTTTGTCCTTAAGATAACTAGCTAATGCCAACATGGCTGCGACTCCTGAAGCATTATCATCTGCCCCGTTATGGATGGCTGGAGGACCCTGATAAAGAGATCCTTCCTTCCCATAGCCAAGATGATCATAGTGAGCTCCTATAATTATCGTATGCTCAGCTCCATTATCATCGAAGGCAACGACATTCTTACCTCTGATTACTGGATCATCGGGATTGTTTTCTAAGGCATGAGGATTTGACCTAATTGTCTTCTTAAAGTACTGATAGTAAGGCTCTGTACCTTCAAACAATCCTGAAATATCTAGTCTTGTCAATCTCTGAGAGATATAAGCCGCGGCCAGTTCTTCTCCAGCCGTTCCTGTCTCTCGTCCTTCTAATTCATCAGAAGCCAGATAGCTTATATCAGCTCTTAATTGGTCAAGTTGCTCAGTATTTATAGGCTGAGGACTATTAACTGTACGTGTGGTAGTAGCCTGCTTTACTTTACAAGCCGTGATTCCTAGTCCTAAGAACAGTAGTAATAAGTATATTATGTTTCTTTGCATCTCTTATTAGAATAGATTGATTAATACAAAGAAAATGAAATATAGTTATATCTGTATAGTAGTCATATCGATGTTACTAGGCTGTAAATCTCGAAAGCATGATTCCAGTCATTCTCATGATGGACATGAACCGCATAATTCCCATGAAGTACATTTTCATGAGGATCATGAAACTAAGGTGCATAAGACTAAAGTCGATGAAAATCATACAGATCATAATCATGATAACCATGAGCATAGAAAGAGAGCAAAAAAAGCCAAAGGTCATGGACATAATCATGATCATAATGCAGATGGAGGTCATGGACATGGTGGACATGGAAAAGCTGGAGAACAGCGTAAGCATTATTCCAGTGAGAAGCATCTCACTAATGTAAGGCAACTCACCTTTGGAGGAGATAATGCAGAAGCCTATTGGAGTTTTGATGATAAGCACCTCGTATTCCAAGCTAAAAATGAAGCTTGGGGTGTAGAATGTGACCAAATATATCTCTTTGACCCCTACAATGACCCTATCTCAGAAAGCTTCAAACCTCAATTATTGAGTACTGGAAAAGGGCGAACAACCTGTTCTTACTTTATGCCTGGTGATAAATCTATTATTTACGCATCTACCCATTTGGGAGGAGAGGCTTGCCCACCAGAACCTGAGAGAAGAGCAGATGGTAAATATGTATGGCCTATCTATGAAAGCTTTGACATCTTCACTGCTGACTTGGAAGGTAATCTTCTGAAACAACTAACAGATACACCGGGATATGATGCTGAGGCTACGTTGAGTCCTGATGGAAGTCTGATTGTATTCACATCTATGCGGTCTGGGGATTTAGAACTATATACGATGAAACCAGATGGCAGCGAGGTCAAACAAGTCACTTTTGGGCTAGGATATGATGGCGGTGCTTTCTTTTCTCCTGATGGTACAGAACTAATATTCAGAGCTTCGAGGCCTAAGACAGCGGAAGCACAGAAAGAATACAAAGAGCTCTTAGCGGAAGGATTAGTGAAGCCAACAGAAATGGAATTATATATCTGCAATGTAGATGGTTCTAATCTCAGACAGATCACCAAACTGGGCAAGGCTAACTGGGCTCCTTTCTTTCACCCATCTGGCAAGAAGGTCATCTTTTCATCCAACCATAAATCTGAGAGAGGATTCCCTTTCAATCTCTATATGATTAATGTAGATGGCACTGGCCTGGAGCAGATCACCTTTGATAAGACCTTTGATTCATTTCCTATGTTCTCATATGATGGTAAGAAGTTGATTTTTTCTTCTAATAGAAATAATGGTGGAACAAGAGATACCAATTTATTTTTAGCAGATTGGGTGGAATAACTAACCTTAAAAGAATTATAGAATATGTTGAGATTCATCTTATTAATAGTCCCTTTTGTTTTCTTATCATGCAAGCAAGACGCTACTATCAAGGATAAGGAAAGTCAAATCTATGAAAGCAAAAATGCAAGCCTCAATGCTGAAGTAATCAGAAAGCATCTTGCAGAACTGTCATCAGACAAGTATATGGGTAGAATGCCATGTACCAAAGGTGGACAAATGGCCGTGGCCTATATCTCCGATGAGCTAAAGAAACTAGGTCTTAAACCTGGAAACAGTGGCAGTTATAAACAAGCGGTGCCTCTGCTTACCATAGATGGAAAAATATCAGATGTCATGTCAGTAAAGACTGGTAAAAAGACAATGAATTGGCGAAAAGGAAAAGACTTTGTTGTCCATTCAGAAAGAAAGGTTAATCAGGTAGAACTCAAAGATTCGGAGCTTGTCTTCTGTGGTTATGGGATTGTAGACCCAAGCAGAAACTGGAATGATTACGCCGGTATAGACATGAAAGGCAAGACGGCTGTCATACTCATCAATGATCCTGGATATGGCGGTGATGATCCCAATTTTTTCAAAGGTGATATCATGACTTATTCAGGCAGGTGGGACTACAAATATGACATTGCAGATGCACAAGGAGCAGATGGATTGATTATTATCCACACAACGCCGACGGCTGGTTACCCATGGTTTGTCGTGGAAAGTTCCTGGACTGGACCACAGCAGGGACTCTCTGGCATAGATCGCTCATCGGATTGTGGCATAAAAGGATGGATAACATTAGAAAAAGCCAAAGAACTTTTTGAAGAATGTGGTCTCGACATCACAGAACAAATAACGGATTCTCGCCAGCAAGGTTTTAAGCCAATATCAATGGGTGCTACTGTAAGTGTATCATTAGACAACAGTTATGATGAGTGCATTTCGCATAATGTCATAGGTGTGATAGAAGGTAGCAAGCATCCAGATGAATATATAATCTATACTGCTCATTGGGATCATATCGGTGTAGGAAAAGTTGTCGAAGGAGACTCTATCTATAACGGAGCCCTAGATAATGCTAGTGGGGTGGCTACCCTATTAGGCATAGCAGAGGCATTCAGTGCCGAAGAGAATAAGCCTGAACGCAGCATCATATTTCTAATAGTGACAGCTGAAGAGCAGGGCCTGCTTGGCTCAGAATATTATGTAGAGAATCCTATATACCCGCTTAATCGAACAGTATGTAATCTTAATATGGATGGTGTCAACCCAGCTGGATTCATGAAGGATTTAACGATAACGGGTATGGGGTATTCAAACATGGACACATATGCAAAGAAGGCTGCTAGTAATCAAGGCAGATACATTTTAGAAGAGCAAGAACCTGAGAAAGGATACTTCTTTAGATCAGATCATTTCAACTTTGTAAAAAAAGGCATCCCCGCCCTATATGCAGAAGGAGGATATGACCATGCTGAAAAGGGAAAAGAATACGCAAAAGAATTTAAAGACCACTTTGTGGCAAAGAGGTATCATGCGCCCTCAGATGAGTATGATGCTGCTACTTGGAACATGGATGGGATGATGCAGGATGGCCAATTGTATTTTGACATTGGTCAAATAATTAGCAGAATTAATGAATGGCCTAAGTGGAATGATGATGTAGAATTTAGTCGTCCTCAATAGATAAACTCAATTTTATTATGAAACCTATCCCTCCCTTTCACGTAGCCATTCCAGTACATGATGTACCCCTAGCCAGAGCCTTTTATAGTGATGTCCTAGGATGTGAAGAAGGAAGAAGTGCTGACAAGTGGGTTGACTTCAATCTATACGGGCACCAATTTGTAATTCATTACAAGCCTAAGAGTAAACAAGAAATGCATACCAATGAAGTAGATGGTCACAGTGTACCGGTGCCTCATTATGGCGTAGTACTCCCATGGGAAGACTGGGAAATTCTAGCTGAACGTCTCAAAGAGGCAGGCACCTCCTTTGTAATAGATCCTTATATCAGATTTAAAGGACAGCCAGGTGAGCAAGCCACCATGTTCTTTCTGGATCCATGTGGTAACGCATTGGAGTTTAAGGCGTTCAAGGATTTATCTCAAATGTTTGCAAAGTAATCCCACTAAATAATCTTAATCTAAAAACCTATGAAAGCCATATATCTTAAAAAGTATGGAGCTAGTGATAAGGCCTTTGATATCAGAGAGACTGTAAGACCTAAGCCAAAAGCTAACCAAGTTCTGATTAAGAATACCCACTTTGGGCTCAACTTTGCAGACGTTGTGGCCCGACGAGGCTTGTATCCCGAAGCACCAAAGAATCCAGCTGTATTAGGTTATGATGTAGCCGGTCATGTGTTGTCTGTAGGTGATGAAGTAACAAATGTCAAAGAGGGAGATAGAGTTGCTGCCCTAACTAGATTTGGTGGTTATGCTGAGTATTCCGTAACGATGTCAGAAGGCGTATCCATTTTACCTGACGATATTTCGATGGAAGTAGGGACGGCACTGGCAACACAAGCTTGCACCGCTTACTATGCGGCTATACAATGTATCAATCTTAACGAAGGGGATAATGTACTCGTCCAAGCTGCTGCTGGAGGTGTAGGTACTATTCTTACTCAGATAGCTAAGTCAAAAGGCTGTACTGTATTCGGCACGGCGTCTACACATAAGCAAAATGTGCTTAGAGACAATGGCGTTGACTTTCCTATAGATTATACCGCAGAAAATTTCACTAAAGTTATATCAGATACTTTAAATGGGAATGAGTTAGATGTTGTCTTTGACAGTATAGGCGGTAAGGCATTCAAGCAAGGCTGGAAACTACTGAAGCCAGGTGGCTTTATGGTAAATTTTGGTGCGGCTGCACAAATAGCAGGCAATAATAAGCTTAAGAGTCTAGGGGTAGTCACAGGATTTGGCCTTTTCTCTCCCCTACAACTTCTGATGAGTTCTAAGTCCATGGTGGCTGTCAATATGCTCAAGATAGCTGACCACAAGCCGAAACTATTTCAAAAAGTTTTCCAAGGCGTAATGGAGATGGCAATTAGTGGCATCATCAAGCCGATAATCGACAGTACTTATAACGCAGCAGATATTTCTGAAGCCCATGCTCGTTTGGAATCAAGAAAATCGGCTGGGAAGATTGTTATGGAGTGGTAGCGACTTTTAAATTACGCTTTAAACAAAAAATAATTGTTGGATACTCAGGGCATCCAATATTTAGAAAAGAAATTATAGACTCCATAATAATCGAACCCTACGAATAGTGGAATTGGTTGTGCCATTGTAGGAAAGTATAATTTTCTCCACTACCAATGATTAGTATGAAGTATGCCTATTTTTTAATCAGACTTGTTAAAAAACTCACTAATCGATACTTTATTGATAGGCAACTAAATCAATTAGAAAATAGGCGTACCATACCAATGCAACTATAAAAACGACACAATTGTCTTAAAATCACCCCTCTCTAGCTTCTATGACTTAAGACTTGTATATTTACAGGCTAGTTCTGGCGTATTGCTTTAGAACACGAAAAAACAGGATAATCCATGAAAATTTTATCAGTTTTATTTGCTTTCACTGTACTACTAAGCATTGGATGCAAAAATGCACCTGAAAGACCTGATGCCATTTTGGACGAAAACTACGAGCCAATAGTACCAAGTAATACACCGCCACCTGCTGCTGCCACAGCTGAGCCTGCTCAGAATGCTCAAGGAGTATGGCATTACACCTGCAGTAACGGTTGTGCCGGAGGAGGAGGTTCCGCTACAGCGTGCTCTACATGTGGATCTACTTTAGTTCATAATTCAGCTTATCATGCAGCAGCTGGAGGGACTCCTACGGTACCAACAACAGCTGCACCGCCAATGGGAGGTTCACAAATAGGAAGTATTACAAACCCGGTTGTAAATGGAACTAATCCAACAGCAACAGCGCCACCAGTAGCTGCTGCGCCACCTTCAACTCCTGAACCTGCACAAAATGCACAAGGAGTATGGCATTACATCTGTAATAATGGATGTGCTGGTGGAGGAGGATCTGCAGTAGCCTGCGCAGGCTGTGGAAGTACACTAGCTCATAATTCGGCTTATCACAATTAGACTCTAAGCCTCCTAATGAAAAAATAAGGTCTTAAGATGTATATCTTAAGACCTTTTGCTTTATATATCAATTCGCAATGGTGAATCCAATACTTGTAATTCGTTCTATGGATACTAATAATTTCTTGGATTGCCATCCCAATATTCTAAGCTTATTCTTAGATAACTCAAACAAAAAGATTGCTTTTCTTCTATTTAGTATCATAATTTATTATTCCAGTATTTCAGGATAATATAATGATTGCAGACAGTAGAATTGGTTTATAAATTAATCGCAGACAGGTTATTAGACATGTTATTAATTTCATCGTTAAAATTGGATTGTTCGTTGAAAATCATAACATGATTCAACATAGTTTGTATTACTTCGCAGTTAAATATTACGGTATGATAAAAAAAGTTAGCCTTGCCATTTTTCTTCTCATATCCACAATGATTACAGCCCAAGAAACGGTAACGCTTAGTGGTTATATCAAGGATGCTTCCAGTGGTGAAACGCTTATAGGTGCTACTGCCTATTTGCTCGAAAACGGTGCAGGAGCAACGAGTAATGAGTATGGGTACTATTCCATAACTGTACCTCCAGGTAAATATCAGGTAGAATATGCCTACTTAGGTTTCAATACATCCACTCAAACGTTGTCACTGACTCAGGATACTAAGAATGATGTAGAACTAACAGAGGAGGCATCAAAACTGGATGAGGTTATCATCACAGCAGAAGCAGAAGATAAAAACGTCACCCAAGTAGAAATGAGTGTCAATAAACTTGACATCGGAACCATAAAGAAAATGCCCAGCCTATTAGGTGAGGTGGAGATTATAAGAAGTATACAGCTACTACCTGGTGTCTCTACTGTGGGAGAAGGAGCAACAGGCTTTAATGTACGTGGTGGATCCATAGATCAAAATCTTGTTTTGCTTGACGAAGCACCTGTCTTTAATTCGTCACATCTTTTTGGTTTCTTCTCAGTATTCAATCCTGATGCGGTTAAAGATGTCAAACTCTACAAGGGAGGAATTCCTTCTAGGTATGGCGGTCGAGTCGCATCTATCCTAGATGTGAGAATGAAAGAAGGTAACAGTAAGCAGTTGGCAGTGAATGGTGGTGTGGGTCTAATATTCAGTCGACTGTCTGTGGAAGCTCCCATCGTTAAAGAAAAGTCTTCATTTATAATAGCAGGACGACGTTCTTATGCCGACATCCTTGCAAGTCCATTTTTAGGAGATGACCTTGGAGATACTAAATTGTTCTTCTATGATTTGACTTTGAAGACAAACTACATATTCAGTGAACGCGATAGATTATTCTTGTCTGGCTACTTAGGAAGAGATCGTTTTCAGTTTGGAGCGGCAGCAGGGTTTAGCTGGGGCAATCAAACAGCGACCTTAAGATGGAATCATTTATTCAACGATAAGTTATTTTCCAATCTCACTTTTTATTTCAGTGATTATGACTATCAGATTAGCTTTGGCGAAGACTCATTTGATCGGTTTGATTGGGACGCCAGCATCATGAACTATAGTGTGAAACCAGAATTTACCTTCTTTGCTAATCCAAAGAATCTCGTCAAATTTGGAGGGCAGGCCATTATATATAGGTTCATATCAGGAAATGCAGTTGGGATATCTGAAGGAGTAGTAAGAGATATAAGTATACCTGACAGATATGCTGTAGAGAGTGCCCTATTTATAGAAAACGAGCAAGAATTGACGTCTCGACTTTCTCTGAATTATGGGCTTAGATGGTCGTTCTTCAACTTTACTGGCGAAGGGTTTGCTTATACTTTTGGTGAATCAGAAGATGGTGGAAGAAGGCCAGTTGAATCACAAGCATTTTTTAATCAATGGGAAAGCATTCAGACATATTCCAATTTGGAGCCAAGATTTTCTGCCAAATATCAACTCAATAAAACCAGCTCTCTAAAAGCCAGCTATAACAGAACAGCTCAGTATATACAGCTCGTATCTAATACCACAGCGTCTACGCCTCTAGATATTTGGACACCAGCAACCAATAATATTCAGCCTCTGGTTGCCAACCAAGTCGCACTTGGATTATTCAAAAATTTCTCAAATAACACTTACGAATTTAGCACAGAAGTCTATTATAAAACTGTGGACAATTTGGTGGACTATATAGATGGCGCTGATTTATTATTGAATCCTTTTATAGAAGGTGATTTATTAAAGGGCGAAAACAGAGCTTACGGATTAGAGTTTTTACTGAAGAAGAATAAAGGAAAATTCACCGGCTGGCTAAGCTATACCTTAGCGAGAACAGAAAACAGAGTTAATGGAATCAATAACAATGATTGGTACCCTACTAGATTCGACCAGACTCACAATTTCAGTCTTACTGGATTTTATGAATTCAATAATAAATGGAGTATTAGTAGCACCTTTGCTTATATCACTGGAACGCCTACGACTTTCCCTACCAGCAGATTCGAACAACAAGGTTATGTAGTATTACATGATGGCAATGGAGGGAGAAACAATGTGAGAATCCCAGACTACCATAGATGGGATATTGGCGCTATCAGAAAAAGCAGACCAAAACGAAATGGTAAGTGGCAAGGAGAATGGGTTTTCTCTATCTATAATATTTACAGTAGAAGGAATGCTTTCTCAATTTTCTTCCAGCCTACAGAAGATAGACCTATTCCAGCGCAGCCTATTGAAACCGAAGCAGTACGATTATCAGTGATTGGAAATTTCATCCCTTCAGTTTCTTACAACTTCAAATTTAATTAATTATGATGATGACATTAAGAAATAAACTCTATATAATTATTAGCCTACTGGGCTTGACTATGTTCTTTTCATGTGAGGATGTCATTGAGGTAGATTTAGCAGAAGTAGATGCACAGTTTGTAGTAGATGCTTGGTTGCATGACATGGATGATAGAATCCCTGAAGTACGTATCGGTCTATCACAACCTTACTTTGATTCTTCTTTTCAGGAATCATTAGAAAATGCCAGTGTTACAATTACAAACGGAGATAACACTACCTATGTATTAGTCTACAACAGTGATAGTCGTTCTTATCAGTTGACAAGTGATGATTTATTCTTATGGAGGGCAGAACCAGTGGGACAAACGTTTGATTTAAATATTGATCTTGATGGTATAATGCTAACTGCTCAGAATCAGAAGTTCAGAGTGCCGGAGATAGATTCTATTTTGCAAGAGTTTAGGACTGATGACCCTTTTGCAGACGATGGCATTTTTTGCAATTTCTTTGCCACTGACCTAGAAGGAGTTGGGGATACTTATTGGGTAAGGACATTTAAGAATGGTGACTTTCTCAATAAGCCAGCGGAAATCAATATTACTTTTGATGCAGGCTTTAGCGCTGGTGGCGAGGTAGATAATCTTGTGTTTATTCAACCAATCCAGGAACTGAATAATCCCGTAGATGAAAACTTTGTGCCTATTCCATATGTGCCAGGAGATTCTATTAGGGTAGAATTACATTCCATTTCTAATTCTGCTTTCTTTTTTATGGAGGTTCTTCGAGATCAACTTCTGAACAGCAGCAATGGCATCTTTGCAGAGCCGCTTGCAAATACGAAAGGCAACATTTCAAGTAGCGATGGGACAGAAGTACTCGGGTTTTTTAACGTCTCATCAGTTTCTGTAATAGAAGAGGAAATATTAGAACAATAGAATTAAAGTTCTTATTTGGGATCAAACCATAATGTGACACCTTCATCTTTTGCAGCTATATAATCTGCCGTAAGTTCATCACCTGCTTGGATATTTCTTAAGGCAAGAAATCGAATCGTTTGATTAGACTTATCTAATTCAAATTCAACATTTGGTGATTCACTATGGTTATATAGAGAGCCATATCCTAGCGCAATAGCTGAGCTTCCAGTTTCCATATCCCAAATAAAATAATAGTCGTGCAGTTGTGTTTTATGTATAACCTGTGTCTCTTCAGGGCTAATTATAATAACAGGACAAATCTCAATTATACTTCCTTGCACAATATCTTCTGAAGTGAAAACTGATCTACCCCTAGATTCCGTTTCCAAATAGTATAACCCTGGCAATTGCGTACTTAGTGGCACTTAAAGAAATTTATAAAACAAAGATATTAAACAGAATACAAATAGGCCTACCTGCCATTATCAGGTAGGCCTTTCAAATAGAATTTACTGGGCAAGACGCTTATCCATCTACTACAATTTTAAGTAATAACATTCAACTGAATTGACACTAAGCATAAATAGCAATAGTTGATTCAATAGTCAGCTCATATGGCTTTGCTTTTGAATTACACCTGTCTATCCAGATGCATATTTAGTCTTACCTATACTCTTAAATCTATTTGATAATTATAAATTTCGATACTCTACCAGTATCAGTGATTATCAAGTAAAAACCTGAGTTAAATTCAGAAGTATCTAAACGCTTTGTTGTTAGCGTACTCAAGATTTTCTGTCCTTTATTATTGAATATCTCATAGCCTTCTCCTCTAAGTCCACTTATATACAAATTGTCTCTAGCTGGATTTGGATACACTTCTAAGTCCGGTATCTGAGGTGTAATCTGGCTTCTACACCTTGAAATATGATCACACTCATCCTCTATTGTAAACTCAATAACGAACGGTTCCATCTCCATTAACTTTAATTTTACTTCTTCATCAGATTTATCAAGTGAAATAAAAATATCATCACAAGGTTTATTGTGAAAATGAAGTGAAGCTTCCAATACACTTCTTATATTTTCTGATGAAGCAGAAATAGTTGTTATAGTAGATTCGCAGTGAACATCCATCAAATTTGAACCGTGATCATGCTCGTGGTCTTCAGGAGTACCTGGTAAGACAGGACTATCAAACACACAACTGATCCAATGACAAGGTCCCAAATAATCATTCTGGTGAAATGAAACATGTGTGAAGACAGAATCATAATTTATGCAAATAGACTGATTAGGATAATGGCAGACCCACACCTTATTCTCCCCAGGATTACCACAGTACCATCCCGCTTCTAAATCTTCAATGTCTGTCGGCGGGTAAGCACAATCTGGCAAGCCGTCATTATCGTTATCTATCGTATCATCACTTCCATCGCATAAATCGCAGCCATTTGCCATATTATCACAATCATTATCAGAGCCTATTAAAGTCGCTGTTGCCTGACAGGTGGAAGCATTCCCTACCTCATCTGTAACTGTAAGTGTGATTATATAATCCATTAATACACACTCCACAGTCGGTTGGTCAACCTCTAGGGTTACAGCACCACAATTATCATATGACTCTCCATCAATGAGGAAAGGAGTTATTACACCTACCCCTTCTGAATCTGCAAGGACAAAGAAGTCTTGGCAGACAGCAACTGGCGGTTCTGTATCTTCTACAACACTAATCGTGATTTCATCTGTACTTGTACAACCGTTCTCATCTGAAACAGTCAGGGTATATGTAATCGTAGAGTCTGGTGTACTTATTACGAAAGCCCCTTGATCAGTATCCAGATATAAGTCTGGTGACCACTCAAAGACATCTCCGAAATCGCTGGAAGCAAATATATAGGCACTCTGGCCAGGGCAAATTTCTTGATCTGGTCCTGCATATGCTGTAGGCGCAGGTACGCCAAATACTGACACTGAAGCAACATCCTCGCAGCCAGCTATATTAGATACAGTCACTGTATAAACAGCGAAACCATTCGGAGGGATTACTTCTATTATTGAAGTAGTATCTCCTGTGCTCCATAAATAATTCGTTCCTCCTGAAGCAGAAATGACTGCAGGCGTATCACCACAAGCAAGACCAAAATCACTTACTACAGCTTCTGGATACTGATGTATCCGCACCTCTACAGTATCCATCGCTATACATCCAAAATCACTCGTAACAGTCACATAATAAAATGTATTGGCATCAGGGTCCACAGTAATTGTCTGACTTGTTTCTCCAGTACTCCATTCATAAGTTCCTCCACCAGTAGCCGTAAGCATTGCATCATCATCCACACAAATATCCTGATCTGGTCCTGTATCTGCCATAGGCAATGGATGGACTATTACTTCTAATTCATCGGTGTCCGTACATCCGTTCACGTCAGTTACCGTCACTGTATAGGTGCTCGTTGCCGTTGGAGATACTGCAATATTTGCTGTGCTCTGACCCGTACTCCATTCATAACTTACG
>CAZQDZ010000060.1:0-19221 GCA_964591455.1 uncultured Saprospiraceae bacterium
CGCATCAAAATAGACCTTATCTATTTTAGCACTTGAAGCACAGTAAACACATATTCTCATATTAATACTTTATTTTTTTGCTTGGCACTATCATAGCTATATGCGGAATATCATCCTCTAAGTAGGCCTCTCCATCTACTACAAACCCCAGGTTTTCATAGAATTTTGTTAGATATACCTGAGCGGAAATCTTAATGGGAAGCAGAGGGTATTTTTCATAAGTAAGTTGCATAGAATAAAGCATCAGCGATTTGCCTATCCCGCTACCTCTGATTGCTTCACTTATGACAACTCTACCTATAGATGAGTACTTTTCATAACTGATCCCTGGAGGGACTATTCTTGTGTGTGCTATGACCTGATCTTTAATGTCTTTGCCAAGTACGTGTAGACAATTATAATCTTTCCCATCTGCATCCAAATAAGGACAGTCCTGTTCCACTACAAATACCTGTTGGCGCAATGCCAACATTTCATATAATTCCCTTGTGTTCAGTTGGTCAAAAGCTTTATGGTAAAAATGAATATCCATTATCGATTAGATTCTGTCTCTTGATGGCCAATGGTCTTAGAATTAGAAGGATGAGAGTTGCTCTTCTGTATTTCTTTCGGCGCTTCCACGCTTTTATTTTTTAAATCCACTGAATTCCTAGCTGCAAATGCCAGCACGCCTGAAGTAAGCATACAAATAAGCATGAGATACTTAAGATGAAAGACCATAAATGAGAAGCCTAAAAAAAGAAAAACAAAGACGGATGTCTCTAGATGATTTTCCATGGGAGATAAGGCAACTTGTTCCAAAGGGTTGATTGCAAGAAAGCACCAACAGGCACATAGCATGATTGCAGTTATTAGTGTGTGCTTATTTTCTCTGGTCTTAGTCATTATCAGATTACACACCGAAGCTATAAATAAATATTTTGTTAGTGTGTTCTTTACTGTAATGATTGGGATTGTAGGAGCAAGATCTGCTACCCCCGACCCTTAAAGGGGCGCATCTTCCTGCAGTCTATTTTTTGAGTTATGCGGTTCTCCCTTCAGGGAGTGAGAGGGTAGGGATGGCTTTTCTTACTACAGCTGTAGGTTTACAAATCCTACAACCTCCTCACCAGAGCTATCACTTCCTTCCCACTAATCACATCACCATCAGGGTGAAAAAAATTATAGACAATAATATACATGCCGATTGGGGCTGGTGTCCCATCTTCTAGATTGCCTTCCCAGAGGACATTACCTTCAGTACTTAGTAGGGTATTTTCTGCTACGGGTAATTCTAATCTACCATGGTCATCATGAACTGCTACATTACCGATGAAGCCACTTTTTTCAAGGCTGTATTGAAGCACCGCAAAATCTTCAAAACCGTCTGCGTCAGGCGAGAATCTCTGACTCTGCAATTCTACAGTACCTACATCAACCCCCTCAGAAGAAATCCGCTGGCTATTAGTATATCCCGGTGTACCATAATTGACACTAGCGGCTGCAGAGAACCAGTTGTTGGAATCATTGGTCTCTGAGATGGTAGATAATCTTTCCAGACTTACACCTTCTATGTCCGCGTTAGTCAGTAAGGGTGAATGAAAATCGTCCGTGTAGTCAAAACTGTCTAAAGTAAGATCTTCATTATTGGATATGAGTAGGACCGATACATTGCCCTCATCATTGACGTAGTTTGTAATATTCAGCTCTACAATATTTGCAGTATCAGGTGGCAGATAATTATCTAATATCTGCATTCGATCATCAGTAAAGGCTATAATCTGACCAGGTGTCATTATGGTACCTGCCATTATCTGGACATCGACCGCCGTGCTGTTCGCTCTCGCAAAAAAGACCTCATCCAAGGAAAGAATTTTATCAGAAACATTGATGATTTCTACATAATCAGCATCATTTCCCGGTAAGGGATCATATAGAATCTCATTAATCAAGATATCACCGAGCTCTGGTGAACTGGCAAGTAAAAGTGGTAGTGTTACCGATGCTGAAGGATTACCTGCTTGGTCTTGTATATCTGATATAGTTATTTCTCCTTTCGCTCCTTCAGGGAACCCTTCTGTAAGTTCAATACATACGCTTGTTGGGTCATCTGTATCTAGCACAGCTCTGGCGATAGTAACTTGCTGACCTGTAGTAGTGCTTATCTGATAGTTAGATATTTCCGCCACCGAAGCGTCGTCCAGGACCTCAGAAAATTGGATAATAATTTTATCACTGTTGGCAAATTCGACTGAGACCACAAATGGAGGAGCGATATCAGGCAGTAAATCTTCTACGATAATGTTGTCAAAGAAGAATCTGTCTGTCCTTGTAGATGTGTACTGGCAAGTCCACCCAAGAAAGTGATCACCTGAGAGATCTTCTGTATCATAGAAAACTCTAAAAGCTTCTATCGGCACGGGGTCACTACCAATCTCTTGGCTAGACAATATCCATTCATCTTCTTGAGACTTTGTTAATATGATTCTTAAAGAAAAGCCACTGGCTATTTGTCCCATAGGACCTGAAGCAATTCGATTTTCTACCCCATTTTCTATCTCAAAAAACTGTATGGCATCATCACTTCCTGATTCTCCGAATCTGAGGAGAAAACCAGTTTGCTCATTTGGGTCAGCAGTATCTTTTAGGATCCAATAGTCTAGAAGATTAGAAGTAGATGGTGCAAAATCCATCTCTAAGTCCATAGACCAAAGAATACTATCTGATACAGCGATGGGTGTGAATAGTGAAGATGTCCCAGCCTCGGGAGCTGCTAATTGTAATATGTTGTCATCATTGATGATAAAGTCAGATAAGTCACCTGTCCATATGCTCAAGTCTCCATTATCAAAGTTGACATTCAGTTGTGCCTCTAATCCAAAACTTATTTGGATAAAGAATATGATAAACACCCGAGGTTTCACTACAATAAACACCGAGTTTTTTAGATTTAAGATATCCGTTATAGACTTATACATCTGCTCACAAGGTACTGATATCGTAGATACTAGAATGTATTTCTTATCACTGTTAATCTTGTTTTCACGTCTTTTAAGAGATAGTCTGTGTTCTTCACTGCTCACCATTGGATTTAAGGCAGTATTTTTGATTATGAATTGTAACAATCAGTTGTCTTTCTTGAGATTGCTGAATAAAGTATAATGAATATGAAATTGGCACTGGTTGGCGCTACTGGACTAGTAGGACAAGAAATGATTGATGTACTAGAAGAGCAGAAAGTATCTATAGATGAATTTATCCCTGTTGCTTCTGCAAAATCAGTTGGTAAGACTTTAAAGTTCAGGGGAAAAGAATATAAGGTAGTTTCTATAGAAGATGCCATTGCAGCGGCACCGGACTTTGCACTGTTCTCTGCTGGTGGTTCTACTTCTAAGACCTTCGCTCCTCAATTTGCCGCTATAGGGACTACAGTAATAGATAACTCATCGGCATGGCGTATGGATCCAGATAAGAAGTTGGTCGTCCCAGAAGTCAATATGGATCTGTTAAGTGAGAATGATAAGATTATAGCTAATCCTAATTGCAGTACGATTCAGCTGGTCGTAGCCCTCAATCCTTTGCATGTGAATTATGGCATAAAGAGACTAGTGATTTCTACTTACCAGTCATTTACAGGCACAGGTGCCAAAGCCGTGGATCAGTATGAAGCGGAAAGAGATGGAAAGACAGATAATGGATATCAGATGGCTTACCATTATCCCATCTTTGAGAATTGCCTACCGCACTGTGATGTATTCCTAGATAATGACTATACCAAGGAGGAAATGAAATTGGTACATGAGACACGTAAAATATTATCAGCACCTGATATAGCTATTACCGCTACAGCGGTAAGGGTGCCTGTGCATGGTGGACATTCAGAGTCTGTGAATATAGAGTTTCATAATCCTATAGATGTCTCTGAGATAAAGGCCCTGCTTGCTTCTTCACCAGGCATTGTCCTTCAGGATGATATAGAGAATAATGTATACCCTATGCCGCTTCACTCAAAGAAGAAAGATGAGGTGTTTGTGGGAAGAGTAAGACGTGACGAATCTGTAAATAACGGTCTAAATCTATGGATAGTCGCTGATAATCTTAGAAAGGGTGCAGCTACTAATGCTGTCCAGATATTACAAGGACTGTTAGATAAGAAAAAGACAGTTCCTGCTTAATTAATTATGAGTATTACATCGAGCAACGATAGTTTGCTTGAATTTGAATAAATAGTTTACAGAAAATTTGGCTTGGAATCTCAAAAAACGTTTTGCTTCCTAGCCATCGAAAAACAAATCACATGAAAAATAAGATTGTACTTTGGGGAAATGACGGCAAAGATGAGAAAGTGCTCATTGCCATGGAATTACTGGCTAAGGAAAATAAGGTGAATATATATACCTTTCATCATGACATAGTTAGTGAAGTATTCTATAACTTAATGATGGATGACTGGAGATCAGGCAAAGAAGTGGAGTTTCCGGAAGGCCATCAAACCATAGTCAGGGAATTATCCGTCACCGACGACTTACTCCCCGAGGACTTAAAAGTACAACGAGGTGATTTAATAAATCGTGCTAAAGCCGAATGGCATTTCGTCGTCTTATCTACGAAGATGTATGACTTATATAAGACGGAGCTAGAGGACCTAAAAGAAAGAATAGAAAAACTTGTCGATTTTGATGGAGGCATCTGGGATGAGGTTAAAGGCTTCTGGGGGAAAGTATCTGAGCAGTCCAGAGAAAGAAATCTATTTAGAGAGCATGCCGATAAACTAAAAAACGACACAAATGATCTCTTCACGAAGCTTAAGGAATTCAGGTCTAAAGCAAATGAAGAGCTAAACAAAATATCTAAAGAGCACTTGACTGCTTTCACACAAAGACTAGATGGTGTCAGAGCTAAAGTAGATGAGGGAAAGAGTCTAAGCCCTCTGTTCGATGAACTCAAGAAAATTCAGGCAGACTTTAAGAATACAGACTTTACACGTAATGATAGATCTAAGGTTTGGAAAAAGATAGATCAGGCCTTTAAGAAAGTAAAGGAAAAGAAATACGGTCCTTCTAAATCTGACGGTAGCGGAGGCGCTGTGTCTCGAGTAGAAAGAAGATACCAAGGACTACAATCTGCTATAGGCAAGATGCAACAGTCTATAAACAGAGATAAGAAAGATATTGAGTTTCAAAATAGAAGAGTGAATGCCACTTCCGGGCAACTAGAGATGCAAATTAGGCAGGCTAAAGTCAAGATGATAGAGGAACGTGTCCAGTCTAAAGAAGATAAGCTAAATGAGATGTTGGCTACTCAGAAAGACTTGGAAAAGCGAATGGAGAAAGAGAAGGCAAGAGCAGAGAAGCAAGCTGAAAGAAAAGAAATAAAGAATAAGAAGGAGGAGGTCAAAGAAAAGATTCAAGCTAAGATTTCTGATAACATGGCTAACCTGTCGGATGACGAAGCTGCCAAACTACAGGCAGCTGCAGAAGCATTGAATAAGAAGCCTAAAAAATCTAAACCTAAGGCTGCTGCCTCCAAAGAAGAAGCCAATGAAACAGTAGAGAAGGTGACTGAAAAAGCTGCAGTTTCTGAAGATGCATCTGTAGAAAAGAAAGAAGAAAGCCAGAACGACTTACCTAGTACCGATGAACAACCAAAGGAAGTTGCTAAAGAAGAAACACTCCTAGGCGCTGCTGCAGCAATTATTGGTGATGCTGTAGAAGATGTCGTTGATAGTGTGAAAGCCGTAGCTTCAGTGGTAGGGGATAAAGTAGAAGATGGAATAGAGAGCTTAACTGAGTCAGATGCTGAAGAAAGTAAAAGCCTGACTACAGAGAATATCTCGGAGGAGGAAAGTACGACTAACGATGTGAAAGAGACTTTGGCGAAGGGCGGACTTATTGCGGGCGCTGTAGCCCTTGGGAGTAAGCTAGTGAAAGGCGCATCTGAAAAAGTGGATGACCTATCAGAAGCGATGGGCTTAGATGAGACTATAGAGAAAGCTAAAGACACCTTACAAGAGTCCAAAGAAGCTATCGCTGATAAAATTGCAGTGGGTAAAGAAGAGAGTGAAACAGAAGCTAGTGCAAATCAGTCTGATGAAGTAGAAGAAGCAGCAGAGCCTAATAAAGGAGGATTGGGAGATATGGTTGCTAAGGGGGGGTTACTCGGCGCAGCAGTCGCATTAGGAAGTAAAGTGATAGAGACTGTAACAGATAAAGTAGGGGATGTCGCTGAAGAATTAGGTCTTGATGATGTTTTAGAACAAAAGACTGAATCGGAAACAACAAGCCTTGAAGAGAGTGTAGATGAAGTGGCGGCAAGAGTTAAAAGTGTAGATTCAAAGGCAGAGTCAGAAGAAGAATAACTCTAAAGTTAAATTATAAAATTTTACAGCACAGCTCTAACAATGAGTTGTGCTTTTTTTATTTACTAATTCGTTGATTTCTGGGTATAATTAAACTTAGATAAAATCCTGATTACCCAAACAAAGGTGAGTATTATGGCAAGTGGTAGATAACCCATATGTCCAGCTATTACTCTCCCGTAGATGCTATTAGAGAAAACTATCAAAATCCAATACCCACCATAAAGATGAATGCGCTTCCAAGTATTCCGTGAAACAAAATTTGAGATTCTTTCAAAAGATGTTAGAAGCATTAGAACCAAAAATAAATATGCTAAGCCACCTAGTGCTATAGTAATAGGAGGTCTCAGAATAAAAACGGGATGAAAGTAATGATGTAATAAAATCAAAAAGAATAAGTGAATAAGATGTATCATGGCGAATGAAACGCCAAAGTATTTTCTTGTCACTAGAAGCCACTGAGAGAAGCTGGACTTGTATGCTACATACAATGAAGAGGCGGAAAAAGCCAGACAAAAGCAGACAAGACTAATCTTTGCTGACAACCTTATATTTATTCTTATGGATTGTTCATTAAATCCAGATTTTAGGAATACGCCAGAAAATAGAGTGATTGAAAGACCTATAACCAGAAAACAAATTTTCCAGTATGATGAATCAGACTTTAGTGAATGTCTCATTTTGCAAGATACACCTTGCTACAACAAAAAAAGGGAGCTCATATGAACTCCCTTTAACTTTTATAACTTAACTAATTCTACTACTCGATAATTAATTTTTCTGTAATCACTTTTCCTTCGCTGCTTATCTGAAGTAGATAAAACCCTCCAGCTAAATCAGATATATCAAGATCCATAAAATTTTGATTCTCAAATACACGTGCCACATCATTATATACCGCTCTACCCTCGATAGATACTAAAGATATATTAAGGTCAAGATTTCTGTCAGAGTTAATCATAACAGTTACATTATCAGATGCAGGATTAGGAATTAATTGTAATTCTATACCTTCTAATTCGATGTCATTAGTGCTTACTGTCCTTCTGTTAGAATCTATGATAACTTCTCTAACACCGTCAGATATAGGATCTGCATTATCAGCTGATATAGTCGCTTCTACTTCATATGTCCTAAGGTCCATTACCTCAAAGTCATCTATAAACCAACCTTCATCTACATCGAAAATTACATCCATTTCATCATTAATATCATAGGTCGTGAATCTAAATCTAAGATCTATAGGTTCATTGATGTCAGTGAAATCTATATATCCAGCTTCGAATTCTCCTGTACCATTATTACCGGTGTAACCGAAGTGGTTAGGCCTTGCAAGGTTATCGAAAGTTATGGCATCTGTATAACCACCGAGTACAAATCTATCGGCTACATCTAACCATGCTACACCATCTGTAGAGTATTCTATAAACCCACCATTCTCTAGAGGTGTACAGTTTATTCTGTGCCAGAATCTGATAGTCGTTCTCTCTCCAGCCGACACATCTATATCAGGGTAAATTAGTCTCTGATCAGAATCGCCATCAAATTCCCTAACTATCCAAGAGGCTTCTCCTCCATTAGCATCAGCAAAGGTTCTTGTCCAGAAATTCTGTCCTACAGCACCGAAAATATCCAATTCCCATGGATTATCTTCATCAGGCTCTACTCCATTAAAGAGCTGAGTGATAGAGAAAATGTTTGGATCTGACTGCAATCTATAAGTCACCGTTATGTTACCACTTGCTATGGTATCATCTGGACCTAGCGGCTCTAAATCGCCTGCTTCAAGCATAAGCGTATTTCCATTTACAGTAGCTGGTAGACTTGCAGAACCATCTACGTAGGTCAGACCATCTGGTAAATTGTCAGTAATAATTGTATTAATTGATAACTCACCAGTGTGGTTTGCAATGACTAAAGTGACTTCTATCTCCTCACCTGGCGTTACCAACTCTTGTATTGTTTTGCTGATTTTAAGCGTAGGTATACAAGTTGGCAAAGGCTCAAAATCTTCTACACCATCATTTCTGTCATTAGGAGAACCCTGATCTGCATTCCATCCTAGACCTCTTCTAGCAAAAATATCCCATAACATACACTCATGCGCACCTTCGTCTGCCTCAAAGAGGGCATCTCTCATATCTAGAAACCCTGGACCACATGGCGCCAATCTCATACCATCTATAGCCAATCTCACCGCTCTTACATTTCCAGCATCAGCATCTGCCCAATCTGTAGAAAATCCATATAAGTCTACAAAGGCCCAGTATACATCCCACAGTATAGAAGTCCATACTTCACCTACTGGATGCGGTGCATCTGTAGCTTTGATATCATCATAAGTATAAGGGCTTACACTCATATCTGTAGAGTATGGGAATCTTCTAATACCTCTTCCAGTGGCGGTACTACCAGTTACATAAGCTCCTATACCACGAGCATCTGTCCCAGAATCTCCTTCTTCTGCTGTCATTGCCAGCGTAAAGAAATCAGCAACACCTTCTCCCATTTGCTCATCATTGTTATAGCACCCTGAATTCGCTGGACCACCACCAAGTCTATTATGAACCCCATGACCAAACTCATGCGCTATCACGCCATTATCGTAACCGGAACTTCTACTAGTAGGACCCGCCATTAACAAACCAATGTCAGCTGTAACAGTTATTCCCTGATCTATCAAATTGGTTATCCTTAGACAATTAGAGTTCGCCATAAAATATGTAGGAATGTTTACGTTAATTCCATCGTCTCCTGGAGCAGGATTTAAAATCTCTTCACCATCACCTCCTCTAACTCCGGGTACATTACAAATCACCACGGCAATTGCGCCTGCATTCTGAGCATTCAATGCTTTGGTGCCGAATTCACAACTTCCTCTAAAAATCATGGCAACCTGACCTTCTATATCATTTTCAATTTCTCCACATCCTTGCTCTGGAAACTGAAGATCTCCGTCCAGCGCTACAATCATAGGACCTTCCACGTCTATTTCATCGATAGGGGGGATGCTCCAATCACCAGTTATACCACCAACTTCATAATCACCTGCAATACTAGCGGGTTCTGTTATTCTGAATATACTCTCAGTAAAATTCCACTGAAACATCTGCATCTGACCACTTGCACCATCTGGCGGTGTACCAAAGGTTGCATTGTTACCATTACCTTGGTCTATACCATCTAAAGTCTCAGCTCTTACCGGATCGTTATCTCTACCACCTGCACCATAATCATTGGCTTGGAAATTTCCAGACGGCGAGTCAAAGCCTACCAAAGCTATATTATCATGAAACATGTTACAAGCCACAAATAGATTTGTGATATCGGCTTCTAAACTGTTTATAGGCTCTACGGTCTCATCAAATGTAAAATCAAAAACCAAGTCATCACCACCATCAGGTTCATCTCCATCTGAAGTATCATCACCGTCCTTGTCCGCGTATGCCCATACATTATTACCTCTTGTAATAGTAAATTCTGCACCAGGCTCACCGTCCACATCATGCCAACCGAATGGTGATACCTCAGGAATTGCTGGGTCTACTAATAACTCCCTATTACCATGAACTGGACTCTCTATAGGTAGCGGGAAGGCTCTGTATGTTGCACCATCAGTATTTACAGTACTTCTTTCGATTTCTTGCTTACCCTCTTTGATGTGTCTGCATTCAGAAGAATGGTTATGAAACATACCATTATGTACCTGACAGTATACAGTATTATTTATTTTGCTTACAAGCTTACCTGTAACAGCGTCTATATAAGAAAACCAAGTGTCAGGTGTAGACTTTTCATCTAAGTATACCTCCCAAGTAAGTCTGTATAAGCCATTTTCATCAGCAATATACTTAGGCTGTACTAAAATTTTCTCATCAGCAAATGGGGCTGTGTATTGTTCCTTTTGAAATTCTAGATTCTTTTTAAGAACAGTTGGAGGCACTATGCCTGGTAATTCTAAATCTTCAGCAGCATAGATTATTGCTTCAGATGCGGATATCACCATAGCATCACTTTCTATCTTACTTCTGATATCCTTTACAAACCTATTCCCGTAATGCAAAACCTCCCCATTAGATTTAATCGTTAGGTTGAGAATAGCATTTCGGACTTGAACATCTTTGTAAGTCTGCGTATAATACAAATGCGTCCATCCATTGTGATTATTGACATATAAATCTGAAATATGCATTCCAAGTATGTCTGAATCAGTAAGATCTAGCTCTTCTAACTTGTCTGTAAGAAAAGTCTGACCTATCATATCGATTTTAGCTCTATCGATATTTTGACCATTGTCGGTCTGGGCCGATGCGATTATAGGCATCAGCATGATAAATAGTAAAAAATGTAAATTTTTAATCATGTGATTTCAGGTTAGATTTTGCTTAAAATTACGAAAACCAATAGGATTTCATTTACAATACGGTAATTGAGCAAGACATTTTGGAGCCATTAGATAAAAAATAACCAAAAGAACGCTACTTCACCCTTTGAATATAAGGGCTATCTTGGAGGAAGTCTCACGAGTTTCAACCATCTTTGCTATTTACAGAATAAAGCGTAAAACCATAGCAAAGAAATCAGGAGATACAATTTTAATAGGGCGAAAACCTGTCAAGGATGCACTAACAAGTGGTCAGCAACTGGAAAAAGTCTGGATAGATAGCCGTTTGAAAGGGGACTATGAAAAAGAAATTCGCACGCTTACCCGCGAAAGAAATATCCCCTTACAATACTTGCCCAAGGAGAAACTTCACAGTATCTCTGGTCATGCTAATCATCAGGGAGTTGCCGCTCAGCTCGCCATAGTTACGTATCACAAGGTGGAAGATGTCTTACCCCTTCTCTATGAGCAAGGCAAAACCCCGGCTATACTTGTATTGGATGGTATAGAAGATGTAAGAAATATTGGGGCATTGGCAAGATCTGCCGTTTGGTTTGGGATGGATGCGATAGTGATACCTTCTAAGAAATCAGCCAGAATAAACAGTTTTGCACATAAAGCCTCTGCTGGAGCTATTAAAGATATTCCTATCTGCAGGGAGCAAAGTATGACCAAAACCCTTGACTTCCTCAAAGCCTCAGGTCTGACAATCATCCTAGCAGATAGTGGTACCAATAATGATGATTCTACACCAGATTTTAACGAACCAATTGCACTTATTTTAGGTTCAGAGGGTAAGGGAGTATCTAAGGAAATAAGACAACGTTCTGATTTAGTGATGACCATACCAGGTACCGGTAATGTAGAAAGTCTCAATGTCTCTGTTGCAGGGGCGATTCTTATGTCTCAGATTTTTAATGCAAGACAACATAAATAATTTAAAACCATGAATAAATTTTCGTTATCAGCTCATTGGACTCACTTGTCAGTAATGATGCTCGCCATCATAATGGGGACCATATCCTGCAAGAGTACTAAGCAACTCAGTGATACGAATGTCCAAACTCAGACCGCGACTGCTGCATCAGATAATTATGATTTGGAAAATGCGCTGCTGTGGAAAATCGAAGGCAATGGCCTTGCCACACCAAGCTACCTTTTTGGGACAATCCATATGATAGATTCAGAAAGCTTCTTCTGGCCTGAAGGGACCTTATCTGCCTTAGAATCTTCAGACCGAGTATCCTTTGAGATAGACCTGGATGATATGTTTGATATGGGTGCTCAGATGGGGTTATTGACCAAAGCTTTTATGGCCGATGGGAAAACATTGAAGGACCTCTATACAGAAGAAGAATATGCATTTGTAAAATCACATTTTGATGGTATGGGCATCCCAATGTTTTTCATGGAAAAACTGAAGCCGATGTTTCTGACAGTATTTGCCAGTGGTGATGTGGAGTTTGGTAAAGGGTTTGGTGATGATAGCAGCATAAAGTCATACGAGATGGAGCTATACTCTTTAGCTCAGGAATCAGGTAAGGATGTGAGTGGGCTAGAGACCATAGAATATCAGATGTCTGTATTCGACTCCATACCATATGAAGCACAAGCAGATATGCTTTTAGAGACTATCAAAGGGAGTGATACTGAGGATGATACATTCAAAGAAATGATTGATTTGTATACTAATCAGGATATCACCAGTATGGTTTCCTTTATGAGTGAGATGGAAGAAGGGGGTATTGAAGGATTTGAGGATATACTATTGTATACAAGAAACAAAAATTGGATTCCTATTATGGCTGAGAAAATGGCGGCACATCAGATGTTTTTTGCTGTCGGCGCAGGCCACCTGGGTGGTAAAAACGGGGTCATAGATTTGCTTAAGAAAGAAGGATATAAGCTATCCCCCGTCAGCCATTCCAAAGGATAACTAAATGGCGAAATTGTATTCCGTCAATGGGAAGACTCCCGTCATCCATCCCACAGCATGGGTTGCTGATGATGTCGTACTTACAGGAGATATAGAGATAGGCGCTCATTGCAGTATCTGGTTTGGGGTCGTTATAAGAGGAGATGTCAATCGTATCCTGATCGGGGAGAATGTCAATATTCAAGACCTTACGATGGTCCACGGTACAAATGGCCGTTCGGACACCATTCTAGGTAATAATGTTAGCGTTGGCCATAGAGCCATCATTCATGGTTGTCAGATAGCGGATAATGTCCTTATAGGCATGGGAGCTATTGTACTCGATGATGTGATTGTACCCAGTCAGACGATTATAGCTGCAGGAGCAGTTGTCACTTCAGGTACTAAGATAGAGCCAGGTAATATCTATGCAGGCACCCCTGCCCGACCGCTAAAAGAACTCGATGAGGCCAAAGCACAAGTTTATATTCAAGGGACCTGTGCAGCTTACAAGGAATACAAAGAGTGGTATCGGGGGTGAGATAAAATGAGCATCTTTAATGAAATAGATGATAGATGATTGAAACATCAGTACATCGACTTTTCTATAAAGCGATAACTATAGTTTACTGTCTATTCCTATTTACACATGTTGCCTGGTCACAAAACATGGATGAACATTTGTGGAAAAATCGAGTAATCATGATTGACTGTGCCACAGTTGCTGAAACAAAATTCCAATTACAACTGAAAGAATTTGTGAATGAAAAGGAGGCTTTAGATGATAGAAAGATTGTCATCTATATGAAAAAAGATACCCAATATCACGTGCTCCAGCAGCCAATGATTATGGAATTGCTATCAGCCAACAGCGCATCAAAAGGTGCGGCTGATTCTACCTTTGAAATGACACTTATAGGATTAGATGGAGGTGTAAAATTGCGTCAAACAGACTGGATTTCTAAAAATCAGCTCTACCAACTTATAGATAGCATGCCCATGCGCCAATCCGAACTCCAATCTAGAAATAGATGATTTGCAATAGGTGATCTCAGTACTTATTTTTAAGGCAAATTCTGAATTATGAAATCTATGACTTGCAAGGAATTAGGAGGCGCCTGCGAATTAATATTTACGGCAGAGACTTTTGAAGAGATGGCAGAACTAAGCAAGCAGCATGGTAAAGACATGTATATCAAACAAGATGCGGCACATTTAGAAGCCATGTCTGCGATGCAAGAATTAATGAAAGAGCCAGAGGCCTTAAAAAAATGGTTCATGGACAAAAGAGCTGCCTTCGACGCTAAGCCATTTGATAAATAAACCGTCTCATATAATTCCTATTAAGCGACAATAACACAACCTAATAATCTAAAAACGACTATGATTAATCTGCCACCTGAACAAATGGGTTCATTTTATCTCGGAGCTAAGTATGATACTGCCACAAGAAAAATCTCCCCTGAGGCTGTCAATTATGACGCAAGAGACCTGACGACGCATGCCGTCTGTGTTGGCATGACCGGGAGTGGCAAGACAGGATTATGTATAGGACTCTTAGAAGAAGCGGCGATAGATAAAGTACCTGCATTGATTATAGATCCTAAAGGGGATATGACAAACCTAATGCTCCAGTTTCCTGATTTGGCGGCGACAGATTTCGAATCTTGGATCAATGCTGATGATGCAAATCGTAAAGGCATGTCAGTAGGAGATTATGCGGCATCGATTTCATCTAAATGGGAACAAGGATTAGGAAGTTGGGGTCAAACAAAGGATCGTATAAGACTCCTTATGGACTCTGTGGATATCAATATCTATACACCCGGTTCTGATGCAGGGATTCCGATTAATATCCTTGGATCATTTGCAGCGCCTTCGTATTCAGCTGGACAGGATTTTGACAGTGATGCAGAGATGCATTTAGAAAGAATACAAGGCATCGTCGCAGCACTCCTAGGAATGGTAGAAAGTAAGGCTGATCCTGTACGTAGCAAAGAAGGGATACTACTTGCCAATATCTTTGAACACTTTTGGAGGAAAGGACAAGACCTAGACCTGGCTACTCTAATTAAGAGCATACAATCTCCTCCGTTCTCACAATTAGGCGTTTTCGATATAGAAACCTTCTTCAAGACAGATGATCGCTTTCAGTTGGCCATGTCATTCAATACGCTTATCGCTTCTCCCCAATTTAAGTATTGGCTTAAGGGTGAGGATTTAAATATCGATAAATTGTACTACACACCAGAGGGCAAGCCTAAGCACAGCATATTCTATATTGCTCATCTATCGGAGAGTGAAAGGATGTTTTTTGTGACCTTGCTCCTTAACAGTCTGATCGCCTGGATGCGTCAACAATCGGGGACCACCAGCTTACGTAGCTTGATGTATTTCGATGAGATATTTGGCTATTTTCCACCTACCTCCAACCCACCTTCTAAGAAGCCGCTATTGACTTTACTGAAGCAGGCAAGAGCTTATGGAGTAGGGTCAGTTCTGGTAACCCAGAATCCTGTCGACATAGATTACAAGGGCTTGTCTAATGCGGGGACTTGGTTTATTGGCAAACTTCAGACAGAAAGAGACAAGGCCCGCGTGTTGGATGGCTTGAAAGGGGCTATCGCTGAAGCAGGCGGGAAACAGATGGACTTCGATGATATTATTACAGGCCTTTCATCCCGCGTTTTTCTGATGCATAATGTGCATGCTGATGCGCCAGTGATATATCATACCAGATGGGCGATGTCTTACCTCCGTGGACCCATGACCAGGCCTCAGGTCAAAGCGCTTATGAAGGATAAAAAATCTGGAACCTCACAAGTATACGCGTCAGGGGTAGCGAACCTTTCCCAAGCAAGAGCTGTAGTAGAGGAAAAACCAAAGGTGCAAATGCCGCCTACCTTAGATCATAAGATTCAGCAGCGTTTTATGGCACTATGGAAATCGCCGACAGAGTCTGGTCTGAGTTTCGGACAAAAGAAGAAGATTTGCTACGAACCTCGATTGTTATGTCCAGCACAAGTCAGATTCTATGACGAGAAAAGGTCTGTTGATAAGGTAACCAGTATGGCGCTGTTGGCAGCTGCGCCTGATGAATTTGGACGGACAGATTGGGCAGCAGCCATCAAGGTCGCTAACTGGAAACAAGCCCTACTTAACCAACCCGATCATCCTGATAATATAGATGTAGAGTATAAGTCCGTGCCAGAAAGCATGAATACCGCTAGGGAGCTCAATCAAATAGAATCCGAATTCTCTGACTGGTTATATGTGAACCAACGCATGCATACGCTACAGCATGAACAACTCGAAATATATCAATCTGATACTGAGTCAGAAGAGTCTTTCCGTATGCGACTTCAGGTTAGAGTAAGAGAAGAGAGAGATGATGAGATAGATAAATTGCATGACAAGTATGATGCAAAGTTTTCCAAACTGGATGAAAAGATACGCAAGGAAGAAAGAGACCTGGATGAAGCTGAAGCCGAACAAAGAAGTAGACGAAATGATGAGTTTATCAATGTTGTAGAGACGGTATTTGGCGGTGTATTCGGTGGAAGAAGAAGGCGATCATCTATGGGTTCTGTATCTACAAAACGACGTATGGCAAGAAAGGCAAAAGAGAAGGTGGCTGAGTCAAGAGAAGATTTAGCGATGTTGGATGAGGCACGTTACGAAATAGAAAACGAGCTAAAAACCAAGATTAATTCTATTACAGAAAAATGGAATCAAGCGCTTCAGGGCATAACTAAAAGAGAAATAAAGCCTAGACGAACTGACGTCAAGGTGAATGAACCTATACTGGTATGGTATCCATACTGGGAGGGTAGTAATGGCCAACGTGTAAGTGCATCTGAATAACTCTCTTACAAGTCATAGCAACCTTCCCCCTCAGGTGCTAAGAGATATTTCAATCCTAGTGTGCCCCAGAATCTCGCATCTCTTTCTTCTAATGAGAATTGGGAGGTCCTCTGATTTATAGACATAGAGAATTCAATCTTCTTTAGGATTTGCACCTTAGCACCTATATAACCTTCGAGGACGATCTTTCTTGTATCACCAAAAGCGATGTGATGCGTCCTGTCATTAAAGAGTGCATTAAGATGTGCATTGTACAAAACAGCTCTTAAGGTGCCACCGACAGAAAAGGCAAAAGCAATATTTTCATTATTGACCTTCAAGACGCTGGGGTTATTAGTGTCAGTATATCCTAGGTTGTCCACGTTCTTCTCTACATTCATAACCTTCCCTATATCAATACCAAATCCGACATCTGTATAGTAGCCTAGATTGAATTCAGGTCTGGCTTGTATGACAATTTTTCTTAGCGGTCGGAGCACCACAGCTTCATAAGAAAAGGAATACATGAATACTGGTAAACCGCTTCGGAAAGCTTGACCTGTAGGATAGGTTTCATTCTCATCTCTATCCCATAACACCGCACTGGGACGATTACCACCAAATAAATTTTCCACCCCTTGGGAAAGGCCTAAACTCATAATTCCAAAAGTGAAGGAGGTCGTGATGGCCATGTCTAGCCTATAAGCTGAATGCGCAAATAGCTTGCTGCCTTCCAGTCTACGGGTGCTTCTAAATCCGGTGAACGAAGAAAAGGGTCTATCCTGTGCCAAATCATATCCACCAGCCAACGCCGCTTCAAAAAAATCTGTCTCATCGGATATAAGTCGAGGGCTAAATCCATTAACTGTGAAAGTGAAATTATGGGATATAGTCTCTACATCCACACCTCTGTTATAGATGATTTCGTCCATCCAGAATGCATCTATAGTTTCTCGTACCCATGGTAATCCGAGATAATAACTATTGGCATAGGAACCATAAAAACCTACTCTAAGGCCTATAACATGATTCTTATCTTCCAATATTGTATCTCTTAGAAAGTCAGTAAATCTGTCTTGATCTACCGAAATCTCAAAACCACTGAGTTCAAGTTGTTGTGTACTAGCCTTGGGAAGTAGAAAAAGGATACAGAGAGAAAGGAATAGTAGGCGCATAGATGGATATCTTAATGTCTGAAATTAGCGCCTAAATTACAACATATATACAAAAACTGTAATATGAAGTCTATACGCGATGCCAATATTGATTACGACCTAGCGCTTCTATACCAATGTATCCTCTTACTTTTAGTTTATCTGGCGATTCCATATAGATTTTACACTTGTATGATTTACCAGTTTCAGGATCCATAATAGTGCCTTTCTCCCATCTGTTTTTCTTGCGTACAAGACCTTTCATGAGTACCATCCCGAGTACGGGTTGGCCCTTGAGATCACCTTTGCATTCTGTACATATCGTACTTGGGTCACTCATGAGTAGTTTGACCACTTTGCCATATAACTTGCCATTTTCTTCATATATCTCTAAATGAGATTTGGCGTCACCTGTAACATCATCTATAGTCTTCCATATTCCTACTGGTGATTGGCCGATAAGGTTTATCGACATTAATACGGAGGTTATTATTATCGCAATCTGCTTCATATCTTAAAATCTTTAGAGACTGAGAAGGAAACGTGGATTTAAGGCAAATTGTTACATAAAGGATGTAATTAATAACCCAGTGAGCGACTAAAATTGAGTTCTCTAACTTAGAATTTACTGCTGTCGTTTTTTAATGTTAAGTATGGGTCTTTCTTTAGTTTGACTCCTATTACTAGACTGATTTCTATTATTATTTTGATTCCTGTTATTAGATAAATACTTGTCTGGTAGCGGGTTACTTGGTGTTTCATTTGTAAATAGCACATTGGCTACCCACCATCTGCCATCCTTATAGACCAATTGGTAGCTGTTGATGCCTCTTTTCTCATAGGTGCCTTTAAGATTCTTGCAGTAAAAACTCTGAAAGACATTGGCTATACCATTAAATTCATTGACAGTAAGTCCTATAGAATATTCTTCAAATCCATCCCTAGAATAATAAGGACCAATATTCGTTACAAATTCTTCTATGCTCATGGAGTTCACTTCGGCACGTCCGTCACTTGAGACACCAGTAGACAGCATCTGAGCTGAAGGCAAAAATAAATTTCTGAAGGCATCCCAATTTCTTTCTTCTCCTATATCACCTGAGATGAGCTCCAGCATACGATTAGTAATGCCTTCTATTGTATTCGTATTATTAGTACTAAGAATCTTCTGAGCTTCTGTTTGATTGTGCATTCCAAGTAGTACAGTTAGAATGAATAGGTATCTCATATCTAAATCTTTAAAGTCTAAAGTAATCAATTGCAGTGAACAATAGGTATGTAGGCTATTTGCGGAATAAAAATTAATAGATTTCTCCACGCCTTCCAGTCCGTCGAAATTTAAAATGGGAGTCAAATAAAAGGCAACCTCAACCCTTCATCTACTCTCCGATAATTATTCGTTGCAGCATCCTTCTCTTTTAAGAGAAGGTGGGCTTTCCGAGAATCTGAAAGGTCGGATGAGTTGAGAAAAAGAATCTTCTGAATAGACCATATAGGCTACACGATTTTTATTGATGGATAGTTGACTGGACAGCCTTTAGCCATTTTAGCTAAGGAGGTTTTAAATGGCGTTAAAAACAATGGCCGT
>CAZQDZ010000061.1:0-19136 GCA_964591455.1 uncultured Saprospiraceae bacterium
TTACCTCTGCTACTGCTAATCATCATAAATGGCAGATAGAATTAATTAATGGTAATTATTACCTTAAGCCAATACATTGCCTGAGCAGGGCACTAGACAAACGAGGAGGCAATGATGGTGAGAATTTAATCTATGCTTTCAGTACGACCAACGGCAATCAGCAATTTGACTTAATACCAATTGCTGTGGCTCCACCTCCACCACCTCCTGTTGCCAATTTTGAAACCATCAATGGAACATTCTATGTGAGGTCTAAGACAAGTGACCAGAACATGATCACCTCTTTTAGTAGTAATCATGAGGTCTTTATGGCCAATAAAGAGAATATTCGTGCCCATCAATGGGTATTCAGGCATCTCGGAAATGGACAGCATACGATAAAGAATGTCAATTCCAATCGCTATCTGGAAGTACCAGGTGCAGCTTGTTCAAATGGCGCAAATGTGGGCACATTTACCTCTGCTACTGCTAATCATCATAAATGGCAGATAGAATTAATTAATGGTAACTACTACCTAAAGCCAATACATTGCCTGAGTAGGGCACTAGACAAACGAACAGGTAATGATGGTGAGAATACAATCTATGCTTTCAGTGCGACCAACGGCAATCAGCAATTTAACTTAATATCAGCGTCTAACGACTGCAGACTTCAAGATTCAGAGGATTTTGAGTCAGGTTTGGGCATATGGAACGATGGTGGAGCAGATGCTCTAGCGGGAGAATTCCCACAGAGTGTTTCAGGCAGTCGTGCTGTGAGGTTGAGAGACAATTCTGGACGTAGTTCTTCCATATTTACAGATGCGCTTGATTTCAGCTCTGCAAGTAGTGTGGTTGTTAGATTTAATTACGAAGCCTTCTCTATGGAGCAGTCAGAAGACTTCATGCTAGAAGTGTCTACTGATGGAGGATCTTCATTCACGAGAATCAGAAGATGGGCAAGAGGTACTGACTTTCAGAATGAACAAGCTATGTCTGTAGAGGAAGTCATCCCTGAGAATCTACTCAGTAGTAGAACCGTGATAAGACTCCGATGTGACGCCTCAGGTAATGGTGATCAAGTTTATATAGATGATATAGAGATAGAGAGATGTGGGTCACGCCTTCAGAGCACTGATGGTGTCAATCGCAACTCTGACAAAGGCGATCTTTCCAGTTCTGAGTATAATGTGGATCAGAGATTAAGAGAAGATGCTCAGTCAAATCACTATTCATTATTTCCTAATCCTAGTTCAGATCAGATAACGCTTAAGACCAATGACAGTCTGGCATCAGTCATAATCATTGATAGCAATGGAAAGCAACATGGGAAGTTGATTCCTAATGAAGAGCAGAATATAAGTGAACTTCAGTCTGGATTTTACTACATAGTAATAAGGTCAGGAAGTGACATCAATATACTCGAATTTATTAAAATCTAATTATCAGTTGAACATGAATCGCATTAGATGCCGTTTATGCACTCATCATAATGATGCTTAAAAATGTATGAAGAGACTGACTCACAAGTTGAGACAGTCTCTTTTTTTTGTTGTCAAATAAAATATTATTCACATGTGATAAGAATTGGATGCTTAGGATATTGACTCACATATGTGTCTGTCCTTCAAGAAGTATCATCGTCTATCGCTTGCAAACTCCATCAGAGAATTTTTAGTCAGGTTTAAGTTACTAAGCCTTCAATGAGCAGTCAGAAGACTTCATGTTGGAAGTATCTACTGATGGGAGATGAGGAAGGAACAGCTTATTTAAGCGTTGCGTGGTTAGGATTAGATCTAGAATAGTCGGTTAAAAACAATACTTCTATCACTAGTTATTTGATAAAAAAAGAGATACTCTAATTTTAGTGAAACCTCCATGTCTTTTTTATTTATTTTGGCGTGATACGATAATAATTATTAATCCTGTGCAACGCTTAAACTTCTTTGTGCGAATATGATACTGAGAACGTTCGGTTAATAATTTAATGTATAAGAAAATTTAATATGAAAAATTTAATTAAGCTATTTTGGCTTATTGGACTTACAGGATTGATGTTTACCTCTTGTCAAAAGGAAAACATCGTAGATATGGGCACTGAGACTGAAGAGCCAATAATAGAAGAAGTTATTGTTAATCCTATTATAACCAGAGCTGGAAATAATGAAGATGGGCTTGACTTCAGATGTTTTAGTATAGAAACACCATTTGGAGTGGTGGATGAAGAGGGTACTGTTTATGAGATCATTTCAGAAGAAAGTATAGTGGAATTATTTGCAGATGGGGATTTATTGATCGTCGACTTTGATTATCCATTGACTATAATCTTTGAGAATGGAGAAAACACAACGGTTGAGGAAGGAGAAGCCCTTGCTGAAGTATTTGCTGAATGTTTTCCAGACGGTGGATGGGATGAGAATGCTTTTCCTGCTTATCTGATAGATGAAACTAATTCTTGTTATTCTCTAAGCTATCCCCTAGATCTAGAAGATCTTGAAGGAGAGGTTATCACTGTAGAGGATGAAGCTGCCTTGGCGGATGCGATTGCTTCTGATGATTATTTTTTCGTCTATCCAATCACATTAATTGATGAGGATGGAGAAGAAATTGAAGTGCAAGATACTGATGATATGTTCAATGCCTTGATTTCTTGTAATGGATTTGGAATTGAGGATACATTATATGATTGGGAAATAGGATTTGAATTCCTAGGATGCTATGAGTTATTATTTCCATTTGGTTTAGTTTTGCAAGATGGAGAAGAAGTCACAGTTGAGAATCATGAGGAATATTGTGATCTGATACTTTATGGACAAATTGAAGGATATGATTATCCTTTGACTTTGATCAATATCGATGGAGAAGAAGTGATTGTCAATAGCGAAGATGAATTAAATGTAGCACTTGAAGAATGTAATAATATATTCTTTGGTGGACCTGACTTATTTTTATTATTTGGAGGATCTCAGCCAATTGAAGTAGGAGGGGAACCATGCTATGATATAGTTTATCCAATATCAGCGGCTACAGAGACAGGAGACTCATATACCTTTGAAAACGAAGAAGCATTAGTTGAGTTTATTGAAACATCAAGTAATTTGAGTTTACTTGTTGACTATCCAGTAACAATAATTCTCACTGAAGATGGATCTGAAGTTGAGCTTGGGAGTGCTGAAGAAAATTTCGACCTATTAATTAGTTGTCAATAAGACAGTAGTTCTAATATCGAATAATTTAAATTGGTTTCAAACGAAATTATATTAGCCTGTAAGCGTAAGGAGGATAATGCCTTTAAGCTATGCTATGAAGCATGTGCTCCTTACGCTTTTACTGTGGTCAAATCCTATATCTATGATGTTAATTATCGACAGGATGCGATGCAGGAAGTATTTGCAAGCCTATTTCTTTCCATTCCTAACTACGATCAGAGTAAAGGTGAATTTAAGGCATGGTTTGCGCAATTGGTAGTGAGAACTTGTATAGATATATTGAGAAAGAGGAAAAAGGTCAATTTTTTAGTGCCGATCCAAGAAGACTATGATAATCCTCAAGAGATAGATTTCATGTTCAATCTGAATAAGAAAGAAATTGAATCATTGTTGGCACATATGCCAGATGGCTATAGAACAGTATTTTTATTAAGTGTAATTGATGATTATTCTCATGAAGAAATAGCATCAATGCTAAACATAACTAAAGTAACATCTAGATCTCAATTATCGAGAGCCATTAAATGGATAAGAAAAAACCTTTCAGTCCAAACTAAGAAGATGATCTATGGATAAAAAATCTACACAAAAATTAAAGGATCACCTAAGGACACCTGAAGAATTGCCTCAAGATTATTCTTGGGAAAATATTGGGAGTAGTGTTCTTGATAAGATGGAAACTAGAGTCGTAAAGAAAAATCTACGAACCGCAAAATCCATAATTTATACTCTGACTATAATAGTATTTTCGACAATCGCATATATTTATACGAACATCAAAATAGACAACGACAATATTGATAATTCTCAGGTAGAGCTAAATCAGAATTATGATAGTGAACAAAAAGCTCCTCTGGAATTGAATAAAAGTACCTCAATGGAATCAATAGATGAAGTTTCCATTAACTCGACAGATAGCAAAGGCAAGAAACCACAAATTAATTCGATCAACAACTTGACTTATGCAACCACATTATTTAACGAGGACCTAATTCATGTTCAAAAGGAGACAGAGTCATCATCAGAAAAAATTGCTTTTCAAGATAATGAGGCAGAAGGCTTAAGGACAGCATTAAATAAGAAAACCAGTCATGCGCCATTGTTGGCCGGCTCTCTGACAGCTAATGACAAGTTAAGGAATTCTGCTGACCCTTCGATTAATTCGGATCAAGGTCAGACAATAGAAGAAAGGCTGCCAGTTTTTATTCATACTGTTGGACAAATCAAAGCCTTAAACCATGTTTTAGTATTGAATAACAAACGACCTGCTATTTTAATGAGCAGTGATTTTGTTTCACCATCTAAGGAGATTATTGTTCAAAATAAAATTGATAAATTCAGTTTGCACTTTGGTGTAGGTACAAATTACTTGTCTAACGGGCTTCAGGCAATGGAATTGAATACTGATCTAAGGAATATTTCCGAAAAGGGGTTATTAGGGTATAGCGCAACTTTAGGAATAGAATATTTACTAGGCCCTAAGTGGTCATTTGGAATTAGCTTTTCCTACGATAAGCACTATTCTAAGCTTGACTATTTTAATAGTTTCAGTTCGCAAGTCTCTTCAAATGTTCTTGTACGAAGAGAAATTAATTCCTTGACTAATGAAATTACAGAAATCTTTGCTGATAGACTTCTCAATCAAACTTCATGGGAAAAAGTCATCCATCACAATAGTTATTCATATATGAATACGGAGATTAATATGTTCTACCATATGAGTATAAGCAAGAAATCTTCTTTGAATTTTGGAGGAGGACTTCAGTTGAATTATCTGTCTCAAGTTGATGGTAAGACACTGAAAAATAGTCTGTTGGATAACAGACTTTATGAGGTCCAAAATTTAGATCAAGTTTTATTATCCAGATTATCCTATGGAGTAAGCGCTTCAATAAATTATCAACAAGAAGTAGGCGAGAATCATTTCGTTAGGATAGGTATGAAATCTATAATTGATCTGGATTCAAAGGAAATTGATACCGGAGTTTCTATTTCACCAATTAGATATAGGGCGACGGTTGGAGTAGGGTTTCGCTTTTGATTATTGTTATAATGCTAGAGCTCTGTAAGCTGACAATTGTTCTTATTAGCTTTGGTTTTGAATGAGTAGCAGGAACATGACAGATGAAATGGTATTGCAGTATATTGAGGGACACCGCAAGAACCCAAACGATAGAACAGATATCTTTTTTCTAGATTAACAGAATAGGACTTTTAGTCCGAACCCATCAACCCACCTACTTCTAGTAGGTGGTATTTGAGTTATGCAAAATACAAGGCAGATGGTCCCTGGTCATTGTTGTAAGAATGCCTTCTTTGGTCATTGTAATAATTGATTTAATTCTGGATCTTAATGAACAATCAAAGCCATCATCAGGAGGAATCAAATATATCTTGTCATACTTGATGGACCTCCAGAATCCTGGAACTCCGTCTTACATGAGTTCACAATTCTCAGGAATGTTGAACTATGTGCCGAGAATGACATAAGAGAACAAAATACATTTATCAAGAATGTGTTGTAAAAGGCAAATCTCTATCTTAGAGGTTTTTCAATTTATCCTGCTATATGAAGAAGTTTATTGTAATCTCAGTTCTAGTTCTAGCCGCAAATTTATTGTTCAGTCAGAACCACGTTGATGGAGAGCTCTTAGTCCAGATGAAGTATAATACTGACATTAATGAACTGATTGATGATTTTAACTCACAACGCAATAATACTACTAGATTACGGCCTAAGAAGACTATTTCTAGCCCATTAAGAATCTACACCATTACCTATGATAATCATTCAATAGATCCAAACAAACTTATAAGTAATATTAGCAAAGATTCTAATGTGCAGCATGTACAGTTTAATCATATACTAAAATTGAGAGATTCTATACCAAATGACCCACAATTTCCAGATCAATGGCAATACATTAATACTGGACAAACAGGTGGCACCTCAGGTGCAGATCTTGATGCGGAATTAGCTTGGGATATTACTACAGGGGGCTTAACTACACAGAATGACACCATTGTCGCTTGTGTAATCGATGCAGGGTTTGATATTAGTCATCCTGATCTCGCATCTAATCTCTGGGTCAATAATGGTGAAATACCAGACAATGGAATAGATGATGATGGAAATGGATTTGTTGACGATTATCGTGGTTGGAATACAGGAACTCAAGATGATACTATAGAAGATGGCGACGATCCTAGTCACGGTACTGCAGTTGCAGGAATTATTGGTGCAGTTGGAAACAATGGCGTAGGTGTAGCAGGGGTCAACTGGGATGTAAAGGTTATGGCTGTTTCTGGTGGGACGGGTGTTGAGAGCGAAGTACTAGAAGCATACTCATATGCCTATACGGCTAGGAGAAGATATAATGAAACTAACGGTGAAGAAGGCGCCTTTGTAGTTACTACAAATGCCTCATGGGGGGTAGATGGTGGCCAAGCTGCGGATGCACCTATTTGGTGTTCTTTCTACGATTCTTTGGGAGTCATTGGGATACTTAATGCAGGAGCGACCATCAATGACAATCAGAATGTAGATGAATTTGGAGATTTGCCAACATCATGTCCAAGTGACTTTTTATTATCCGTGACAAATCTAGATCATAATGATGAAAAGATATTATTTGCTGGTTTTGGTAAAGAAAATATAGATATCGGCGCATTCGGACAAGGCACTTGGACATTGACCGACAATGGTGGATATGCTGATTTTGGAGGCACTTCAGGTGCAACGCCACATGTAGCAGGAGCTATTGCTTTACTCTATTCTTCTCCCTGCAATGAATTTATAGAAATTGCAAAGTCAGACCCAGCTCTTGCAGCTCTACTTGTAAGGAACTACATCCTTAGTGGAGGTGAAGACAATGCATCCCTTCAAGATATTACTGCCACTGGGAAAAGACTAAATCTTAACAATAGCCTGAATTTGTTGATAAATGACTGTGGATCTTGTCCTGCACCATTTTCCTTGACAGCAAATCAAATTACAGATATTAGCGCAACACTTGATTGGACTGAATTAACTATCTCTGAGTCTGATACCGTTAGGTGGAGAAAACAAGGAGATCAAGAATGGAATTTCATTGCAGATGCTGTTCCACCTTTGAACATTACAGGCTTAGAATCTTGTAATCTATATGAATTTCAGGTACGCAGCAGTTGCATGAGTGGTATTTCTGATTATACTGACTCTTTTGTTTTTGAGTCAGACGGTTGTTGTAGAAACCCTACTTTCGTTTTAGAAGAAAATGCCATGTCTTCAATAACATTATCTTGGCAATCTGTACTAGGAAGTGAAACTTACACCATACTCTTAAGCGACATTGACGGCGCTTCTATCCAAGAATTAGATGTTCCTGATACTCAAGTCGTTTTGGGTAATTTAGAAGAATGTACTGAATATCAGGTACAGATTAGAGCCAACTGCCAAGGCATCAATACAGGTTTCAGTGATGCAGAAATATTTGAAACAAGTGGATGTGGCGCTTGCTTAGATCAAGAATATTGCCCAGGAGACATTCTCATAGATAATTTTTATGAATGGATTCAATCTATCGAGTTTGATGGACAATTAATTGAAACAGGAAACATTGGCGTATTTACAGATTACGAAGATGCTTATGATCTTATAGTCGAATTGAATGAAATGCATACAATTGCTATAAATCCTGGTTTTGAAAATAATGATTCTGCTGAAGTAAACTTCTTTGTTTGGATTGACTTTAATGGTAATGGATCTTTCGAGCAAGAAGAGTTGGTTATGGAAGAATTTTCGGATGAATCAGTCACGGCAAACTTTAATGTGCCGGAGGATGCTGCCATAGGACTGACGAAGATGAGAGTAGTCATGATTGTTGGAGATTTATATAATAATACGCCTTGTGACTGGGACACTGACCCTTTTGGAGAAATAGAAGATTATTGTGTATTGATTTCAGACCAGGTTTCATCTACTAATGATATCTTATCTTCAGATTTCTTGACTTTGATACCTAATCCTAATAGAGGACAATTTTCAATAGAGTGGGATGATCAGTCGAACGACCAATTGAGTAACATAAAAATATTTAGTGCCCTTGGTAATGAGGTTACAGAAAAATCAATTCAAAGCCCTGAAGATTTAAATATAAATATGCATCATTTTCCTGATGGTATTTACTTTATTAATGCTCACACCAATAATGGCAAATCGGTTACAAAAAAATTCATTAAATCTAATTAATAACAAAATAGTCTAATCTTGATATCTTGAAAAAAATAATTAGTCTAGTTATACTGTTAAGTTCAATTGTGATTTTTTCATGCAATACTCACAAGAAGAAGACAGTAAAGGACGAAAAAGACAGCAGGCACATTGAGAGAGTTATAATTAAGACTGCGAACAAGGAGTCTGTAGACAAAATCGTCTCTAGCTTTAAAAAATGTCAACTTGCATTCGTCAAAAATATTAGTGCTCCCATGAACATCTATCTTTTCGAGTTCAATAAAAAGATTTGCCAATCAGCGTCATTGATCGAAGAGTTGAAAGCAAACGAATTCGTAGAAATGGCAGAAATTGATAAAGAGTTAAATATGCGTAATTAAAGATCATATAGCTCTCTATTATCAAATAATGATTGGGGCACAATGAAAAATTGTTTAACTGAAAATCAATGTAGGATAATGGCTTAGCCATGAGATTTGCAAGATTAGAGAATAACGTTGATAAAAAATTCTTTGGAGATAAAGAAGAAGTCTTTTGGGCATTTAGTCCAAAATCTGATTTATTGTAGCGTTTTTGTTGAAATTGCACACTGCCTCTTTAAGTCTTCTTTTGCAATCAATCTCTGCCTAAAAATGCCTGAAAGCTTTTTTGCAAGATTGATATATAGATATATCCAATACTTCTTGCTGGTCATTTCTTTTGTAAATCGAAAAGAAAAGTACATTGATTTACTCTATTACCCACAGCGTCATTCGATAACTCATCTTAGTACTCATCCCTCATATTAGTGGGTAAGTATTTCTATATTTTGAGTAAACCATTATCAGAGACTTAGGTCAATAATCGTTATCGACAATCAAAATGGAAAACTAGAAAGTGGAAAACCTAATATCGTTTCCAAAAAGAAATAAACAAAAATCCAGATCAGAAAAATAGATATTAGATTCAATCTTAGACCAGCTCTGGTCATGTCAGATATCTTAAGTATGCCAGATCCGAAAACTACTGCATTTGGAGGTGTTGCTACAGGCAACATAAATGCACAAGAAGCGGCTATGGTTGCTGAAATCATAAGTAAAAAAGGATGAACATCTATACTTTCTGCTATAGGTGCCAGGATAGGTAAAAGCATAGCTGTAGTAGCCAGATTAGAAGTGATTTCAGTTAGAAAATTGACACTTATGGTCAGAATCAAAACAAGAGCTATAATTGGTA
This sequence comes from uncultured Saprospiraceae bacterium, assembly GCA_964591455.1. Classification (GTDB taxonomy): domain Bacteria; phylum Bacteroidota; class Bacteroidia; order Chitinophagales; family Saprospiraceae; genus RFSX01. The sequence goes on from CAZQDZ010000061.1 coordinate 9,616, forward strand.
ATTTATTCAGAAGATTGAATTGACTCCCGATCCACTCAGCTAATCCTGTTTGAGAGAACCCTAATGCTAATGCCATTCCACCTCCAAATAATATCAATACTCCCCATGGCATCTTTACTGCTTCTTTCCAATTGAGTATGTTTCCCTCCGTTTCGCTAGAGGGTATCACACATAAGGAAATGCCTGCTATCATAGCGATGATAGTATCATCTAATTGGGGAATATAGTTTTGAAGCCATTGTCTGAGGATGAGCATCAGTGCTGTCAGAGCAAAAACCGCTGCCACAATGATTTCCCCTTTCTTCATAGGACCTAATTCTGATTTGAGCCTAATAATCTCTTCTCTTCCTCCGGGGAATTCAGTGATGCGTAGATTGAATGCTACACGTGTCATATACCACCATGCTATGACCAACAAGGTCAGAGATATGGGTAGACCAATACTTAACCATTTGGCGAAAGAGATTTCAATGCCATACAACTCCTTGATTATTCCCGCAAATACCAGGTTGGGAGGTGTCCCAAAAAGGGTCGCAATGCCTCCTATGGAGGCACTGTAAGCTATAGATAACATCAGCATTTTGCCGAAAATCTCATTCTCATTTTCTTCTGTAGATGGATGATCTTTAAGTTGCCTGATTATAGCTAATCCTATGGGGAGCATCATAACGCTGGTGGCTGTATTAGATATCCACATGGACATGAATGCAGTAGCCACCATAAAACCTAGCACAATACGTGATATGCTGGTGCCGACGAGGGAGATGATATTCAGGGCTATCCGCTTATGCAAGTTCCATTTCTCTATGGCGATGGCAAGGAAGAAGCCTCCCATGTATAGGAAAATATACTTGTGACCATAAGATGCTGTGGTATCCGACAAACTCAGGGCATCTGCTAAAGGAAATAACACAATAGGTAATAAGGCCGTCACAGCAATATGAGTCACCTCAGTAATCCACCACAAGGCTATCCAGAAAGTAGCGGCCAATACAGCAACACCACTTGCCGATAAACCAACGGGTTTAAAAAAAAGAATAATAACTAAATATCCAAGTGGACCTATTATAGCAGCAAGATTCTTTCTCATAAAAGATAATCAATAGCAAATAATGAAAATACAGAAAGGGGAATGCCAATAGCTGGCATCATTAAAGATAACTCCGGTTGAACTTTTTTCTCAGCAGCTAGTACTGAGATGGCATTCATGGAACCAATACCAGCTCCAAGTATACAAACTCTTGCCAGTGTATCTTCTTTCCCAAAAATGACCCAGATCAAAAGAAAAATAATAAGCGGTGATACGATTAACTTATATAGTTGCCCTACAAATAATTCAAATTTGTAAGTCTTAATGCTACGTACATTGATCTGGATACCAATGGCAACTAATGCTATGACACTGAATGGACTTGCTAATAACTGTAGCAATGAAGTTGTGCGATCAGAGTAAGATATGCCAAAGACATTAAAAATAATGGCTACAAGAAAAACTAAGAATGGAAAAAACGTAACTAATTTTTTCAGTATCTCTCTCACTGATAAGTGTTGTGCAGAACTGTACTTTACCAGAAAATACATTCCCACTGTATTAAAAACCAATATGGTACCTCCCAAACTTAAGAAGACGCCATAAGCAAGACCTTCATCTCCATATAGTAGTTCGAAAATCGGAAACCCTACAAACGAGGTGCTTCCTATGCCACAAGTTAACACCAACGACTTAAATGATTCTTGAGATAAAGCTGAAGTTCCCTTGATTATTTTGAAAAAAACATAACTACCCACAAATACTATAAAGGGACTTATTGTTAGCCACATCAATCCACTATTCAATTCTATACTCGGTATATGCAAAATTGATATTATGGGCAAAAAAAAATAGATTATTAATCTGTTGAGCACTGAAGCATCATCTTTACTCAATATTCCAGTAATCCTAAGAAAAAAGCCAACAGATATACAAGCTACAATAGTTATGATCGTCTCCATACTCATAATTCAAAAAGTAAGGACTTCCTAGAGGAGGCCCTTACTTCTTATTTATGAAAAAACTACTATTCTAAAAATTGATACTTCCACTCAAGTACAAGTACCTTCCGTTGAATCCAAACTGATTAGAATTCCTAGAATATGGAATCTGTCCAGCCGCATAAGAACTTGCAGATCCTACAAAACCATTTCTGCTTGTATTGTATTTGTCAGGGTAAATATCCAGAAGATTATTAGCTCCACCTGACAATGAGAATGTCTCATTAAACTTCCATGTCAGTGCCAAATCAGTGACTACTTTTGGAGCAAATTCTTGGACACATCTAGAGCCATCCTCATTACAAATCGTATTGCTGTCTTCTGGAGAAAGACCTCTACTAAATGCCTGCACGGACCCATATCTGGTAAATCTAAGAGTCACACCTATGTTATTATGATTATACTGACCACTAAATAATATCTTTTGTCTTGGGATCGCCACCTCTATAAGTTCGATTGCTGTCTGACCTAGTAGTTTGAAGTTTTCCTGACCAGTAGAGCCTTCCAATATTTCTGAAGGTGTATCTTTCTGTCCTGTGACTTCTGTGTTGTTAAAGGTAGCTGCCACGCTTAGACTCAGACTTTGATCTTCGGCAAACGCTTTCTTATAAGCTGCAACGATGTCTATACCTTGCGTCTTCGTATCAGCGTGATTGGTAAAGAATCTTATTTCTCTTGAATCAGGGAATAAATTAGCTACAGCTGGAAAATTAGCTGTATTTAATCTTTCAGAAATAACTATTCTATCATCGATGATAATCTGGTAGGCATCTGCTGTTATCAATAATGCCCCATCCATCAACTTTGCAGTTACACCTAAGTTGAGGTTGTTTGAGATTTCAGCTTGAGGCTGAGAGATACCTAACTGTTCTAGTCTCGTGTCAGCGGCTTCTACCTGTCTGGTAATAACAACTACACCATTCTGTACAGTAGATGTATTATTGATAGTTCCTAACTGTGAGACAGATGGTGCTCTAAAGCCCCTATTAAAAGAACCTCTTACAGAAAAGTCATCAGTCAGCTTGTATCTCGCTGCTAACTTACCTGACAAATTACTTCCAAAGTCACTGTAGTTTTCAAAACGTGCTGCTGCAGCAACAAGGAATGCGTCGTTTACATCTGCTTCTACATCTATGTATGCTCCTATATTTGATCTGTCTACTTCATTTTCGTCAGCAATTCCAGGACGTGCACTAGAGCCTACATCTTTACCTTCTGAAGCTAGTGGCCCAGCTGTAAATGATTGTTCACTTCCTATTGTCTGCCAGTACCTTTCTGATCTGTACTGCGCTCCAAATGCAAGATTTAGCCCAGCCAAACCTCCTACATCGAATGCCTTGGACGCATCAGCATTGATGACATCTTGCTCTACATTGTATGTACCTACGTGGAAGAAGGTTTCTGTTGCTGATCCAAAAGAAGGATTTGTTGTATTAAATATATCTAAGAATAAATCATTATGACCTTTAGAATAACCTAGATCCCAATTCCATGTACCGTCAAGTGATGTATTTTTAATCCCTGCTGAATAAGAATAATCAGTACTTGTCCCAGGAGAAATAGGAACATAGCCATCAGGAAAAACACTTAAAACTGCTCTAGAGAATCTACCTGGATTTCTAAAAAATCCAAATGCTGTTATGAATTTATCTGAGTATCCTCCATTTGCATACAAGGACAATCCAGAATCATTTAAAGGATATCCAGCATTAACAAAAAATTGCCTTGTTTCATTTTCATTACTACCAAAATTACCTACGACAAAATCTTCTTGAGGATAAATGTTTCTTTCTCCTCTTGGGTCTTCAGTCAAATATGGGTAATTATCAGTAGGTATGATATTGCCATCAGCATCTCTAGGCTGATCTTCTGGCACTGAAGGATATATGGTTCCAGAGTAGTAGTCTGATCTGTTGGTTCCAGCAAACCTAAAATGCTCTAAAGTAAAATTGAAAAAGCTTTTCTCTTTACCTAGACTGAAGCCATAGTTCAATGAATTCTTAACAGTAAACCCATCTCTGAATGTTCTACCGCCTGAAGCATCATCATCTGGAGAGCTGAAATGCTGTCCCACTGTCGTCTGGAAGGTTCCTCCGTCATTTTGGTCTTTAAGTACGATGTTAATAATACCAGCTATAGCATCAGAGCCATACTGTGCAGCAGCACCATCTCTTAGTACTTCCATTCTCTTAACTGCTCCAGTAGGCAAGCTGTTTAGGTCAGTAACCACGTTACCTAATCCTGGTGCGACATTGAGGTTAAGCGTAGAAAACTGATGTCTTCTTTTTCCATTGACCAAAACCAGAGATTGGTCTGGCCCTAGACCTCTCAAAGAAGCAGGATCGGCATAGTTGGTTGTGCCATTGACTCCATACTTTGCAGAGTTGAATGAAGGGGATGAGTACTGAACTTGCTGTCCAAGATCAGTTTGACCAGTAGAAGCGAGCTCTTTGGCATTTACGACATCTACTGGAACTGGCCTTTCTACGTCTGTTCTAGGCTTACCTCTAGAACCTACTACTGTGATGGCGTCTAACTCAGTGCCCTCAGACAGAAATACCTCAAAATTGGCCGAGGATGCAGTCATTTCCTTAGAGCCATATCCTACGTAACTGACTTGAATCATGTCTCCTGCATTACCATCAAGTTGGAAATTGCCATCTACGTCGGTTATTGTCCCAACTTCATTAGCAGTGTTGTAGACTGTGGCACCGATGAGCGGTTCATTGGTTGTCATATCATATACAGTACCACTGATTTGCGCCTGGCACAATACCGTAGAGAGTAGAATAAGTGTAAGAATAGTTAAATGTTTCATAGTTTGTGTTTAAGTAAGTGACGTAAACATATGAAACCAATCTCATTGTAGGCACAATATTATTCTGACAATACAATTGTTTACAGTATTTTATTCTATTTTACACTTTTTTACATAAATATTTATTTTAAGAATTGTTGGATTTAAGAGAAATATTACTGCTCAAGCTTGAAGAAATTTATGGAAAGAGAAATCCTATTACTTCCAAATTTGGCCATACAACTCTCGGAGAAATTGCGGACCAATTGTGTCTTAGCAACAGTCTAATCACAAAGTTGATATCAGGCACAGCTACACAGGGAATGTATGAGCGGTCTATCAAAAATCTGAATCGAATACAGGAAGCAAAAGAACTTAACATTAAGAATCAAAAGCTTCAAAACAATCTAGAAGCTCAGTCACCAAATGGTCATTTAAATAGAGTATTGTTTGGAGTTGTTCTTTTTCTACTCACTGCCTTGGCTATTTTATGGAATTCTGCTAAAAATTCCAAAGGAGATGACATCATGGGATATAAGGATTTTTCCTTTGATGTTTTTTTCAATCCAGATTTTGAGAACCCAAACTTTCTACCCTATGTCCCATCAAATAAGGTACAAGAATATTGTCCATGTAGTGGCTATGAAGGAGATTGGGAATTAGTAAAACCTTATACGATACCTATACCATTCAAAAAACCAGGACTCTATTTTGTGGCTCGATCCAGCGATGTAAAATTAAAGTGTGCTTCATCTGTAGAGAACGATAGAAAAGGTAAGATAATGCATGGTTTTGAGATCATGAAGCATGAATTATGGATGGATTCGGAGCACGAACCTCTTGTTCCCAAGTATTTCAATTCAACGAAAAAACAGTATACAAAAGAATTTTACAATCTAAACTTCATGAATAATCAAAGGTATGATAAGGTCGCAGAGTTTAATTCTTTTTTCTACAACCACATCGAAATATCAAGGAGCAAGATCATGAGAAAAGGTGAGCCCACGGGAAGGTATACAACCTATATCAACGAAGAGGCTGTCGAAAAGTATAAGATAGACCTTAAGGAAATCCTGAACCACGTTGTAGGGGATATGATAATGACATCTTGCAAAGAGATCCCTAACCCATACTGTAATCCCAATAGCTTGAAAGAAGGAGAAAGCACTCTTGAGTTCAATTGTGATTTTTCCATTGCAACTGAAAATTTGGGATATGGGGGAAATTATCCATATGTGAAAGGATATAGGCTGATCAATCAGCATTACTCCAATAATTTATTGTGTAGCTGTGATGAATGATAAAAGTGATTAACACATGATCATGATGGGGTGCCCATTGAGATACACACTCCTTACTGCTTCTATGCCTCATTTTGCACCCACATAATCCAAGTAGAACTTTAGGAAATCGTCCAGGGTTTTCTTAATAATGATAGAGTTTTCATTCCTATTGGCAAAGAGCAAGTAGCAGCTGCTGGGATGTACCGCTTTTATCACAGACAAGACCTACTAGATTTGTCTAATATAGACAGACTTGTCTACTTATAACTATTTACATATCTTCGAGGTGTGAAGAGATCAGAAATAAAAGATCACATAATTGAAACAGCCTCAGATCTGTTCTATAGAAATGGTTACAACTCAACAGGAATAAATGAAATAATCAAAGAGGCTGGAATAGCTAAAGCAACACTTTATAACCATTTTAAATCAAAAGAAGAACTATGTATTTCTTACTTGAAATATATGAACGAAAAGTTCTTGATTAAGATAAAAGACTACTGCAATTCTAAAAAAGAGAACAAATCAAGAGTATTACTAATTTTTGATTTTTTGGATGAATTCTTTAATGAAAAAGAATTTAATGGTTGCTGGTGTATAAAAACAGTTTCAGAACTACCAAGAAATGATAGAAAGATTAGAAATGAAATCCAAAAACAAAAAGGTCAATTGATTGCTTTTATTACTGACTTGACTAAAGTAAACTTTAAAGGAAAAACATTGAAATATAGAGAATCGAAAATAAGACAAATCTATTTACTATATGAAAGTGCTGTGGGTGAAAGCCATTTACATCAAGTGAATTGGCCGATAAAGGAAGCTAAGAGTATCTGCGCTCAGATTATATAAAAAATTTATTCAATTACAGACAGACAAGTCTGTCTATTAACTATTAAAAATTTGTAATGACAGAATTTAAAAACAAAGTAGCCATCGTAATTGGAGGCACTAGTGGAATAGGAAAAGCCACTGCACAAGAATTACTAAGCAATGAAGCAATCGTTCATATTGTAGGAAGAAATCCAGACAAGGTTGCTGATGAACCTAATTTATTCAAGCACAAAGTAGACATTACAAACAGAGACGATGTCAATAAATTGATTGAGCAAATTAATAGTTTATCAAATGTAGATTTCCTAGTTAATGCCTCAGGCATCTTTGGACCTAAACCCTTTTTAGATCATACAACTGAAGACTATGACTCATATTTAGATCTTAATAGAGGTTTCTTCTTTTTGACGCAGGCAGCAGCAAAAGCTATGCAGAAAAGTGGTGGAGGCTCCATTGTAAATATTGGTTCTATGTGGGCAAAGCAAGCCGTTAAGGCAACTCCATCTTCTGCGTACTCCATGCAAAAAGCGGGATTGCATTCACTTACGCAGCACCTTGCTATGGAATTAGCAGATCACAATATTAGGGTCAATGCCGTCTCTCCTGCAGTTGTGAATACACCAGTTTATCATGGTGTTTTTGGCGGAAAAGAAGAAGCTGAAGAAGCATTAAAAGGATTTAATGGATTTCACCCAATTGGTCGAAACGGTACTCCAAATGATATTGCGAACAGTATAATGTTCTTACTTTCGAGTAAGTCTTCATGGGTTACAGGGGCAATTTGGGATACTGACGGAGGAGTGATTGCTGGAAGAAATTAAAATGCACAAAACAAAAAATATGACGGAGTACTATCAGTCGAGGTAGTACTCCGCATATATTTTTCCATTAGGCGCAAGTCAACCAATCTGAAGATCGAGAAGTCAATAATGACATTAAGAGCAGTTAAACAAAATGACACTATTTAATTTGCGGGATTGAGTTTATTTTAGCTCTGAGTACTACAAATTTGTATTCATTAATAGAGTAAGTTTGTGTTTAATGAAATATAGAATTATTGTTGACTTGAAATGTGTTAACTATTTCTAGTAATAGCCAGAATCAAAAGTGTGGAATTGATTCGCATATGAACGAATGGTTCTAAGATTAATGGATTCTATTATTTAATATAAACAGGGGATACTTGAATTTTTATTATAATTTGATTAAAATATGAAAAGAGTAAAAGGGTTTGGCATTTATTTCTTAATCTTTTTTAGCTTTAACCTCCAAGCACAAGACCAGGTTTTACAACAAAGTGAACAGCCAGAGGCAGAATTTCATGTTGCCATAAATCCCATAGATACCAATAATATTGTTGTAGTTTCTATGAGAGGTGTAGAGAATATAGAAAATTCATTTTTATCAATTTACTATACAAGAGATTTTGGTCAATCATGGGAATTAAGTAGTTTTCAAGGTATATATGAAGGCTACGTAGCATCCGGTGATCCTGTAATTGCTTTTGACTCTGATGGCAATCTAATTATGACTAATTTGGTAGTAACTGAAAACTTTGGAGTTGTGGTTATATTATCAGAATCTAAGGATTTTGGAGAAACTTGGGAGCTTAAATATTCTTATGATCAAAAAGATTATGCCGACAAGCCGTGGCTTACAATTGACAAGTCAGAAAACTCTCCATCTCATGGCATGGTATACCTGCCAGTTGTCACAGATTCAGTATCACTTTTAACTTTTAATTCAGAGTTATCATTGGACAGTATTTTAAGAGTACCTGGTGGCGATCATCTCCCTAGTGTTGTGACAAATAACAAGGGTGAAGTTTTTGTAAGTAATATTAATTGGGACGAACCGATTGACATGTTCGTTAGTAAGTTTTCTCCTGGAGCAACAACATTAGAGCATACAACGCATCTAACAACTGTTCCAGACTTTATTTTTAATGTAGACGACATCTCGAGAAGATTTCAGCCTACATCATATCTGGCCATTGATAATTCTTCTGGACCATATAGTGGAAGACTTTATTTTACATATACGGGCTCGGAACAAATTAACCCTGAATATTTCAATGTTTTTTTGATGTATTCTGATGATGATGGACTTACATGGACAGAACCTAAAATAGTTCATAGCGACACTTCCAATTTTGTCCAGCAATACTATTCAAGCATATATGTAAACGATGATGGTGTTTTAATTTTGGACTGGTATGATCGCAGTAACTTTGAAAATACCAATTCTAACACAGATTTCTTTATGGGGATTTCATATGATGGAGGGGAAAGTTTTACTGAAATCAAATTAAATACAGAGCCTATGGATTTTAGGAAAGTTGTAGAAGCGGGATTTGGCTTTGGAATAGGAGAATATCATCAGTTAGTAGCTACAAACAAAACCGCAATTTCATTCTGGTCTGATGGTAGAACTAATGATGGAGATTTGAATATTTATTTTGCAAAAGTTGGGTTAACTAACCCAACAACATCAGTGACTGAAGTATCATTAATTAATAGCAAAATAGAAGTTTCAAGGCTTTTTCCACAGCCTGCTAAAAATCAAATAAATCTAAAAAT
>CAZQDZ010000062.1:0-17915 GCA_964591455.1 uncultured Saprospiraceae bacterium
AATTCTTCTCCATCAAAAACATATAAATCAGACGTCCTTCTAGTAGATGGAGAAAAGCCATAAATCTTTTCTTGTTTATCAACGAAAATAGATCCCACAGAAGTAACTTCATGAGTCTCTACGATTTCGTCATCGACAATTTTTATCAGGTTATCATTACCATATAAGGCCCAGTATTCTCCAGAAGAGGTTCTTTCTATATCATATATTGTCATATTATTAGAACGATCTGAGAATACATGTTCTCTGGATAATATTGTAAAATCATTCATTGTATACCTGATAAATCCTGGAACAAAATAATCATAGTCAATTAATGTATAGAGAACGAATTCATAGTTGCCATTCTCTAGTTCATTCATTTTGGACCTGCCAATATAATTGGAGTAAATAGAATATTCAGGTCTGTCAAGCGTAGCAATGTTATTATTATAACCAACCGCCATAATATCGGTTTCTGACAACCTCTGAGAGACAAATACAATGCCTTCATTTAAGAATTTAAATCTTAAAGTAAAGTTCACACCAAATTGATGATTGAGGAATTCAAAGTCGTCAGGGACAAAGCAATTTTGTGGTTCAAAATCATCTGCCCTTTCAAGATTGAAGAAACTACCATCAAATATTCCATCCCAAAGATTGATACTATCTAAACCTATTTCGTGACAAATAAATCTTGTCTCTGTTAGCCACTCCAAAGGGAGAATTGTAGGGAAGTGCTCTAGTTTCCATGAACAACCTAATTGACTGTCCTCTGAAATAATAATCTCTGAAGATGACTTAAGGCATTTATTTCTATATACTTCAACATTAAGAGTAGCATCATCAACTCCTTGCGAAAATTTTAGCTGGTAACTTTCAAAATCTCTTGGGTATTCATCCACAATGCCTGCTATACTGTAGTGGTGACTGCTTAGTGTCCATGTGCCCGAGAAATAGCTTTGTACTTCTGATTTTGAAGCAAGTGTTACTTGACCTGGGAGCTGAGATGATACGGCACAAGTGAATGAGAACACAATTAAAATTCTCAAAAAAATAGAAGGAATGTTATTCATGATTAATCTTTTCAATGCTTTGCAAACGTATAACTATAGTTGCCAGCCGATGTTTGGACTAAAAGATTGAATAGGCCATTAGATAAATCGGAAATATCTATTTCGTTGCTATTCCAATTACTCTGATATATTTTTTGACCCGTTATATTATAGATGGCATATAATTGTATGTCGAGATTATCCGGCAGGAATAAGACCTCTGATGCTGGATTAGGATATATAGGCTCACTGGCTTGAATAATCGGATTGCTTGTAGAAGAGATAAAGTCTACGAGGGCTGGATCACCTAAATTAAACCGTTGGTTAACACCTGGGATAGTAAATGTAGATCCAACGAAATTTTTTGAGGATCTTTCGGTGAATATAAAATTGGTTATTTCCTGAGGGTTTATGATATCTGAGAAGGTGTAGTGAATGGCCTTTCGTGGCCCTTCAAGGTAGAGTAAGGGTCCAAATATATGGATATCGGACACGTCATTTTGTCCTTGGTTATTCATCTCGAAATCTATATCATAATCTGTTGTTATTCTAAATACGGAATCACCCGTGTTACTAAGAAATATAAATTCTTTTTCTACAATCGTTTGTTCTATTCTTGCGGAAGAGAGGTCGACAAATTCTCGTTCATAACTAGGAGTTGCTTTCGTTGGTATAGACCTAAAAAATGACTGTCTAGTATTGGAGGAGTTATATTCACCAGCTGTCAGATAGATAGAATCAATCAGCACAGATAAATGTGTAATATTACCAGGTGTGTCTTCAAGATTACTAACCCATTCATGTCCTACATTTCCATCATAATATATTTTATCAATATAGTTATAATCATCGGTATATGCTAATAATAGATGGTCGTCAAAAAATTCAAATTGGTTGAAAGAAACAACTTTAGATGATAAAGTCCATGTAGCTAGTAATTCCGAAAAATCAGAATTGTATTGTCGGAGTTCGTTTTCTAAGAGTAGAAATTTAGAAGAACCCGATTCAGCAATATCATAAACTCTATTATCGAAATTGTCTATTGTCGTAAACTCAATGCCATCGAAAACCTTTAAGCCCCGGAATGTTAAACCATAAAGCCTGTCTTGGACGTCTATGAATAGACTATTTATATCAGGATTATCATATGTAGCTAGTATTTCTAATTCTGAGGATGCTAGAATCACAGAATTCGATTCTCTAAGTGCCCAAACTTCGCCAGTAGACGTTCTCACAATGTCAGAGACTTTGCCTCCGATGTCTTCCCAGAAGCGCTCACGCGAAATCACTTTATCATTGCATAAAGTATATACTATAACCCCAGGCAATATCTGGTCATAGCTAGCTAATGCATATAATACAATCTGATAAGTATTGTCATTAATCTCATAGATTTTTGATCTAGACGCTGAATTAAAGTGTTCTACGCCATTAAGCGGATCTAGATTAATTATAGAATTGTCTGAGCCTGCAAAAAGTATATCTGTAGTTAAAGTTCTATGCGAGGCATACACGATGCCATTATCCAAAATTCTAGAAACGCCTGGTTTATTAAAATCAGTAGTATGATCCAGAAATTCAAAATTCTCAGGCACTTGGGCAGATAAGTAATTAGACGACACAAAGAGGAGGGCAACCATTAGTATGGAAACAGTGATCGTATGTTGGAAGGTTTTCATAATTTTTAGTTTTATGAGGAGTTGTGTCTAATGTTTGACGAATTTAAAAGAATTAAATTGTTCTGAATCCAAAGACTGCACGACTAAGTTATATATGCCTGATTGCAATTGGCTGACATCTAGTTGATTTTCGGATATGTTTTTTTGAATCACTAATTGGCCTGTAGTATTAAAAACACTAACTGATGATATTGATACAGGTAGATATAATACGTTTGATGCTGGATTGGGATAGAGAGACAGATCAAGCTCGCTAATTGCTTCTGAGACTGATGATGAGAAATCGACTTTGGCACTATTGCCTAGATTAAATCTAAAATCCACTACTGGGATTTCAAAGAGTACGCCATCAAAAGATTTTTTATTCTCATTGTCTGTGAAGTTAAATACGAATTGCTCACGTGACGCTATAAAAGAATCACTCACATAATGCTTGTTCTTGCTTTTAAAACCATCTAAGACGGGGCCAATTATGTGAATATTGCTGGCTTCTGATTCTCCACGATTGTGTAGGTCAAAATTAAATTCGTAATCAGCTACAGTAAACCAAATTGTGTCAATATTAGGAACAGAGAACATTGTTTCTACATTAGATTCATCTATGGTTGTATTGTTAATATCTACTGTATGACGATAGTAGTTATTTGTACTATTTAAATTAATATTCCTGAAGAAGGTATGACTTGTGTACTGACTTTCATAGTGACCTGAGGAAAAGAGTGCTGAGTCGTTAACCTGATAGATATGAGTGATTTTTCCAGGATTAAATTCAGTAAGGTCATTCCAAACACTACTTATAGTGCCATTAAAGTTTAATGAAAGTACGTAATTTGAACCATCTGTATAACAAACATTTAGATGGTCATCGTAAATTATAACTTGATTAAAGGATTTGACCTCGGTGGAGATAGGCCATGAGTTAAGTAGATTTCTATAGAACAAGCTGTAACGCCTGAGCTCTCCGAAGAGTAAAACGTAATAATAGTCTCCATGGATAGCTATGTCCGCCACCCATTCATTGAAAGACAATACATCTCCAATCCTGCCATGATCTGTAATCCTATATATGCCATCTAGCATAGTAATATATAAGTTGTCAAATCTATCCAAAGCTGTATTTGTATCTACCCAGATATGATCATAGAATTCAAACTCTTCTATGATATTATCAGGTGTAACTTTAAAAGCTGAGCTTGGCGTAATTGCCCATTGTGTGCCATCTGACGCAATTTCGTATCCAATAATATGGGCTCTATAATCTCCAAAGTTGATATGCTCGATCGAGTCTATCTTATTATTCGTAATTGTATATTTAAAAAAGCCTGCTACTCCAAAGTCATAGTCTATGAGGTTATATAAAATGATTTGAATTGTACTGTCATTAATCTCATAGATTTTTGATTTGGATTTATATGGACAGGCGCTGTCATCTAGGATAGTTATTGTGTTGTCATTATTTGCAAGTACGATATGCGTACTTTGACCTATATTTGATGCATATATAATACCCTCATCGGTTACTTTTTGTGCACCAGGAGTATTAAACAAAGTAGAGTTATCTAAGAACTCAAAATTCTCAGGCACTTGTGCAGAAAGATTATAGCGTGACTGCAATGTTATGATAGCTACCAGTAAGTAGGCGATAATAATTAGATGGAAGGTTTTCATAACTTTTCGTTTTTATGGTGTGGGTAGTGTCTATTGTATCATTTAGATTTCATAAGTTTTACTGCTTGTTTATTATTATCAAAGTAAAGGAGATAGATGCCTTCGTTGAGATAGCTTAGGTCTACATTTTGGATTTCATTTGCTTTCCCACTTAGAATTAATTGCCCCTCCATATTATAGAGACTCACAGCTTCATCATTGAGGTCATTGAGATTTATATGACTGGTAAATGGATTAGGGAAAACAGTCAGCGCGGAGGTAGATTCATGATCAGAGGTAGATGTAGTGACATCTATCAAAACGGGTCCTACTGAAGTATTGAATTTGTAGTCTGCACCTGTAAGATAGGCTTGAGCGGCGCCAGGATGATTTTGGGATATAAGTCGGTTGCTTTCTACAATGATGGATTCCTCAGGGAGAACATTCAGTGTAGCATTTTCCTCGAAATTGATATTAATATAAGGAAAAGCAGGCACTAGGTCAGTCGTGAATACACTTGCTTGGCCCACTTCCTTGTCACCTGAATTAAATACACTATAATTAATGCCATACCACCATAAGTCACCCGGGCCTCCAGATATAATCGTATCCTTTATATAGAACAAATCAAAATCCTCTAGTTCAACACTTACCCTTTCAGGTTCGAAAATCTGATTTGTATTATACCCTCTTAGAAAAGCTTGATTAGTAATATCCTCCACAAGGTATTGCCCAGAAGTAAGAAATGTAGTGTCATCAATCATAGCAAGCTTAGAGGATGTGGCTAGAGTTTCATTCACCACATTAATCTCTGAAACATTAGTGCCATCATACTGATGTAAAGTAAAACCATCCGTATCTGTTTCTAAGATATAGACTAAAGAATCCATTTCACTCACCTGGTCTAATGACTGGATAAAATTTCGGTCAAATATCAGTCTAGGCGCGGTGCTAAATTCTGAATCAAGGGCCCAAACCATGTTATTGTCATCCAAGACCCAAATGTCATCTCCTACATTTTTGATTTCATTAATGTCGAAAGGCACCTGAGCGATTGGCTGTAATTCAAGATTACGAGTCACATTATATATAGAGTCTGTCTCTGATTCCAAGAAGTATACATCTCCATCCGTATTTGTATGTATTAATGAATTGATACTCGCTGGCAAGAGAATTTCATTCTGTAGGCTATCTTCCTCAAACACAAGTAGACGCGGATAGCTAGTTAATGCATATATTCTATCTGTCGAATCCAGACCAACACTTGTTATTACTTCGAGGGAGAAAAAAAGATCATGTCTGATTGTATTGGAGACGTACCCATTAGGGGTCTCTCCAATTTCTATAATATTCCATATATGTGTATCAAAACCAGGATCTGCCACCTGAGTCAAATATATTCTGAGATTGCCATTAGAGTCATACATGTATTCTGAATCAGACATGTATGCTGCGGCATCGGTATCGATAGTCTGTGGTATATTATTCTGGTCCAGCACTTTGACTTGAGTGGAGGTTCTACCTGTGACATTATCCGTGACGACATAGATTATATCACCTTTATTATGTATTAGTGAGGTCAGTATAGTAATGTCCTCAGAATGTTCTAGAACTTCTAGATTGGTAAACTGTGCCTGGAGATTGACTGTAAGACTTACAAAAAGGAGGCCTACAATTGTGGAATTAAATGATTTCATAATAATAAATGGTTGCTCGTTGATTAAATATAGCGATTTATTGCCTTGTTATATATGTCGATGGTGACAAACCACATCAAATAGTAGTAGGGATTAATTAGAATTGCTGACTAAACAACCAAAATTGCCAGATACCAACAAAAACAGCAAGAAAAAAATAGGCGGTAAGGAAGATGGCAATCTTGGAATTTATCTTAAGGTGAGCGGTTCCGCTCGTCTGTATTAATTCGACATTTCCCCATCGCCTAATGAGCAACTTGGTTATGACTATCGCGATTATCATAGCGACAACTTCCCACATACAAATTCTCCCTATGGTGTATCCCGGCAGATCTTTATAGAATAATTTATTCACAACAAGTAGTGCAAAGCCAGCCCAGAGCGAAAAGAGAGTAAGTGTAAAAATTGCGAAGAATATCCGCTGGGGTATAAAGTTAATGATTGGATTTAGTGAATTAGCAGGGTCAATAAAGTGAGATTCTTCGATGTTTTATTTCCATAGTGTGACATCTCCACTTAACTGAATTGTCTCGCTTTCATTTTCTAAGACGATTGTATACACGTATATGTTATTGCCTTCAATGGTGACGGTTTCACCCATGGAAACCTCTGTCCTCCCATTACCCCACGCATCCACCTCAGCCTGAGTAGACAAAGTCTGTGCAGTAAGGCTTATAGTGCTGAGAATGAAGATTGCAAGAGATACAATAAGGTGTTGCATTGTATTGTAATGATTTATTTAAAGATAGTGGTTTCTAATTAGATGGTAATGCGTAAGTGAATGATGCCTACTGTTTTACTATAACTACATTAAAATTATTGTCCTTTGAGTGAATGCTCACTAAGTAGCAGCCAGCAGATAAATTACTCATGTCTAGCCTACCGTTGTCCACCCTGCTTTGCAATACTAGGCGACCTGAAATAT
The DNA here is from genome assembly GCA_964591455.1 of uncultured Saprospiraceae bacterium. Classification (GTDB taxonomy): domain Bacteria; phylum Bacteroidota; class Bacteroidia; order Chitinophagales; family Saprospiraceae; genus RFSX01. The sequence goes on from CAZQDZ010000062.1 coordinate 6,983, forward strand.
CTAGCACTGATACTTCAAGCTCATTTTTGAATAACTCAGAAAATAGAAAGTCTCTAGTTGGATTAGGGTAAATAAACAGCTCTTCACTGACAGTTGACTCTACACTACTTAGGTTACAGTCAGCTTCCAGGATAGCATCTATAGATGAACAAGAATTGTCATTACCTGTGATTTCAATAATCCCAGAACTATTCAGTAATGGAAGTAAGATGCAACAATCATCTAGTTGACTATTGTTCCTTATAGAAAGTCTTCCCACAATCGACGTCAACCCTGAAAGACCACCTATGTTTGTCAAGGCAGCGTTCCTACTGATTGCAATTGTTCCTGCGATCGACGTCAACCCTGAAAGACCATCTATGTTGGTCAAAGGAGCATTCCTATCTATAAGAATTGAACCCTCGATTGACGTCAACCCTGCCAGACCATCTATGTTGGTCAAAGCATCGTTACCAGAAATCTGGAGAAGCCTCGCAATCGACGTCAACCCTGAAAGACCATCAATGTTGGTCAAGGCATCGTTAGAATCGATCACAAGTTCTCCTTCGATCGACGTCAACCCTGAAAGACTATTTATGTTGGTTAAAGCATCATTATTGAAGATTTTAAGGATTCCCTTAATCGACGTCAACCCTGAAAGACCAGCTATGTTGGTCAATGCATCGTTCAAATTGATCCTAAGTGTTCCCTCGATCGACGTCAACCCTGAAAGACCATCTATGTTGGTCAAAGCATCGTTGTTAAAAATTTCAATTAATCCCACAATCGACGTCAACCCGGAAAGACCATTAAGGTTGGTCAAGGCATCGTTGTTAAAAATCTCAAATAATCCCGCAATCGACGTCAACCCTGAAAGACCATCTATGTTGGTCAAAGCATCGTTAAACTCGATCACAAGTGATCCCTTGATTGATGTCAACCCTGAAAGACCATCTATGTTGGTCAAAGCATCGTTAAACTCGATCACAAGTACTCCCTCGATCGACGTCAACCCTGAAAGGGCATCTATATTAGTAATATCAATGCCACTAATGGTGAAATTATCGGTCCTTGAAACCTCTGTCCTCCCAGCACCCCAGGCATCCACCTCGGCCTGAGTAGACAAAGTCTGTGCCTTAAGGCTTATTATACTTACAAAGAATATAGCGAAATGTAATATGGGCTTTGTCATAACGATTGTTTCAATTAAAGATAGTTATTTTTTGTGCTTTTTTTGAGGTAGTTATTTAACCAGTTATGGCTAAAGTCTCCCTCTGAGCTGTGTCTAGCTTGATCTTGTTATTCTTAACAAGAAAGTTGTTTGTTTTTTCATTTATTGTTCTTCATCACATAGTAATTCTTAAAGTGGTTTTTTGGACCTTGGGTGTCGGTCAGTAACAAGCCACAAAAAGCTACCAAAAACCAATCCTGTGGAAAACTCTAACAAGTTTTGTTGATAATCATCTAGAGTCTGAATCTATTAGTTTAGGGTTATTTGTCAGCTTTGCAGCAGTCCTACAATGCCATGAAGTATAAGATAGTATATAACTTTCTTTTTGATGTAAAGCTCCAGCTTTATTTGCCAGAACCCCTGTTGTGTCAGGATATTGAGGGCCGATTAGGCCTATACTATAAGAAGGCTACACCTGCAACCATGGAGGGTCTAAGCTCGGTCAGTTATCTGGACTGTCCTCATGAGAAGGCTATAGCCATCTGTGTGGAGTTATCAGAACCGATGCTGGCAAGGAAATTCAGGCCTAAAGGAAAGCGTAAGTTTGATTTTGCAGCTATAGCACAAGATAGAGAGATAATGAAGTTGTGTCAAAAGCTCATCTCCAAACGTATCAATGATTTGCTGCTAATCTGCCAAGAGAATGAATACCCTGTAACGATTGGTCTAGACAGGAAGGGCAGGGGAGAGGACTTTAGATGTCATTTTGAAGAGTGGAATTGTACACCCCAACTAAAATTTGAAAAACATGAACAAGGTGTAGCGTATTCTTTGTTGTTAGAAAAAACTGGTGTTCAATATTACCCCAATAAATTGGCAGTAAAGATATTGGCTAATAAACCTGGGTGGATTAGCTTGGGCAATACGCTGCATCAGATTGGTGCTTTAAATGGAAATAAACTAAAACCGTTCTTATCTAAATCGACTATTCAGATACCAGCCCGTTCCGTCAGAACTTACTTTGAGAAAGTTGTTATGGACATAGTCCCACTGTTTAAGGTGATTCCAGTAGGCTTTGATATTATCAAGAAGCAGAAGTTGCTACAATCTGAATTCAGACTTATAGAGAATCTCTTTTCTGGGCATATGGAATTAAGATTGTGGTTTGTCTACGAAGCGCATAGATTTTCTCATGGCAATAGTCAGATGAATAAAACGATGATTGACTTTGGGTCTGGAGATGATATTGTTATCACGCTTCAGGAACGAGATGCTAAAGCAGAAACAGCCTTGGTTAGTAAGCTGAATGGTTTAGGTCTCAATGCTACTGATAGTGGTACTTTCAATGTCAGTGTAGCTACTAGAGATGCAGTACTCCAATGGATGAGGGAAAATCGGGAAGCGCTAAGAGATACGTGTGGCATAGAGATGCATGATATTAAGCTGAGTGATAAACTAGTCGACCTTAATCAGCCAAAAATTCAGGTTAATTATCTGGCGGATAATGATTGGTTTGACATACAAGGATATGTGCGATTGGGGAAGGTAGATATACCATTCAAAGACTTAATGCAGAATATCAGAGACGAGGACCCTTTGTATAAGTTACAAGACGGTAGTTACTTTATCATACCACAAGCATGGATGACGAAGTATGCTTCCCTGGCTAAATACGGACAATCAGCTAATAACCGATTCAAATTATCTAAGAAATATCTAGGATTAGTAGAAGAATTAGATGGTGGAAATGAAGACAGACAGTCCGCTGTCACGCAGGTAGATATTGAAGACGCTGCAGTAGAATACCTACCCAGTCCTAGACTCAATGCTGAACTCAGGCCTTATCAGCTAGAGGGGGTGCAGTGGCTTAGAAAGTTAAGATATAATGGTCTTGGAGCTTGTCTTGCAGATGATATGGGACTAGGTAAGACCTTGCAGGTTATAGCAGCCTTGCTTGCCGCCAAAGAAGAGTTGAAGGAAGAAGCAAAACAGGATAGTGCGCTTGCTGGCCAGATGTCTATGTTTGGTTCGGCTGAGCCGCCCAGGAATAATCTAAATGCACTTATAGTGGTGCCTGCTTCATTGGTATTTAATTGGAGGGAGGAGATTTCAAAATTTGCACCTGACCTGATTGTAGCGGCCTATGTTGGTACTCAAAGAAAAGCGGGTGGAATGATATTGGACTCCTTTGATGTGGTATTAACGACCTACCAGACCGCACTGCGCGATAAAGATATCTTGGGTCAAATATCATGGAGTTACATCGTCTTAGATGAGAGTCAATATATCAAGAACAGAAATTCGAAAGTATTCAAGGCCTTATCAGAATTGACAGCAGAGAGTAAGATATCCTTGTCCGGTACACCTATAGAGAATTCACTGTCAGACTTATGGTCACAGATGGAGTTTATAAATCCTGAGATTCTCGGGAGCTACGATTTTTTTAAGTCCAACTTCAAGCAGCCGATAGAAAAGGACAGAGATGAAGGGGCGATATTAGAATTGAAAAAAATTGTAGACCCATTTTTGCTAAGACGAACCAAGTATGAGGTGGCTCCAGAATTGCCAGAGAAGCTTGTGCAAAGTCTAATGGTGGATATGACGCCAGAGCAAGAAAGATTGTTTGAGGAGCGAAAGAGTGCCGCAAGGAATCTGATTTTGAATTTAGATGAGTCTGACAGAGAGTTTCATATTCATGTATTTAAGGAGATATTGTTTCTGAGGCAGATTGCTAATCATCCACGTCTCTACGACAAGGCTTGGGCGCATGGTTCGGGAAAAATGGAATTAGTGCTGAGTAAGTTAAGGGAGTTGGTGCTGAGTGGAAAAAAGATTTTGGTGTTCAGTTCGTTCACTAGCTTACTTGATTTGGTTGCAGAAGACTTGAATAAAGAGAACCTATCTTATCTGATGCTGACTGGGTCCATGAGACAGAAGGACAGAGAGAAGGTGGTCAAACAATTTCAAAATAATGAGGACAAGAAAATATTTCTCATCTCAATCAAAGCCGGAGGCGCTGGACTTAATCTCACAGCTGCAGAATATGTTTTCATTCTTGACCCTTGGTGGAATCCATTTATAGAAGAGCAGGCTATTGCTAGAGCACATAGAATAGGACAAAAACAGCAAGTACATGTTGTCAAATTTATCTCCAAGAATAGTATAGAAGAGAAAATCCAAAAGTTGCAGAATCGAAAAAAGTTGCTCAATGATGATATTCTATCTGAGGCTTCAGAGACCAGCTTAGGAAGGCAAGATCTGTTAGATATACTGGATTGATAGATTTATTATTATATCTATACACCTACTGGAATGCAATTAATATATGTAGGTAGCGTGGTCTTCATGCTAGGCATGTTAAGGATTATTTTCCAATCACAATCTTATGTGTACTTAGTTGATTTGGTTTTCCAAGTAGATGCAAGTAGAAGATGCCTGATTCTAGATGCTTCAAATTTAACTGAGTAAGATTATCTTTTTGAAATTCGTAGTACACAAGATGACCCGATTGATTATATACGGATGCAGATGAAAGATTAGTTGCAGCATTTAGATTGATGATACCAGAACTTGGATTGGGGTAAATTGCAATATTAGAAGATTCATTGAGGTCATCTGTAGCAGAGAAAAAGGTTGCGGTTAAAGTTTGTTCGTTTAGATTTAGTCGATTATTTGCTCCTGTCAAACTCACGCTGATTTGGCTTAGATCATCATTGGTAGAAATGATTGTTCTATCCCTTATTAACCTGGTTTCTCCTGGATTAAGCGGATCTAAAACATCATAATCCAAATACGAACTAAAGTCAAAAGAATTACTTAAGTTAAATGAGGAAGAGTATAAATCAGTGATTATAGGATCCACACCATGATTTTCAATTCGAATTAAAACATCATACTGATTTGAAGAATTTACTTGATTTAGTATAAAGGTATTTATACTTACATCTGTTCTAGTGTATTCGTTTGGAATTTGCTGATCAAGATTTACCTGCCTTAGATAAGTTTGGCAATTACTATTGCCTGCAATTACAATACTTGTGTCACTAAATTGTATTAGTTCTGTCACTAGAGAATCTGATATTTCCCAGGTTTGTATACTATCTGTTAATGTATTTAGGGATGATACTGTTGTAGCCTGATTTGTTGTTTCTAAAGTGATTACCTTATTTTCTTGGATGAGTATTTTTCTGAAGCTTTGAACCTTGTTGTCTATTTCAGCAAGCAAACTTACATTTTGAAAGTTTCTATCCAATTTGAAAATCTTACCTGAAGTCAATATGTAGTTCTGAGTTTCTGTAGAATGTAGGTCAAGAATTATATCATCGAATTCTAATAGAAGACTAACAGTATCTTCAATAACTTGACCGACACTGTTACCTCCAATTAAATATAAATTTTCGTTGTGACTAGAGATATAGCGGAAAGAAGGATCTACTGGGATTTTTTTTCCTACAATACCATAACTTCTAAAAATCTTATTTAGAAATAAGTCATTATGGTCATTTTCCAAAAACCAAGCAAATTCGTCTGATGCGATTAGGGCATCATATACATTTAATCCTTCTCCAAAGGAATAAATAGTATCTAACTTGCCATTTATAATGGTGACTATTTCAAATCCTGTAACGCCAAAGTCATAGCCTCTGAATTGTGTCAGCACGAATACTGAGGTGCTATCATTCGGTTGCTTAAGGCTAATATTAGAACCCAAATCCAAGGTGTATAAAGTATCTAGACTATTGTCAAAATTTGCCTTAAATATGCCAGACGAAGAAAAATATAGATTTTTAGAAGCATAGAGAATGCCATCCTGAAGAACAACTGAAGCTTCAGTTCTATTGCACTTTTCCTTATGGTCTAAAAACTCAAAATTCTCAGGAACTTGAGCTTCTATAGTAGTTAGAAAGCACAAGCAGAGTACAGCGGAGTGTAATGTTTTTAATAAAGAAGTTGGCATCTGATTTGGTTGCTGATTGAAAGTAAATATATGAAATTAATTTTTCCATCAATCAGGGTTCTAGGTGTCTCCAAAGACAATTTGCTTGATAATAAGAGTCAAGGTAGAGAAGATCTTTGTATATAAAGTATTGATGAAATTTCTTTTTTGATGTTAACTTTAGGTCTTTAATACTACTTGAAATGAAATTGTCGCACACTATGCTTGTACTTGTCTTAACTATTTTTTCACTAGCCTGCCAAAAGAATATGATACAGGAAACAAATAGTACAACCACGCCGACGACTGAGTCATCTGCCAAGGTCACTGGAGTCACAATTACTGGAGATTCTGGCAACTATAATTTGAATGTAACCTTAGAGAGTCCAGACACAGGCTGTGATCAGTATGCTGACTGGTGGGAAGTATTTGCACCAGATGAGACATTGATCTATCGAAGAATATTAGCGCATAGCCATGTGGACGAACAGCCATTTACACGAAGTGGTGGTCCAGTAGCTGTTGCCGCTGATCAGGAAATCATCGTCAGGGCGCATATGAATAATCTGGGTTATGGTACTCAGGTATATAGGGGTACGATAGGAGAGGGATTGACACAGGTTACGTTGCCCATAGAAGTGGGGGCGGAACTGGAGACTACTGAACCACTGCCTCAGAATTGTGCCTTTTAATGTCTAGGCTATTCAAATTTATTAATAGGCATAAATTTCTAACGAGTGTTTTGGGGTTGAGTATAATATTAAGTTTTCACCATCATTCAAATTTAGGTCTTGGTGAGAGTTCTGCTAGCCTAACTATTGTATTCATATTTTTCATTTTTAGGGCTTTGTATTTGACAGCGGCGACCTATTGGATAAAACAAGTGAAAGCGTCAAAATATTTATCGCATTTGAAAACATCTTTTTTCATTTTCTTTTACAGTATTGTCTTTTTCGTGCCTATTGCCGCCTTTATGTCTCCAGTATTTTCGGACTATGGGTCTAATCCAATTAATAAGATTGCTGCAGAATTACCAAGAATTATTTCTAATGGTATTATTAATGTTATAGGGTTTGTACCTATAATTTTTATAGCATCCTTGGTCAGTTATTTGTTAGGAAAAAAATCTAGTGATAATCGAAGAGATATTACCGATCACTTAATTGATTGCTGAACGATTCTGATTTATCAGAATGAAAGCAAGGTTTAATAATAACACAGCAGAATTTAATACATCAGAAGCTACAAACTCCAATAATGGAATAACTGTTACAGGAGGTAGAAATAATATGATACTAGATAATGGTTTGTATATTTTACAACTCACATCTAACGGACAACTGCTTTTAACAGACAATATTATAATACAGAATTAACTAAATTCGTTCGGGGGAGGATCTTTAGAATACCTCCCCTATTTCAAAATTATCATTATGAAAGGATGTATTATTTCGCTTTTGCTTCTGTGCCATGTTGTATCTATTAGCTGTCAGTCAAAACAAGACTATTACTGGGGATTTGGAAGTGATCAAGATCCGCTTCCAGGATTACAAGCGACAGAGTTTGATTTCAATATAACTCCTTTTGAGCCAAGAGTAAGGCAGGGATCTGACCAAGCATTGCGCTTTGATCAGAATAATGCCAGTATCTGTGATAAGGAAGGAAATCTTTTATTCTACACTAACGGATGTGCAGTGGCTAATCGTTTTCATGATATGATGCCTAATGGCGATAGTATCAATGCAGGAGTATTTTTCGAATACTTTTGGGGTGGCAATTGCATTACAGGTTATCCAGGGACACAGGACATAACGATATTACCTGACCCAGGAAATGCTGATGGGTATTACATCATCCATAAGCCTGAAGAATTTGATACTGTGACGTTTGATATTTTTCTTCAATTTATCAAATACAGTTACATAGATATGAGCTTAGACGGAGGAAGAGGGGATGTGATAGCGAAGAATAGGACCTTCTATGAAGGTGATGTGGTCTGGTCATATCTGACAAGTATGCGTCACGCCAATGGCGAAGACTGGTGGATAATCAATCCCGTATTCCCAGATGGATATGTCATATTCTTGCTAGATGCCGATGGCATTCACTTAGATCATGTTGTAAATGGTCCTGAGTGGAATAGTGACGGCTTTACCTCAGCTAGTGGTGATGCTCGATTCTCGCCAGATGGGAAGAAATATGCTTTTTTCAATAAGTATGATGGTTTGCATTTATATGATTTTGATAGGGAGACAGGTGAGTTATCAGGATTAGAGCAGTTGCCATTTTCTATCCCTGAAGGTGCTCGATTTGCAACTTGTGAGTGGAGTCCGAGTTCGCAGTTTCTATATCTCATAGAGAGGGATACAGTATGGCAACTAGATACAACTATAGAACCTGTGGAGGATGGACTAGTGTTTATAGGAGAATATGACGGAGGGATGGATCCTACATTTTCCAATTTTAAAGAATCTGCCCTAGGTCCAGATTGTCGGATCTATATCAGGCCAGGTAGTAGTACATTATCATTTCATGTCATACAGTATCCAGATGAGAAAGGGATTGCCTGTGGGTTTGAGCAGAGAGCTATCCGATTACCCTATATATCATCAGTAGGCTCCTTCCCCAACTTTCCCCGTTTCCGTGTAGACGAAGAAGACAAGTGTGACCCTAGTATCGTGAGTGCTTTTGGAGAAGTGGTGTATTATCGGCGGGATCTTATCACTTATCCTAATCCTGTCAGCGATATTCTCACCATAGAGCTCCCAGAGGGTGTCGGTGACGGTATGATCTATGTGCTGGATATGCAAGGGCAGATGGTGCACTCTCAGGAAGTGTCAGTGCTGACAGGGAGTATGCAGTTATCTATGGTGTCATTACCAGGAGGCATGTATGCGGTGGAGTATGTGCCGAGGGAGAATAAGGAGCGGGTGGTGTATACGAGTCGGGTGACGAAGGTGGAGTAGGGATTTATTTTTTATCATGACATTTGGTCGTCTTGTTATTGATAATTTCTCTTGTACTAAGTTTAATGAGAGTCACTTTTTTCATTGCAAAAAAAGCTCACAAAAAATCTAGACGACCGAATGCTAGACACTGTGCCTAATACCTACCCACCCTCAACTGATGTTGAGGTTCCTTCACTTGAAAGCTAGGTTTACTTGCTTCCATTCTGATGAATCAGAAACAATCAGTCATCCACACTTTCGGTCGTCAGGCTCTACGTCAGGCTGCCATCAAGCGCCATGCCACTGAAATGCTGCATCACTTTTGTTCGAGACTTGCCTCACAATCCTGAAAATCCAATAACCCTATAGATCTGGATTCAGACAGAAGAGCATTATTTATTCATGATAAGCATATAGAATACGAGGTTACAAACCTCGACTATCCAGAAACCGTTAGACTCAAACTACGCTTACGAGAACAGGAAGACTCCTCTTCAGGGTCGGGGGTAGCATAGCCACCACAAACCATAAACCCTAGACGTATACCCGCCTACCTTTGCACCGTGAACCGCTGTACCTTTGTGCCGTTATCCTAAGCCAAGTTCTTCAGCACACCCACCAGCCTCCTAACATCTGCCTCTGTATTAAAAACATATAAAGATACCCGCATGGCATCCCCTCTATAGGAAACGTGGATATCGTTTTTAGTGAGTGTTTGTTTAATTTGCTCCATATCCAGTTCATCACTTATTCTTATAGACGTAAGGTGAGATGATGAAGCGCCTACATCAGGTACACGATAAGGTGTTCCTTGCAGATTTCTGATTAGGTTCTTGTGTAAGTCTGTACAATAGGCTTGTATGTTTCCTACTCCCCACTCGAGTATCTGTTCCAGTCCCGCTTGCAGAATCGGCACCTGTACAAAATTAGATTGCTCACCTACAGAATATCTTGCCGCCCCTTCTCTGTATTGGTCTTGATAATTGACAAGATTTTGGAAGTCATCACTGCCTTTTCTGTTTATCCAATTGTCTTCTATGGGAACACCCTGATTAAATCTTTCAGAATAATAGGCCACTCCCAATCCATAATGACCTAGTAGCCACTTGTAGCCACCCACGATAAGTGCATCTATTGGTATTTCTCTAATATCTAGAGGTAGTGCGCCGACGGATTGGGTGCCATCTATAATAAGATAGGCATCATGCTTCTGACAGTGCTGACTTATTGCCTTAAGGTCATACAGGCTGCCATCTGCCCAGTGCACGTGGGACATGGTTACTACTGATGTGTCTGAAGTTATAGCTTCAAGAATATTCTGATTCCAGGAGCTAACACGATTCGATGCAGATTCTGATGGTCCAATTAATTTCAGTTTTTGATTCTCAGTTGCTGCAGCTCTTTGCCAGCCATAGTAGTTGCTAGGAAACTGGTCCGTAAGACAAATAATGTCACCGTTTTTCTTCCACTTGATATTATTGATGACATTAGCGATGCCATAGGAGACTGATGGTATGATGGCAATCTGATGCGCTGGTGCATTGATGACTTGTCCAAAGGTGGCTCTGAGCTTATCCACATCATCAAAGAAGTATTGCTTATTAAATTGGGTAGGATTATTCTTTCGCGTCAGTCCTTCCATGCCTACGAGCTCACTCACTTTGAGTTGTGGAGACATATAAGCCATATTGAGAAAAGTCAAATCATCTGGCAGTGAGAACTTATGTTTTTGGTGGGTTTTTATCACGGAGATTCTGATTTTTTGTTGTTGGGTAAATATAAGGATTAGCGGGAACAATGGATTTACTGAATAGACCATTTAGACTACACTATTTTTATTGGTCGGTAGTTGATTGGACGGCCTTTAGCCATTTTAGCTAAGGAGGTTTTAAATGGCGT
>CAZQDZ010000063.1:0-2103 GCA_964591455.1 uncultured Saprospiraceae bacterium
AAGAGGAGCCTTGACACTTGAAAATATCATTATAGTTGATACATTACCATTAGGATCAGAATTTGTGACCTTTAATATTACTTCTGGAACAAATGGTGTTTATGACCCAGTATCTCATACTGTTACTTTGACTAGACCTTTTCTAGAACCAAATTCATGTATATTTCCAAAATTTACAATAAGATACCCCGAGCCTGAATTCAATGTGGGTGACATGGTAGTTAATACTGCTCATTTTTCATATACTCCAGTTGGAGAGGCTACAGTAAATGAATCTTCAAGCGCAGAAATTCAGCTAACTAATAGAATATTTTCCACTGAACTAAACAAAGAAGGGTCTCAAATAACTGCACTTCCTGGTAGTTCTGAGACTTACAGAATTAATGGAGGGGTGAATGGAACAGAAAGTATAACAGAATTTTGTATTCATGATACTATACCTGAAAATATTATAATCAAACAGTTTAATGCTGGTGGTTGGTTTTATGGTGGATTGAGAGGTTCGACGGTTATTATTGATATATATTATACGACAAACCTTAATGGACCAAGATTGGTTCCCGGATCTCCATTTAGCATCTTCGATCCTACAAATTTTATAAATGTGTCTGAATTGGTTTCGGATCCAGATACTGAATTTATTACCTCATTGAGTTGGTGTTTTGGTGATATTCCTGCCGGTTTTTTCGATTATAGCCCTATTGAATTAAGGTTCGATGTTGCCTCGAATACTCCTCCTGGTATAATTACAAATTGTGCGAATGCATCTTCAACCTCATCGAACGTTAATCACATAGATGATTGTTTTGATATTGAAATCTTACCTCCAAATAGTAATGCAATCTTGATTCCAGTTAAACTAAAGCAACAAGCAGGTACACTTAATAGAGGCGAAAGCATTACATTTCAGTTGTCTATTAGTAATAGATTTGGTGTCATAGACTCATTAATTGATCCAGTTGTATATGACTTACTTCCTCGAGGACTCTCATTTGTTCCAGGTTCAGTTTATTTACCAAGTTGGGGTAACTTATCAAATCATCCAGCTCCATCGACTAATTTTGAAAGCAATTACAAAAATACAGGTAGAGATTTTTTAAGATTTGATTGGAGTGAGCCAAACGGTATAAAAATTCAACCCGGAGGGAGAGTAGTTATTTTATTCGATGCTATTATAGGTGATGAAACATTTGGAGGATTTCCAGCTTTTACTAATACTTACTATGTGCAATCACCATTAAATTTTGATTGTTTAGGGAATAGTCAAGATGCTGATATATTTGACTTTGATGACGATGGCGATGTTAGTGAAATCTTGTGTGGCGGATTTGTAAATGTAGATGTGAATAGTATTGTTTCTTTAGAATCACAAAAATTAGTTAAAGGCCAATTAGATGACGACTTTACAAAGTTTCCAAATTTTGCAAATTCTACCCCTGGCGGCATTGCAGACTACATTTTAGAAGTTAGAAATTTGGGCAATATACCGATAGATAGTGTTGTCATAATTGATATTTTACCGTCAGTTGGAGATATTGGTGTGATCAACACCAATTCTCGAGACTCTAGATGGCAACCTAATTTGGTAGGACCAGTAAGTGCACCAAGTGGAGTAGTTGTCTATTATAGTTCTGCAGAAAATCCCTGTAGATCTAATGAGGGTTTTATCTTGAACGGCCCTACAGGATGTCAACTACCAAATTGGAGTACTACTCCACCAACTGACATTACAAGTGTACGATCCTTAAAATTTGAATTTAATAACACTCTTCTTTTACCAACGGATACATTTAGATTATCTTGGCCAATGAGAGTGCCAGTCAACGTTTTTTCCACTCTAGGTTCAACTCCAGATTCAATTGCTTGGAATTCATTTGGATTCACGGGACGGAGAGTCGACAATGGTCAATTTGTTTTACCAGCTGAACCACTAAAAGTTGGTATTACTATTCAAGATTTATCAAAAAGCTCATATGGAGATTTTATTTGGAATGATCTTAATGCAGACGGTTTACAGCAAGCAGCAGAGCCAGGTATAAATGGTGTTAGAGTTGAACTTTATAAAGATGATGGAGATGGAGTTGCAAATATTACTTTAGATAC
>CAZQDZ010000063.1:2203-8918 GCA_964591455.1 uncultured Saprospiraceae bacterium
GGAAACTATGTATGGAATGATCTGAATTTTGATGGAATTCAAAACGAATCGAATGTGGAAGGCATAAATAATGTTACTGTAAAATTATATGATAATTTAAACCCTTCTGTAACCTTTAAGTCAACTATAACTAGAAATGATATCAATGGAAATCCGGGATATTATATTTTTGATAATATTCCTCCTGGAGATTATTTTTTGGAATTTTTGCCTCCATCTAGTACTACTTTTTCGCAAGAAAATGCACCAAGTTCCAATGACTTTAATGATTCTGACGCAAATTCAATAAGTGGTCAGACTGAGGTATTTAATATCGTTGCAGGCCAGTTTGATAGTTCACGCGATGCAGCTCTGATACTTTCTGGTATAGAAGATTGTATAAATGGAATAGATGATGATGGTGATGGTGACATTGATAATTTCGATTCAGATTGTGATTGTCCATCGGCTTTTTCTAACCCTTTGAAAATTACATTTGATGAATTCTCAATCCTTTCTGGAAATGGTTTGGGATTAGGGGATCAAATTTTATATTCAGATGTAGGAGATCTTAACGGTCAGTCAATTGATATCATTTCAACAATTGTAAAATTGCAAAATATTTTAGAACTTGATACACAAGCTACCATTCCTCTTGGTAATGATGGTCAAGTACAATTACCTTCAGTGAGGATAATGATTGGAACAGAATATTATGCAGATATTCACTTTCAACTTGTCGAGGCGGGAACTATGATTCCTATTGATGCATCTTTTGAAATTGAGATTGCAGACCTTGATTTAATATCATCTTCCAGGCAAGAATTTACAGGTGCATTAATTGATAATCTAGATTCATATACCTTGAATGATCCAAGTACGGTAAATATTACAGTTCAAGACCAATTTTTGACAGGTTCAGGTACAAGAAATGTAAGTGCCTCCAACCCCCAAGGAGCAATTAAGTTTTTATTCGTTAATGAAAGTGAATTTACCCTGCGTTTTGGAGGAATACAATTGAGGAGCACTAGCACTGGAAGAGCTGGCTTTAACATAGATGGAGATAATTTTGACAGGCTTGGAAGTTGTTTTAGATTGGAAATTTGTGGTGACGGCCTTGATAATGACTTTAATGGATATGTAGATTGTGAAGACCCGTTTTGTTTTGATTGCCATAGTGGTTGTGAAGATACAGATGGAGACGGTGTAAATGATTTTTGTGATTTGGATGATGATAATGATGGGATACCAGACTTAAGGGAAAGTGTATGTGAAACAATATTTGATGCTGCAGCATTTTGGAATCACAATGTCCTTCCAAGAGAAATAGGGGTTGTTGCTAACCCAAGCGTAATCAGTTCAGCTAACGATATTGTTTTTGGCTCGGGTCTAGATGTAGAGTTTTTGGCATCTCAGATTGCTTTGAATGAAGTTGAACAAGGTAGTTTGAATCAAGCAATATTAAATGATGATTACTTGGAATACACGATAAGTACTCAACCTAGTTTTGCAAATTATTTCTTCAACAATTTCAGAATTACAAAACACGGTGCGCCTTCCTTTTCGGTTCCAGAAAATTATGGTTATGATATTTCTATATTGGTATCAACTGACAATTTTGCTACTGTAGATGTGTTAGTAGATAATTTTAATATTGATACCACTTTGCCTGCAACTTTTGAAAATGTTTTAATAGATATCGAAGATAATTTTTACACCTTGATTCCGAACACAAGCTATACATTTAGAGTTTATTTTTATAATAAAACCACATCAAGCACAGTTCAAGCGTTTTTTGATGATTTTGTAATCAATGTTTCAAGATGTTTACTTACAAGTGATACAGACGGTGATGGTATTTTAAATCATCTAGACTTGGATTCCGATAATGATGGTATTTTTGATTTGCATGAAGCAGGGCATAATTCATTGGACGCTAATCTTGATGGTGTTTTAGATGGGCCTGAGGATGCTTTCGGAGAAAATGGTTTGTTCAATTTAATTGAGACCTTACCAGAAAGTGGTGAAATTAATTATTTTATTAAAAATAGTGAGATCGTTTTTGATCCAATTTTTGATGCTTATGAATTAGATTCAGATGGAGATGGTTGTCTTGATACAGAAGAACAAGGTATACTAGATTCTGAAAATGATGGTATAGCAGGTACGGGAACACCTGTGGTTGATTCAAATGGATTAGTACTTGGTGTTCCATATGATCCTCCTGTTCAATATAATTGGCAAAACCCTTTAGTTGGTCCTTGTTTAGAGGAAGTATGTGGTGATGGCATTGATAATGATGCTGATGGTATTGTGGATTGCTCTCAAATAAGCGGGACTGTTTTTGAAGATATAAATTTTGGAGGAGGAGTTGGAAGAACTTATCAAACTGCTAATATATCGGCACAAAATAGTGGTTGGTTATCTGGTGAAATTGGTGTTGAAAATGTTAGTGTTGAATTGTATAATATGTTTGACAGTTTGATTCAAATTGAACAAACAGATATTAATGGGGATTTTAGATTTGCAGCTTTACCTGGTGATTATACGATAAGAGTTGTAAATAAAACGGTTTCTTCTAATCGTGCTAGTCAAAATTCTGGTGAAGAGATTATTCCTGTTCAGACATACCGTTCAGATGGTATAAATGCCTTTATAAACGAAGTAGGAGGTATACGTCCTGATCTTGAGGATGCGGACCAAAACACATTGACTTCTGGAATTGATTTAATTGGTTTAAATAATACTAGCCAAGAGGTAAAATCGTTATCCAGAATATCATTAGGATTAAATGATATTGTTGGAGTTGATTTTGGTTTTAACTTCGATGTAATCGTCAATACTAATAATGATGGACAAGGCTCTCTTAATCAATTTATACTTAATAGTAATGATCTTGACAATGCTGACTTAGATCAAGAAGATAGCCCGACTGGTGGAGTTTTATTTAAGAAGGAAGAGGAGTGGGAAACGTCTATATTTATGATACCTAATAATCAGGTACATAGCATTTTGTTGACTTCAAATCTGGAGCCTATAGAAGATGAACACACACATATATCTGGTTATACACAAGTTGGTTCTGTGCAAGGCTCAATTAATACACGACGTTTAAATATTGAGTTGAGAGGTAATTCTACATCACGTGATGGAATTCAAATTAGATCAAGTGATGTGCAGATATCCGGCCTTGCCATTTATTCATGTCGAAGAGCTGTCTTTTCAAATTTGACTAATTCAAGCAATAATTTTATTTGGGGAAATTTTATTGGTACAGAATCTGATGGTGTTTCCATTGGGGCAAATACAGCTTCAGCAATTGAATTTAGAAATATTTCCAATTCTTTTATTGGTATGAATGGAGATTTTATTAATGACCTTAATGAAGGGAATGTGGTTTCTAATAGTGGAAACGGGGTGATTCTAAGAAACTGTTCGGAAATATTAATTGCAGGAAACTATATTGGAGTAGATAGAACTGGTTCTTTAGATTTTGGTAGTCGATTCAATGGAATATTACTTAGAGATAGCAACGGCCCAAATACTGTTGGATTAAAGGAAGGGTTGCCAAATACAAATGCGGATCATTTTAGAAATATTATTTCTGGAAACGGAAACGATGGTGTTAGATTACTGAATTCCAATAGTCAGATTGTAGCAGGTAACTATATCGGTACAGATGTAAACGCTATGTTCTCAATTAAAAATAATGGGTATGGAATCCAATTTACTGGTGTAAATAATAATAATATAATTGGAACGAATTCAAATGGAATTTTAGATGTAGAGGAAAGAAATATAATTTCAGGAAACGAAGCTGGTATTCGTTTTTTTGCTAATGCTTCTGGAGTTTCTAATAAAGTATCAGGGAATTATATTGGGCTTAATGCGACTGGAAATGTTGCACTCCCAAATTCTACCTTAGGGATTGATATTAATTTTGACGGAATATTAATTGGGACCAATGGAGATGGAATAAATGATTTGGTCGAAGGAAATGTTATTTCCGCTAATGGGTCAGATGGAATTAGGATTGCAAATGCAAATAATACTATTATAGCAGGGAATAACATAGGCGTGGGGGCAGACGGAACGACCTCACTCGGAAATTCTAGTAGGGGAATCTTCATAACTGACAATTCTTTAAATACTACTATAGGATATGATTCATCAATGAGTAACACTCAAAGTGATGAAGTTGGAAATAGTATTTTATTTAATAGTAGTTCTGGACTAGTTGCACGCGGACTAGTTTCTCAAGCCAGAATTAGTAGAAATAAATTTGGGAATAATGGAGGTTTAGGCATTGATTTAGGTGGCGATTTAGTAACTATTAATGATACAAATGATACAGATGCTGGCGAAAATGATTTATTAAACTTCCCTGTATTTCAATCGGCAAAGATAATTGGCGATTCTCTTGTAGTAAATGGATTTGCTCCCAGTGGTACTGAAATAGAGGTTTTTATTTATGATGGAGATGTTAATCCAGTGCCACTACCATTTTCATATAGTACTAGTTTTGGTGAAGGTATAGATTATTTATTTACAGTTTTTGAAGGAAGTACTTCTGACCTCGACTCCTCAATTAATACCTATCTTGATGACGGGACTGGAAGTGTATTTAATCGAACGCAGAACCAATTCGAGTTTGTATTAGATACTACGGGTTTAGGGTTACAGTTCGGTGATGGATTGACCGCCACTTCTACAGATTTTAGAAATAATAGCTCTGAATTTAATGGAGTTACTTTAGTCGAATTTATAGAAATTTGTAATGATGGGATCGATAACGATGGGGATGGTCTGACGGATTGTTTTGATTGTGAAGATTGTAATACGGGTATACCTTCGTTTGTTGCGGGAACCATACCTGTTGATTTAACTATTTCGTGCTCTGAAAATATTCCTATAGTGCCTACTGTGATTGCTATAGATGACTGTGGTACTCCTAGTATCAATTTTGATGAAAGTGACAATCAGTCTTCTAATACTTGTGGTCAATATGATTACCAAATAACAAGAACTTGGATAGCTTCTGATGTATGCGGAAATACTTCGGAGGTAATTCAAACTATTACTATAGAGGATTTTATACAACCAAGTTTCACTGTGCCAATAGATGTAACTATTGATTGTCAAGCTAATGAAAATAATTTTCTTTTGACAGGCGAAGTGACAGATGAATCTGATAATTGTGATACTGATATCGGAGAAGCAACATTTATGGATACAGTATCAGATAATAATCCATGTGAAGGATCAAGTATTATAACTAGAATTTGGAGTTTGACTGATGCTTGTGGAAATGTTCGCACTCAAAACCAATTGATCTTTAAGGTCGACTCTGATGCACCGATAATAACAACTACAGTATCAAATGAGATAGTAGAGTGCGATGGGTCAGGAAATTCAAGTGCATTCAATATATGGTTAAATGACAATGGAGGGGCTACAGCGACGGATGCATGTGGAAGCATAACTTGGAATACAATAATAGGAAATTTCGAACCTGATTGTGGATTATCAGGTTCAACTACCGTTTCTTTTATTGCCACAGATGAATGTGGTAATTCAAGCAGTACAACAGCCTTATTTATAATAGAAGATACGACATCACCATTAATAGATATAATGGCGCAAGATACAACAGTACAATGCGATGGCGGCGGCAATACTGCAGCCTATACCGATTGGCTGATAAATAATGCTGGAGCTTCTGCAAGCGAAGATTGTGGTACGGTGTCTTGGTCACATAATGGAGGAGTAATAAGTGATGAGTGTGGTGAAACAGGAAGTAGTACAGTAACATTTACGGTTGTAGATCAATGTGGTAATACGGCGCAGACATCTGCAATCTTTACGATAGAAGACAATACCCCACCGACGCTTGATGTTTTTGCGCAGAATGAAACTGTTGAGTGTGATGGCTCAGGCAATGTATCAGAATACCAAGGCTGGTTAGCAAACAATGGGGGAGCGGAAGCAAGTGATGATTGCAGTGTAGTTACCTGGACAAATAGTGGAGGAGTATTGAGCGATGAATGCGGAGCTACAGGGTTTGTTAGTGTAGACTTTATAGCCACTGATGATTGCGGCAATAGCATAGTGACCAGTGCAGATTTTATAATAGAAGACACCACACCGCCGAGTATAGATACGCCTGCAACGGACAACATAGTAGAATGTGATGGAATTGGAAACACAGCAGAATTATCAACATGGTTAGCGAATAATGGAGGAGCAGTTGCGACCGATATATGTAGTAATGTGAGCTGGACAAATGACTTGTTATCTACTACTTCGACTTGTGGTCAAGGCAATATACAAGAGTATAGATTTACCGTGAGTGACGCTTGTGGTAATAGTGAAATTACAGAAGCTAACTTTATTATAGAAGATAATACAGTCCCAAGCGTAGATACCGAAGTGATAAATGAGATAGTAGAATGTGATGGTTTAGGAAATATCGGAGAGTATAATAGTTGGCTATCAAATAATGGAGGAGCGGAAGCAAGTGATGATTGCGGAGTATTAACTTGGACTTATGTTGAAGGTGTTTTTGAGAGCAGTTGTGGTTTAGCAGGAGAGCGAAGTGTTACTTTCACGGTGTCAGATGAGTGCGGTAATTCAAGTCAAAGCACAGGAAGCTTTATTATCCAAGATACGACATCACCATTGATAGATATAATGGCGCAAGATACAACAGTACAATGCGATGGCGGCGGCAATACTG
>CAZQDZ010000063.1:9018-17295 GCA_964591455.1 uncultured Saprospiraceae bacterium
GCGGTAATTCAAGTCAAAGCACAGGAAGCTTTATTATCCAAGATACGACATCACCTTTAATAGACGTAGATCCAGTAGATGAAATAGTACAATGTGATGGAGCTGGAAATACATCATCATTAAATACTTGGTTAACAAACAATGGTGGGGCAAGTGCATCAGAAGACTGTGGTGATGTAATTTGGTCGCATAATGCAGTACCACTAAGTGATGAATGTGGAGCAACAGGTTCAGTAGATGTAACATTTACTGCGATCGATGAATGCGGAAACACAGATCAAGCATCAGCAACCTTTACGGTAATAGATGATGTATCGCCAACTATAACAATAGAAGCTATTCCACAAACGGTAGAGTGTGATGGGATGGGTAATATAGCGCAATACCAAGCTTGGTTAGCCAATTTTGCAGGTGCAGAGGCTACGGATGAATGTGGGGCAGTTACATGGTCATTTGGAACAGGAACGTTTAGTGATGAATGTGGAGCGACTGGCTTTGTAAGTATAGATTTTACAGCTACAGATGATTGCGGTAATACCAGCATCACAACGGCAGACTTTATAATAGAAGATACAGAAGAACCAGGAATAGAAATACCAGCTGCAGATGAAGTAGTAGAGTGTGATGGGGCAGGAAATACAGCAGCCTTAACGGCTTGGTTGACTGCAAATGGGAATGCAATGTCATCTGATGATTGTGGAGGTGTAAGTTGGTCATACGTATTAGGTCCAGTAACTGCCGGATGCGGATTGGGAACCACTCAAGAAGTGACCTTTACGGCAACTGATGATTGCAGTAATACAAATGTGACCACCGCGAATTTTATAACGCAAGATGTAACGCCCCCAAGTATAGATATCCTAGCATCAGATGAAACAGTAGAATGCGATGGAGCAGGCAATATAGCTGAATACCAAACTTGGTTGACTGCAAATGGAAATGCTATAGCTACAGATGCATGTGGAGCGATGACCTGGACATATGTTGAAGGTTCATTTGTATCAAATTGTGGACTGGCAGGAAGTACCTCAGTGACGTTTACAGTTACAGATGCATGTGACAATAGTAGTGTTACTACAGCGAACTTTATCATACAGGATACCACATCACCACTAATAGATGTACCAGCGGTAGACCGTACGGTCGAATGTGATGGTACAGGAAACTTAGCGGAATATAATACTTGGGTATCAAATAATGCAAACGCTTCAGCTAGTGAAGATTGTGGTACAATAAGTTGGAGTAATGATGCTGGGCCAATCAGTGAAGATTGTGGAGAGTCGGGCTCTATTACTGTTGTATTTACAGCCATTGATCAATGCGGAAATACCGACCAAACAACCGCTAATTTTATAATAGAAGATACAAGTGAACCAGACTTTAGTAATGTACCAGCTGATGTAGATGTAGAGTGTGATAACTTGCCTTCTGTAGACTTACCAGATGTAAGTGATAATTGTGATAACGCACTATCAGTTTTGCATACAGATAATACGATTCCAGGAACTTGTCCAGGAGAATACACGATAGAGAGAACATTCTTAGCCATAGATGCTTGTGGGAATAGCAATTCGGTATTACAAAGGATAAATGTGTCTGATAATACAGCTCCAATACTAGCCAATGTTCCATTGGATATGACTTTCGAATGTAGTTCAGTTCCTGAATTAGGTAACCCTGTTTCCGTAACGGATAATTGTGACCCGAATGTTGTGGTTACATTGATGGAAGAAACTATTCCTGGTACATGTCCTCATTCCTTTACAAGAATTAGAACTTGGACGGCCATAGATGCATGTGGAAATGAAGTATCTGCATCACAGAATATTTTTGTTCAAGATGTTACCAATCCGAGTATTATTAATGCTCCATCGGATGTTGTTATAGATTGTGGACAATTGCCGCCAGATCCAATCACTATTTTAGCAATAGATAATTGTGATGCAAATGTTGATATAGTCTTCTTAGAAGTAAATACGCTCCCTGGATTTGATTGTACAGATTCGTATGAAATAACTAGAACCTGGACAGCTACTGATGATTGTGGAAATTCTAGCGTAGCGGTTCAAACAATAACGGTAGGAGGAGATCCTGTGCCACCTATTTTAGCGAATGTTCCAATAGATGTAACTTTCGAATGCAGCGCATTACCGCCGTTAACAGATCCAGTTCATGCTACAGATAATTGCGATTTAAATGTTGATATAGTATATGAAGAAGTAACAGTTCCGTCATCCTGTGAAAATACTTTCACAATAGAAAGAAGTTGGACAGCCATAGATGATTGCGGAAATTCAACAGTGGCTATGCAGACCATAATTGTTGAAGACACGACCCCACCACTAATGTCCAATATACCAACTGATGAAACAATAAGCTGTGGTGAATTACCAGGACCTGCAGCAATAGTACTTGCAACTGATAATTGCGATGCTAATGTAGATGTTGACTTTAATGAAACGAGTACCCTTGCTACGGTATCTTGTATGGATTCATATACAATAACTCGAGTCTGGGTGGCGACAGATAACTGTGGAAACAGTTCACGTTCGGAACAGGTAATCACAGTTGTTGGAGATGATCAATCTCCAGTACTAGCAGGAGTGCCAGTGGACATAACATTTGAATGCAGCGCATTACCGCCGTTAACAGATCCAGTTCATGCTACAGATAATTGCGATTTAAATGTTGATATAGTATATGAAGAAGTAACAGTTCCGTCATCCTGTGAAAATACTTTCACAATAGAAAGAAGTTGGACAGCCATAGATGATTGCGGAAATTCAACAGTGGCTATGCAGACCATAATTGTTGAAGACACGACCCCACCACTAATGTCCAATATACCAACTGATGAAACAATAAGCTGTGGTGAATTACCAGGACCTGCAGCAATAGTACTTGCAACTGATAATTGCGATGCTAATGTAGATGTTGACTTTAATGAAACGAGTACCCTTGCTACGGTATCTTGTATGGATTCATATACAATAACTCGAGTCTGGGTGGCGACAGATAACTGTGGAAACAGTTCACGTTCGGAACAGGTAATCACAGTTGTTGGAGATGATCAAGCTCCGGTACTAGCAGGAGTGCCAGTGGACTTAACATTTGAATGTAATGCAGTTTCAGAGTTAGGAAACCCTGTTACTGTAACCGATAATTGTGATACGAATGTAATAATTGATCTAACAGAAGAAGTAATTCCAGGAAATTGTCCTCAATCGTTTACAAGGATTAGGACATGGACTGCTACAGATGCATGTGGAAATGAAGTGTCTGCTTCGCAGAATATTTTTGTACAAGATGTAACCGAACCAACTATAATAAATGCTCCAGCAGATCTTATTGTAGACTGTGGGCAATTGCCACCTGCTCCTGCGGCTGTTTCGGTTTTTGATAATTGCGATGGAGATGTCGATTTAGTGTTTGAAGAAGTGAATACATTACCAGGATTTGATTGTACAGATTCGTATGAAATAACAAGAACCTGGACCGCAACAGATGATTGTGGAAATTCTAGTGTAGTGACTCAAACAATTACAGTAGGAGGAGATGGTGAATTGCCAATATTATCAGGAGTGCCAGCAGATATAACGGTAAGCTGTGAAGAAAATATTTCTAATATTGGAAGCGTAACTGCCTCGGATAATTGTGACCCTAATATCTCTGTTGACTTTTTTGAAAATCAACTAGGAGGAGATTGCCCCTATACCTACCAACTGGTAAGAACATGGTCTGCGATTGACCCATGTGGTAATATTGTAGAGCAATCTCAAACAATAACAATTGAAGATAATGTTGCTCCAATAATTACGGGAGTACCAGCAGATGTTATAGAGTCATGCTCAGGTGATTTTGATTCCACGATACCGGATGTAATAGCGACAGATAATTGTGATCCAAACGTATTTATCCAATTCGCAGAAAATACGATTCCAGGATCATGTCCAGGAAGCTTCGAAACGATAAGAACATGGAGCGCTACAGATGCCTGTGGTAATGAAACGATAAGTACCCAAAGAATACTAGTTGGAGATAATGAGGGTCCCGTATTTATGAATGTCCCTGATGATTTAACTATTGATTGTGGTGCACTTCCAGAATTGCCAGCGCCAAATGTAATTGATAATTGTGATTCAGATATAAGATTTGAATTCAATGAAAAAAGAATAGATGGTTCGTGTCCCAATGAATTTATTATACAAAGATCATGGAGGGCTGAAGATGCTTGCGGTAATATTTCTATTGCTACACAGGAGGTCTTAGTAAGAGATGTTACAGCCCCAGTTATAATTTCGACTCCTGCGGATATTACAGTAGACATCGCTCTAGGAGAAGAGATACCAACGCCTGTAGAAATTTTAAGTTTTGACGTTTGTGATGTAATGCCTACTGTGGAAGTGAGCGAAACTTCAACTAGCGGTTGTAATTATGAAATCACACGCGTATATAGCGTATCTGATGCATGTGATAATACTAGTAATGTTACTCAGCTTATTACTGTAATGAATGGATTCGAGGTGGATATTATCACAGAAAGAACTAATATATGTACTGATGAATTCATTTCCTTAGAAGTAAGTCCAATAGACACATCATTTTCTATAGTTTGGACTAGTGATGGAGGAGAAATTTTAAACCCTGAATCTAATGTTGTTACCTATAGTGCAGACAATGCCGGTTCTTATAGCTTAACAGTGTTTGTAAATGATGGAATTTGTGAATCAACTGCTAGTATTGAAATTGAAGTTGGTGAAATTGAAGAGGTGAATTTGCTTACCAATATGCCTTCTTGTGATGGAGACACTTTAATATTGGAAGTAGTTGGTGGAGCTACATATATTTGGGACGGACCAAGTGGTTTTTCAGATATAAACAGTCAAATCCTTATACCTGACTTTAATGAGCTACAAAATGGTAAATATTCAGTAACAGTTACTACAGCTTCTGGATGTGAAATTGTATTAGATACTAATGTTGACGTAACAAATGAACTTGAAATAAATACAAGTTATAATGGCCCTTTATGTGAAGGGAGTACACTAGAGTTATTTGCTGATGGAGGTAGTCAATATGCATGGACGGGCCCTAATGGATTCGTTTCTACTGATCAAAATCCTGTGATTAATAATATTGAATTAGCAACAGGGATGCATTTCTATGAAGTGACAGTACGCACCTTTGCTGGATGTGAGGGTACTGAGTTGATAGGTGTTGAAATCTTAGAAGGGGAGGATGTTTCAGTTGTAGAGGATATTATCATATGCGCTGGAGATTCTATTGAATTAGGAGTGAATAGAGGATTTAATTTTGTATGGTCTGGCCCCAATAATTATGCTTCAAATGAACAATTTCCAATTATTCTAAATGCGACTCCTGAGATGAGTGGGGATTATGTTGTAATTGTAAATACAAATACTAGTTGCACTTTACAAAAGCAAATTAGTGTTCTTGTTGAAGACTGTGGTTGTAACATTCAGGCTGAAATTAGCTTGTTAGAAGACGAGACCTGTAATGAAGCAAATGGAGTAGCAGTTTTAACGCCTAGTACTTATGAATATATTTGGCCTGACTTGACTAATGCTTCTGCAAGAGAAGACTTAGAAAATGGAGTATATGAAGTGACCATTTCTGATGGGACTACATGTGAAGATGTAATTACGATTACCATTGGACAGACAATAGATTGTGGCCAAGATAACTGTGAAGAGCCAGTAATAATGGACGTGGTGACTATATCTACGATGTGTGAAGAAAATGATGGATCTATAAACATAACTTTAGAAAACAATGCAAGCCAGTATACCTTCATCTGGAGTGATCATAATGGCAACTTTGGCGCAAACCAAAATGAGTTGCAAGACTTAAGTGCAGGATTCTACACAGTAACTATTACGAATGTTTTAGACTCTTCTTGCTCAATTATTGAAGAATTTGTAGTAGACAATATTGATACGGTTGAATTTGAAAATATTGATATATCTCCAGCAAACTGTGGATTAAACGATGGTTCAGTAGTGATAAGTCCATCGAACCTTAGTTACCTCTGGGTTGAGGATGGAGTAGTTACTGAAAACCGTGATAGTTTAGGCGCTGGCGAATATAATATTATTGTATCAGATCCGTCAGGTCCTAATTGCTCTACTTATATGACTATAGTTGTTCCTCATGTAGGAGGTATAGATAGTGAAGTCCAAATAGTAAGTGAATCTATTTGTGGGGACGCAACTGGAGAGGTATTTATATCTGCCTTGGATGTCTTAGCATCTCAAATTGTATGGTCAGATGGATTTGTTGGTGATTCGCGTACGAATTTAACGGCAGGTATTTATGAAGTTTATTTAACAAATACCGAAGGATGTTTAGATACAATTAACTTCGTACTTGGAAATATTGTTGATGAAGTGGCAATAACAATTGATTCTATCCAGAATGTTACCTGTCATGGTAACAATAATGGTGGTGTCGAATTTACAACTAATCCACTCTTAACTGTAGACGGAGAACATACAGTTTATATTGAAGATATAGATGGAAATAGATATACCAATGGTGAACTTGAACAAGGTTCATATTGCGCACTTATTAGAGATAATGAGGATTGCATTGCAGGTATGGCTTGTTTTGAAATTGCAGCACCAACACAGTTAGAAGTAGTCTTAGAAGTTATTGATTGTACAGGTGATATGGGCTCAATTAATTTAGAGACAAGTGGTGGAACCGCTCCATATACAATTTTATGGTCTGATTTGACTAGCGTTGATGAGCACGAATTCTTCAGAAATGACTTATCAGGAGCATTGTATAATGCTACCATCACTGATGCTCTTGGATGTAACTTAGAGATTAATGGTATAGAACTTTCAAATTGTGTATCTTTAGAAGAATGTATTAATGGCTTTGATTTATTTACAGAAGAGTCATTGACAATCACATCTACTGATTGCGGTTCATTGACAAACTATTGCTTGGATATTCCATTCTCTTCTTTGGATAGCTTCCTTTACTTAGATAATAATGTTGAGTTTGACAGAACGATAGGTTGTAATTATGACTCTACTTTTGTATATACATATTTCTCTATACCTGACCTAGGATTATTTGGACCATACACCGTAGATGGATGGATGGTGAATGATGAACTGTTTAGCGGAGAATTTGAAACGCTTGTAGAACTTATCGATTTACTGAATGAATGGGATCCTGTTGGAAACTGGACTTTGGATGAAGAAAATCTTTCCATCTCAGGAGGTATTTCAATGAATAGTTACGCTAATTTAATCATTTCTCAAGTATCAAGCGGCCAGTTCGGAATTCTTGCCCTAAATAGTAATTATGTTCCTCTGGCAGTAGCATTAGAACTACTTCCTGGAGAGCATATGATCACCGTAGTAAATAATTTTACGGGTTGCGCAGATTCTATAAACATCTTTGTAGAGTGTATTGATGCGGAAATAACTCCAGATACGATAGATGTATTTTTAGAATTAGGTATGGATACAACTATTTGTGTAGATGTCAGTGAGTTGAGTTCCGAGCTTGTTTCTATTATGAATTACTGTGAAGATATATCTACGGAGGTGGTTAATTATGACATCAACGAAGATTGTATCAACATCACTGCTGAGTTCTTAGGAGATGATATTGGGTGCTTTGTTTATTGTGATGAGAATGAAGTCTGTGATACGCTAGTAATTTTCTCTGTAGTTGTTACGGAAGGCGGTACTGCGCCACCAATTGCCATGGATGATGATACTATTACTTTGATCAATTGGCAAGTATTCAATTTTGATATCACGGTAAATGATACATTTGATATTAATACCGATAGTTTAATTATAGTTTCAAGCCCGAACTATGGTACTGTGGTTCTTAATGATGATTTAACGATTGACTATATCCCAGACTTAGATTTCTGCGGAGAAGTAGATTCGTTTACATATATAATTGTTGGTCAATTTGGTACTGCTACTGCTACGGTATACTTAGATATCTTATGTGAAGATCTTACAATTTTCAATGGCTTCTCACCAAATGGTGATTATATCAATGATTCTTTTGTGATAACTGGTATTGAATCATTTGCAAACAATACACTAATTATTTTCAATAGATGGGGTAACCAAGTGTTCTATAAAGAAGGTTATTCTAATGATAATGGTTGGGATGGCACCTGGAAGGGAAGCCCCTTGCCAGACGGAACATATTTTTATCTACTCGATACAGGAGAAGGTAGAGAGTTTAGTGGCTATGTTCAAATAAATAGATAATTAA
>CAZQDZ010000064.1:0-15882 GCA_964591455.1 uncultured Saprospiraceae bacterium
CCGTCCAATCAACTATCCATCAATAAAAATCGTGTAGCTTAAATGGTCTATTCAGTAAAAAATATTAGTCCTTTTATCCTTGTATCCTTAACTTCTTAGTTTCTAATTACTTACTATGATAAGCTATGAGACCAGGTGACGGATCACCGTTAATGTTCCCTAATTTCAATCCTTCTCTCTTGAGGACACTTTGTAATTCGTCCTTAAATACTTCACTTATACTTCCTACAAAATGTAAGGGTAAGTCCTCATGGCCTTTGAGAGGTCTAATCTGATGTATTACAAATGAGGTGAAAGCTTCATCTAATACCTTACTTTTAAGGCCTGAACTGCATGATTCCAAAAATCTAGATAAAGAAGCTATTTCAAAATTAGGCTTATCACTAGTATAAAGAGAATAGATGAAATCCTTACCCTCAGAGATATATCTTTTCATAAAAAGTGCCGCATCTTCTGAATTCATAAGATAGTTGTAATACTTCCAAATAAGAATCTTACCTATATGAAATCCAGAACCAAAATCAGCCATTAAAAATCCTAGTGCTTTTCTGGAGTCTACTATTTTACTTCCATCGAAGACTACTGTATTAGTCCCTGTACCTAAGATTGAAGTGATAGAACGATTACCGTCTGACATGGCACGGGCTGCGGCCAAAATATCATGAAGCATCTCTATTTTGACCTCACCAAATTTAGCTTGTAATGATTGTAGCAGCTTGGCTCGTGCATCATCACTAGATACCCCTGCTCCATAGAAGTATATCTCTTCTATTTGGGCTGTTTTCAATTGGTTATACTCTGATACAAGAGCTACACTTTTGGGATTAGATGTTGCATTAATCCCTGGCAATAGTTGCTCATCTATAACCTTCCTGTTATCTAACAAGATCCATTTGGACTTTGTAGACCCACTTTCAACAATTAATTTCATCGGCATGAAAGTATTATCTATTTTAGTCAAAAATTAAAATAAGGCCCAAAAATTGGGTTGCAATCAATCTTATCATGGAGAAAATAGCAGTAATAGGCGCAGGCACAATGGGGAATGGGATAGCACACGTATTTGCTATGCATGGATTTAAAGTTTCTCTTGTAGATGTTTCTGACGAAAGATTAGAAAAAGCGCTAGAAACTATAGGTAAGAATCTATGGAGAATGGTTGCAAAGGAAAAAATCAAAGAGTCTACTAAGCAAGAAACTATTGCTAATATAACAACCTACACTCAAGTAGAACATGCTATTAAAGATGCTGATTTAGTAATAGAGGCCGCATCTGAAAATCTCGATATAAAACTTAAAATATTCAAATCACTTGACAAGTTCGCCCCGAAGGATTGTATTCTGGCCAGTAATACCTCTTCGATATCAATAACTAAAATTGCTTCTGTAACAAATCGCCCAGACAAAGTCATAGGCATGCATTTCATGAATCCAGTGCCCGTTATGAAACTGGTTGAAGTCATCAATGGATATGCGACTTCAGATGCAACAACTACAACCATTTTCGAACTCTCCAAGAAATTGGACAAGATTCCAGTTGAAGTGAATGATTATCCTGGTTTCATCGCCAATAGGATTTTAATGCCAATGATAAATGAGGCCATATATTCTGTCTATGAAGGTGTTGCCGGCGTGGAAGAGATAGACTCCATTATGAAGCTAGGTATGTCTCACCCTATGGGACCACTCCAACTTGCGGATTTTATAGGTCTAGATGTTTGCCTGTCTATACTGCATGTACTACACGATGGCTTTGGTAATCCTAAATATGCCCCTTGTCCGCTCTTAGTCAATATGGTTACGGCTAATAAACTTGGCAAGAAAACAAGTGAAGGCTTCTATATTTATAAGCAATCAAGTAAAGATTTGAAAGTTTCACCTTCGTTTGCCTAAGCTAATACCATTTCTACTTCTCCTGTTATTGTTAAGCTGTAAGGCTGACAAACCGCCTAGAACAACTCAGGCTTTGATTAGGCAAGCTGATTCTCTCATAGAATCTCATACTGATTCAATATTTCATTCACCGAAGGAAGTAGATTATGATTCTCTCATATGGACTGAGATAACATTTGCTGACTCAGTGATGCTAGACCTACGATACGCCACTACGCATAACTTCACTCAGACTCAAATATATCCTTGCAGCCGCTGTTTTCTAAGACGGCCTGTCGCTCAGAAATTTTTACTTATAAATCAACAGCTTATAGATTCTAAAGGATTAAAAATGAAGCTCTTCGATTGCTACCGACCACTTGGTGCTCAACAGAAGTTATGGGATATAGTCCCCGATGAAACCTACGTTGCCAATCCTAAAAAGGGATCCATGCACAATAGGGGAGCGGCCGTAGATGTCACTCTCGTAGATAAAGATGACAATGAACTGGATATGGGTTCTGACTTTGATGCTTTTGGCTCCGTCTCAAGACACGACAACTTTTCTTTGCCTAAAGAAATTCTCATCAATCGTGCCCTTCTAAAGTCAACAATGGAGGCTGCTGGATTCAAATCTATAAAAAGCGAATGGTGGCATTATAGTCTAAGTGGGACAGGAAGTCCAGTAACAGATTGGCAATGGCCATGCCCAGAATAGTTATTCATCAAACCAGCTATCTAAGAAAAACTCGTCCTTATAATCATCTATCTCACGTCTTTCTCGTTTAGTTGGTCTTCCACTTCCTCTCTCTCGCCGCTCAGCTGGTGCTTTGCCTATAAACCAGTCCTTAAATTTATTGAGTTCTTCTTCTGGCGTAAGATTCTCATAACAAGGCTGCGCCAGAGTGGCTGATACTCTTTTATTGATTAGGGTTTTCGCTTGAAAAGTAAGGTTGAATCCATCTTTCCTTATATTGATTATATCGCCAATTCTAAGCGTACTGGAAGCCTTCATTATTTGCTCTCCCATTCTTACTCTTCCATTCTTACAAGCATTTGTAGACTTAGATCTAGACTTGAATATCCTGACGGACCACATCCATTTATCTAATCGAACCTTTTCTAGAGTAGGAGGGAGATCAGCCACGAACAATATCTATCTGAGGAGGTTCTGGCAAGAGAGGGAAGGACTCTTTAAGAGATTTTAATTTCTTTAAGACCTCCTTTGCCACAAAGTAGTTTCTGTACCATCTTGAATCTGCCGGCACTATATACCAAGGAATATCTGACCTATTGAGTACATCTTCATAGGCCCTCATATACTTAGTCCAATGTTTTCTCTCTTCCCAATCACCATCGTTATGCTTGTAGTTCTTTTCAGGCACTTCTATACGTTCGGTAAGCTTCTCCTTCTGTCTTGCCTTACTGAGATTGAGAAAGAACTTCATGACTATGGTGTCGTTATCGTCCTGCAATAATCTCTCCCAAGCATTAATGGCATCGAATCTGTTATCGATTTTCTTTTTATTTATCCACTTATGCACTCGCTGTATAAGTACATCCTCATAATGTGATCTTACAAAAATCTTGACTTCTCCTTTTGCAGGC
The DNA here is from genome assembly GCA_964591455.1 of uncultured Saprospiraceae bacterium. Lineage (GTDB taxonomy): Bacteria > Bacteroidota > Bacteroidia > Chitinophagales > Saprospiraceae > RFSX01. Next base: position 3,481 of record CAZQDZ010000064.1, read on the forward strand.
GTTTGCTTATGAGCTCTCCAAAGAAAATCATGAGCGAACTCTTCATCACTTGGTTTTGTAAAGCCAAAAGCAGAAACCATTGTAGGAGACGTATAACAAAATACACTGCGAGAAACGCCATCCTTGCCACTGCTATCCATACCCTGCAGGACAACGAGCAATGAATGTTTTTTGTTGGCATACATCTTAGTGACAAGTTCCCCTATCTCCTTTGCCATTTTATCCGTCTCTTTCCTAATCGTTTTCTTGTCTAAGCTTTTTGGCGGTGACGTCTCTAGTTGTGAAATCTTTAGTGGTGCGCGATTTATCTTCATTGTGCTTCTAATATGTAAATTAGATTTTCTGCCTATACAGACATTTTCTTTCTCTTAACAAGGTAGGTCTCTAGTATAGGAACAAACCCTTTTCTAATATCTGTCTCTACAAAATCTATCTTAAATTGTAGGCATTTCATTTTGAGTGACTCTTTAAAAGCCTTTGTTTTTTCTTGATAGAATTCACGGACTTGATTGGACTGCAGTTTCACTCTTTCTCCTGACTCCAAGTCTATGAATTCATGTGGCCTGTTTTCAAACTCAAAGTCCTCCTCATATTTCTTATCTATAACATGAAATAAAACGACCTCATGTTTATTATACTTGAGATGCTGTAAAGCTGAGAAAATATTATCCATGTCATCTGTTCTATCTAGCATGTCACTGAATATAATAACCATAGACCTCTTATGTATGTTATCTGCAATATTGTGAAGGGTCTGAGCTACAGAGGTTGTCTTATTATCTATATCGTTTTGAATCAAGTTGTCCAAATAGGTAAGCAAGAGCCTGTAATGGGTCGTGGATGATTTGGCTTTGGTATGGATGTTTAAGTTGTTATCGAACAATGACAAACCAAATGCATCTCTTTGTCTCTTAAGCAGATTCATAAGTGAGGCAGCTGCCAGACTGCTGAATTGTAGTTTATTCAGCTCATTATCCTTCCTTAGTCTAGGAAAGTACATAGAAGAAGAGGTATCTATGACTATCTGAGCTCGAAGATTAGTTTCCTCTTCAAACTTCTTGACAAAGAGCTTATCAGTTCTGGCGTATACCTTCCAATCTATTAGCTTTGTAGACTCTCCTTGATTATATAATCTATGTTCTGCGAACTCAACTGAAAACCCATGAAAAGGACTTTTATGCAGGCCTATTATAAATCCTTCTACTACCTGCTTAGCAAGTAATTCTATGTTTTCTAATCTTTTTAAATCAAAATCTTCAAAAAACCCCACTTAAATGATATTAGTGATAAAAGACAAATTTACAACATACCCTTCTTTATTACCGATGACAAAGGCTATTGTCTGGTAACAAAGTACCTTAAAACAAAAGAGGTTGTACTCTATAAAAGCACAACCTCTTGTATGTCAGTGTCCTAAGGACTTTCAAGGCTACATATGCGCAGCCATTTTTTGTTCTAATACTGCTTTAGTAGTCGCACCGACATGCTTATCTACCACCTCACCATTCTTGATTAAGAGTATGGTAGGGATACTTCTCACGCCATACTTCATAGAAACTTGAGAATGATGATCTACATTCACTTTGCCCACAATTGCCTTGCCTTCGTACTCTTTGGCTAAATCATCAATGATTGGTGTCACCATCCTACAAGGACCACACCATTCTGCCCAAAAATCAACAACTACAAGCTTATCTGACTCTAGTGCAGATTCTTTGAAGTTGTCATCTGTAAATTCAAATGCCATTTTAGTCTAATTTTATTCTGTATAATTATTTACACAAGGTAAACAGATTCTATTCTAAATGGTTCCATTTCTCAAAGGTTCGTATTCAATGACTAAATGGTCTGTCGGTGTTACAACACTTATTCTGGTCTTACTAGGTAATTTCCTTTTTTATAAGTCTGTATGGGCATACACAGTCTTGTATCAAAAAGGACTATTTCAGTTAATCAGAGTCATCTACGATTATACGTTGGGGTGGTTACCTTTTCCGTCCATATATATCATCCTGCCTCTATTTTTATGGTATTTCCTTTTCGATAGAATACATACTCTGAAGTCCTTCGGATTGGCTGTCCTCACGGCCTTAGTTTGGTTGATTAATCTGTTTTATCTCTTGTGGGGATTTAACTATGCCCAGCCTTCTCATTATCAGACTATGAACTTGGAAAAGGTAGCTATAGACAGCACCTACCTTTCAGATGCCTTTATTGCTCAATCAGCCTTGGTCTCTAAAATGGCCAAGGATAATCATGCAGAGCTACCTAAGACAGAACTTGAAGACTTAATAAGAATCCGCCAAGAAGCTTTATTAAGAAAATGGAATATACCTACCACTGGCAGAGTCAGAATTAGACTTCTGCCTGCTGGTACTTTGCTTCGCCTCCGTACATCCGGTATATATATTCCACATGCAATAGAAGGTCATATAGATGGCGGGTTATATTACAAACAGCATCCATTTACATTAGCACATGAAATGGCACATGGTTATGGATTTACAGACGAGAGTGTTTGCAATTATATCGCTTACCTTAGTTGTTACGATTCTGAAAACAGTTTAATATCATACAGTGCAGAGTTAGCATATTGGAGGTACCTGGCCAGAGCATTTAGAGGGTATCACAGAGCGGAATGGGCTGACACTTATAACGGTCTATCTAATGAACTGAAATCTGACCTTGAAGCTATAAATGACCATGTAAATAGATACAAAGACCTAATGCCGAAGTCCAGAGACATAATCTATGACAAATACCTTAAATCACATGGCGTCAGTGCTGGTATCGCAAGTTATGACCAGATTGTAGATCTTATTGCAGCTTTTCGTAAAGGCAAAGTGCCAGTACCTACCCAAGAAGATTTTTAAATTTATGCTAGTCTACTTTTATGAAGCGGGTAGAGTAGTCGACATCTTGACCATCTATTCTCAAATAATAGAGGCCTGCTTCCATTCTATTTGTTTTGAAATCTACACTTGACTTACCAGTATTATAAAACTCTCCTTTTCTGAGTTGTCTTATAAGTTGTCCATTGATATCATAAATTCCAATATCCAGACTTGTGCCACGTTGTAATGTAAAGGTAGCAAGTGCTCTATCTGATACAGGATTAGGAGAAATTCTGATATAGATGCCAGAATCTATTTCTTCTATATCTTCAGAACTCACCGTATTATCATTGAAGATTATATCCTCATCTCCATCCTCATACGGGACGAATAGAAAAGGCATATAAAACATTTCATCCTGCGTTCTATCTCCCCAGAAAACTGTTCTAGGAGGATTGTTCGGATTATATGGATTGTCTACAGTGTTATCATAGACTGCTCTAGCATAGATTGTAGAACCTGCCTCAGCTTTCAGAAATCTCTCGAATGTGTACTGAGACTGCCAGTTGAAATCCCAATCAGGAATTTTGATGAGATTCGTTATCGTTCCATCGTTATGCTCTAACCATACTTCCCATTCTTTACCTAATAAGTGTGAGTGAGGGAATATGCCTACGAGGCTCAAGTCTCTGTCTATTCTCCAAGAACCCGTAAAAGTGCTTACCTCATTTGGAGGCATAACAAATCCAAAAAAGCCACCTGGAATCTGAAATGGCAAGAATATATCCTGATCCACAAATCTTGTTATTTCTTCGTCCTCATCTGCAAAGAAAATATTAATAGAACTCTGATCCATCTCATCTACTGGAGTTGGTGCATAGTGAATCTGCACAGCCAAATCAGCGCCAGCCTTCATAATCTGTCCCAACCCATCAGGATACCTTTCGATGTTCTGACCTGGTGCATATGGTTGAAATTGCTTGCTTTCTAGAAATGTCAAATCTGCGTTGTCTCCATTGAACCCTCCAAATGACGGAAAGCCATACTCAGGAGTAGTGGCATCAGTCGCTGCAGCTACGCCGTTTACATCTTCAAATATCAAGGCGTGATGGACAATTTTAGCATTCCCTGGCCTGAATTCTACCGCTTTCACTATTCTATCTTCTGTCAATCCATTAGGAAGGACGAAATAGTAGTATGAATCTCTATTATTTCCTCTGTGAAGATGAACCTCTTCCATACTAAGTACCAAATCAGGTTCTCCTAATAAAGAACCTTCAGGATAATCAGGAAATTCTGGCTCAAGCGTAACGTCCCCTCGTTCCATACCCGTATTAACCCATTCCCCAATCAGGTCAATCTCTTCCTGAGTCAAAAAAGACTCTCCTACGAAGCTGGAAAAATTAGGGTCTGGCTGCCAAGGAGGCATATACCTAATTTCTGTTACGTATTTTATAGTCTGTGCTTGATTTGCTACCTCTTCATAATTAGTCAATGGAAACGGACCAATCTCACCTGGACGGTGACAGTTGCCACAGTTTTTATAAATTAATGGAGCTACATGCTCAGCATAAGTCACTTGAGCTTGAAGCCCGTAGGTGCAGAGGAACAGTACAAGTAAGTATAATGATCGTAACATAAGCTGATATTAAGTTTTTATAAATATATACTGATCCTTGCTAATCGTAAAGGATATATCGACGAATTAGGCTATTACTGCCTTGAATCGTTATTCTATGTTGTCGTTTATTTCTGATTCTATTTCACGCAATCTCTCCTTACAAAAGGATATTATGGTTTTTGCCTTTTTTATTTTATCACTTAGCTTATCTATGCTAACAGAATCACTCTGGATTTCTTCTAAGATAGCTTGCAAATCATTAAAGGCTTTATCGTAGCTTTTTTTTGGCATTAGATTACACTTTATTCACTTTAATTTTTCCATCTCTAAAATTGATTTCCAAGCTAGAAGCTTTCTTATCCAAGGAGGCAACATCTGGAATAATGCGCTTTCCAGCTCTCACAATGGCATATCCTCTTTCCAAAACATTCTCTGGATTAAGCAATTTTAATTTCTCTTCAGCAGATTCTAGCTTAAATCTCGACTCCACCAGCTTTGTTTGTGATTTGGATTCCAAAACTAATTCCATATTGGACAATAGCTGGGTATGCAGTGATAGGGTAGTAGAGGGTATTTGCTTAAGCCTTTCACTTAATATTTCCAGGTGTTCTGAATGGTCGATTACTAGTCCTTTAGCTGTAGAGATGATTTGGTCTTCCAAGTAGAGAAGCTGAGACTCAAAATCCACATTATGGGCTATAATCCAATCTGCAACAGCCGTAGGGGTTTTCAGTACAGTATGCGCTACAATATCCGCAACAGTCTGATCCACATCATGTCCTATACCAGTGATGACTGGCACTTTTGACATCGCAATCTCAAAGGCAATATTATAATTATCAAATGCTGATAAGTCGAGCTTGGACCCACCTCCTCTTACTACTACAACAATATCATAGCCGCCTTTAGCTATTTCCTTTAGTGATGAAGTAACTTCTGACTCTGTTTTTTGTCCCTGCATTGCTGAATTATACAGTACCACGTCATAAGCATACCCATAAGGATTTTCGTTAAGCTGTTCCATGAAATCTTGAAATCCTGCAGCTGTACTGGATGAGATGACAGCCACCTTTTGGATTACTGAGGGTAGCGACTTTTCTCCATTTTTATCCAGCAAGTCCTTTTCCTTGAGTTGTTCTATCGTCTTCTGCCTATCCATTTCAAATTGACCAAAGGTGTACGCAGGATCAACGTCTTCTACTATCAAACTGAGACCATATCTTTCACTATAATTCAGGTTGACTTTAAATTTGACTTTTACACCTTCAGATATGATTGCATTAGCGAGCTTACCCAGTTTTTTTCTGACAAAGTTATGTTGGCGATACCAAATCTGAGCCGAATTCTTCGCCAGTATTTCATTAGAATCTTCAGACTGCTGTATCAGTTCAAGATATACATTTCCCTTCGAGTGAGATACTTGATTTATTTCACATTCCACCCAGAAGGGATCCTCAAAATTAAGAGCAAGCACACGCTTGACATATTGATTCACTTCTAGTAGGGTAAAGGCTTCCAACTTATATTATTTCTCTTAGGACCACTAAAATAGAAAAAGGCTTACTCCAACTGCAGTAAGCCTTTTTATTTTAATTATTTTTATAAATGCCTATTGACCGAATGCATTAATATTCTCTATTAAAAAGGAGAGCTTACCGCATTGCTCTTCTGGCGCAGACATGTCTCTTTCATATCGGTAACCATAGAATCCTTTTAGAACCTTCTTATCTTTTCCTGCAGGAATAATAGCGGTTGTTTCGAATTCTAACAACTCTGCGAAGACAACATGACCTGATCTGTCAATACAAATTTTTGCGACTATCTTCTTGCCTTCTTGGTTCTCAAATCCGACAGATAGTATATCTTTAAAATTCCGATGAATCACCTTTCTTCCGAATACACCTCTGCCTGATCCATCATAAGTTCCTGTTCCTGGGCCACCTGTTCCTTTCCCTTCGTCACCGTCATTTCCTTCACTGGCTCCTGGGCCACTACCAGATTGACCTTCCCCACTGCCGTCTGTGCCACCAGATGTGGAAGGTTTACCATCATCTTTATCATTACTAGCGCTTCCACCTTTTTTAAATTTATCTAGAATATTTCCTATCCTATCACTCACAGAAGGTTCAGCAGCTGGTGGTGCGGGCTCTGGGTCAGGTATAGGATCGGGCGCTGGTGCTGGATCAGGTACTGGCTCAGGTTCTACTTCCTCTACTTCTATAGCTTCCTCGACAGCCACTATATCTGTCTCATCCGGGTCCACTGTCTCTGAGATTATCGGATCAGTGGGTGTAGGAGGAGTAGGTGTTGGTTTTGGTGTTTTAATTTCTGGCTTAGTAGTCTCCAGAGGTGTCTGCTCTACCTGATCTATCGGCTCAGGTTTGTCAGCATCTTTACTCGGCGCACCTTCATCCGCAGAGGCCTTATTACTATTAGAACTTTCTGAGAAGTCCTCAAGTTTTTCGGGTTTTGGCGGAATAATTTCTTCGAAGTTGATGGCAACAGAATATTGCTTATCCGTCGTTTTCTCGTATTCGCACTTGTATAAGAACGCTATGAGAATCATCAGGATGTGAACAGCAATAGTAATCTTAGTGCTTTTACGTTTGTGTTCGCGTTCTAAAGTTATTTGCTCGTGCTGTAGTGTGATTTCGTTTGCCATAGCGTAAGTCTTTGGTTTATTGACTTAATTCTGAATGTAAAAACAGTTAAAAACTGATTAAAATTTCAGACAGATTCCAATATTTTATTGAATTGGAGGTAAAAAGTCAGTTTTGGGTACTCTTCGTCTATTACTAACTGTCAATTCTTGTGCCATCAACACAAATTTTATGCAATTGTCGTTACAAAACTCGGAGCTCCTAAGAACATTCTTCAATAAGGAAGATATTTGTAATGTAATGAAGCAAATGTAATATATTAATAAAACTTTAATATGTTTTCTTAAGTGTTTACTTTTATCATAAAACAACTCAGGATGAATCCTTTAAAGCATGCTTTTCCTTTCCTATTTCTATTTACCATTTGTCTGAAAGGCCAAGATTTTACACCATTTGAATGCACTGTAAATCATAACAATGATGCTTTAAAATATCCTTTCACAGGTGGGTTCGATTCACCTCAGTTCTCTAATGCGGATTTTAACCAAGATGGTATAGAAGACATATTTGTTTTTGATAGAAAAGGAGCTGTTCCAATGGTTTTTCCCTATGAAGGTTCTGGACTATCTGATGCTTACAACTTTGACAGAGAGATACAGCAAGTTTTTCCTGATTCACTTATTTCTTGGGCTGTAGTAAGAGACTATAACAAAGATAATATACCAGACCTTTTTGTTTCTCCCACATTTGCCCAACTTCCTAGTATCCAGTTATATGAGGGTTATATGGAAAATGGTCAATTGAAATTTAGAATTAGACGTATGGGCAGTCCATTTGCTGATGAAAACGATTTTCAGTTTCTCTATTATTCAGTGGGATCACAGTGGTTCACTATCTCAATTCCTTTCATTGATATTCCTGAAATTATAGATATAGATCAGGATGGAGATTTAGATATCCTCAGTTTCGATTTGGGCGGGACATTTGTGGTCTACTTTAAAAATCTACAAGTGGAGGAGGGATTGCCCCAAGATAGCATGAGATTCGTAGTAGAGGATTTCTGTTTTGGCAAATTCAGAGAATCTGGTTTTTCAGGGTCATTGGAATTGAGTGACAACTCGGATGACTGTGCCAGTGGTTTGAATGATAATGACACCGATATTAGAGGCGGCGGCGTTCATTCCGGATCTACACTCATGGGATTTGATAATCAGCTTGACGGAGATATTGATTTGGTTATAGGGGACTTGAGCAGTGGACGCTTAGTCTTTGCCGAAAATGGTGGCACGCCAGAAGATAATTACATGACGCATTGGGAAGCAGAATTTCCATCCTACGATATACCAGTAGATATGCCATTTTTTCTTGGAAGCTTTCATGTTGATGTAGATGGTGATGGACGCAAGGATATGCTGGCCAGTCCTAATTCACAAGGTGTTTCGCAGAACTTTGATAATATTTTATATTATAATAATACAGGAAATCCTGAGGAAGTTTTTTCATTTAGAACCAATCGTTTTTTATCAGAAGAAACCATCGACTTTGGCTCATTCTCGGAACCGCTATTTTTTGATGAGAATGCAGATGGTCTCATGGACCTGTTAGTTGCATCTAATGGATATTTCGGCAATAATCTTCCAATAGAAGGGATGTTCTTAGTGCTTTACAGAAATACAGGTACATCGACCAATCCAGAATTCTCGCTAGTAGATGAAGACTATCTTGAATTCAACGAACTTTCAACCACTTCTACAAACCCTCATCCAGCACTAGGGGACATAGATGGTGATGGTGACATGGATTTGCTGATTGGATTGACCGATGGAAATCTTTATCTATATGAAAATACGGCAGGGCCAAATCAGCCTTCAGCTTTCAGACTAATACCCAACTACATGGGTATTCAAATTGGACCAAGAGGAAAACCAGATATTGCTGATTTGAATGGAGATGGCCTGAATGATATTCTTATCGGAGAGCGGACAACTAATATCAATAATACTGACCCTGACGACATCTACTTTGGAAGCATAGCCTACTATCAAAATACTGGAGAAATAGGAAATCCCCAATTTGATCCGGACTTAACAAATCCATTAAATAATGCTGCCTTAGGACGGATCAGAACCTCAAGAACAGCGCAAAACTCTGACAGAAGTAATAGTGCACCACATACAGTAATGGTCGGTGATGATTTGCACCTCTTGATTGGCTCTGACCCTGGCAACATCAAAAGATATCTAGTCAATAGAGATGATCTAGGTTCAAGATTTACCCTACTTGATTCTATCACTGGAGGTATTAATGTTGGCTGGAATACAACGCTTGCTACTTCAGATATAGACAATGATGGCTTTTTGGAGATGGTCGTAGGAAACGAACGGGGTGGGGTAAGTATGTTTAATACTGATATCCAATCAAATACTACCTCCACTGATGACACTGAGACAGTAGCCAATTCCTTGACACTTTACCCAAATCCTTCCACTGATATGGTAACTATAGGATATGGGAATATGGGCCAAATTAAAAGAGTATCAGTGTACAATGCCGCTGGACAAATCATGCATGCCAGTGATGATGCAATAGAATCCTTAAATGTTTCTGATTATCCTAGTGGTATATATGCCGTCAGAGTAGACAGGGAAGCTGACTTCATTATTGAGCTTATGGTCAAGCTATAGTTTATTGATTATATGACTATGGGCTTTTGCGCACCTAGTTTGACCCATTCCGACCTTCCCTTAATAGGGAAGAGTAAATGTGTCGGCCTGAAGAGGGGGTCAGGGGGAGGAAAATTTTTACAGCCTATTTTGCCCAATCCTAAAATCCAGTAAATCCTGATTCTCACAAAAGGTCTAGCGGGAAGCCATTCTTAATTACGTTCTTTTTCTTCTTGACAGCAGCGTAGTGAAGTGGAAAGAACTATTAACCATGTAAGTCCAAAATTATAAGTTACTACAGTAAGGAGGTTCGGTACCAAGATATAGGTAGAAGGGAGACTAAATTCCCATTAAGTATTTTTTACTACAGTTAATATTCTATGCATTTAGTACTTTGTGAGTAACAACAATCTCCATTATGCTTAGATTATTTCTCTTTATTGCCCTTACTATATCTACTCAGCTTATATCTGCTCAGTGCGATACAAGAATCGAAGCCACCTCACAGGCGGAGTTAGATGCCTATAATCCATGCCCGGAAGTAGAATCTGTTATCCTAGATGGTGGAGATATAAGTGACCTATCAATATTGCAGAATATAATTTCGGTGAGCGATATTATTATAGGTGATTGTGACGAGCTTTCTACAGTGTCGTTTCCTAACATTATTAATATATCCGATTTGGCGATTGCTGATTGCGACAATCTTATTGAAGTCATTGGCTTTAATAGCGTATTAGGCAATGAATTTGATTTTGGATTAATAGTTGAATTGAATTCAAATCCAAGGCTGGATAGAGTTGAAATTTTTCAAAACTATAGTGAGAGTAAGCCCTTTTCAATTGCCATAACGGATACTAACATATCGATATTTAATTCATTTAATATGTTAGATAGTATTGGCTATGTTTTTTTATCGGACATATCTACAATACCAGTCTTTCAAAATATAAAAGATGTTCGTCATTTATCTATTGAAAGATATTTAGGAGAGCAGATTGATTTTAACTCTGATTTCCCGAATTTATTGTCAGTGAATGAATTTGTGCTTTTAGAATCAGTTTCATTATTGGAAATTTCTTCCTGGGGTAGCTTGCGAAATATAGGAACAATTAATATATATGATAACCTAGCTTTAAGTTCTATAAGTAGCATTTTTCAGCTACAAGAGCCATATCCGGTTATTAGAACGGATAACAATCCATTATTAAGTGATTGCTGTCCTCTCATACATCCCAAAGATGAAATACTTGATATCTCATTTCAGAATAATGGAGCAGAATGTGACTTATTCGAAATCTATCCTTCATGTGCATGTAATGACTTTTTCTTTCCGACTCAGTTGTCCATAGATACACTTCCTTTTCCATGTGCATGGGTGCCTATCGTCGAAGAAATTGTTTTTAATGGACCAGACATAGTGGATGTTTCTGATTTATTTATTGTTGATGTCCTATTCGGTACTCTAGTTATAGAGAACACTAGTCTAGATACAGCCTTTTTTAATGGATATGCAGGAGGCGTATATGACCTAATAATAAGGAATAATTCAAGTTTGAAGCATGTGGAATTTAAAGATCCCAACATCAATCTTAACAAACTAATAATAGAGAATAATCCTCAGCTGCAATCTTTTGTAACAGAAGTCACTTTCAATGATCAAGGGTCGTATGAAGTTGTCAATAACCCAATGCTCAATGAATGTTGCTTTATTGGGTCTGTCAATTTAGGAGATCCAGAGGTTGCTGCTAGCACTAAATTGTCAGGCAATGGTCAGGATTGTAACAGCCCTGCGATGATCAATACTGAATGTCGCTGCCAATCTAGAGTGACTATATTCTCTCCTGAAGATCTTGATTCACTTTGGTTTTGTGACGAAATGCAGGAGTTAGTCATTGATGGGAGTATGTGGGGCACGGATCCACTAGGCTTTCCAGATGTGAGAATAATAGAAACCTTGGTAATCAGAAATTATGATGGGACTTTCTTAGATATCCCTAGTACATTTTTTATATCGTCGTTGACTATAGAGAATGTGGACAACATAGAGTCCCTTCAGTTTTCGCGTACAGTTGGTGATTTGACGTTACTCAATAACTCTAAGCTTAGAAGAGTAAATGACGTTATCTGGACGAATTTAATAATCGAAAATAACCCCTCACTTAGGTTTTTAGAAGGAACGCCAGTAAATCTAAGCGATACCGAAGTTGTCCATATCCGTAACAACCCTAATTTGGAGGTTTGCTGTATTATTGATGGTATATCTGATTTTTCATCTTCTATAGATATTCAAATAGAGAACAATGGTGCAGATTGTAATTCTACCGAGACCATAGATGATAGTTGTGATTGTGATAGGGATGTGATAGCCGGTTTCCAAAGTGATCTAGATGATATTAACTTTTGTAGACTTAATACTAGGATAGAAATTTTCAACGCTACTGTTGGTACAACAGTAGTTATTACAGATGTAGACCTTACAGGCGTCGAAGAAGTAGAAGAGTTGATTTTTGGAAGATTAGGTTTGCCAGAGTTGGACTTAAGTACAATTAGCCATATCGGATCATTGTCTATTGTCAATTGTAGATTCGATGATATAATTCTTAATCCAAATCTGAGATCCATAAATTCTCTAAGCTTAGTAGATATAGATGGCGATGTCTCTCTTGATTGCTTTAGTGGTA
>CAZQDZ010000065.1:0-15530 GCA_964591455.1 uncultured Saprospiraceae bacterium
GCGCCGCCCTAGAACGGGATATCTATGATTTATAATTTATTTTGGACACTTGTGACTACAGCTTTTACTTTAGTTTCACTTAATGCTAGTGCAGAATCTGAAGTTTTTTTACAAGTATTAGATAAAAGTTTAGAGAATTGTGTTACCTATTTTGTACAGTCTATTGTAAAAGAAAATGGTGAAATAATAAGTAACCAGGTCGTAACACAACAAGGAGGCATTTGTACAGATAATGTCTTACCATGTAATAGTCCAACCAACTCTCCTAATCGCATTCAAAACATATCTTTTGGCACCCCTGATACTGAGTGGATATATAATGTAGATAGACAAACAGGATTTACGAGAGTCTTTTATGATTCTGATACGGTCATTAACAACACTCAGTTTAATAAGTTTCTAACCAATAGGACATTTGTTAGCAGTTATACCTTAGACACAATCCATGATTCAGGGCCAGATTTATTCTTACACATTGATGAGGGGTTGGTGTTCTTTAAATTTGGGGAAAACAGTATAGATACACTTTACAATTTTAATGCAGCTCTAGGAGACAGTTGGACTATTATTAATGAAAGATCTAATATAGCGAGCAATGATACATTCTTAATTTCAGTGGTAGACACTTTTACGTCATTGATAGACAACAAAAGCCTATTTGGCATGAGTTATATGATCAATGAAAATCCCTTCTTCATCGATACTATTTATGATCAGATTGGACCACTAAAGTCATTTATAGTACTATATGAATCATTTCTTGGTTTAGGCCATAATAACATAGGCGGTTTTCTCCGCTGCTTCTCTAATGATGCCCTCGGTCAGGTAGATATACCCCTGCCAGACTTTGCTATAGAATCTCTGTTATTTGATTTAGATTGTAGTCCCCAGCTCACTTCTGTCTCAGATAATCTTTCCCCATCTAATGCTGTATCTATCTACCCAAATCCAGCCAATGACGAGCTACATGTCAGCGCATCTCACTTGATATATACATACAGCCTACTTGATATCTCTGGCAGGACTCTCTTGAGGGAGGCGAACATCAGCGGCAATGTTTTGCGTATCGATATTAGCGAGTTAGACTCTGGTGTATACCTGCTTAATCTTGATAATCGAATCTATCGATTTGTCAAGGAGTGAAAATATATGGTAAAAGAGATAATGACGAAGGGATTATAAGAAATTCGCCAAGAGGTCAGGAGACCTTTGGCTCAGTTGTTTGGTTAAGATGACTATCTGAATCGAAGGACTCCTGTCCTCTCGATTGGAATTGAAAATAATTTTGTTACGAGTTCTGGATATCTTGATAATCGAAGCTATAAGTTTGTCAGTAATAAGTGCAGTTCCTATTTTATACCCATTCTATCACAATAAAAATTATTTTAGTAACAACTCTTTCTTTCAATAAAACTGAATTGAAATCTCTATTCAAGTTCCTATATAATCTATGCACAAAATGGAGACATATCTTTTGGCATAAAAATTTTAAAATGAATCGAATTTACTGCTCATCAAAACATGAGTGCCATACCCAAGTCAAGATATTGTATCTGCTGATCTAGCCCTAGAGGTACATTTCGCCAGGTAACATAATCTGCTAATTGGTTGAATCTAACTTGATAGGATAAGTCTATATGTAAGCGGTATATAATTACACCAAAGTGAAATCCAAAACCCATTTCAAAGTTCCCTCTCCTTTCATCGAAAAAAGAAACATCCTCAAAGATATTCTCATCATCAAGGATAAAGGAAAACGTGGGCCCCACCCCCAACTTAAATCGATCTATCCTTATTCCAGCTACAAATGGCACATCAAGATGTCTGGTCACTCTTGTCCTCGTGTCCATCATTATATTATCTAGATCTATGAAATTCTCAGTGGCGAATCTAGTCCTAATGGTTTTGTATTGTAATTCTGTTTGAAAGTAGATGAGGTCTTTTCTATAATAGCCAAGGATAGATACTACTGGAGATATTGTTTGATTTTGAAAGCCAAGTCTGTAGATAAAAAAGTCATTTGCGTCATCCAATTTTAATTCTTGGGGTGAAGTAAGTGGAAGAGAGTATCCTCCTTTAATACCTACATAAAGTTGGGCTTGTGATTCTGATGAGACAAGTAAACAAAGGAATGATAATATGTACCAAATAGGATTTCTGATTGGATAAAGATAGACTTATTTGGTTGTAGGAGCGGAGATATGAAGAAAGCTAGAATGATTAGTAGGTTTGTTATATGTTCCAGACTCAAGAACTCTTGAGTTACTTGTATGTGTAGTGATTCGGCAAACCAAGATGAGTGGCGTCCAACTGAAAAGAAGCATGTCAAAATTAAAAATGCAGTTCTCAAGTAAATAATGAGTATAGTCTAACTGGCAGTCAAATCACATACTTTTCACCTAGAACCCATTTTCTTGGTGATAAAAATGACTTAATCGTACATATATGGGCTACATTCTGCCTATTCTCCATTATTAAGGTATTCTCCACCTATCAGAGCCAAAATTGGCAAGATATATGCTATTAGTACCATGTTCAGATTATTGGAGAGGAATACTTAGCGATAAGGAACCCTTCTTCAGGCCGGTTCGTAGGGGGAAAACTAGAACCGGCTTTTTTTATGTGGGTAGGTCTGGTGTAATAGGAATCAATACTATAGATATAACCATCACAATCAAGAATGTCAACCACTTGTCTTTTTCTAACCCCAAAATCAAAGTTGTAGTGTGCCTGTAGAAGCGAGGTGTAGTGCCTGTAGGGTTTCCAATTCAGAGTACATTAAAGATTTCCTGTCTTATAAGTGTAACACGCAACGACATGAAAAACATAATCACAACTCTAACAATCATCACACTGACACTAACTTCAGTATTTGCTAATACAACACCAGAAGTGTTGATTTCAACTTCAGATATAGAAGTAGTAACAGTAACTGATTTAGATATCTTTTCTTCATCTATGTTTGATGCAGAAACAAAGAGTTTGGTTTTCAATACAAATGATGACATCTCAGTAGTACAGATATTTGATGCAGAAGGAGAGATGATATTTCAATTGCCAGTGATGTCTGACAATGTGCAGATTAAGAAGAACTTATTCGGTTCAGGAGAATATAAATTAGGATTCGTACTAGAAGGAGAAACTGAGGTTCACCTAACAGATGTAACAGTAAAGTAAGAACAAAAGGGTGAGAGTCTAGTCAACTCTCAAACAATAAAAAAAGATAGAGTATTTAAGAGTCGAGATTAGTCACCTCATTAAAAGATAGAATATTTTAAGGGATGAATGAGCGGCATGAAATGCAGGAATGACTAAATGTCAATCCGAGCGAAAGAACTGCAACATCAGTTGCAGCGTAAAGTCCGCCTATCATAAACGAGATTAGTCATCTCGAAAAAAATGAGTATTTAAGGGAGCAAGATTAGTCACCTTGCAAAAAACAGCCTCTGAGCAATCGGGGGCTGTTTTTTTATTGGCAGGCAAGTAGTCTTCAGCTTCTTCTAAAACTCACTACTCGTAAAGAATAAAACTTCAGGATGATTTTCCTGTGCCATTTTAAGTGTCCATGCTGATTCTGCTAGGTATACCATTTTACCATCTTTATCAGTAGCTATATTTTTACGTCGTCTGCTACGCAGCTCATCCATCGCCTTTTTATCATCACAAGAGATCCAGCAAGCTTTGTGGAGTGCCACCGGCTCGTATGAGCACTTAGCGCCATACTCATGCTCTAACCTATATTGGATAACGTCAAACTGTAGCGCTCCTACTGTCCCTATGATTTTTCTATTGGAGTCCAGCTTAGTAAATACTTGTGCCACGCCTTCATCCATCAGCTGATCTATGCCCTTATTAAGTTGCTTGGATTTCATAGGATCCGCATTATTGATATATCTAAACTGCTCTGGGGAGAATGAAGGGATACCCTTAAACGTTAATTTCTCACCCGTCGTCAATGCATCGCCAATTTTGAAATTGCCAGAATCATACAACCCAACGATATCACCAGGAAAAGCATCCTCTACAATGTTCTTTTTAGCAGCCATGAACATAGTCGGATTAGAAAATTTCATCTTCTTATTGTTCCGTACATGGAAGTAGTTGGTATTACGTTCAAATATACCTGAACATACTCTCATAAACGCAATACGATCTCTGTGCTTGGGATCCATATTGGCATGTATCTTAAAAACAAAGCCTGTAAACTTATTCTCATAGGGATCTATCGCCCTTTCCTCTGTTTCTCTGGCTAGTGGTGCTGGGGCAATGTCTACAAAGCAATCCAACATTTCCTTCACACCAAAATTATTAATGGCACTACCAAAGAAGACCGGATTGAGATCCCCCTGCTCATACGCCTCCTTATCAAAAGGAGGATAGATGCTGCTAATCGTTTCTATTTCTTCTCTAAGTGTAGCTGCGGCCTCATCGCCGAGTAAGTCATTGAGGGAGGGGTCAGAAATGTCATCTATCTGAATGGTATCATCCATCGCCTGCTTGCCATGAGCTGAGAAGAGTCTGATATTACCAGCGTAGATGTTATAGACACCCTTGAATCTCTGTCCCATACCTATGGGCCAACTGAGTGGGCAAGCCGCCATCCCTAGTTTGGTTTCTATATCATCCAGTAGATCAAAGCCATCAAGTCCTTCTCTATCTAATTTATTGATGAAGACAATCATCGGCGTCTTCCTTGTACGACAAACACCGACCAGGTTCTCCGTCTGAGACTCTACCCCTTTTGCGACATCTATCACGACGATGGCACTATCTACGGCTGTCAGTGTCCGATAAGTGTCTTCTGCGAAATCCTTGTGACCAGGTGTATCCAGAATATTAATCTTCTTACCTCTATACTCGAAAGCCATTACAGAGGTCGCTACTGAGATTCCTCTTTGTCTTTCGATATCCATGAAGTCAGATGTGGCACTCTTCTTTATCTTGTTGGACTTCACTGCACCCGCCACCTGAATAGCGCCTCCGAAAAGAAGCAGCTTCTCCGTCAGCGTCGTCTTACCAGCATCCGGGTGGGATATGATCCCAAAGGTTTTTCTCTTTTCTATCTCAGCTTTCAGATTCATTTGTCTTCTGATCTTATTAATCGGAGGACAAAAGTACGATTTGATCCTGAAAGGGGGAATAAGGTTTAGGGTATATGGAATTAGGATGAGAGGACTTAGTATAGGTGAACCGGTGCATCGGTTCATGGTGTAATGGTTATAATACTGCAACTGAGCTATGACTCAAAGCAGTACAAACCTCGCCTATCATACCCTATCTAGCCATGTACTCTGTTTTCCCTTACCTTTATCCTATGGATTGGCGATCGGCTATAAAAGGATTTGGAGCATATTTGTTATTAGAGAGAGGCCTTTCTCAGAACTCTGTAGATGCTTACATCTCGGACATTAAGAAATTGGGTCACTTTTTCTCCCTCTCTACTGATGAAAAAGGACCACTTCATCTGCTTTCAGAGGATATATCTCATTTTCTAGCTTATATTCATGAACTAGGCTTAGGTCCCAGATCACAAGCCCGCATATTATCCGGCATAAAAGCATTCTATAAGTATCTCTTAGTAGAGAATCTGATAAGTCAGAATCCCAGTGGTCTTATAGAAGGGCCAAAGCTGGGAAGAAAAATACCAGAGGTCTTGTCATATGAAGAAGTTTCTATGCTACTATCAGCCATAGATTTGTCTAGCCCACAAGGACATCGTAATCGAGCTATGCTAGAAACGTTATATGCTTGTGGTTTAAGGGTATCCGAATTGGTATCCTTAAAGCTATCTAATTTTTTTCCAGAACAGGAATTTATCAAGGTGGTCGGTAAAGGAAATAAAGAACGTATTGTCCCTATGGGAGCAGAAGCTATCGCTCAGAACTTATACTATATGTCACACTACCGAACCGAGATAAATATAAAGCCAGGGCAGGAAGATTTTATGTACCTAAACAGACGTGGCAAATCACTGTCTCGAGTGATGGTATTCAATATTATAAAAGACTTAGTAGCGCTAACAGGCATACAAAAAAAAGTAAGCCCGCACACTTTTCGCCATTCATTCGCCACTCACTTAGTAGAAGGGGGTGCAGACCTGAGAGCTGTGCAAGATATGCTCGGGCATGAATCTATAACAACTACAGAAATTTATACACATATAGATACAAGTTATCTTAGAGAAACGATTCTTAACTTTCACCCAAGAGCTAAGAAAAGCCTTCAATATTAATTGTCACAACAATGAATGTGTCCTCCTATATCATAGCGCTATGCCTCTTAATAATCCTTGCAATAAGTGCTTGTGCCGTAATAGAAAGACCAGAAGGAGGGCCAAAAGATGAAGATCCCCCTCTTGTTGTGACAGGTGGTGAAACCACACCAAACAGACAGACTTTTTTTAGCGATAGAAAAGTTGTTCTTGAATTCAATGAATGGGTAAAAGTTAACAATCCAGTCAAAGAAATTTTCATATCCCCACCGCTTAATTATCCCTTACAGATATCCGATAAAGGTAAAAAGGTGATTATGGAATTTCATGAAGATGAAGAACTTAAAGAAAACACAACTTATCAGATAAATATGGGTAAATCCATTAGAGATTTGACCGAGGGAAATACGCTGGAAAATTATACCTTTTTGTTTTCTACTGGTGCTAAACTAGATAAATGCTCCATTAGTGGTACTGTAGTTAATGAAATTGGTGGCAAAGAACGGTCAGACATACTTGTCATGCTATACGACAATCTGAGTGACACTGTGCTGACCACACTTAGGCCTAGTTATATTACCAGAACGGATAAGGAGGGCAAATTTTCGCTCAATAATATCAGAAAAGATAGCTTCCAAATATTTGCCCTAAATGATCAAAATGTCAGCTACACTTATGACCAGAAAAATGAAGAAGTCGCTTATCTAGACAGTCTTATCATACTTGCCACTGATGTGGATTCAATTCCTAATCTAGTTTTGGAAATATTTGACGAGCAAGACGAACCCCTGTTCATAGAAGCCAGAGAAACACAAAGAGGATTAATCACTCTCGTCTATACGCCTTTTCCAGAAAATCTCATTGTCAATATCATCGGAGACTCCCTAGATGCTTATACAGAAATAGGAAAAGACACGATTTTTCATTGGCATCAGAATTTTGAAGCTGATTCCCTATTACTAGAAGTAAGCTATGATGAAGTTCTAGATACGGTAAAAGTCAGAAGAGGGAAAAAGAATATCAGTAAAAGGCCATTAACGGTTCTTACTGATAATCTAGAGATATTACCTAGAGACACTGTCATTCTAGAATGGAATAAACCACTAGCCAGTGATTCAGCCTATGAGAATGCCATCTCCGTACAAGACAGTAACCGAGTATATGAGGTTATAGACCTACGTGTAGATAGAAAAATGATGAGGGTACTTATAGACAGTCTTAGCGCCGACTCAGAATATACAATGAAAATAGATTCAGGTATGGTAAAAGACTGGTATGGTCAGTATTTTCAGGACTCTGCAGAGGTCAGTTTAAAAGTCCTAGACCCTTCTATCCTAGGCGCAATACATCTGGACATTCTCAAGACAGATAGCCTATCCTATGTGATGGAAGTCATGGATAATAGAAAGGTCATAGATAAGCGAAGCATCATATCTTCAGAAAAAATAACTTTGTCCAATATTCTGCCAGGTAATTATACGGTAAACATTCTGCAGGATTTAGATGGCAGTGGCAAATGGACAGGAAGTAGTCTTAGTCAAAAAAGACGATCTGAGAAAAAAGTGGAGATCAACCTAGAGCCGCTGAAAAGTGGCTGGGAACTGGAAGCAACTATTAATATCACTGAAGAATTCGATGCAACTCAAAGCAACTGATTTAGTCAAAAAGTATGGCGCTCGGACAGTCGTAGACCATGTAAGCCTGGAGGTTAATCAAGGCGAGATTGTCGGCTTACTTGGTCCCAATGGTGCTGGTAAGACCACAAGCTTCTATATGACAGTAGGTTTTGTACAACCTGACGAAGGACATGTCTATATAGACGGGGAAGAAATAACTGGTCTTCCTATGTACAAGCGTGCAAGAAAAGGAATAGGCTATCTTCCACAGGAAGCGTCCGTATTCAGAAAATTATCTGTAGAAGATAACATAGCTGCTATTCTAGAGATGATGCCCATTTCTAAATCAGAACAGAAACAAAGACTGGAGGAATTAATATCTGAGTTTGGCTTAACAAAAGTGAGAAAGAATGTAGGAGATTCTCTCTCTGGTGGAGAAAGGAGGCGGACAGAAATAGCTAGAGCATTGGCTTCTTCACCTAAATTTATCTTACTCGACGAACCCTTTGCAGGTATAGATCCCATAGCGGTAGAAGACATACAACGTATAGTGGGTAAGCTGAAGAAAAAAGATATTGGGATACTTATAACGGACCATAACGTGCAAGAGACCCTGTCCATAACAGAAAGGGCTTACCTTATGTTTGAAGGTAAAATTCTGATGTCAGGAACAGCAGAAGAATTGGCTGCCAACGAGACTGTAAGGAAAGTCTACTTAGGTGAGAACTTCGAACTCAAAATAAAAAATCTTTAGGCGTGATGAGAAGGGATTGTTTAGTACTTGTCATCCTTATAAGTATTGTTGTCACTTCATGTGGAGAATATGAATTATTGGAACACCAAAAAATATGCAAGCGTAGAGCAGATTCGACTTACAGAGCCCATCTGAAAGATTTTGCCAAAGAAGCAGATAGCTTATGTATCCGAAATAAGGAATTGTACTACCAAAATGCATTAGATTCGATGATTCCACTTCGCATAGAAGAAATGAAAAAACTAATCGCGCGGTGAAACGAATTGGATACATATTAATTATTACTCTGATGGCACTAGCATGCAAACCTGAATTGCCAGATTCTACTATACTTATAAAAGAAATATATGACAAAAGAGTAGCAGGATACAAAAATCAAAGATTTAAAGAGTGTCGACAAGAAGCCATTACTGAAGCTGAAGGTGTGGTAGACTCTATCGTACACAATATGTTACAACTTGGGCTGGCGGATACTATTTATTTTCCTGCAAAACCTACTCGCCCTAACTCTCCCAATCACATACTGGGCACCGTCAATAAGTTTGACCCGAATGAAGACCAAGTACAAGATGAGCGCTAAGTTTCGCCAGTTAATTGAGAGAGGTATTGCTTAGTAATCGCTTCGACTTCATATGGCGTGATATCTTCTCTGATCTCTCGCTTAGTTTTCTGTTCAAACACAAAGTCATAAAATGCTTGTCTATTAACTTCTAATTTTGATTCTTCCAATAAAAGCGATTTGAAGGGGAGTTTCTTATCTGAAAAGAAATGAGCAGTGCTATCCTCTGGTATTGTAGCTAAATTGAGAACCGGTTTGGCCATGGCTAAATAATCTACAACCTTGCTTGGCAGATGATAGTCCGTCGTATTTCCAAAGTTTAATAAAATATCTACCTGTTTCATTGCAGAAATTGTCTCTGCTCTTGTTTTAAACCCATGAATGACTATATAAGATCTGATCTCTGAAAACTGCTCTATTATCGCCATACTTACTCTGTCCATCTGCCCTACAAAGTGAAATTGCACTTTACCCAAAAGCTGCGCATCTTGACTATGGAGAAAAGAGAGGAACTCTAGAAAAGGTTTTGGTGATCTTACATTTTCATAGAAGGAACCAAAATAACCCAGATGTATCTTTTGAGAGAAAAGAATCATATCATAAGACGCTTCTGTGTCCTCAGCATGCCACAAAGGAGGGATAACCTTAAGCTTAAGACTTTCCTGTGGGAAATACTCCAAATATTTTTCCTTTGCCTTTTCATTGGTGATAGAGATACTATTTGCTAGGTCAAATGCCTTGGCTTCTGCCGCTATATTTCTGTCTTTGTACTTAGCGTAATTATTGACTCTGAATTCTTTGGAATAACAGAAGGGGTCTTGGATATCCATATGCCAATGGAGTTCAGGCCTGTATTCCTTTAGTGCTTGTGCTACAAGATGGGCCGTGAAAGGCAGGCCAACAGATATGATATGAGAGAAATCATTATTCTCCAGAAGTGTTTTTCCTTTATCTATGCCTGCTTTGAGAAATAACTTGCTACCATCAGGCCAATATCTTGATCGCCAAAATTTGTCCACTACACCTTGAAGCAGCGCCAGTCTCATTCCAGTCTTTGGCGTAGCACCACCTACTTCATGCCGCCTGGATTGGCTCCTTGCCAAATCATAAAGGCGGTCCTGCAAGGTGTTGTAGCCTGCTCTGTATACTGGGACTTCTGATGATTCGTCTATGTAGCCATTACGCTTGGTAGTCAAGACTGATACTTCATGGCCTAAGCGTCTCAGTTGACCGACTATAGGAAGCCACCTTAACGTATTAGGCGTTTGTGCTGGGAGATATGGTGTTATGACTAGAAGTATCTTCATACAAAATCATCTGCTTCTGATAGCAAAGAAACATAATTACGAGCAGCTAGCATAGTAAGATAATGATGCAAGCAACCACAGCGTATATCATGACCGGTTGTATCCAAGTAACAAAAGACACTTGAGTCTCCCTAAATTTCAAAATCCAATAGCTCAGCACATATACTATTAAGTTAAATATAATTGTAGCCTGAATTAAGACAATGATACCATATTGTACCGCAAAGATTAGTACTATAATCTGCATTATCCCATACTTCCAGACCCAGCTGTAGTAGGCCTTCGTCCTTCCGAGGCTATAGGAAACAATATCTACAGGGTTATGTATAATAATAGCCAGTGCCAATAGAATAAGCCATTGGAACAGGTCCTGTTCTTGCTGAAAAGTAGCCGGTAAGAAAGACAATAAAAAGTTTGAAATAAATACCAATGGCAGAATCAGAAAGAAGAGATAGTTAAACCTTATTATTCCCTTGAAAGCCTCAGAAAATTTGTTGGTTAATCCAACTGCTTTCGATAACAAAGGAAAGGTGACCTGCTCTATGGCGATGTAAGCGGCCACGACTGGACGTATAATCATACGCTTAAGGAGCTCATATACACCCAATACCTGCGGTCCGAGGAAATGATTTACTAGAAAGATATCTATGTATGACAACCCTATACCGAAAACCTTTTCTCCTATGATATACTTTCCAAAATTCCAATGATACGCTTTAGCCTCCGCAGAGACGGGTACAGAAATTGATTGCCGTCCTTCGTAAGTGGCATACCCTACGGCCATAGTTAGTGCTTTCACTAATTGCCCAGCGATGAGCGACATCACGCCATATCCTGCATATAACAGCACAATACTAGTCACAAACAATATTATTATACCACACACCTCTATCAGCGCAAATCGCTTGGTGTTGAGAGCTCTTTTAATGGCGACGGCTTGTATGCTTATATAAATCCATGCCAACAAGAAGGGGGACAGGCAAATGAAATACGCAAACAGCTTAGGGTACTCATAGAGGCTGCTCAAGAGGAAAACAACGATTAGGGCGATGGGGATATAAACCAGCAGGGACAAACGATGAAGCCTGAATACCGCTGCAAAATCTTCATCACTAACCTCTTTTTTTTGAATAACAGAACTTACAAATCCAAAGTCCATAATTCCTGCTGGAATAAAAATAAAAGCGGAGGCAAGAAAGTAGTACCCAAGATCACTTGCCGCAATATGATGGGCAACCTGATAATAAAGAACAAGCTGAAGTACGAGCCCTATCATTGCTGATAAAAGCGTATAGCTCGATAATGATAATATGCGATTCAGATATGTAATAGAACCAAAGAAACAATAATTAAAAAAGCCTAGTCAAACTGACTAGGCTTTTTTCTGAAAAAATTACGTGAGATATATTTTGCTAGATTCCTTGGTCTACAACTCTTTTCTTAGTCGTGCAACAGGAATACTTAATTGCTCTCTATACTTTGCTACCGTTCTACGTGCTATTCTGTAGCCTTTGTTCTGAAGAAGTTCTTTAAGTTTCTCATCAGAAGCAGGTTTTCTTTTGTCTTCTGTTACTATGATATCTGTCAGGATATTCTTGACTTCTAAGGTGGATACTTCCTTTCCATCTTGTGTCGTAATTGACTCAGAGAAAAAGTCTTTCAGCCTTTTTGTTCCAAACTCTGTTTGTACGAATTTACTATTAGCAACCCTAGATATCGTAGATATATCAAGACCAGTAATCTCTGCTATATCCTTCAAAATCATTGGCTTCAGTGTTCTATCATCCCCAGACTTGAAATAAGCCTCCTGGAAATGCATGATAGAATACATTGTGTTATATAATGTCTCTTGTCTTTGTTTTATAGCATCGATAAACCACTTAGCAGAATCAATTTTTTGCTTGATAAACATAACCGCCTCTTTCTCTTTCTTACCTACTTTTCTCCCTCTTGTACTATCTCTGAAGGTGTTAAGCATATCCATGTAGTGGTCATTGATTCTTAGATCTGGTGCATTCTTACTGTTTAAGGTCAGTTCTAATCCATCTCTATTATTGATTAGAAAATCAGGGACGATATACTGATTGCCTTCCGTGCTTGCTGTAGAGAATCCACTTGCTGGTTTAGGATTTAGCTTTAAGATTTCTTCTATAGCTATTTTTAGCTCTGACTCAGAAATAAACAGATTCTTCTGCAGCTTCTGGTAGTGTTTCTTAGTGAATTGCTCAAAGTGATTTTCCAATATCTTGAGTGCCAAAAGTTTCGGCTTTCTGTTGAGGTCTGGCTCTCTTTTTATTTTATCCTTAATCTGTATAAGTAAGCACTCTTGCAAGTTACGTGCTCCTATACCTGCTGGTTCCAATTTTTGTATTCTTAGAAGTACATCTTCTATCTGCCTCAGCGTAACATCTATGTTTTGTGTAAATGACAGGTCATCAATAATTGCTATAAGCTCTCTCCTTATATAGCCATCAGTATCTATACTGCCGATAAGGTGTAGTGCGATTATATATTCTATCTCACTGTCCATATTCATCATACCTAACTGACGATTGAGATGCTCCTGGAAACTTCCCTGTACGGCTATAGGAATATTCTTATCCTCTATATCCTGATAAGTCTCTGACTTCATCTTATAACTTATCGGATCATCCTCCATGTATTCTGTCAGATAATCATCCAACTCGAAGTCTTCCGCTTTTGGTTCGTCTTCATATTCTTCATCAGCGCTATCTGAATCCAAGTCATAGACTTCTCCGGAATCATCACTTTCATCCAATGCAGGATTAGACTCCAATTCCTCCTGGATCCTTTGATCTAAGGTCGCTGTGGGGATTTGGAGTAGTTTCATGAGCTGAATCTGTTGTGGAGACAGCTTCTGAAGCATTCTTTGACTTATATTCTGCTTAAGCATATAACTTTGTACTTAGAGTTAACAATCAAGGTTCATTCTCGTTCAAAATCCACAAATGTGGCACGAACAGAGAATGAGAAACAATAATAATGCCATATTATAATTAATAGCAATATTTAACTACAAGAATTTCAAAGATTAATACATTATAAAAATTTATAATACGTGATAAACCAACGCCTTTCCCTCCTTAGATCTAAGCTTACAGAGCACAACTATGCCGCCTATATCATGCCCCTAGGCGACCCTCATCAGAGCGAATATCCAGCCTCATATTGGAAGAGTTTGCCTTGGATTTCTGGATTTTCAGGCTCGGCAGGCATTGTCGTTGTCACCAAAGACCATGCAGGCTTATGGACAGATTCGAGGTATTTTATCCAAGCTGAGCAGGAATTATCGACCTCCTCCTTTGAAATGCATAAAATGGATGGGAGCCGCAGTCCTTCCTTCCTCAGTTACCTCACAGAGCACCTAAAAGAAGGCGATACCGTTATTGCAGATGGACCCATGATCTCCATTGCTCAAAGAGACAAGTACAAAGGAGAATTGGCATCTAGGGGGCTCAAATTGGGATTAACGACCGATTTTATAGGTCATATATGGGAAAACAGGCCATCTATGCCCCAAGCCACCATCTTTGAGCATGATATCCATTATGCTGGCAAAGATCGAAAAGAAAAGATAAAAGAAGTTAGGAAAGGCATGCAAACGCATGGGGCCGCGCAACATCTAATCACTACCCTAGATGATATTGCTTGGCTGCTCAATCTAAGAGGAAGTGATGTAGAATGTAACCCAGTATTCTGCAGTTTTTGCCTCATAAGACCTGAAGATGTCGTCTTGTTTGTGGATCAGTCCAAGCTATCTGAGACCCTTAGTTCTAAATTGGCTTCCGACGGCGTCAAATTAGCGCCTTATGAAGCCGTAGACAACACATTAGCTGAATTGGGGCCCGATGATAAGATACTCCTGCATAAAGGCACAATCAATGTACATCTCACGAACCTGATTCCTGATGCTGCAATCATCTATGGCCCGCTCATATCCAGGCATCTGAAAGCCATAAAAAATGATACTGAGATCGGTCATTTTAGAGATGTCCACGTGAAGGACGCCGTTGCACTTACCCATGCCTTTTACTGGCTGGAGCAGACCTTAGCCGAACGGAAAGTGACTGAGGTGGAGTTAGGAGAGAAGATAGCAGCGTGCAGAGCCGCCCAGCCTCATTACTATGGCGAGAGTTTCAATGCCATAGTCGGGTATAAAGGCAATGGGGCCATCATACACTACAGAGCACAAAAAGAGACCTGTGCCGATATAGAGAATAATGGCATCCTACTCGTAGACTCTGGTGGACAATACCATGATGGCACTACAGACATCACCAGGACCATTACAATGTCTGCCCCTCCTCCTGAACAAAAGGATGCTTATACGAGGGTGCTCAAGGGTCATATTGGCTTAGCCATATCTACTTTTCCAATCGGCACAACAGGCGGTCAGCTAGACACCTTTGCACGGCAAAGTCTATGGAAAAATGGATTAAACTTTGGTCATGGGACAGGTCATGGCGTTGGTTTCTTTCTCAATGTGCATGAACCACCACAGGGTTTTGCGCCGGGTAGTGCAGGGAGAGCCTCTTCTATAATCAAGGAAGGCATGGTCACTTCTAATGAGCCAGGACATTATGTAACGGATAAGTATGGGATAAGAATAGAGAATCTAATTCTTACTGTGCCATCTAAGCATGAAGGCTTTCTGACTTTTGAGACGATTACTTATTTTCCAATAGATACACAACTAATTGAATTCACTTTATTGACTAAAGAAGAAGTAGACTGGCTCAATGATTATCATCAAATGGTATGGGACAAAGTAGGGCCTCATCTAGAGGGTGAGCATAAGGCGTGGATGAAGAAGAAGTGTGTGCGGGTGTAGGTCAAGGCTAAATTTTTGTCATGCTGACGTGGGGTGTATTTTTAGATGTCTTCTGTAAGAAATCTTTAAGTTCGTCATTAAAATAATCTTCATTGTGTCAAGATGAACTAAGAAGGAACCCTTTTTTTATCGGACACCTAATCTTTTAATAATTTGATAATAAACGCAGATTAATGAGGACAACTTTCCCGTCTATCACTTAAATATGGTTAGTGACCCTGATATGAGTTC
>CAZQDZ010000066.1:0-15364 GCA_964591455.1 uncultured Saprospiraceae bacterium
GTTTTTTTTATGCGATTTATTTTTGAGGTCAAGACATTTTTTGCTTGCAGAGAACAACCTTATATGTGTAACTATCCCCCCACCCTCACATATCCATTGTCCATACCTAAATTACTGATTTTAGTAAACTTTTACTTACCTATCGCTAAATGTACCTTAACCGTTCCCTACACCTATACTAAAGAAGAGACCTTATTGAAGCCTAATGAACACCAGTCATTTTATTCACCTTCCAAGAAAGCAAACACAAAATGACAAGGGATAATATATAGATTAAAAGACGAAAGCCTATGTGCTTTATTTATCTGAAGGAGCATCACTGTAGGTAATCGTATACTGCCACTCGTCCAACTTCACTCTATCAGAGAGATTTCTATTGCTAGAGTAGACAAGATTATAATTAGGGTCAAATCTGAGTACGGTGACAGACGTTTCTTTGAAGGGCCAATTAATCCTGACTTGTGATTCCCATAATCCGGGTTTTGTCTCACCGATCGTATAGCTGTAGCAGACCCGTCCTATTAGACCATCAAAAGTCATCTCACTGGATTGCCAGCTTCGCAGAAGGCCATTCTGGTAGTAATCTAATACAGCGTCATTCTCTTCGCTGTCAAGATTATATATGGAAGCCAACTGATTATCATTATATCTGTATTCTAATTTGGATGTCAGACCAGAAGTAATATCAGTCGTATTAAGGGTTGTAAACTTTAAGGTCTCATCTACTTGAATCTCATATTGCTTTCCATCTTTCTTACCCTTCAGAATATGGAGCACCCCGTCATAATAGAAGTAATCATTGTCGTTATCTTCCTTAGAGAGATTAGAGGGGAATGAAGTAATTTTATCCTCATGGTTGAGCGGATAGTCTAGTAGCAAAGTATCGTAGGAATTTCCAGAATGTGTGATGATATGTGAAGGGTGAAATTTGTCATTATACAGAATGGTTTTCACAAGGGTCTCACCATTTTTAATTTCTAACTTTTCTATGTTGCCATTGAGTACTGGGATATCATGGAGCATATATGGGTAGGGCTTAAGATTGACGTCATAGGCACTGGTGGCCTTGGTTATTTGACGTAAGAGCTTTTTATCCATTGCATCAAAAGCCTTGGTATCTTCTGGGCATCTATCAGTATTGGACAGGCCGTGGATTTGATTTTCGAGGATTTTAATTTGTATCGCCATTTCGTTGGGGATAATCGTCTTTTCTATATCAAAGATCATCCTCACCGGTGTTTTATTACCGTTCTTAGTGACCACTATATCTTGCTGGATAGGAAACCCAGGCGGTGAGTAGGGCAGTTTGAAGATATTAGCATAGGGAATCGCCACAGCACACTTGTAGGATCTAAAATGCTTTTTATTATCACTAATAATATATTCTCTACAGAATTGCCCATTAATATTACCTACAAAGTCACCCTGGGTCGCTTTATAGCCGTTGCCTTCTTGAGAACGAAGGGGGTTATGGTCATCACGAATGTAAATAGATTCTTCTCCTGGTAACTTTTTGTAAAGTATCTGATTCTTAGTATCTGACAGGTAGGTCGTATCGTTACTTATCCAATAACTATACTTCTTGGTTATAACAAGTTTACTGATTGACTTTATATCATCTGGCATGTAATCGGTGGACAGTGTCTCCGTATTATTATCCATCATATGCACTAGTGAGGTCTTATTGATATCTATTACGTAGGCACGCTGACCAAATACTGATAAGGAGATAAGTAGGTTTAGGATGCCAACTATAAATGCACGTTCCATTATGTACGCTATAAGGTTATACTAAAAGAAAATACGTCAGCCAATTAGATATAGCTGATACAAATAGTCAAAGTAGGAGAGTAAGTCAGATTAGACGGCAAAACTTTCACCACAGCCACATGTCCTGGACGCATTTGGATTATTGAAAGAAAATCCTTTCCCGTTAAGTCCTCCAGAAAACTCCAAAGTCGTATTGCATAGGTACAAGAAACTCTTTAAATCTGTCACAACCTTTACCCCATTGTCCTCGAATACCTGATCATCAGGTAGGGAAGCATCGTCAAAATCCAAATTGTAAGATAGTCCACTGCATCCACCAGAAGTAACGGAGACACGTACGAAGTGCTCAGCCGTTAGTCCAGCTTCATTCATCAAAGTGGAAATTTTTTGCTTGGCGCTGTCTGCTACAAATAACATAGATTAGGCTTTTAAGAGATAAAATCAGGAAGCAGATTAAAAAATCTATGCTTCCATACCGTTTTTCTTCTTGTAATCCGCAACGGCACTCTTAATCGCATCCTCAGCCAATACAGAGCAGTGAATTTTCACTGGCGGAAGTGCTAATTCTTCTACGATAGCCATATTATCTATTGCTAGTGCTTCTTCGACTGTCTTACCCTTGAGCCACTCGGTAGCTAGAGATGAAGAGGCAATCGCAGATCCACAACCAAAGGTTTTGAACTTAGCATCCTTGATGATTTTTGATTCCTTATCTACTTCTATCTGTAATCTCATTACATCTCCACACTCAGGAGCACCTACAAGACCAGTACCTACAGTATCACTGTTCTTATCCAGTGTACCTACATTTTTTGGCTTTTTGAAGTGGTCAAGTAATTTTTCAGAATATGCCATGGTTGTTAGTTTACTTTATTGATAAACAAATATATGTTGTAATAAGTTTCTCTTCCACTAGTGAGCTGACCATTCCACCTGATCTAGGTCGATCCCTTCCTTGTACATTTCCCATATTGGACTTAAATCCCTCATATGGTGTACGCCGGCGCCGATTTGCTGTATAGCCACTTCGATTTCTTCATCTGTAGTAAATCTACCCAGACTCAATCGTAGACTACTGTGTGCCAAATCATCCCCAAGGCCTAGTGCCATCAATACATATGAGGGCTCTAAGGAAGCTGAAGTACAAGCCGAACCTGACGATACGCCAATATTTTGATTGAAAGTCATCATGAGCCCTTCTCCTTCTACGTGCTTGAATGAGATATTAGTAACGTGAGGCATTCTATTTTGAGTGCTTCCGTTGATATATGTTTCTTCTATTTTGCAGAGTTCTGTTTCCAATTTGTCTCTTAACCCTGAGAGTCTTTTTGCCTCAGACTCCATTTCCTGATGACACAACTCTGCTGCCTTTCCAAATCCTACGATACCAGGAACATTTAGTGTGCCTGATCGCATCCCTCTCTCATGTCCTCCACCATCTACTTGTGCTGTAACCTTTACTCTGGGGCTCTTTCTATTGACAAAAAGAGCACCGACGCCTTTGGGTCCATACATCTTATGACCAGTAAATGCCATCAGATGTATACCTAAAGCCTTAGGGTCCACAGGAATCTTACCAACTGCCTGTGTCGCATCACTCATAAAAAGAACGCCTTTCCGCGCACAAATCTCACCGATTTCTTTCATAGGTTGGATGACACCTGTCTCATTGTTGGCAAACATGATAGAGACTAGGATAGTTTTATCAGTGATTGCAGCCTCCAATGCTTTTAGATCTACTAGGCCTTCTCGATCCACATCCATATATGTCACCTCACCACCCAACTTTTCTATCTTCTTACAGGAATCAAGTACGGCTTTGTGCTCAGTCTTAAGTGTAATTATATGATTACCTTTCTTAGCATACATCTCAAATACTCCTTTGAGTGCAAGATTGTCTCCTTCTGTAGCACCAGAAGTGAAGATTATTTCTCTTGGATCGACATTGATGAGGTTAGCAATCTGTCCTCTAGCTTTATCCACTGCATCTTCAGCTACCCACCCAAACGGATGATTACGACTTGCTGCATTGCCAAAATGATTGCTGAAGTAAGGGAGCATGGCCTCCACAACCCTAGGGTCTGTGGGAGTTGTCGCATTATTATCTAAATAGATCAGGTCTTTAGAATCCATCCTTTTGTTCGTTTTTTAGAATCAAGCCGCAAATATAGGCTTTTAAGTGCTGAGAATAGGTCTCTTCCTTAGCCTTACGTCTAATAAACCAATGGAGTTCATCGATTGTTCAAGCAATTTTTCTGTGAATCCTAGCTATTTCAAAGATTGAAACTCGGTTAAACTGCAAATAACTATGGGATTCTTATTTGTCATAAACTAACTCTGTATAATGACTATTAAAATTGATGATCCTTGAAATAGTAAATATTCTGATTTTGATCCATAAACCACATGCTGAATAGGGTGGGAACAGTATCTAAACTAATACCTGTTGTATCCTGACCAACTGATCCTTGCTGTTGTAATCTCAACATACTGAAAGCAATAGAATCTGTAGTCAAGGCTTCTTGATTATGATTATACATTCTAAATCTTTGAGATGAGTTATTAAACTCATCTAATACAAATGCATCTACAGTCGCATGAATGATGTCCACATCTGTTAGGCTGGTTAGGATAAATGAATCATCAGTAACTTCTACAATGCATTCATACTCTTGTTCTTCAAAATCTTCAGATGTTGCAACGGCTATAAGAAAGAAAAATGCAAGGATACCTGTAAGCTTTAGGTGGTTATACATGTGGTTGTTTTTTTGATTGTAATGGAAAATGCTAATGCTGCACAAAGGCACATAATCACAAGATCATATACATCTGCAGTGCCTTGAATCCAAGTAAGATGTTGCGCTAATTCAATTCCTACAAATGAGAATATGGAGACAAGTAAAAGATACTTTCGAGAATAATCATTATGAAATAATAATACAAGTGTGCTCATCATAGAGAAAGCCCATAATCCGTCAGCCAGATGATTTTGAATGACCCAGGATAAGCTACCATCCATTCTTAGAGACTGAAGTAAATCACCGCCTATTATATTGGAAAAGGTTTTGTAAATGAGAGTGTCCATCGACCCTACCATTAAGTAGACTATAATTCCCACTAATAGCGGTGCTAAAGAATACCAAAAGTATAGAGATAATTTGTTGTTCTTAGACATGTGGATTTTCATGATGGCCTCTTTGTATAAAGACCTTATTTTACACTGTGGCGTTGGTAAGTTACGGAATAAATAATTCCTTATAAAGATGTCCTTCTTGAACTTTCCTTTGTCTGATGACTTAAAATTTCACATTCAAGCCAATCGTCCAACTAATCCCATTCTCATCTGCAAAATACCTTAATCGATTGAGATAATCTCGATACTGGACATTAGCCAAATTGGTAACGGAGGTGAATAACCGAAACTTGTAGGATGGAAAAATCAGATTAGTAGATAGCTTAAGACCTATCAAGTTATAAGCTGGCGGTGTAGGCGTAAAGTCTTGTTCATCTAACAAATTATTTTGTCTAAAGACATATCGATTATTGACCTCTATTTCTAACTGATCTAAGTGCAGAAAATTATTGATATGTATATGTTCATTATGCCTGTAGGTTATACTCGCTAAGCCATTATTTGCTGGCATATTGACCAAGGGGATATTATTACTTAGGTCTTGTCCTCTAAGAAAACTATATCTGAGATTGACATAAAGTGATTCAGACAAAGTAAATTTTGACGTCAGGTCTAATCCTGCTATAAATGCATCCGTTTGCTCATACAGAAAGACGGGGAAAGCCCCTCTGATAGTCAGTCTGAATTCTCGCTGAGGATTGAGGAAGATATAGTCACTAAATAGATGGCTATATCCCAGTGCCGAGAATGAGAAGTTTGTACTCGGAGACCACTGATATTCTAGGGTTAGTTTTTGAGATTTTTCAGATGCTAGGTTGTTGGTGCCTTCTTCTATGCCACTGACGCCTTGGTGTAAGCCATCACTATATAATTCATTGATGGCAGGGTTGCGTAAGCCCAGTCCCAAGCCCAACTGGAAACTATGATTGAATGAGGGTTCGTAAAGCAAATTAGCGGTACCAGCGGCGCTATGAAAGAAATTTTCGAAGGGAATAACCTCTCTAGGGAAGCGTCTGGTTAGTGTTCTGACATCCTGAAATTCGAAATCATATCTTCCGCCGAATTTGTAACTCAGATTGTTTTTCTTTTTAGAAAGACTGGCAAAAACCCCGGATCGCCATGAGGCATAATTGGGTATGAGTGGCAGTACACCAGTCCCTGGCACATTGACGTTGTCTTTTAACGTGTTCTGCTGTCCTAATTTAAGTTGCCAACCACTCGCAGTAACTGTGCTGTACTTTAGGTCAGTATCCAAAGTGAATTGATACAAATCCAAGGCGGGTATCTCACTACGATTCAGTCTTCGGATATCAAATTCTGCTCTATCATTAATCTGTATTGCAAGTGAGAATTTGATGGACTGATTATCTTGAAAATAATAGTTGCCTGTTATTTTACTCAAGTAATGTGTCACTTCCTGTCTAGGTGGGCCTATGTCATAACTGAATTCCGGATCAGTAAATAGAGGCACCTCTCTGGATAATGCGCCTTCGAGATCTGTGATATTTCCTATGTGAGATCCTCGTAATACACCTATTTGAGTGCGGAATATACTGGAATAGAAATCCACAAATAGTTTATCATTCCATGATTTCTCTAATTGTAATGAGATACTCCATTCGTCGGAGCCGGTGTTCGTAAGAAAATAATCTGGAGCGCTTCTATCACCATACTTCTTGTAAGTGGCATTGACCCGCCAAGCGAGAAGAGGTGAAAACTTTTGCAGTTTTGTATTGAGGCTTATGCCACGGCCATTACTTTCATAAGCTGATATAAAATGACCGTGCAAGTGGGGTTCATTGATGATTTTGCTAGGCATTATGGAGACAAGGCTTCCTAAGTTGCCGCCAGGGTATTCTATTGCACTTGTACCCTTGAGTACAGTAATTTGGTCTGCAGCTAGTGGGTCTATCTCCGGACTATGGTCATTGCCCCATTGCTGCCCACTTTGAGGAACCCCATTATTGAGTATTAAGAGTCGGTTGCCAAATAATCCATGCACGACAGGTTTTGATATGCCACTGCCATTACTGATGGTACTGACGCCACTTATTTCTTTTGTAATGTCGGCTAAGGACCTGGATGCTTGGTCTTCAATCTGCTGTGTGGTAATCGTAGCAGAAGGACTTAATTGTGAGTCCTGCTCATTACTGCCTTCTATAATAATGTCATCCAGAGAAATAGCGGAATGCATCAGTGCATAATTAACGATGGTATCTCCATGAAGATGGAGGTGCTGTGTCTTGGTTTCGCAACCTATATGAGAAAATATCAAATGATAATCTCCATGACAGATATTATCAAATTGGTAATAGCCATTTTCATCTGTCAAGACACCTTTGTGTAGCTCTTGGATGATTACATTGACATAAGGAAGAGGGGTATTAGGACCCTTGTCTATGACAGTTCCTGAGATTTGAAAATCACAATTTTGGCCTATTCCTATTAGTGGAAATAGGATGGTTAAAATCGTATTTAAGATATATTTCCTAATGAACTTCAAATATTGGGTTAATTCGATTTTTAGAATATTTCTTCAAAGACGGCATAAATAGTCAATGTACAAAGACTAATGGCGACGGTCATAAAAAAGACTGTCACTCTTAATACTAAGTGACAGTCTTCTCCAGCATTACAAAGTGAATAGCTAGAATAATATAGTAGTAGCCTATACTATTTTATCTTACTTCAATATCGAACGTCACTTCTATATCTGTTTCTCCTGCTGCGTTTGTTATATCTCCACCTTCGACTCCATCAGCAGTTTTTGCCGGTTCATGTCTTAGTGTGATCGTCAAAGATCCTTGACCAGCAGTAGTCCCTACAACCGTAGATAACAATCCTACAGGAAGTCCATTTTCATCCAAGTCAGCATAGCCAACGCTAAGACCTTCAAGAGTTGATTGGAAAAAGACCTGATGCTCATCGTCTTCTTCCTCTATTTCTTCAGTTACTCTTTCCATTGGATCTTCTGTCTCATTCCAAAATTCAAGAGCCCCTGCATACGTTACACCTGCCGTTATTGGTCCTGAAGTAGCCAATTCTTCTGGAGTACCATCTCCATCAGTATCTCTAAAAGTCATCGACACTTGAGCAGACCCATCACTAGGCGTCAATGTATACTCTACAGTGGTGATTAATTCTTCTACTTCATCTTCCGGATTTTCCGAGCATGAGGTAAACATCAACGTGCTTAAAATAGCCGCGATAAATAAAAATTTTAGTTCTTTCATAACCGTTTTTTTTGCACAAATATAAATATTTATGCAACACAGTTGCATAAAGCCATAATATTTAAAACCAGTTATGCTTTTTTGGAGTCTTCAACCGCCCATATATCATTCCAATTTCGAAGCGTATGTCGCTTATGCGCATAAAAAAACCAATCACCTGGGAAAGTGATTGGTTCGAGTTTTGGTCATTATATCCATAGTACTAGAATACAATGCTTAAGCTGGTTTTTGATTTTTCCAGTCCTTAGTCGAAGGATTGGTTAGCAGCTGCCGCTCTTTTGACAAGCTCCTTATATTCTTCTGGTGATAGACCATCCATACAGTAATCTATAGGATTCACTGGTCTATCATTAATTCTTACTTCATAATGTAGGTGAGGCGCTGTGGATGTTCCTGTACTGCCTATAGTGCCTATCTGCTGGCCCTTGGTTACGTTGTCTCCTTTCTTGACATGGATTTCCTTCATATGCGCATACATAGTTGTATACCCAAAGCCATGATCTATAATTACATTGTTTCCATAGCCTATCCTTCTTTTCTGGACTCTGGAGACGACACCATTACCAGTCGCCTGTATAGCAGTGCCACGTGGTGCTGTAAAGTCTATGCCTTTATGGAATTTGTTGACCTTATGTACTGGATGGATTCTTATACCATATCCTGACATATGTCTTAGCTTTCTTTTGAGTTTGTCCTCTTGGACTGGTTTGATAGAAGGTATGGAAGCTAATTTTTCTTCTCTTTGCTTGGCTAGAGAGTATATCGTATCAAGTGAGTTTCTTTGAAGATTAAGTTTGTATTCTAATTTTTTGACCTTGTCCTGTGCATCAGTGATAAACATCTCTGAATTAGACACAGAGGTATAATATTGGTTTTCTTCGCTACCCCCTGTACCCCCTTCCCAGATGGACTCATTTATAGGGTCTATACCAAATATCATACGATGCACTTCGGCATCCTTTTCTTGTAAATTTTCTAACTGGCCAGATATTTTTTCAAAATCAGTGGTGAGGGAACTGAACTGGTACTCCATCTGGTTCATCTCTCTTTGCATCGCAATCTCCTTTGGCGTAGGGATTACTGTATATGCTGCAGTATATAGACCAACGGAACACAGTAGGACGATAACAAGGAAACCTAGAACTTTAAGAAGGCGTTGGCCTGTTGTAGACGTCGCCTTTTCATACTTTAATGTGCTATCATTAAAAATGTATTTCTCTCTTCTCATACTATTTCGCCAATGTTAGAATTAGTAGTTAGTTTTGGCAGTGTTTAGCTATCGCGAAATGATTAGGGGACTATTTGCGCTGACGAAAATAACTTTGTGAGAGTTATTTACAAAATAAATGTCCTATAAAAATTTGATATATAGATTATTCTGTGATATATAAACTATCTGACTAATAAATACATATGGTTAACTAACCTCTTGAAATAGAATAGTTAACATATATATAAATTTTATAATATAAATATTCTTCTTCAGGATGATGAGATCAGAAGACATAAGAAAGACATTCATCGACTATTTCGAATCTAAGGGCCACCAGATAGTAAAGTCGGCACCTATCGTGGTAAAAGATGATCCTACGCTAATGTTTACCAATGCCGGGATGAACCAATTTAAGGATGCCTTTCTTGGTCATCAAAAGGCCAGTAATAGCCGAATCGCTGATACTCAGAAGTGCTTGAGAGTATCTGGGAAGCATAATGATTTGGAAGAGGTAGGAAGAGATTCTTATCACCATACGATGTTTGAGATGCTAGGCAATTGGTCCTTTGGAGATTATTTCAAAGAGGAAGCCATAGATTATGCGTGGGAGTTACTTGTGGATAAGTATGGACTAGATAAGGAGCGCATATATATTACTGTATTTGAAGGAGATAAAATTGATGGTACGACCTTAGATGAGGATGCCGCCAATTTTTGGAAGAAGTATATCCCAGAAGAAAGGATACTTCCTTTCGATAAGAAGGATAACTTTTGGGAGATGGGAGATACTGGTCCTTGTGGGCCCTGCAGTGAGATTCACTATGACATGCGAGATGACGCTGCCAGAGCCGCCAAATCAGGTAAAGACTTGGTCAATATGGATGACCCTATGGTCATAGAGATATGGAACTTGGTATTTATACAATACAATAGAAAAGCCAATGGGCAGTTGGAGACGCTGCCTGAGAAGCATATAGATACAGGGATGGGCTTCGAACGCTTATGTATGATCATCCAAGGGAAAACGGCCAATTATGATTCAGACTTGTTTTCGCCATATATCACCTATCTGCAAGAGAAAACGGGCATCAAGTACACTGGGGATTACAGTGGAGATAGTATGACAGATATTGCGATGCGGGTTGTTTCTGACCACATACGTGCGGTCGCCTTCACCATAGCTGATGGAGAGATGCCTAGCGCCACAGGAGCAGGCTATGTGATAAGAAGAATCCTTAGACGAGCTACGAGATATATCTATTCCTTTCTTGGCATAAAAGAGCCCTTCTTCCACACTTTGGTCCCGATGCTCGCTAAGCAGTTTGAAGATGTCTTCCCTGAATTAGATAAGCAGAAAGAATTTATACAGAAGGTCATCTTACAAGAAGAAAAATCATTTCTGAAAACCTTGGAAGATGGTCTGAAGAGATTGGAAGCCTTAAAAGTGGATGATGGGACCCTAAGTGGTCAAGATGCATTCTTGTTATATGACACATACGGGTTTCCGTTTGATTTGACAAGATTGGTAGCAGAGGAGAAGGGATGGCGAGTAGATGAAGATGGTTTTGAGAAAGCCCTACAAGACCAAAAAGCGAAGGGTAGGGCAGACGCCAGCAAAGAAGTGGGCGACTGGATGGAAGTGCATAGTGGGACTGATACAGAATTTTTGGGCTATGACCACAACCAAGTAGATGAAGTCAAAGTGCTGAAGTACAGAATCGTGAAAGAAAAAGGGACGGCCTTTAATCAGCTCATATTAGACAAGACGCCTTTCTATGCGGAAGGTGGAGGTCAGGTAGGTGATACCGGGTATCTTAAATTTGGACCGAATAGTCTGAAGGTGCTGGATACCCGTAAGGAGAACAATGTCATTATCCATTATGTAGATGAGATACCTGATAATATAAAAGATACGGCTCAGGCCACTATAGATGCTCAGCGCCGAATGTCTATAGAATGCAATCACACCTCTACGCATCTTATGCACGCTGCACTGCGACAAGTTCTAGGCACACATGTCCAGCAGAAGGGCTCAATAGTCAAAGAGGATTTGTTGAGATTCGATTTTTCACATTTCGAAAAGATGACTGATAATCAGATTAAAGAAGTAGAACAAATAGTCAATCAGAAGATAAGGGAGAATATCCTATTAGATGAAAAAAGGTCTGTCGATATAGATACAGCCAAAACGGCAGGCGCGATGATGCTCTTCGGCGAGAAGTATGGAGATACAGTGAGGATGATCACCTTTGACGATAATTATTCGACTGAGTTATGTGGTGGTTGTCATGTAAATTCTACGGGATCCATTGGTCTCTTTAGAATCACCTCAGAGACGGGTATAGCTGCAGGTGTGCGGCGGATTTCTGCGCTCACAGGCGTCGCTGCAGAAGCGTACCTGGAAGAACGACTTAGTACATTAGGTTCTATCGAAGGCGTATTTAAGAATCCTAAGAATGTCTATAATTCTGTTATTGACTTACAAGAAGAGAATAAAAAGCTTAAGAAACAGATAGAAAAACTGCAATCAGCGCAGGCTGGTGATATTAAAGGAGACCTCAAGGACAAGGTGGTCACGAATAATGGCTATCAGTTTCTCGCTGAGAAAATAGACTTATCAGATGCCAAAGCGGCTAAGACGATGCTCTTCGAGATGGAAAAGGAGCTGGGTGATGGCGTATACGCTATAGGAATGGAAAGCGGTGGCAAGGCGCAGCTGATGATTATGATAAGCAAAAGTCTGGTAGAAAGTCAAAGTCTCAATGCAGGCACACTTGTACGTGATATGGCTACTGAGATTAGAGGTGGCGGCGGTGGTCAAGCATTTTTTGCGACAGCAGGTGGCGCACATGTGCCTGGGATAGAGGCGGCACTGAAGAAGTTAAGAGAAGCGTTGGGCTGAAATTGGAGAACTGAAATGACAAATTCTGACTAAGAATTCTCATATAATATTACGTGTAAACCCAATAACGACTCCAATTAAGTTATTAATCCTAAAATTATCAGAGCCTAATCTCAAGTAAGATTAACTAATCATAAAGGTGCCAATTCTAGTTTCTTTTCAAAAAGATGTGGTGTTGCCAATATGAATAGATTTCATGGATTCAATTAATATACTACTTTCTAGAATTTGATTAGAAAACCTATTTGATAATGGGAATGAAACTTGAAAAGATAGATCAAGAATGAAATTATTTTTATCTCTTTCAATTCTCCTCCTTTTATTTCTTCCCTTGATTTTATCATTCTTGTCTAGAATCATATGAAGCCCTAATTCTGTCAATATTTAAATTGAATATATTTATCTGTTAAAGTAAGGTTTCTTAAATCTCTTATTTTAAAACTTATATCCATGTCTCCTGAAACAACTCTACTACTGATTTTGAATTTGTCTGAGATAGAATAGGAGCACAAATTGGTGTAGGGTTTTGAACCATAAGATCTATTTTTACAACTAACTATTTACCTATGAGTAGAATTCTTTTAAGTTCATTGATTTTAGTAAGCGTTATTGCTTGTAATAGAAAAGCAGCATTGACATCGGAGGGGATAGATCCATTATATATTTCTAGTCTAGACCAAGACAGGCAATCAAGACTAGAAAATCTGACCCGTCCACAGGGATGGTTGTCAGTTATAGGGCTGCACTGGTTAGAAGAAGGTGTCAATGCCATAGGTGGTGCTGAGGATAATCAGATTATATTTCCTACGGATACGGAGACGATAGGTGCTTATCAGAAAACTGGACATGAGATATTCTTCGGAAAGGTAGAAGGTGTAGTAGTGACAGCAAATGGTTCTGAATACCTCGGAGGCCCTGTCGAAGTAGGGTACCCTCACACTGTAGTCAATCATGGGTCGCTGTACTGGTATATAATAGATAGAGCTGGACGCTTTGGCATCAGGCTGAAGGATACCTTAGCTGAGAGTCGTTTAAATTTCGAAGGCCTCACTTATTTTCCCGTTAATCCTGCGCTCAACTTGAAGGCTAAAGTGATATCCCCTCAGTCGGGAGAGACGGTAGCTATATCCGATGTACTTGGCAACACAACTAACTATCCAATAAGTGCATTCTTAGAATTTGAGCTTGGTGGGCAGACGCAGCGACTTGCCGCACTGGATGAGGGAGGAGATAGCTACTTTGTCATCTTTGGTGATGAGACGAATGCAGTGACTTCATATGGTGGTGGTAGATTCATCTATCCTACAAAGCCCGCAGAAGGTGCAACTCATGTCCGATTAGATTTCAATTTGGCTCAGAACCCACCTTGTGTATTTACTGACTTTGCCACCTGCCCACTACCGCCTGAAATGAACAAACTGAGTATTGCCGTGAATGCTGGTGAAAGGGTATTGACTGGCCATTAACAATGCACATAGAATCGCTTATTTTTTTCCATTATTTTATGAGTTTCAAGTGCAGAATTATCACTGAACCCCTTGCCTTATAACCTGAATACCCTTTATTTTGGGTCTCCTCCCTGAGATGTGATGATTAGATATGATATTCACATATATGAATACGGAAAATGTATCTCTCATTGATATTCAATAATTTGATTATCAAGTTTAAGTGACCTTCACGGATTTTTAATGTCTGAATGATAGAAACGCTTTACTTTCTATGCGTCAAGCTTCGTACACTCAAGATGTGATATGCTGATAAAATGAAGTTATTTTCCTATCTTTTCGATGATTACTAGCTAACAGTCTCATAATTTAACAAACTACAATGGACAATAAGAACCATAGAGAAGACGACTATCTGTCTTTTAAATCTTATTTAAACAAGTCTCTATCAAAGACTCACAAGGGATTTTCCAGTTTTGAACAAGAAGGTGATTTTTACTTTGCATTATTGGATGCAGCAGGCAATGTCTTCATGCGTAGTGAAGGCTACAGCAGTGCCAAAGCCAGAGATAATGGTATGGACTCCGTCAATAAGAATAAGACGCTTCCTGAAAGATGGAAAGTAGAGGAGTCAATGAAGAAATTCTTCCTTTCACTGAAAGCAGGAAATCATCAAGAGATTGCAAAGTCAGGTGCCTTTAACTCGAAGGCAGAAGCTGATGCCGCATTAGCTGCCTTCATGGGCGGAAAGGCCATCACAGGTGGAAAGTCCACCGGAGGTGGAACAGGCAAATCTGGCAAGTCTACAGGTGCCTCAGCGGCGCTCGGTGCTACAGCAGCGGGCATCACAGGTAAAATCATTAGTGAGTCCCGAGGAGAAGCTAAAGAAGTAAGCCGAAAGGTCATTAACGAAACAAGAGGGAAGGGAAAAGAGAAAAGTAGAGCACTCGGTATAGAGAAGAGCCGATCAGTCATCAATGAAAAAAGGAATGTCCTTTCGGAGAAGAAGAGTAAAGTCAAAGAGGATGACTACCTAGAATGTAAAGCCTATGAAGGACATAAAATAACAGATCAGAAAAATAGGATAGCCAAATTTAAAGGTAAGGATGGGCAATTCTATTTTGCGGCTTATCGAAAAGATGGGTCTGTAAGACTTCGAAGTGAGGGCTTTAAGACAGAGGCAGGCAGAGAATCTGAGATCAAGGCCGTTATCACACATATGGAAACGGAAGACCAATACTCTACGATGAAGAGAGATGGTCTATTCATGAATGTTCTTAAAGATAAGACAGGACGTGAGGTAGCTAGGTCATGTGGAAGCAAAGAAGTACAAGAGCGGGTAGCCTATATTGCACCAGTCATAGCAGCAGCTGCTGCGACTGTAGTCACTAAAAAGGTGGAGAAAAAAGTAGTTGCTGCAAAGCCTACGCCACCCCCACCGCCACCAAAAGTTGTACCTGCAGCAGTAGCAGCACCAGTAGCAGAAAAGGCTGCGGCAGGAGGGTGCCTTAAATTTTGGCCATTATTATTGCTATTGTTACTGATTCCACTTTTCTTCCTGATTAAAGGCTGTCCACCTGCAGCAGCGCCAGTAGTAGCAGAAACAGTTGCAGTAGTACCGCCACCGCCACCACCGCCACCACCACCGCCGCCGCCACCACCGCC
>CAZQDZ010000067.1:0-15344 GCA_964591455.1 uncultured Saprospiraceae bacterium
TCGTTGAAGCTGGATTAAGAAGCTTAGCAATAATTTTATCAAATTTACCCATACCATAAAAGTATGGTATTAAAACAACAAATGCAACTATATATTAGTCGCAAAGTAACTACTGCTCTGGCTTGTCTATAACAACCTTATATGTGTAACAGTTATACATATATTCTATTGTTTGTACCCCTTAAGATAGCTCTTTCTCTAATAATCTGTCTAATGGACTCCTTACTACCTTATTATCTACCTTGATGACGTGGGTATATATCTCTGTGGTCTTCGGTGAGCTATGTCCTAGTAGAGTCTGGATGTATCTGAGATTAACTCCATTCTGCATCAGATGCGTAGCAAAGCTGTGCCTCAGAGTGTGTGGTGTCGACCAGGGGGGTATATTGGCTCGCTTAGCGGCCGTTCGGAATAACTTATTGATACTAGTGCGGCTATATTGTCCACCAGTGCTCCCTTCTATAAGCCAGTATGCTGGTCTGTATTTTATGAAATAAATTCTAAGTAGTTTGAGTACTTGTTGTGATAGAATTGTTTGTCTATCTTTTTTGCCCTTAGCCCCTTTGACAAATATTGTCATGTCATCACTTCGGATATCTGCTATCCTTAGATTGATGATTTC
Source organism: uncultured Saprospiraceae bacterium (assembly GCA_964591455.1). GTDB lineage: Bacteria > Bacteroidota > Bacteroidia > Chitinophagales > Saprospiraceae > RFSX01. The sequence continues at coordinate 623 of CAZQDZ010000067.1, forward strand.
TGATAGTCTGAGGCCGCCACTGTACATAAGGGATAGGATACATTTGTGCTTGAGGTTAGTAGTGAGTCTAAGAAGTCTGATAACCTCTTTCTCTGACAGCGTATTTGGAAGGGTCTTGTAGCTTTTAGGTCTTTGAATTTCATAGAGTGTACGTGGTTTTCCAAGTACTTTTTCATAATAAAATTTTAAAGCATTGATAATTATGTTTTGCTTGGATTCAGAGATTTTATATTTTACTATTTGGTTAAAGACATAATGCTCTAAATCTGCCTTATTGAGGTTGTCTATGTCCTTGTCTTTGTTGGTAGCCAAGAACTTGGTGAATGTCATTTTATAACTAGATATAGTGGATAGGCTGTAGGCCCTCAGTATGAGATTTTGCTCATAGGAAGCGAGGATATCTAGTAAGTGTTCGGGAATGGGAGTGGGCTTAAACTTTTGTGGTTTTTTTGATGGCTGGATGTGAAGCGAGGCACCTGCTATTTGCTTCAGCTGATCTATGAGCGATTTTTCATTACGTATACTCCATAGTTGTTGGTCTTTGTGGTAGACTCTGGTCGGAATATTCTTTATGGCGCTGCGCCAGTGCCTTGCATAATACGGTACATGAAATTTGATGCGGCGTGCCTGCGTCACAGGTTGGTATAAAGTTAGAATCATGGGGACAAAATAGCAAAAATGAAATACTTGACGCTTGTGTAAAGAACTGATAGTGATGTGTTTATAAAAAATAAGCGTACCTTAACCGTTATGGTACGACTAGAGTTCTTGCAATAATTATGAAAAGGCAATGCCCAATATGTAAATCCTCCATTGTAGGTAGATCGGATAAGAAGTTCTGCTCTGCACCCTGTAAGTCTACATATCACAAGAAGCTGCTAAAGCATACAGAGCGACATACGGCGAAGGTGGATGATATTCTTCATAGAAATAGATCTATCCTACAGGAACTTTTGGGTAAGAAGTGTGATGAGATGAATATGCCGCGAGAACAGCTAGATGCTAAGAAATTCAATTTTCGGTATGTCACTGGCTACCATGAAAATAGCATGAACAAAATTGTAAACTATGTCTATGATTTTAGTTGGGTCATCTTTTCAGATGGCAATGTACTGGTGAGAAGAATAAGGAAATGAATTCCCTTACGCTGTTTTTCACTCCACAAATTCGATTAGTATATTCTTACGCTGCCATTCTTTCGCCATTTATTTAATCTGATAGTATCCTAAACTGTTATCGAAAGTAAACAATTTCCATATTTAGAATCTAGCTAATCATACCTGCCTACCGGCGGTTTTCTTTTTCATTGAAAAATAAGCCTGCCCTGAGCAAAATCGAGTGGGAAACAAAATTCTAGGCTCTACCCATTTCCTAACGCTAACTCAGCTTTAGATCGCTAAACTCATCCTTACACTCGTTAAACAAAGGCCATTGTTCATTACGCCAAGCTCCTCAGATAAAATGGCTAAAGGCCGTCTTATAAACTACCCAACAATAAAAATCGTGTAGCCTAAATGGGCTACTCAATAAAAGTATTTTTTTAAGCAAATTACCCATGTTTAAAAATAGGCGTAATCATTACACTTGCAATTTGCCATTTCTCATTTAGGATATTATACGTTCCTTTACACCACATTACAAATACCACGACCATGAAAAAAGATAAATCTACTTCTCCACTTGGATTCGAACCAGAGGAAACAGAAAGATGTGTAGAACTGCTCAATGAACTCTTATGCAATCTTCAAGTACATTATCAGAAACTCAAGAACTTCCATTGGAATGTAGAAGGTGGTGATTTCTATGACCTACATGAGCAATTCCAGCAGGGTTACAAAGCTGTAGAAATCCAGATAGATGAAATAGCTGAACGCATACGAATTCTCGGATTGAGGCCTATGAGTCGTCTGAGTGATTATCTGAAGCTTTCTAATATAGAAGAAGTAAGTGCTGACTTAAGTGCGACTACTATGGTCGAGGAAATCATCAATGATTACGAAATCCTCCTCAGCTATATGATAGAAGTTATAGAACATGCCGATGCGACTGCTGACCTCAGCACCTCTTTACTCATTACAGAATTTATGAGACAAACAGAAAAGAGTCACTGGATGCTGACTTCCTTCTCTAAAAAATAAAACTGAATCACGCATTTATAATGCACATAAATAACTACAAAATGGCCTTTTTTCATTTTAGGTTTAAAAGCTATAATTCCGTATAAAACAGGGTTACTGTCTGAGCTGAAAGCGAGTTTAAGCCTGTTTAGGAATTCTAGTTTTTAGAGCCGTTAAAAAATGAAAATCAGCCTTGAATTTTTTGTTTCCCGTTCGACCTTGCTCAGGGCAGGCTGTTTTTGTTTCAAGACATGAATGAATGGTGCAGCCTTAGGCTGCATTAAAGGTCCTAAATGGACCTTTAAAATGAGAGAACCGAAACATCAGTTTCGGGTGGGGAAAGCCCGCCGGCGAGGCAAGTATTTAATCAATTAACTATAGAATGCCAAGTTGAATGGTGTAACTTAAATGGTCTATTTAGAAAATAAAACACTAAAAAAATCCCAAGGCACATACGTGTCTTGGGCACCTTTGACACAAATTCCATGAGCTTAGATTATAACTTTAAGTCTGACGATACTTTAACGACTCTTGTCAGAAGCCAAGGGATAGACTCTTGGCAGCAATTAACTAGCTTCATTCAGAATCTTCCTTATGGACGGAATAGTAATCGGACAGACTTCGGCTTGGTTATATCTGAGATGAAAGGGACTTGCAGTTCTAAACATGCCTTGCTAAAAAGCATTGCCGATTTAAATCAAGTGCCAGATATTCAACTGGTAATAGGAATCTATCGGATGACTCACTTAAATACACCAGGCATAGGCTCAGCACTAAGTGACAATGCGATGACCTATATTCCTGAAGCGCATTGCTATCTGAAAATAAATGGCTTAAGAACTGACTTGACAACAACCCAATCAGAATTTGAAAAAATAGAAAAAGATATCATTGAAGAAATGACTATACTTCCTGAACATGTCGCTACTTTCAAAGTAACTTACCACAAGAACTTTATCCAGAAATGGATGCATGACAATGACTCCAAATTAGACTTTGACGAAATATGGCGCATTAGAGAAACATGTATCATGAATCTCGCTACATAAAAGATAGGAGGTTATTTTCACTCAATTCCTTCCCTACTTATCCTCCCACATTGCTGGATCTAAATCAGGAATGACTTTAAGTGCATTCTTATAATACAATTTCTCTAGAATATCGTCAGGCAGATCTAATCCGTACATTCTCCAGAATGCATGATAGCGTTTGTAGTAAGGAAAATATTCATCATCTGACTCTAAGACTCGGAAGTAGGTTGGATACTCCTTGGGCTTATAGGAATCTTTTCCAAATAGGACTCTATCTTGATATTTCTCAAAGAACCTATTGGCCATTCTCGGCTGTCGCCCTAGTTCTGCAATGACGGCCCCAATCTCTACATACATATTGGGAATATCGTCTAACAACTCACCTAACTTTTCCAAGTCGTTAGGGTACCAGCCCATGTGTGCATTGATAAAAGTCGTATTAGGATGATTACGGAATATATCATGCTGTTCTGCAATGATGGTTTCCCATGCTGGATTATCAGCATCTCGTTTTCTATTAGGTCTCACCTTAAGCTCCAGCCATCTTTCATTGAGGCTATCATGCGGCGCCCAAAATGATTTAGGATCAGCGGAATGGATAAGCACTGGAATACCGAGCTCTCCACACTTCTCCCACACAGGCGCTATTCGTGGATCATTAATCTTCACTCGATTTCCTAAGCTATCTGTATTTGTCATCCCTTGTGACTTATATATCTTTAGACCTCTGGCGCCGTTAGCGACATCATATTCGATTTGTTTGACAGTGTTCTCCGTCCAGTCTGGTTCTAGGATGGATCGAATATTAATATTAGTAAATACGACAATCCTATCTTCATGCCCGTATTTCTTTATATTATCTGTGATGCCTTTGAGCGCTTGGCCACCTCTACCACTTAGATTGACTACCACCTGCATATTAAGACTATCCATTTCCAAAATTAGCTCATCCAGATTCATCTCTGCCATTCTCCAGTGATGGCTATGCACATCCACGAAGGGAAACTTAGCACGTTCTACAGGATTCTCTGGAACAACTAGTGTAGACGGTGGATCATATGATTCCCAATCTATTGTTATGTCAAGTGGCTCTCGACGCTGGCCTAATAGCGTCAAGGTAATCAAGGTGAACAGTAAGAGATAAGTGTATCGCATAGCAAATGATATTTACACAAATCTAATAGAGTAATATCTTAATAGGTTCAACTTGTACAATTGATTTATAAGAAAACTAAGTTAAATTCTGCCGTACGACAAGATACTCTACGGTCTGCTCTCCCCTACTATCTCAAATGATTGCGTCTTAGAATTGCCTTCTCCATCCACCACCTTGACGATATGTGGGCCTACAGCTGCATCGATAGGAAAAGAATGTAGTTCTTCTGTAACACCCAGATATAGACCATCTAAATGCCAATGCACTTTAGCATCAGGCTTTTGGTGAGCCAGCTGAAAAATCGTCTTTTCTCTTTGCTGCTCACCATTGACAGGAAGATAGATGCTAGTGAAGGAATGGGGATAAATAAATGACATCAGCTCCGAGTCTAGATTGGTTACACACGTTTCAGAGTAGGCGGGGATAGTCTTATAAGAGGGGTTTTGTAACTTGTAATACATGGCCATATCTGGTGGAAGTACAAACCAACTTTTGTGTACCATCTCTGAAGGCAATAGACAATCGGAGTGCACTCGTTGTCCATTTTGATTTGTGTGCAGCGTGAGATGATATGGACACAATTTATGGTACTTGGTTGCCGGCATATATGAGCTATCTACCACCTCACAATGAGGGCCTGCCAGATGACCTGACTGACTACATACTACTCGCTGATGAAGGTCATCGTATGGAGTATTAAATGTCTTGTTACTTTGTAAATTATTATATACATCAAATAATAGTGGCGCTGCTTTTTTGACACCGACCAAGTTATGCTTACCCTCTCCGTCTGAGTTACCTACCCATATACCAATTGTATATCTTGGAGAGACACCTATAGCCCAAGCATCCTTATGACCGAATGAGGTACCTGTTTTCCAAGCAATCGGTGCAGAAGAGTTAAATCGCTGCCATTGCATATCTGCATTGGGTCTGATGACTTCATTCATAGCCTTAAAGGTGTGATAAATAGACCCTGCCGATAAATGTTGCGGGTTTTGTTTTTGGGTGACTTCCTTATCAGCATTAATCGTAATGCTCGGTAGAGAAAATTCCTTACTTAGATACTGACTGCTATTAGATTCAAAGTGACTTAGAGTTCTGCCCATACTGGCATACATACCCGTCATTTCCCACAGTGAAGCTTCACCACCTCCTAATATCAGCGATAAGCCATAATAATTTGCATCCTGATTAATAGAGTTTATTTCTATAGCTCTTAGCTTAGAAATAAATCGTTCTATCCCATAAGCCTTCAGCATATGTACAAAGGGCACATTCAGAGATTTGGACAAGGCCAGTGAGGCGGGCACTGCACCCTCATAAGCTCTGGAGTAGTTCTCTGGTCTATATCCATTATAATTGGCAGGTGTATCTTTCAATAATTGTTGTGGATATAATTGACCTGCATCCAAACTTAAGGCAAACAAGACTGGCTTTAGTAATGAGCCATAACTACGCTTGGAATGAATATTATCTACATGGTGTTCCTCTCTTGTGACTGGGCTGTTACCGACATAAGCAAGGACTTCTCCGCTATAGGTGTCCATGACAAGAATAGCCATATTTTGAATGTCCTCTTGCGAGTAAATATTTCCAAAATACTTTGCAGTATTAAGACAGGTCTTTTGAATGTCCTTATCTAGTGTAGTATGTGTAACACCATCCTTATGCGCATACGCTAATAAGTGAGGGGCCAACGCTGGCAGTGTCACTGGATTGAGTGGCAGTGACTCCATCAGACCTAATTCATAGGCTTCTGGTGTAATGTGGCCTTCTTCCATCATTTGAGCTAGAAGATAATCTCGCTTAGTCTTTAAGGCCTTTCTGTTTTTACCCAGGTGAATTAGAGAAGGTGCATTAGGCAGAACGGCCAACATACAGGCTTCTGCTGTCGTCAGCAGTTGTGGACTTTTACCAAAGTACCTCCAACATGCCGCTTCTATCCCAACGACATTACCACCATAAGGGGCATGGGCCAAGTATTGGTTAAGTATCTCATGCTTACTGAATCTAAACTCATGCTTGATTGCCATGAGTATCTCTAGAATTTTCTGTCTGTAGGTTCTTTTAGTTAACCCACAAGATAATCTCGCCAATTGCATGGTGATGGTAGAAGCACCACTCTTGATACTTCCTGCAATCACATTATCTCGCAGCGCCCTACCCACAGCTTTGAAATCAAGCCCATGATGTCTGTGAAAATTTTTATCCTCATAGGTCAATAGAGCTTGTGATATAATATCAACATCTAAGTCGCTCGGAGGAAAACGCCATTGCTCATCTTCCGCCACATGGGCACCCAGCAAATTACCATCTCTATCATATATCACCTGACTATAGGATACATTCATATCTATGTTGGGCACCAGTAAAAGCACCACCACAAACAGCGCCAACAAGTAGGCTATATACCTGAGGATTAATATCCCTTTGTTACCTCTATCCATTGTCCTGATATTTTGGCACTGATTTCATTATCATACATGGCATGAACATATACTGCTGGGAAATAAAAACGTCCAGCATAGGTAGCCGTTAACTTTGTGCTGAAAGTAGAACTATCTCTGTAGCCTAAGTCAAAAAACGTAATGACCTTGTCATCTCTTATGTCTCTGTAATCATAACCCGCATCAGCAGTAGATGTCACTCTGTCTTGCAGCCTTTCATTATTTATCTCCCATCCAGAGGGTAGAGAAAATTCCAAGGCTAATTCATCTAGCCTTACAGACCTACTTCCATTGTGTCCTATGGTCACTGACGCTATAAAGTCTTGTCCTTGATTTAATTTAGTAGGATTTATTTTCTTTCCTTCTAAATCAGTGTATTTGACATCGATATCTATGTGCCTAGATTGTATAGGATTTGTGCCTGAAACAGGCTCCTTGCCATTAGTCACGAGATTAACATATAGATTGCCACTACTGGTATTGTGGATAGTTACTGATTTACTAGAACTCAGGTCCACTGTATCCTTCCACATCGATTTCTGGCTTTGGATAGCGCTAGACTCTCCATTAGTGTCTACATACTCAAAGTTCAAATCACCCACTGGATACTTTACCAAGTACTGGCCTATGCTGGATAAGCTCACAGCCACAGCCTGTGTAGAGTACCATCTCTGAGTTGATATATCTTTGGCTATATCCTTTATGACGTTGAAGGCTTCCTCTTCCATGTCCATATCTATAAGCGCTTGTGCGATAATAGCCATATCTCTTAACGTGCTACCATAGGTGCTTCCTGTTTCTATATATGGCTTAATGGCAATATCTTTATTAGAGATTAACTTTTTAGCAATATCGGTCTTAGATATAGAGGCATAGGCGGCCCCCAGCAAATGCGCCGCTGAGACATTTAGATTCTTATAGTTCCTTAATCTATTCATACTGCCGATATCAGCTCTGCCTGCTCTAGCAAGAACATAAAGGATATAGGCTTGCTGCAACTCCATCGTATTATAGTATTTCGCCTCTTTATGCGCATAGCCCTTAGCCGTTTTCTGACAATAATCTGCCAGCTCATCTATGATAGATTGGGAGACTATATATCCCTTCTGCTTTGCTTCAGTCAAAAAATGTAAGGCATAAGCACTCCCCCATAATGATTCATAATCCCTTCCTGGCCAATAGCTCATCCCGCCACTATTTAATTGGAATAAGGTCAATCGTTCTATGCCTCTTTTAATAGCTTGATGACTTTTGTTTTTTTCGGAAGCCGAAAGTTCTACTATATCGGCAAGGTACAACTGAGGGAATACTGAAGAAACTGTTTGCTCTATGCATCCATACGGATAATGAATCAGGTAATTAAGTCTAGATGATAAATCTAATGGCAAAAAATTAGTGACTTCCACGCTAGCAGAATTGGTGCCTGGTGTGCCAAATAAATTCAGCTCTTTTGTGATTTTCTCTCCTGACTTAATAACAATACTCTCCGACTTAGAAATAATTGGGTTGGGGTTTCTGACAGCAATGTTAATCTCTTCGTCATCTGTCTCACCACCACTGGAAGCCACAACTTTTATTTTAGAAATCCCTTCTGCCTGACTAGTCTCTATTGGAAAATTGGTCAACTGGTCTCCTTGCTTAGAAAAGGACAAACTAGCATGCGTTAAATTACTGCTGATAAGATTATCTGTATCTATGCTGACATCCACATTTCTAATATTATCTGACATAGCAAAGATGTTTGCATTCAGGTCTAGCGTCTCGCCTATGCCCAGCACACGAGGCAAAGTGGATTGTGTCATCAGTGGCTTTTTGACCAAGACTGTTTTATCAGCACTGCCATAAGACTGTTTGTTTCTTGCGACGACCATGACTCTGACGGCCCCTACATAATCTTTCACATTTATCTTATGCGTATTCTTTCTTCCTGCTTCCACCTTGAATGTCCCCAGATGCTGAACGACTGGTCTAAATCTATTTTGGTCACTATCCTTCCCTTTCTGAGAAGCAGCATCATCTCCCCCTATAGAAATATACTTATCGATTTTGCCGCCATGGCCATTGAGTACATAGTCATACAAATCCCAAGTCTTTATGCCCAAGGCTTGTTTGGCATTGAAATAATTCCAGCAATCTGGTGTTCTGAAATTTGTCAGATTTAGTAATCCTTCGTCTACGACTGCAAGCGTATAATACATAGCACTATTATTCGATTCTGAAACTGTTATCGACTGTACCTGGTCGGGTCTGATTTCATCTGCGATTCTAATACGCGGCTCTATCTGCGTAGCAGGGTCAGTTACCTTTACGGGTAGGACACCATACATACGCATAGGCAAGTCATTGGTCTCAGCACTATACTTTTGCACAAGGTGAGCTGACACATATACATTTGGCGTCATCTCTTGAGTTACTGGAATATTAATTTCAGTACTTGCCTTACCTGCCTTTTGCCAGAATGTACTCAGTATCTTTTCTCCATTCTCCACGGTAACAAATACTTCACCCCCTTCCACAGAGGGTACATTTATTTTGACCTCGTCACCGATAACATACGCATCCTTATCGGTTTTCATTTTGAGAGATTGAGGTCCTTGCTTTTGCTTACCACCCCAACTGCGCCCTGCATAAAATAATTCTCCTGTGCAATGGCCTGACACCTCATCACATATCCGAATCATATACCGACCATATTCATCAAATTGGACAGGGTATTTTACTTTTCCAGAATTGTCTGTACTCAAGGTATCTTTATACAAAGCGCCACTATGATTGGCGTGGTTATAATTATACTTAGAACTATAGCCTCGGTCATACCACCAGTTCCAATCGGCCTCATACATCCCTATATTTAATTGCCTGTTAGCCACTGGCTGACCACTCGTGTCCACTGCAACCAATTCAATGTAATCTAATTTATCTAAGTCGATTCTCTTGCTACCCCATCTGGACTCAGGCACCTGGACACCTACATAACTCTCATAGGGATGGGCTATGGTGGAGATATTATGTTCACTGTAGTTTCCACTCTTTTCGAATACTTTGGTATTAAATGACAGTTTTACTTTCCCTGGATACAGCTTATCTTTTTGAGCAGGGAACTTAATTATACCCTTTCCATTCTCATCTAGTCTCTTATCGAAGATGGCCTGACCGTAAGCATCTACCCGTCTGGAAGGGTCATCAAATTCATAATTGGAATAACCTAAAAAGTGTGTTCCAACCTTTGACACATCTACATTAACATTGGCCTTCAATCCTTCAGCTGAGGCACCATGCAACCATTGTGAAGCAATCTCAATATCTTGCCCTGAATGTATATCTAAGTCACCATCTGGTAAGCCCAAATCAATCTTCAATCTATTGGGCTTAATGGTCTCTACTTTAATCGTTTTGTAGAATTCATTATTTCCTACAGAGAACTTAGCGCGGTAATTTCCAGTAGGACTGGCTTGAGAGGTCGGCACTGGGAAATAATAAATCTGCCCTAATTGTTGAGACGTGGTTTGTGTGTAGTGTTTCTTATTTCTTGAATCAAATATTTCAAGTGTCACTGGGTGGTCAGCTGGCAAGGTTCCAGATTTATCTTCTAGCATTACATTGATATGCAAAGTGTCTCCAGGTCTCCAAACACCACGTTCGCCGTAAATCATGGCATCTATACCAGATGAAGTCTTTTTACCACTCACATCAAAATCACTATTACTCAATGCCTGATTGTCCCTCAAATTGATATAGGCAAATTGATTCCTGTTAGTGATGATGGCAAAAGCAGGCTTTTTAGACAAGGAGATTATTGCAATTCCATCTTGCTTTGTTGCTCCACCACTAATCAGTTGTTGCTGAAAATCATATACATTGACAGTGGCTCCTCCAATTCTATTGATAGAATTAACGTCTGTGACGGCTAACAATAAATTGTTATCAGGGTCCAATTTAGAGATGACACCTAGATTAGATAGCAATACATGACGGGAAATGCCTTTGTCATAATAATAGGTATTGTAACATGGATTATTTCTCTGCTGATAATTATAATTTCCACGTTGACTAAAAATACTTCTCGACTTATCTAATTCAAATTCAAATCCCTCATCACCATCCTGACAACCCAGTTCTATAACATCTGAGGGTACAAATGATATATTTACACGGTAGATAGCCCCTGGGTCATTTGCTTCAATGTAATCCTTCAAGTTTAGTGCGATTCTCTGTGGGTTAACATCATTGCCATGATTGAAGAAGATTTTTTCTTGGTGAACAATGGCACCGACTGCATTCAAATTATAACTACTTTCAAGTGTCCCATTCTGTAAATGCTGAAGCACATTATCACGATATATTTCAAATATCTCTATAGTTGCAGACTTGAGATTAGTAGCCACGAATGGGAACGTTGCTTCTTCTGTCGTCGGCACTATTACGCCTTTTCCCAGCAATTCTAATTTGGGTAGTAGGGGTGTAAAAGATAAGTCTTTGGTGTACCCTTTCGGCAAGGTACCCCCATCAGCACGCTTTATATTTTCATTAATCATAAGCGTGAAGGTCTGCCCTATTCTCTCTTTCAGGTAGACATATACCGTACTGCCGACGACCTCAAAGTCTAAGTCGTTGTTATAATCTTTTATATCTATGAGCCCCACAAGATCTTGGCTGCTTTGGACTTTCTCTGAAAAGTAAAGCACCAAGGTCTTATCCTTATCTTCAGATATCTCAGCATCTATATACTTAAATTCGCCAGCTGGCAATATATTGATATCCTCTTTCCCAGTGCTCTTACCACCTACGGCCTTCGTATTCCATGCTAAACTAACTTTGGAGTCTTGATTTAGCCTTTTTACATTTTGCACAACGATGGTTCTATGATAATTACTGTTATGATTCCATTCCAGGCTGATGTCCTCATTTCCTGACTGCGTCACTGTAATTAGTCGTTCTATGTCTTCATTAGAAATCCAGTTATTTGTTTTCACAGATGCCTTGAGGTCTACCGTCTCTGAGCCACTAGCATAATTTATATCCTTAAAATCGACATCAATAGAAAGTGGTTGTGTCTTAAAAGATAACTTGACTGTAGACAAGGATTCTTCTACGTCGCCTGAGTATATAGAAGCGAGATTAATCGTCGCTACATAAGCGGCATCATAATCCAGAATAGTCTCAGGCTCGAAAACCAAAGTAGAAGCATCTTTCCAGTAGGCCTTGCCTTTCACAGCAGGCTTGATAGAAAAAACATCACTATCCGCTTGATTGCCTATCAATCCATTGTCGATAACAGCCCCTGTAAACTGAATATAGATGTCTTCTTGTACAGAGATGTTCTGATGACTATGACTTAGAATATACTGTCCGGCACTGGCGGGAAGGGTCTGCAAAATGGCCTCTGTGGGTGTATTGCGGCAAGCAATAAAGAAGAGCAGACAAAGGAGGAATAATAATTTATTCATAAGTGGATGGTTGTTATGTTTCATATCATCTTGATTTTAAGACAATATAGGATAGGTACTAGCTAGACACTACCACACTCTAGAATTCGTCGACGATTAGTTATTATTCGTTAGAATCTATACCATTACAGAACGAATCATGATAGGTTGAGGATGAACGAAGGAAGTCTTAAATCATACCTGGTATTATATTCCCTATTTATATATTATTCTTCTATATCTAGAAATTCATTGCTGTGTTAATTTTATTATAGCCAAGCTATCATTTTCTTGTAGGAAGAAATTTTTTAATATCATCAGACACATTTGACAGTGCCAACCTAAAGCCAACTGTTGCAGATGCGCTATCCTTATTGAGTCCTTGTCTGCTGCCTAGTTGCACATAAGGAAGACTACTGTCCCATGAAGCCCCTTTAACTATTCTTATATCTCCTTTTGATAGAATAGCTGCGTCATGTTTTAAATTATTTAATTGCCTGTCAAATTCTTCAATTTCATTTTTGTGAAAAAAATCATTCCCTGATAATATGGGTCCTCTTTTTTCAGCAATTTCAATTTCCTTCTCTATCTCAATAATAGAAGCTATTTTATTTGGTTTGACATTGTGAAAGAATAAATTAGCATATCCAGAATCACTAGTCCATTCCGATACATTACCAGACATGTCAAATATGTAATTACTATTTGGAGGATATGACATTACTGCTGCAGGATACAAATGACCATCATCTTGATGTTCTTTGACCACAATGTTATTTTCAGTTTTAATTTTTCCTATGTTTACTATCTCATTTAACTTAGCTTTCATTTCCTTGATTGAAAGTTCGTATGGTGTATATTCAGTAAACTGATTATTTTTTGCTACAGTTTTTGCTGCAGTTTCCCATTCTGCTTCTGTAGGCAATCTAAATTCAACCTTATTTTTAATTTTTTTTTGACTAAGTAAACTATTTACCTGTTCTGATTTCCATTTACAGTAACTGATTGCTTGCTCCCAAGATACACCAACAACGGGGTGATTGTCAAACTTTTTATCATGGAAGTAATTTTTCTGTATATATCGATGGTCTTTATAAGGATATGCATTTGCCCATAGAGTTGTATCAGGACTAAATTCCTTTTGCGCTTTGACTTTTCCTGATGAAAGAATTTTGTCATTGAAAAATTCTCTGTATTCAGAATTTGAAACCTCTGTAGATGAAATGTAAAACGCCTCAGATTCTACACGGGAAGCAAAATATGTGGCAAATAATAAACTGTCTTTTCTTAGTACTCTAAAATCACTCGTTTTACTAACCGTGACATGTCCCTTTTTAAAGAAAACCATCTTACTAAAATGCCTTTTGATAAGTTTATTATTAATTGGAATACCCTTTTCATTGCCAGCATGTCCAATAGATAGAATTCCTACAATCAGTGTTAATAGAAGATTTCGAAATAATATTTGAGTTAATGTCATATTCTCATTGGTAAACAGGAAGAAATAATTATAGTACTTAATTAATCAGGTGTTTTAATATAGCAAGTTAATCATCTTTATTCATTTGACAGTTTGACTTTGCTTATTGTGTTTCCCTTTTATTCCACATTCTGTTAATTCATTTTATCAAAATAGAAGCGTAGTAATTTTCATTTCAAAAATTTATTGACGATAACGATTATTGACTTAAGTTACTGTTTTGAGATTGGCAGTCGATACTGACTGTCATATGTAATATACCAATAAAGTAGTTTGAACTGATACTGTTGCCCAATATACAAACGGAGATGTGATATAAAATCTTATGTGCCTACTTGAGGTAAGTGAATTTCTGCTTTATGGCTCTAATAAAAGCGGTAGGTGAACTTTAAATTATATCATCTTTGGCACTTCTCTAGAGGCCTAAATAAGCTGTATGCGAAATTGGTCCAGAAGTATAACCATTAGAAGAATTATAGCCAGTATCATTTGTTTTGAAAAAGTTCTGTCTCAAATCTTAGATGTGAAGAATTAAAATAAAGAGGAGAAAAAAAGAGGATGATGCATCTGCAACACCCTTTCCTCTAATATTATTATAGAATTAACTACTTGGTTACTATATACTCACAGAAACTGGACTCAGTGTCATCCGAAAATTCAAATCTAAATGTCAACATATCTCCATCTAATTCTATATCTAATTCTAATCTTATTCCGTCTTCCTCATCTTGTTGATTTACATTGCATCCACTAAATGGTTCGGGATCAAACTCAGTAGTGCCAGCAGAAGTTTCAATAAAATATATCAGCATATCTGCACCTGCAGCACTCACAGTCATTGTAACATCTGTTGTTAGCCCATTACAATTTTGTGTTCCAACGTAAGTTCCAATCCAATCATCTTGTGTGCATTCGTCATCACCGTCACATGAGGATAAAGTAAATAAAACAAGAAGCAATAAGAATAATTTAATTTTCATTGTGGTAATATTTATATCAAATAAATAAACACAAGTGTCCAAAATAAATAAAAAAGACATGGAGGTTTTTCCCTATACTTAG
>CAZQDZ010000068.1:0-14601 GCA_964591455.1 uncultured Saprospiraceae bacterium
AAAGAAAACCGCCGGTAGGCAAGTATAATTAGCTAGCTTCTAAATGAGAAACTGCACATTTTCGATAACAGTTTAGCATTGATTTCTAAGTGAATCTGCTGATTTATAGTGCATCTTAGATGCGCTATTCAGTATTCTTAATTTAATTACACCTATCCACTCGCTAGTACCACAAACAATATCTGAGCGATAAGTATCTTCATGACTGAGGCGATGGGAAACATCATGCTATATCCAAACTCTGGAACTCTATTATTGCTCCTCGATTTAGCGAAGTCAAGGATAGCGGGCTGATTAGATACAATACCGAGAAGTAAAGAAAAAGGAAGCTTCACTAATTTATATCCTATAAGTAATGCCGCACAAGCAGTCAGTATAGTAATGATTGTCCCTGCAAGAATAATCCAGATACTATCGATACTCAGAC
Organism: uncultured Saprospiraceae bacterium; assembly: GCA_964591455.1. Classification (GTDB taxonomy): domain Bacteria; phylum Bacteroidota; class Bacteroidia; order Chitinophagales; family Saprospiraceae; genus RFSX01. The sequence continues at coordinate 428 of CAZQDZ010000068.1, forward strand.
TGGATGCAAAAGCCTCACCAGAGTTGACACCCACGCAGGCCAGTAATAATATTAATCCGATTTGTTGTAAGGTAATATTTGCTGAATAAGGTAGTGTCCATACTACGGGTCCTGTCCGTCTCAGGGTGCCAAGAATCAGCCCCATAATAAGCGGCCCTCCTGCATACCCTAAGCTAAAAGAGACAGTACCGAACCCAATCTCCAGATTACCTAGTACCAATCCTAATCCAATACCAAGACCAAATGAAAACAAATCCACTTTGCTACTTTCTGTGTATGAATCACCGAAGAATTCTGACAAAGCCCTGAGGTCTTTACGCTGTGCTATGAATCTGATTCTATCTCCTAACTCTAATACTGTATCATCAGTAGCTAACATGTCTATGTCTCCTCTTCTTATACGTGATATGACGGCATTGAATTTTTTGCCGAGACTAAGAGAAGCTAACGTGCGACCAGCAATATTAGGATTAGACACAAATATTCTTCTTACATCAAATGTGCTTCGGTCAAATTCCAGATTAGATGTAGCTCTTTCGCCTAATGCTGAAATGACAGCCTTTACATCATCTTCCTTGCCGACCACCATTACTAAATCATCTTTCTTTAGTATCGTATCCCAATTAGGCAGGCTACTGGTTTTATTATCTTTTATGAGTCTGGAAAAAATGACATCCCAATCATACTCTAATAATAGTTCCCTTAGTGATTTCCCATTCAACTGACCCGAAGTTACCTTTATAAGTGCTGAGCTAAGAAACTTCTCCATAGGATACTGTTTCCTGAGTGCATGCTTCTCTTTCTCATAATCTACCTTAAGTAGTTTTTCCATGATAAGAATGGCTAGGATGCTGCCGAGGACACCTATAGGATAAGAAAGGGAATAGCCGATGACAGCTTGATTACTGATATCGGGACCAGCATCTCCACAGCTGCTATTGATATAATCTATAACACCAGCTAGTGAAGGTGTATTTGTGGTACTTCCAGAATAGATGCCTGTTATCACTGCTGGGCTCAGTCCAAATACCCAAAACATAGCCACGGCTATAAGTCCTGAAAAAATCAGCATGCTGATCAGAAATGAAAAATCTCTAACACCATTCTTTTTATATGAATCAAAAAATGCAGGACCAGAATTGAGCCCTATGGAGTATACAAAGAGCACTAAACCAAGCACAAATATTGTTTCAGGAATCTTCAGTGCTGGGTCAATGCCTCCAAAGAAAATACCTGTAAATAATACTGCAGCAACCCCTAAGCTGTTTCCACCGATTTTAATGTTACCCAAGAAATAGCCTATGGACGCGACTACAAAGAGTAGTAATATTGGATTTTCCGCGAGTGTGGAGATTGTATTCATAAGTTGTTACAGCAAAAATAGGAAGGAACTAGCTTAAACCATTGTAAATGAGGCAATTTCATAGAACAAAAAATTATAATGGGATGAGAGTGGGTATTTGGGCAACATTACATTATGTATGACCCACATTGAAGTTGATTATTCTAAGTTGTTGCCCTACCTTATTTAAAAATTATTCAGAGTCTTGATGTTGTTATTTTGAACCTCTATCAAAAAACAGATGTATAAACAACCTGTATATCTACTTATATATATTACTTGGAATTCTTAGTTTTAATTAACTACACTAATCCTTTAGATATGTTAGAAGCTATCATACAGTATTTTCATGACATCCCTTCTTTGCACAGAACGCTTATCATTGTAGGCGGTCTGACTATGTTTTCTCTAATAGAGAGCGCTGTCCCACTCATGTCATTGGACTACAGCAGATGGAAACATGCTAAAGTCAATATCTTTTTTACCTTGACAACTATCCTAGTGAATTTTGTCCTAGCTTTTATTTTGGTCTGGACGAGTGACATGGTAGTGATTAACCAGATTGGATTATTACAGATGGTCCCTATGCCTCTTTGGGCACAGATGATATTTGGACTGATGCTGATGGATCTCATAGGCGCATACACGGCACACTGGGTAGAACATCATGTCGTATGGATGTGGCGTTTTCATGTGGTACACCATACAGATCAGAATGTGGACGTCACTACAGCTAATCGCCATCATCCCGGTGAGAGTGGGATTAGGTTTGTGTTTACAATTTTAGCAACAGCATTGGTAGGTGCCCCTATGTGGCTTGTATTCTTCTATCAAAGTATGTCAGTTGTACTTAGCCAATTTAACCATGCCAATTTGATTTTACCTAAGTGGTTAGATAAGTGGTTGGTCTATATCATTTGTACACCAAATATGCATCACGTACATCACCATTACCGTATGCCTTATTCTGACACAAATTATGGGAACATCTTTTCACTGTGGGACCGCTTGTTCGGCACCTACATGGAAGTGGATAATAGTAAGTTAGTTTATGGGGTGGACACGCATATGAGCCCTCAAGAAACAAGTGATGTCATAGGTATTCTGAAAATTCCTGTGAACCCTTATAAAGGCCATATAGACTATAAAGAAGAAGAGGTGCTTTAAGCTGGCTTTTAAGTGTGAAGCCATTTGCCATAGAATGACTTTATCTTATCTGGCTGGACCTTCATTAAGTATTTCACAAAGGCTATCATATTTACCATATTTACTCTGAGGTAGGAATTGTGTTTGTATTTTCTAGCTGACACAATAGCTCTTTCTTCTCTTAATTGATAGGGAATGCGTAGTCTTTTAATCTTATGGAAAAGGTTGAAGTCTTCCATAATGTTGTGCTTAATGCAGTATCCGCCGATAGAGTCGAAAGTTTCTCTGGTTATGAAATGACATTGATCACCACCACCACAGAAGATGCCGTCAAATTTTGTGAAGAAGGCATTGGTATTTAATGTCCATTTTTTTTCATCAAACCAATAAGCAAAAAGACCAAAAGAATGTCCATTAGTTAGGGTTTTCTTGATAATATTATAAAATCCATTAGGCGGGAATACATCAGCGTGTAAAAAGAGGTAGGCATCCGATGGAAAATGGCTAGCACCTTCATTCATCTGTGCCGCCCGCTGCGAATGCGTGGATTTTATGTAGTTTACATCGTGTTCTTTACAAACAGATAAGGAATTATCTTTAGAACGGTCGGCATCTACAACTACAACTTTAACAGAACTTTTTGGCACTTCTGACTGTAAATACGGGAGAATCTTTGTTAGGTTGTAAGATTCGTTTAGAGTCGGTATGATAATAGTTAGCTTCAAAATAAAGAATAAAGGTATGAATATATTTCTTCGTATGCCCTTAGTTTTAACGACAGTTTTAGTGTCTGGCTTTTTGTACAGTCAGGACGTAAATGTGGAGAATGAAATGGATTATATGGCCCTGTCTATAGATTTCATGGAGGCGCTTAAGTCCAAAAGTAATACTGATAAATTCGTCAAGGTCTTTGCTGGTTCTACTTTAGAAGGTATAGAGCAACAAATAGATACAGATGAAAAAAAGTTGGCTTTTTGGATTAATATCTATAATGCCTATATCATACATGCCTTAGATAAGAATCCTGAGCTGTATGAAAAAAGGAGAATCTTCTTTGGTAGTTCTGTGATCCAGATAGCAGGTAGAATGTTTAGTTTCTCTGATATTGAGCATGGCATTCTGAGAAGGGGACAAAAGCTGGTAGGGTTAGGCCTGATTCCCTCCATATTTCCTCCCAAGTATCAGAAAAGACTTCGTCCAGAAATAAGAGATTATAGAATACATTTTGGGCTCAATTGTGGCGCTAAGAGTTGTCCGCCAGTAGCTATATTTCATCCTGATACTGTCTTAGATCAGTTATGTACTCTACAGATGAATTACCTGAAAGAGAAAACTTCCTATGACGTCAACACTAATACAGTGACGACTACACCTTTGGCTTCTTGGTTTAGAGGTGATTTTGGAGGTAAGAGAGGGGTGAAAAAATTACTCTACGAATCTGGGTTGATTCCTGCGTCTAAAGTGAAACTTAAGTTTGGAGATTATGACTGGACGCTAGACTTGGATATGTTTGTGGATATTTAGAAAGCTTCATTAGTGGTGATATAGAAATTAAGCTCGCCGTTGCCAGACCCAATATCTAGCCTTACTCGTGTTCTTTCTTCCTCATTGAGCTCGAATCTAAATCCGACACCATAACTAAATCGTAATCCAGCCTCTTCTATATTTGTCCATTCTCCTCCATATAGAAGATTAGGAGATATAAATCCTACACCACTGAATCTTCCTTTGATGGGATACCTCACTTCTGCTTGGGTGGTGATGAGGTTATAATCTAAAAATCGACGATCATTAAATCCTCGTGCTCGTAGAGGAGAGGATATATATGGCAAATCAAAGAAGGGGGTCTCTTGTGAGGCATGAGATGATATAAGGTTCAAAGCCAATATCCAATCTTTTTTAATTGGGAAATATGTCCTTATATCAAGATTAAATTTCTGATAATCAAAAGGCGTGATGCCTCCTGGAAATGCTCTCTCGAAAGTGGCTTCTATATAAGTGCCCCTCTCAGGCGCAAATAGATTATCTCTGGTGTCATAAGCGGCTAAAGCCAATAAGTTTAGTTTAGTACCACCACTAGTACCTACTGGCCGTAAACGATCTAATAGTCCATTAGTCTCAATACTAGCGATATCATATTGGTCAAATTTGAACCCACCTCCTATGTAGAAAATTCTATCCCAGGTATAAGCATAAGTAAAATCTGCTCTTGGAAAATTGACATTGTATGTTTCTAGATCTTCGAATAGTGAATTATTTCCTATGCCAAAATAATTATAGAAAAATCTATAATAACCCAGTTCTCCCTTTAACCTCACATGGTGATTCTTGAGGTAAATTTCATACGGCAAGAATATCAGTAATTGTCGTCTCAGCGTATAAACAGCGCTGTATATAAACTGTGAAGGTCGGAGTTCATGGTCAGAACTGGAATTTCTAAAAGTTGTAATTCCAGTACCTCCCAGCCCCAGACTTGTTTCTGGAAGGAAAAAAGCGATAGGTATTATTGTATTGGTAAAACTTACTGAATCAGTTTTTTGCCCATACGTGTTCGTAGATGCGATAAGACAAATGACCAGACTAAGCATTGATATGACTTGTCTCATGCCAGCGCTACAATTCTTGTGATACAAGTGCATAAAAAGAGGTTGATTTAGCTAATTGATATCCTATCCTCACAAGCAAATACAACTGACCAAGGATGATGACTATCGACAAATAATTACTTAGATAAGGTTTTATAGAAAAATATAGAACTGAAATAGCAAGTATCGCCAATGAATATATAAGTGTCAATAGCATGGATCTAAGAGAGAAGGTTTGACGTAGCGCAGTGGAACTATGTTTGAATACTGATTTAATATGGCTCTTTACTAAAAGCGCTTTCATCACTTCTCTGAATGTACTGAGAAAGAGGCCGAAGATAATAATGACAAATAAGCTTATATAGATTCTCGTTATCAGTCCCTTTTCAGATTGCATTTCTAACGGATTGAGGCCACCTGATTGGATGAATATAAATATTACAAACAGGAGCGCGGCCAGCATTAACAGTATCAGCAAGCCCAGCTTAAGAAATGGCCAAAAGTATCTCAAGCCATTATTCCAAAAACCCTTTGGTTGATTACCCAAAGCAGATTCATGTATGACTCCCATAATTCCAGCTGAACGAAATACAGTCCATAGAAAATAGGGTACGAGCATACTGAGGAAGAAGTGTAGAGACACATTGACTCCAACCCCAGATTCTCTCATGATCTCTGTAAATAACGTATGGCTAAATCCATCTTTGAATCCACTGCTGTAGTCTGTGGTGGAAATAGCTTCTGAGATCGTATTACTCAGTGGGCCTAGCGAAAAAAATGCCACCAGAAGACTCATCAGGTATACTATACCGATAATTTTAGGGTGTGACTTAGCTAAGCGCAAACCAGCAAAGAAGGTCGCCATGACCGCAGCCTGATATTTATGGCTAGCCTTCTGGGTCATATGATAAGAGTCATGAGTTCCATAATATGCTGAGCACCAGTTATCATTCTAGCAAAAAGTGACCTCACCCCACTTTTGTCCTCCTCTAAGTGTAGAGAATTATTCAGATAGTTTTTATCCATTGTGATTTTGAAATCAGGGTCTATTGTAGCGCTTACAATTTTGTGAGCACTTCTAATTTCAAATGCCTCCACATTATCCTTCCCATTCCAGTCAATATCCTGATGACTACCATCTTCAAAGTTCACTCTCAATGTGTTAGGAATTTGTATAGACTCTAATCGATGGACAATGATTTTACTTAAGTATTTTGAATGCTCAGTTTCTATTATTTCGCAGTTGTCGGTATCATCAAAGTATCCTCTAGGATATTGTATTTCTGTATTAGTTATGGCACTGATTTTATAATCACAACTACCTGTCCCGTATAAGACTTGCTCAAAGTACCAGTCAAGGCCCTCAGGTAAATGGGGACATTGCCTACTCACAACTTCATTGGCTATAGCAATAAAATCATCTCTATCAGGATGTTTAAATTTCCATGTTTGGAAATAAGTTCGCATTACCTCTGCCATGATATCCTCGCCTATCAGTCCTTCCATTGTTTCCAACCATACAGCGGCTTTATTATAAGAGATAGGTCCGTAGGCATTATCTTCATATTCCCAGCTCTTTAGTGTATTAGGCCCCATCTCTGGATTTTGTTCTCCAAAAAATTCAGCTCTGTTCCATTCACGATTCCCTGACCGATAGCCGAGAAATTCTACAGTTGAAGTCTTAGACGTCATGTAACTGTCCAGAATTTTTCCTTCGTAATAAGTTGTAATTCCCTCATCCATCCACGGATCCTCTACCTCATGTGTTGCTATCATCTGCATAAAATACTGGTGTATATATTCATGCACAACTAGGGTCTCTACTGTCTTGAATCCATCTGGGAAAGAATTGAGACTGAGTGAGGTGATTAGGGTAGGATATTCCATGCCGCCTGTAAAAATGCCATGTATAGGTGGGTCTATTATAGAGAGGGTAGGGTAAGGATAATCTCCTAGATGTTTATTGAGATAATCCATACAGTATTTTATGGTGCTAAAGTATCTATCTCCAAAGCCTGTCTTTTCTGGGTAGGTATACAATGAGATGTTCACACCATTATGCTGTTCAGTTCGTTTTACAAAATGTGGCGAACAAGTCCAGGTAAAATCAATGACATCATCTGCTCTAAAGTGCCAAGTTTTTATCCCCTCTTTTTTTTCCTGACCTATAAGTATGCCTGAAGCTGCTACGATATAATCTTCTGGAACGGTCATCTTTACATCATAGACGCCAAAGTCAGAATAATATTCTCCACGAGCATGATACTGATGGCAGTTCCAGCCATCCTTTTTGGCATACCTCATACCTGCAGTTTCGTAGACACCCACCTTAGGAAACCACTGCGCGAAGAAATAAAAGTCTTGATTATAACCAGTACGTGGCATCGTCTTCGGCACTTTGGATTCCCAATCGAACGAGAGATTAAGTTCACCTCCAGCAGGCACAGGATCCTTTAAGATTACTTTGAGCACAGTCATGTCGCTTGTATTGTCATCATCAGGCTGCACATATTGGCTTTGCAGTTTCCGACCCAGCTCATCCTTAATGTCGATGATGTCTGTATATCCCCATCCACATTTTTCCTCTATATCCTGAGTCAAAAATGCTGGCACACCTCTCTCTTTCATGAAAGTCGACTCTGAATTTCTAAAGGCATTATAATATACATGCATTAGCAAGTGGTCTACAGCCTGTGTAGAGGTATTACGCCATAGCAAGTCAGTACGACAGTCCAGCATCTTACTTTCTGGGTCTAACTTGATATCCATCGTGTAGTTAGCAATGCGAGGAGATAGGACTTCCTGGGCAGGTAGGAATGTATTGAGAAAACACATACTCACAGACAAGCACATCACTGTCAGTGGGTTATATATCAGATAGGATAGTAATACCTTTTGTCTCAATTTTGATTCCTAATTTACAATCTTAAATATAGTCTATAGCACTATGCTATTCTAAAAAGCAGCGTCCAATATTGCGTTTATTGGGTGAGGCTTGATAACCAATGATAATACGCTACTGAATCATAATCCATACATCTGAGAATAATGTCATTCACCACAAAAGCATTTATTGCTGTTTTCATTTGCTTAGGTTTAGGATTTGCCTCTGGTCTTGTAGGCTCTCCTATGTCAGAATGGTATCAGAACCTCGTGAAGCCACCATTCCAGCCGCCGCCGTGGGTCTTTGGTCCGGCCTGGACTTTACTCTATACGATGATGGGGATTGCCATTTCTTATGTTTGGAATTCAGAGGTGTCACCGAAGCGAAGCAAAGCGATAAAGCTGTTCTTAGTACAATTTCTATTTAATATAAGTTGGTCACCGCTATTCTTCGGTGCACAGAATCCAATGGCATCATTGATTGTAATTCTCATAATGTGGGTGCTGATTGCCTTGACGATAAGCGTCTTCTATCACATAAAACCCATGTATGGCTATCTGCTAATTCCCTACTTTTGTTGGGTGAGTTTTGCCACTGTGCTTAATGCGGCCATCGTTTACTTAAATTAGAAAAAGAAAATATTTTGAAGACAATTGTATCTCTTGAAGGTTTGGAATTCTTTGCCTATCACGGATTCTACGAAGAAGAACGAAAGACAGGTAATACCTTTATTTGTGATGTCCATGTAGAGCTCAAAAGTTTTGACTCAGAGGATGACAATATCCATGATACGGTTAACTATGAAGAAGTGTATGCTATCGTAGCAGATGAGATGAAAAACACAAAGAAGCTGATAGAAACTGTAGGTCTTAAAATTATTAAGCGTATCCAGCAATTGGATAACGTCACAGCGGCCAAGGTTAAGCTTCATAAGTTGAATCCCCCTATAAAAGGTAAAGTTGACAGAGCCATAGTGGAATTGCGATTTTGATAATTGCCCTGTCTAAGAGACTTTGTCTCAGTCATTTCCTATATTGGTAGCTTAACATAGGCTAACTCTTATATGGAAAACCAACATGAAATTAACGAGAACAAGGAGTTGAATCTTTTAGAGGCATTAATCCCCCTTTTTATTTTAATAGGTTTATTAGTTATCAATGTGCTCGTCTTTGGTGACGATGCCTTGAGTGGTAGTAATCAATTTGTACTATTAATCGGCGCCGCCGCCGCTGCTATAGTTGGCTTTTTCAATAAGGTTTCTTATGAGAGGATGATAGAAGAAGTCGCTGATAATTTCAGGTCTACTACAGGAGCTATTCTTATTCTCTTAATGGTGGGTGCGCTTGCGGGGACTTGGTTGATTAGTGGAATTATTCCTACGATGATTTACTATGGCCTAAAGATCCTTAACCCTGCTATCTTCTTACCGGCTACAGTTGTCATCTGCTCTATCATTTCTATAGCCACTGGCTCGTCTTGGACAACATCGGCCACCGTAGGTATTGCTCTTGTAGGTATAGGTAAGGCGTTAGGTATTCCACTCGGTATGACAGCAGGTGCTGTGATTTCTGGTGCTTATTTTGGAGATAAAATGTCTCCATTATCAGATACGACAAATTTAGCATCAGCCATGGCTGGCGCAGATCTCTTTGAACATATCCGATATATGATGCTCACAACGGTACCATCTATTGTCATTACGATCATTGTATTTGCAGTGCTCAGTCTGACTCAAGATGCAGCAGGTAGCGCCGAGACCACAGAAATGTTATCTGCCATAGATGCCACTTTTAATGTCTCGCCGCTGCTTTTCTTGGTGCCTGCAATTGTCATAGTAATGATTGTTAGGAAGACAAAGCCACTGATTGCCCTTTTTGCAGGTACACTATTAGGTGGCCTCTTCGCTCTAATTTTCCAAGCGGATGTGGTGGCAGGAATTGCAGGTGCAGAATCACTCGACCCAAAGGCAGCCTACATGGGTGTCATGGATGCAATTACAAGAGATGTGTCTATCGCTACTACGAACGAATCTCTCAATGACCTATTCTCTTCTGGTGGTATGAATGGTATGTTAGGTACAATCTGGCTGATTATGTGTGCGATGGTATTTGGTGGTGTGATGGAAGCCATAGGTGCCTTATCCAGAATAAGTACAGCTTTACTATCCATAGCTAAATCAATCTTTGGTCTATTTGCAGCTACAGTAGCCAGTGCCCTCTCTCTCAATCTCACAGCCTCAGACCAGTACCTCGCTATAGTCGTTACAGGAAAAATGTATGAGAAGGCCTATAAGGAGAAAGGCCTTGCGCCCGAAAACCTCAGTAGAACGATAGAAGATGCCGGCACCGTCACCTCTGTACTCATCCCATGGAATACCTGCGGTGCCTACCAATCAGGTGTGCTAGGCGTATCAGTAGGAGAGTATTTTGCTTATGCCATATTTAATTATCTGAGTCCATTTATGACTTTGATATTTGCAGCGTTTGGGATTAAGATTAAGCAGTTGGTGAGGAGATAAGGGTTTGTGGTTCACGGTGCAACGGTGTAGGGAATAGGGAATATGGTTTAGGGTCTGCGGTACAAAGGAGCAACTGTCACTGTATTTCCAGCCTCTTCCCAAGTTTAAAAAGACCCTTTCCAAATCGACCTTGTGGAGATTTCTTCGTACTCGTAAAGTGGATGTAGGTTATAAGATACAGAGTCATATCATTTAATAGATTTATCCACTCTTTGCAGTTAGTCGAAATCCAAAAACTGATAAATGAAGCTCGTCTTGATCCCAATTTGTGGTACGCTAGACTGCGCCAATTATTGGGTCGTTATTTCGCCACTCACGGACCTAGGCAACTGCCTGATTGTGTAGACTGTCTCCCTTCTGAATTAATAAGCATGGAAGCAAAACTCAGAATCGCCATGAATTCCAGTGGTGAGACTGGAGGGATGACTTCTGAAACTATGGATTTCTGGCCTATATTATCTTATCTATAGTAATGAAAATGGTAGCACAAAGACTACTTCTTTTATTATACAAAGATAATTTCTTTTAACTTTAAGCGTAGTTCATGGCGTATAACGCCATGAACTACTTTTAATATCAATGGCCCATGTACTACAAATCACTTTTTAGTTTACTTCTTATAACGACTGCTAGCTGCCTTCTTGCCCAGAGTAAGCAGGATTACTACTGGCCACTTGCATTCTCATTGGATCATACCAGTACCTTACCTGGTATCGAATTTGATTTTAACACCAAGCCTTTTAATCCTAAGCTTAGAAATGAGGGACTGGTATTAGATCAGATGAATGCTTCTATTTGTGACCAAGATGGCCAGCTTCTATTCTATACAAACGGCTGTGCTGTAGCCAACAGAAATCATGAGATCATGCCAAATGGGGAAGGCATCAATGATGGTTCTTTTTTTAATGATTTTTGGGGCGGAGATTGTAAAAGAGGATATACTGGAACCCAGGACATATGCATATTGTCAGATCCTTCTAATGAAGAAGGCTTTTATATTATTCATAAACCTATTACTTATGACTCTACTTCTTTTGATTTTCCCTTCCAGAGAGACTCATTTTTATATACCTATGTGGACATGACTTTAGATGAAGGTAATGGAAATGTCGTAATAAAGAATGAAATATTTCATAAAGCAAGTTTATTATTTTCGTACCTAACTCCCATATCCAAACCAAACAGTCTTGACTGGTGGATCATGAACCCCGTTTTTCCATCAGGCTATGTCGTATTCAGTCTTACAGAATCAGGGATAGAACTCCACGATCATCTAGATGGACCGACTTGGGATGTAAGAAAATCAAGTGCCTCAGGTCATGCTCGTTTCTCTCCCGATGGGACAAAATATGCTTACTTTAATCAATTTGACGGTCTCTATCTCTATGACTTTGACAGGTCAGATGCGACACTGAGCAATGAGCAACATATACCTTGGAGACGACCAGAGGAAGGAATATTTTCTAGCTGTGAGTGGAGTCCCAATTCTCGTTTTCTGTATATGTGCAGACCTGATACGCTGTGGCAATTAGATACGCAAACACTACCACTAGAAGATGGCTTAGAATTTATAGCAAAGTATCTTGGTGGTGATGATTATTTACAACCCAGTTTTGGCATAGCAGCATTAGGCCCCGATTGCAGGATATATATCAGAGGTAAAAGTAGTGCTAATAGCATGCATATAATCCATAAGCCAGATGAAAAAGGGATGGCCTGTGACTTTGTAGAGCAAGGACTCCAACTACCTGCTACTACCAATGTTGGCTCCTTTCCCAACTTTCCTCGCTTCCGTGTAGACGAAGAAGATAAGTGTGACCCAAATATTGTGAGTGCCTTTGGTGAGGTGGTTTATTATAGGCGTGATCTTATCACTTATCCTAATCCTGTTAGGGACAACCTCACTATAGAGCTGCCAGAGGGTGTAGGTGACGGCATGCTCTATGTGCTGGATATGCAAGGGCAGATGCTTCACTCACAAGAGGTGTCGGTGCTGACTGGAAGTATGCAGTTATCTATGAGTCATATGACGGTGGGTATGTATGCTGTGGAGTATGTACCAAGGGATAATAAGGATCGGGTGGTGTATACGAGTCGGGTGACGAGGGTAGAGTAAAGGAAATGTGACAAGTGTCTCGTCGGGACTTTGTAGTCTCGACGAACGAAAGTAAATTGTGTAGGCTCTGAAACACCGTTCGTCGCGACTTGTAGTCGCGATGCAATATGCTTGCATAGAATCAATACTGTTTGAATAAAAATTTAATAGATTTCTCCGCTCCTTCCAGTCGGTCGAAATGAAAAAAGTATCGTGGTGTGAGTGTGAAGCAAGAAGCAGAGCCACTGCCATTTCATGTTGGGTGTGGGAGCGGTATTAGAATTATGAATTAAGAATCGAAAATTATGAATATTGATTTTCTTGATTCAAGTATCACAAAACTACTTTGGCATTTCGAGCGACGGAGGAGCCGAGAAATCTTATTCTAATAGAAAGCTGAAGCCAAGAATTCTATGAAGTTCTAAGCACACAAGATAGTCGAGGTTTGTAACCTCGATTCCATATGCTTGTCATGAATAAATAGCAACCAACTTGCTTTGATTCTATAAAACAATCAGTATTCCTGTAAATCCTATAATCCTGAAAATCTAGATTCTGACAAAAGGAAAGCTTCGCGCAAAGCCATAACCAAAACGGTCAACCTATATTAGGCATGGTCTATGGTCTTACCATAAACCATAAGCCCTATTCCCTAAACCATTGAATTACTATTCTTATCTTCGAAGTTCATAAATATTAATACATGAAAAGATATATACTACTAGCGCTAAGTTGCATATTATACGCTTGCCAACCAGCAGCTGATAAAGCATTATCAACGGCGGCTAATGAACAAGCAAAATCAACAAACAAAAAAGAAACAAAATCTATGGATGATTCAGAAGCACCTAAAGTAATGACAGAAGCCACGCTAGATTTGACGAGGTATGGAGTGGCTAATAATCGCGATAATGTACTTGGTGGATTGAAGGTTGGAGACACGGCACCGGATATATCATTGGAAGACCACAACGGTAAGCTGGTTACGCTAGATGAAGAATTAAAAAAAGGACCTGTAGTTCTTATTTTCTACAGAGCAGACTGGTGTCCGTATTGTACTAAGTATCTGGATAAATACCAAAATCAAATCAAAGAAATAAACGATACAGGAAAGGCCAATGTGCTGGCAGTAAGTCCGCAGATGCAAAAGTATTCTAAAACGCTTGACGAAAAACATAACTTCACGTTTCCGATACTCTATGACAAGGACCATCAGACGATGAAGGATTATAAGGTATTCTTTCACGTTACTGAGGCTTACAATGAAAAAATTGTAGGCTTTATCGGTGAGAAAATAGAAGTAAGGAACGGCAATCCAGAACCTGTCATGCCGGTGCCTGCCACCTATCTCATAGGCACAGACCATAAGATTAAGTATGTCCACTATGATCCAAATTACAGAGAAAGAGGTGATATGGATGAAGTGATGAAGTTGATTAAAGTTTAGTTATCTACTTCTACTAATAAAAAATGGTGATGAAAGTGTACTTGCTTCATCATCATTTTTTTTTGTTTTAAGACAATTAAATTTACTGAATAGACCATTTAGGCTACACGATTTTTATTGATGGATAGTTGATTGGACGGCCTTTAGCCATTTTAGT
>CAZQDZ010000069.1:0-14408 GCA_964591455.1 uncultured Saprospiraceae bacterium
GATATCTAGGTGAATCTGCTGATTTATGGTGCATCTTAGATGCGCTATTCAGTAAAATCAAACACCAATTACTAGAATGTTTTCGTTGAATAGGATATGAGAATCAGTTTGCTCCTCTTATTGTTAATGACTTATGAAATGGCACATGGCCAAGAAAACCTCCAATTCGACGGGTTGGCTTTCTCTATTATGGAAGGTGCCTGGGATCCTATAAGCTGGCTCGTCATAGATGACTCTGGTAGAATGGTCGAGGTCCTAGAAAAAGATCGTCTCAAACTAACTGCGACGGACCATGAAGCTTCGGATTTCTTAAAGAGCATTGATTTTAATCACCCGACTAGATTGCTGGACGCTAATGAACGCAGTAGCTTAAAAGCATATACTGAGAGAGTGAATTACGCTAATTGGACACAAGAGAATCAGCATCATACCTGGTGTGATCACACTATCTTCCACATCAGAGTACTTACTGAGGATGGCCACTATCACAAACATCAACTAAGATCAAGGTTGCCTTCAGAACCTATCGAAGGAAATTCACTGAATCACGTGTGGTTAAAGCACTTCTTGTCTAAAAAAACCAAAGATTCCTACAGCAAATAGTTAGTTTTCTTGCACTAACCTTAATGCATATTAGTTTCTATAATAATACCCAACCAATCCTCTTTGTACAATTTTTAGATTCTGGAGACCCATCATGAAATGTGAAGCTGTTTAAAAAAGTTCAAAAGAATGGAAATGAAAGTTCTCATGACTATATTTTGATCAGCCCAATATTTCAATATCCTAATGTATGGATGTTACTATCTAGCAAAAGGTTTTTGGCTTAACAATATTCTGCCTATCTTAATCAATTATTCTAAAAATGCACGACATGAGAATTCTGACACTAGTGTTAACCTTTCTATTCTACTTTCAATTATCTGCACAGGTAGACCTCGGCTATCAAATCCCAGACAAAGCCATTCTGGATTTGGTAGATGCAGATTTACCTCCTTCCGTAAGAATCAATTCTTCAGGATCTAAAGCCCTGTTACTGTACAGAAATTCATTTAAATCAATAGCTGAGCTGTCTGAGAAAGAACTGAGATTAGGAGGTCTAAGAATCAACCCTAAAACGAATATTGGAAGCCGAACGAGATTCTACAATAATGTGAAGATTCTCGACCTCAAATCCAAAAAGGAGAAAGAAATAAGTGGCATGCCATCCGATTTGAAATTCGCTTATTATAGCTGGTCGCCAGATGAAAGCAAGGTGGCATTTACACATACAACTGAAGATCAAGTGCAATTATGGTTGTTGGACATGGAGACTAACTCCGCAAAAAAAATATCTAATCACGCCTTGAATGCCAATACGGGCTCCCCTTTACAATGGATGAAAGATGGAAAATCCATGCTAGTCAAAGTACTGCCTAAGAACAGAAAGGCACTTATAGATAAAAACACAAGCATTCCATCAGGGCCTATCATCTCCCAAAACCAAGGCAAAAAGGCGCAAAACAGAACCTACCAAGATCTGCTTAAAGACAAATTGGATGAAACCAACTTTGAATCTTTGGCAACTTCTTCTATCTACAAAGTAAATCTAGATGGGACAGACAAAATATGGGGAGCGCCCGCTATCTACAGAGGGACGAACATCTCACCTGATGGGTCATATATCATGGTCACTACTGTAGAAAAACCATTCTCCTATCTGGTCCCTTACTTCAGATTCCCTTTCAAGACCTCCATCTATTCCAATGATGGCCAGTTAGTCAGTGACGTGATAGAAGTACCTCTTATAGAAGATCTACCAAAAGGCTTCGGTGCAGTGAGAAAAGGAAAAAGATCGCTGCAATGGCGCAGTGATCATCCTGCGACCTTGGTGTGGGTGGAAGCCATGGACGGGGGTGATCCAGCCAAAAAAACAGCAACAAGAGATGCGGTATTCCAGCAAGCAGCTCCTTTTAATGGCCCTGTCAAAAAGCTGGTAGAGACACATAATCGATTTTCCTACATAGAATGGTGTGATGATAATACAGCCATAGCTCATGATAGGTGGTTCAACGATAGAAATACAAAATCCTATCTTTTCAATCCGTCAGACCCAACCTCTAAAGTGAAAGTCATTGCAGACAGAAACTATCAAGACCGCTACTCTGATCCAGGTTCCTTTGTAACAGAAAAATCTAAATATGGCACTTATCTATTGAGTAAGAAAAATGACAAGTTATACCTAATAGGCGATGGGTTTTCTGATGAGGGCATTTTGCCATTTATAGATGAGTATAATCTCAGCACTAATGAAACAAGCAGGTTGTACCGTGCACCCCAGAATAAAAAGTACGAACGAATTATAGATGCTTTGGATATATCTAAGGGTACTTACTTGACAAGGATAGAAAGCAATAATGTATTCCCTAATTACTATGTCAGAGACCTGAACAGCAATCAATTGACCCAGCTCACTGATTTTGAGAATCCTTACAAGGCAATCCAAGATGTGCATAAAGAGGTCATCAATTATAAGAGAGATGATGGCCTAGATCTTTCAGGCACACTTTACTTACCATCAGGATATGATAAAAATCAGGATGGCCAATTGCCAATGATTCTCTGGGCCTACCCTATAGAGTACAAGAATAAAGCCTCCGCTGGCCAAGTCAGTTCTTCTCCATACGCATTTACTTTTCCATCTTACGGATCACCGATATTCTGGGTCACTAGAGGCTACGCTGTACTGGACCGAACTGCCTTCCCTATCATAGGCGAAGGAGATGATGAGCCTAATGACAGTTTCAGAAAACAATTGGTCGCTAATGGCAGAGCAGCTATAGACGCCGTAGATAAGCTGGGATATATAGATAGAACTAGAGTCGCTGTGGGTGGTCACTCTTATGGTGCATTCATGGTCGCGAATCTTTTATCACATTCCGATGACTATGCTGCGGGTATAGCGAGAAGCGGCGCTTATAATCGGACCTTGACACCATTCGGTTTTCAGCGTGAACAAAGAAGTTACTGGGAAGCGCCAGACATATATAATACCATGTCTCCATTTATGCATGCAGAAAAAATGAAAACACCATTGCTACTCATCCACGGTGAGGCAGATAATAACTCAGGTACCTATCCTATGCAAAGTGAAAGATATTTTAATGCTTTGAAAGGATTGGGTGCTATCGTCAGACTCGTCATGCTGCCCAAGGAAAGCCATGGCTATGCGGCAAAGGAATCTATCTTCCACATGCTATGGGAACAAGATCAGTGGCTGGAAACACATGTGAAGAACAGAAAGTCAAATAATACTGAGTATAATACAGAGCCTTAGAAGGGAGGTTGTTTCTTGGTATTAAAAAGGCAATGACGGCACACAAAACCTAGAATACTTCAAAATATTCTGCGATTCTATAGCAGAAGTATGTGCCACAATCTATAACACAATGGGGGTAATTTTTAAATACACCTGCAGAGATGAGCATTGAATATAATCAATAATGAATAGGTACTTAAAACTAGTTCTATTAAATTATTTTGCCTGCTTAATATTGATATGTTGCAGCAGACAAAAAGAGACGGCCAAACATATTATATCAAATTCCCAATTTGGCGAATCAGAATTAGACGCCGATGCGCGGATTCTATTTCATGATAGTAAAGACAACTATTGGTTTACGAGTAACGAAAATGGCGTATACAAATACGATGGAGCGCATATCACCAGGTACACTAAAGATGATGGACTTCTTAGCTATCACATTCTAAGAATAGTGGAAGATAATAAGGGAAACATTTTCCTAGACTCCAGCGAAGGCGTACACAAATTCAATCATAATAAATTCCAAAAATTATTAGTATCAGATACTACAGATATATGGTCTGGAAAAGCAGATGATTTATGGTTTAACATGGGATTTCAGCATAGCGGACCATTTAGATATGATGGACAAAAACTTCAGCATATTCGATTCCCTAAGAACGAATTAGAGAGTGCTTTTACATCACAATATCCAAATGCTTCTTACAATCCATATGGTATATATTCTATACACACAGACAAGGATAACAATGTTTGGTTTGGTACAGCCAATCTAGGACTATATCTATTTGATGGAACTGATATTATGTGGCAGAATGACCCAAACTGGACTTCGCGACCTAATGGAATGACCTTCGGTGTGCGCTCCTTAGCTCGAGACCTAAATGGTTACTATTGGATTTGCAATAGCAAGTACAAATACTTACGAGAATCTAATCCTTTAAAGACAAGCAGCGAACTTAGGAGTATAAATCTGCAGGCCCAAAGCGGTTATGAAAAAGACATTTTTTATCTCCAGATGCAAGCTGATAATCAGGGTGTTATTTGGATGACTACTTTTGATAATGGCATCTGGCAGAATGACGGAGAAAAATTGACTCAGCATTATATATATGATGGTGAAAATAAAATCACAGCCAATTCAATGCTGAAGGATAATCAAGGGCAACTTTGGTTCAATACTGCCAAGTCAGGCATCTATACTTTTCAAAAAGATACCTTCATTAAATTTGAATTATAGCCAAGTTCATAGATGGTGATGAGTCTCATCAAAATATTTAGTGCCTCAAACGGGCAACAATACCAAAACTAAATGCATCCAAGAAATAAAAATATCGGCCCCTATGACCTTGACCAAATGGTTATGGCCGAACCCCTCCTCGAAAAACACATCACCATCAATCCCGCAGGAAATAAAACAATCAATTTCTCTGACCCTACCGCAGTAAAACTCCTCAACAAAGCCATTCTCAAGCATTACTATAAAATATCCTACTGGGAATTTCCAGACACCAACCTATGTCCAGGCGTTCCAGGTAGAGCCAACTATTTGCATATAGCGGCAGATATACTTAAAAAAGATAATCAAAATAAGATTCCAACTGGAGAGAAAATAACTTGCATGGATATAGGCACAGGATCCACCTGCATATATCCGCTCATAGGCACAGCAGAATATGGCTGGTCTTTTATAGGGACTGAAGTGGATGGTGCCTCACTAAAGTCTGCTGAAAATATAATATCCAAAAATGAAGGGATGAGCAACTTGGTTTCACTACGATTTCAAAAAAAACCAAAATCTATTTTCAGAAACATTATTAAGAAGGATGAGCTATTTGATATTTCAATCTGCAATCCCCCTTTTCATTCTAATAAAAAAGAAGCCTCTAAAGCAGCCTCCAGAAAACTACGGAATCTAAAAGGCAAGAGATCGCAACCACTAAACTTCTCAGGAAATAACAACGAATTGGTTTTCGAAGGTGGGGAGTTGAAGTTCATATCTAAAATGATAGAAGAGAGTAAAGCCTTTGGTAATCAGGTTAGGTGGTTTACCTCTTTAGTCTCCAAAGAGAAATCTCTTAATTCACTGACTAGACAACTTGAAAAGTATAATCCTCAGAAAGTAAACTCTATTCCTACAGGTACAGGTAATAAAAAAAGTAGAATTCTTGCATGGACTTTTATGCCAGAAGCTAAGAGAAGGTCTTAGCACTCCGATTAGTACATTGTCTACTACTGCACATGTAAACTCATCTTAGTAACTTAGCATTTTATAATACATATAACCATGACTAATAAAACAAACAAAACAAGAAATATTATAGGCTGGGGGCTTAGTGCCATTCCTATAGGGGCCCTTATCGGCGGTAGCTATAACAAACTGACTGGTAATCCTGAGTTGGCTGCCAAAGTCCCTTACATCGACCTTACTGTGTTAGCGATTATCTCTATTACAAGTATTATCGTCTATCTAATACCTAAAACAAGCAACATAGGGTTCTTTATGTTATGCTCCTATTTCGGCGGCGTCATTGTAGGAGAATTGGCCATGGGAGAATTTCCGCTTATCGGAATTTTACTTTCAGTATCGTTATATGTAGGCACGATGCTTAGAAAGCCAAGTTTGTCTGGGTTGAATATATAATCTTCCTAAAAAAATAATAAATAGTGTTAGACCTAGCATCCGTGTCTAAGTCACACATCTATTTCTTACTCTTGTGGGATTCGTAGCTGTCAGAAAGTTTTTGTTTTAGGTCTTCTATAGACTTGTCTTGCACATATTCATAGTCCACAAAAGTATCGTCACTTGAAGGCAATGCACTGCTATCATTCTTTTTTGTGACACAATAAATTATGACTGGATATGTTTCTGAATCACCTTCATACGAAATGGTAACTGTATGATACATATGTGTATACCCGTCATCTTCAAAAGTCTCTTTGTGCTCGATTTTTATATCATCGAAATACTCTGCAATCTCTAAATATGCTATCGAGGAAATTTCTATAAACTTTGACATGGTTTGTAAACTATCAGGTATTACATTGACCTGAGGAAAGAGCTTCTGGATGTCATAGAACTCAGCAATGCAGTAGTAACAATCTTGATTGTTATTGAATATGGGTTTGAAATCAACCTCACCACCAGATCTTAGCATACACTTACCACCTTCCGTCTGATAATAGAAATAAGTAGTATCTGTGTAAAAATAATTTGCAAGATTATGGGCCAATTCAATATTATCTGAAAATCCTAAGATGCGCATGAAAGGATAGGCTTCTCCCAAAATCTGTTCCTTTTCCTCAGGAGCCTCCAAGATGCGTTCATATAAATCCAGACCTTTAGTCTCTAGTATTTCATGTATATATTCTAAATTCTCATAGCCTACAATCTCTTGTTCTAATACATCATGGAAAAAGTAATCTAATACTAAAGCACTATCCACTACTGCCAACTTTGTGAGTTCTGGTATTATTGGTTCTAAGAAGGACATATCATCATTCTCATAAAGCGCTTCATTGATACTCCAGCTATCTTCGAGTCTGGGTAGGTCTTGTTGTAGCAGTGACTTGGCCAACAAAATAGCTTCTTCCTTTCCTTGTTCTATTAAGATTTCTATGATAGTTAATTGGACGTTATCATTTGTACTAGGATTTAAATATATTGGCTGAAGAATATCTTGTAAACCTGATACTTCACTCTCTGCAAGAAATTGAAGCATATTCACATGATAAGCTGAAGTATACTTATCATACTTACTGTCTTTATAATTAAATAGGATTTTATTTAACATCGCTGGACTGAATTTGAATCTAGAAATTACATCTGAAGCCTTAAAGGAAATAAGACTATCAGCACTAGTGAGATCTCTCAAAAGTGCTTTTCTCACAACACTACTATCACGCAACAAGAAAGAAGGTTTATTTGTCGCAGCCTTTAATTCAAATCCATCCAGAAACTGATTCAGCGCTTCATCAGATATAGCTGCACTATCCTGTAACACGGAAATTGCATACACCTTATCTCCGTCAAGCAAAATTCTCTTCTGATGGTCTAACTGATTATCGTTATTCCTTAGCTGTACTCTGAATTCAGGCATGCCTTTATAAATATCCTGTGAAGAATGGACTATAGTATCGGTATAGCCTGCCAATAATTCTTGTACTTCTTTCTGACAGCTATCTATGTGCTCAAAGGTAGCGTAGGGTGACAAGGTAAATTCGCTTACCAAAACATTCATACTTGTATTCTGATCTATAGCTTTATAACTTATCTCCTTCTCAGCAATATATCCTAAAGTGGGATATTCTTCTTCTGTTTCTACATTTGGAACTGCAGGAAAGCTTGTGGAAAATGCATCAGTCTCATAGGACTCATAAGTAAATTGGCCATAAGCCATCGTATTAAAACTAGCAATGAAGTGGCTAGCTAATTCAAAATTTTCTTTATTAATAGCTCCAGTAGAAAATATCTGATACAGTCGATTACCTCTAGCAAAGGCCTTTGCCATCACAAAAGAACTATCAGCAAATACTGCCTGAACTTCTCTGCCACCATAGTCTGATGACTTTCTATCGTATACAAGGGAATCACCTTCTGATACAAAATAATCTTTGTAGCCTTCCATTAAAAAATCTATATCCTCTACCATGCTTCCGGGTTCATAATATGAGTATAGAATAATATGGACTAACTTATTTTTCTGGTCGAAAAAATTAGTATATACATTGGTATTCACTGTCCCTTCAGAGTCATCCAACTGAGTAAATTGCTGGTGTGGCAAATCAGTCATTAATGAAAATGCACCTACTTCATCTATGTATTCTTCAGGTGCTTTCTGTTCTACGGCATAGAATCGAACATTATTATAATACTTATTTTTAATCTCTTCTTCTACGTCTCCCTTTACAAGCTTTGAAATACCTAGAGAGTACAAATTATTATTGGCTATAAGATAGCGATATGAACTTATCTTCCCATTATAAGTATATTCTAATTGCATAGTTGGATGTCCCTCATAGGTAGAATAAGACACATCACCTTTCAGACGGGCACCAAGATTTGTAATGCTCTGTGTTATTTCTATTCTAAGAGAATCCAAATTGTAATTATTGACTAATACAGGAACAACAGAATACATATAAAAATACCCTGAGCCCAAATCAGGATAAGATCGCACCTTGACAATTCCTGCCATAGACTCCGGTAAATAATTGTAGGCCTTGTCAGGAATTAAAATAGAAAATCCTTCATCCTTATATTCTTCTCTTACCCATTCCAGATCTTCATCAGCCCACTCCTTATTAATCAGATTGTTAGTGAAAGAAACGGCTACAGGCTCCACCGTATATCCTTCGTTTTGGAGTAATCTAACTATTCCTGTTTCTCCAGAGAGATGCGCCGCGCCTACCGCCATAAAAAGACCGCCATCTTCTATATACTGAATAGAACTTTGCGTCATTACTTCATTCCGATAGGAGAAAAAATCATCCATCGCGAAGTTGCTTCTCTTAAACAAACTATCCACATCTCCGGTGACATATAACTCGATTAAGTTTTCAAGTACATTTGAATTTATAAGCTTCTCATAGATACTCTCCCCTTTATCTTTTTTATCATCTTCAGCTTTCTTTTCACTAGCATTAGATTTCAATGCTTTCTTATGATCATCTATAGATTCTAATCCGACTATGTTCTTCTCTAATATTCTTGCAATATGATAGAGGTGTGCATCTAAAAAGGTATTCTTATCCTTATTCTTTTTAAACCCCTTCTCCATCATGAGAGGAATCAAATCTTTATTATCTTCAGAGATATTACTTAACTCAATCCCAGTCCGCTCCTTTAATTCCTCGTTGATGTCTTCTTTTAACTCCTCATCGATATCTTCATAAAGTGTCTCTAAAGTATTATTGACTGCCTGATTAAAAGGATCCACTATAAGATGTTTATTCATAGAATCAGGGTGAATTTCTAATGCAAAATTCCTACAGGATGCGATACGGAGATATAGGCTGTCACTGAAATTAAAAACCCTCTCATCAGCGATATGCATTGTTCCATACAGGTAAGAAGTATGGGCCAAATCAGGTGAATTTATCTTCCAAAGCAATTGGTGCTGAGCAGGCGTTTCTTGAGCACTCAATGATATGAAAGAAAAAAACAAAGAGTGAGTATAAGAAGCTGTCTTGATATCATGATGTCTATATTAAAGGAACCAAAATACAATATTAATTAAATCATATGTACTCCTAAAAATCCTTTACATTTCGATAAGTTTGAGACAGCAAAGAAAAACGTATAGACAAACTGCCTGAGTACAAGAAATTTTCTGCGACATTGGCTGGCTTCTAGAACAAAAAAATGCACAATTCTCCCTTCGAAGTGATAACTTAGTTTCTAATAATTTAAAAACGCATTTCCTATGCCATACAGAAGTTTACTTTTCGTTTTCGCGCTTATTATTGGGTTATCCAGTTGTGATACAACACAAGAAGGTAATCATGCCTACAGCACAAAAAAGGCATCCAAAGAAGAGAAGAGCCATTTCCCTTCAGACCATATGACGGCAAAGCTCTTTCCCCACTACACGTTTAATCATACTGCTTATTTTGAAAGAATAGATAGTATCAAAAATTCTACGCTATTGCGGAATTCAGTAGGCACATGGGAAGACCAGGGACCTGGCAACATAGGTGGCCGAGTCAATGCCCTTGCCATAGATCCTAACAACGAGAATGTGATGTATATAGGCTATGCCAGAGGAGGCATCTATAAAACAACGGATGGTGGGATAACATGGAACAGTATCTTTGATCAATTTACTTATTTGGCCATATCAGATATCAGAATAGATCCTGACGACACGGATATAATATACATTGGCACAGGTGATGAGAATATCAGTCACTATCCTGGCATAGGCAATGGTGTATATAGATCCATGAATGGTGGGGCGACCTGGGAGCATTTGGGTCTAGGTGAAGAGAGTATCATATCAGACATTAGATTAGCATCCAACGGAAACCTATATGCGGGTGCAATGGGATTGCCATTTGAGCGATCATCAGACCGTGGGCTTTATAAGTCTACTGACAATGGTGAACGCTGGTCTCAGGTGCTTTTCATAGATGATTCTTCAGGGGTTATAGACTTGGAAATCCCTACAGATAATCCAGACCTCATATTTGCTTCTGGATGGACAAGGATAAGAAGTAATAATTTTTCTCGAGTCGCAGGTCCTGGAAGTGCAATATATCGATCTCGTGATGGTGGCGAAAACTGGGACAAGCTAGGCACACAAAATGGACTTCCAGATGGAGAATTTGTGCGAATAGGTTTGGATTTATTTGGCAGCAGTGGAGAGACAATCTTTGCCACATACTCGGCGACCTCTGATAATAATCCATTTTGCGAAAGTGGCGGGATTGGTTTTGTAGGATTATATAAATCATCTGATGGAGGCGATAATTGGGTGAGAGTCCCTACAGAAGAAGAGAGTGGATTTGATTGCAATTTCCAGAGAGGGTTCGGTTGGTTCTTTGGGAAAGTAGCAGTAAATCCAGGAAACGAAAATGACATCTCCCTTCTAGGCGTCACCTTAGAGAGAACGACTGATGGCGGTCAGACTTGGAATAATTTTACCAGTCTTGGCGTAGATAATCCTCATGTAGATAATCACGATTTAGTATATAATAATGGAAGGTTATACCTGGGTACTGATGGTGGCGCTTACATGCTTGATGAGTCAGTGAATGATAGTTGGGTTGATATAGAAAACGTCTCTACCAATATGTTTTATAGAATAGCTTATAATCCTCACAGACCAGACCTCTATTACGGTGGCCTTCAAGATAATGGTACCGTAAGTGGTAATCAGCAAAACATAAATGATTGGGACAGGATACTTGGTGGTGATGGTTTCCAAGCACAGTTTAACAGTGACAACCCGCTTGAATTCTATGTGGAGACTCAGAATGGCGGTATTAGAAGAACAGAGGATGGTGGAGAAATATTTTCGATTTATACTGACGGCCTAACGGGTGCCCGTAACTGGAATATGCCCTACTTCATAAGCCCACATGACCAGAATGTACTTTTTACAGGAACCAATGCCATCTTCAGAAGAGATAATAATGCAGCAGATATCTGGTTGCCTATAAGTAATGACCTCACTAATGCCTCAGAAGATAGTCTACAATTTCATCAGCATGATATGACTACCCTAGCACAATCTCCTATCAATCCTGACCTGGTGTACGCAGGTACAAGTGATGGACTCGCTTGGGCGACTACAGATGGTGGAGACACATGGAATCTTATTTCAGAGAATCTCCCTAGAAGATATATCTCTGATATCAAAGCCTCTCCTAGCTTTGAGAATACTGTCTATCTGAGCATAAGCGGTTACAAGAACAATGATTTTGGTGCTTATATATACAGATCTGATGACAGTGGTCTTACCTGGACGGACATCTCTAGTAACCTCGTCCAAATGAGTGTTAATGATATTTATATCCTACCCAATGATAATGATGAATCAATATTTGTGGCTAATGAAATCGGTGTATACTTTTCAGAAGACGCAGGTGAAAGTTGGATACGGCTTGGCGATGATTTCCCATTTATCCAATGTCTAGATCTAGAGTACAATCCAGAGAGTTTTGAAATATATGTTGGCACTTATGGAAGAGGGTTGAGGTCTTATGATCTGAGTCAATTATTTGATACAAGTACAGAGGATGCTCAGGACCAAAAGACCTTTACTATTAACAACCCAATCTCTTCGACTTTATATCTTAATGCACCTGATGAGCAAGGTGACTTCACCGTCCAGATATTTAGTACGCAAGGAGCCCTTATCCTAGAATCTAAAAATAGCAAAGCCATTGATTTATCACATTTGAATTCAGGACTGTATGTTATCTCTTTGTCTAGTGGAAATTCTGTGGTGAGTCAGCAGTTTGTTAAAATTTGATATAGTCGATGTATGTTAATTCAGATTGATTTATGAGAGATATATCCACAATTAAGTAACTTCCCAAAAAAATAAAGAGATGAGTCTATTTAACGTACTAGGAAATATTATTAAAAAAGTTGCTAAGAAAAATGAAGAGGACATTAGTGTAAAAACAGCTGACCCTGTTGTATGGAATGAAGTTCAGAAAAAATTTGAATCCGTCGATGCTAATATTCCTTCAGGCGGAAGACGTTCTGATATGTATAAAGATTATGAACGCAAAGTTCTGGAAGCTAAGCAGGAAAACGAAGCTGACCCTCAAGTAGAAACAGCAGACAATTCTGTATATGATGACCTATTAGCAGAACTTAAGAAAATACAAGAGCAAGACAATACCAGTGCAGAAGCGCCAAGACCGACTCATGAAGCACCTGTATATATTCCACCAGTGCAGAGAAGTCCACTAGAATCACAAACACAACCCAATATCCCTACACCTCAATCTCGAAACCAATTTGGTACCCAGGCAATTACAAACAGCCCTGGCTCATTGGCACTCAGAGATGCACCAAATATGGGTGCACAGCAATCGTCATTCCGCATACCTACTAACAGTCAGCTAAACGTTATTGAGTATTCAGAAAACTCGATTATTCTCGACGGTCAAAGAAGTCGGTTTGTATTGGTAGAGTATCAAGGCAAGCGTGGCTGGATACTAGAAAGTTATTTACGTTAAATATTGCTTTGCATGAGTGCAATAATATTCAGGATAGGATGTGAACTAAATATTGTAATCAATTTTTTTGCATTGTAGTTAAGTAATCCGAATTTCCTTAACTAACCTAAAACAAAATAGAATGACTGATACAGAAAAACTCTATGAGACCATGGGTGAACTACTCTACGTTCTAGCTAAAGCGGATGGTGTCATACAAGAGGAAGAAGTAAACAAACTCAACGAATTATTAGAAGGACACCAATGGGCAAAAGATGTCAAATGGTCTTTTGATTATGAGACTGCTAAAGAAAACCAAGTCGAAGATGTCTACCAAAAAGTGCTTACAGCTTGTCATAGCTTAGGACCTTCTCCTATCTATGAAGAATTTATTAGTTCCATGAATGTCATAGCAAACGCTGATAATAAGGTTGATGAAAATGAATCAGAAATCATTCATTCTTTTTCTCATGACCTTATTGATCGATTTAAAAAAGATTTATCGACTATAAAAAGATAACTTAATAACATCACTGATTTAATCAAAATAAAATCTATGCTATGGATATCATAGAATTATTTAAAAGGATGTTTCTGTATTATTTTTGGTAAAATATAGTAGTTTGGTAATGCAAAATTTGACACTCCATCTCCTCCAAATTTATTACCCAAGACAGTAAAGAGCTTTGGGTACTCGTCTATATCAAGTAATCTTCCATCACATAATAGCCAATCGTCAGGCAACGAATTATCAGTAAATAATTTTAATTCACCTAAGAAGTGTCTTCTACTTTCTTTTGATGAAATTGAATAATAAATTGATGAATTTATAGATCCAGTATTAGTGGTAAAATTGCCTCCATTTCCATTGCCATTTCCGTTGCCTCCATTTCCGTTTCCATTATTACCGTTATTTCCATTGATTTGTATTTCAGTGACAACACCTGCTTCATCTGTGAATATGAGTGTGTTTCCTTGCAACTCTAGAGATGTAACAGTCTCATAGATTGTTTCTACATTGCCGTTCCCATCATCATGCTCTGCAATTGCATTACCTGGGCCAATAAGATCTGTAACTTCAGAAGTAGCACCTGATATTCCTTGCGGACCTTCAGGTCCTTGAGGTCCAACTGGTCCTTGTGGCCCTTCTGCACCATCTATGCCATCTATGCCTGCCGGGCCTTCTGGGCCTTCTGGTCCTTGTGGCCCTTCTGCACCATCTATGCCTGCCGGGCCTTCTGGTCCTTGTGGTCCTTGCGGCCCTTCTGCACCATCTATGCCATCTATGCCCGCTGGGCCTTCTGGTCCTTGCGGCCCTTCTGCACCATCTATTCCATCTATGCCCGCTGGGCCTTCAGCTCCTTGTGGCCCTTCTGCACCATCTATGCCATCTATGCCCGCTGGGCCTTCAGCTCCTTGTGGCCCTTCT
>CAZQDZ010000070.1:0-13180 GCA_964591455.1 uncultured Saprospiraceae bacterium
TTTAGCTAAGGAGGTTTTAAATGGCTAAAGGCCGTCTAACCAACTACCCATCAATAAAAATCTTGTAGATTAAATGGTCTATTCAGTATATTTAATAGACTTAAATTTTGACGAATTTGAATAAATATTTTTTATTATTTTGTAGTATTTCCCCTATGTACATGCCTGCCTCTAAATCGGAGACATTTATGCTTTGGTCAGGGGAGATATTATAAGTAGCTATTAGCTGTCCAGTGACATCAAAAATTCTTACAAATTGATTTAATAGCTCGCTTGATGATAAGTGAAGCATATCTTCGGTCGGTGAAGGATATACATTTAAGTTTATAACAGTAGGGTCTTCAGTGGAAATAAAAAGCACATTGCACTGAAAGAATTCATGTTGGAGATTATCAAATCGTTTACTTGGAAGGAGTCTTCCATTGACACTTTCCAAGGCATGTACAACAGTAGCTCCTGTAATCATAGATAAGTCGCATATTCTTACAGGGCTAGCCTGCCTAAAGTCGTATCGAAATAATGTCTGGTTAGAGTTGTCATTAGCTATGTAGAAGAATTCACCTTCATGTTCCAAGAATTTACTATTCTGGAAAAAATTACCCGTCTGGGCATTCGGCCAATAAAAGACATCTCCAGATTCAAGAAAAATGGAAGCCAAGCCTGTGTCACCAGTATTAGGATTTACACCCAGTACCATAAGTCTATCTTCAAGAACCAAGTATGGGGTAAATAAAGCAATATCTATAGGAATATCGATGACTGACTGGTCTATTGTATTCAGTCTAAGGACACCATTGTCTGCTATAAAATAAATTTCATTTCCTACTTCTACATGGAAGATATCTCCAATGAGATTACTGGCCTCTAATACTTCCGTCGTATTGATATTGATGATAACATTGGAGAATTGGTTCTGTGCATTTGTGAATGAGACATACAAATAATCATCTACGATACTTGCTTGACTTATAGACTGGGCTTGCAGGCCAGAGACTGATAGCAATTCAGTGACTAGAAAAGAAATGGTCTCTGATTTAAAATAAATGAGTGCATCAAGATTATTGCCGTTATCAGGAAAAAATAGAGTGGCCAAATTACCCGCATACACATCAGAGAAATTTCGATGAGTATGTACAGCACCAACATTAATTGTCATACCAGTAGCTGGGTCGAAGTTTATGACTTCTTCCATGCCATCATTTTCTCCCGCAAACCAATAGGTGCCGTCTGGACCTTGCACAAGCTGGTCATAACTAATATCCCCTAACTGAGGTAATGGACTAAGTATGGTCTCTCCATTTCTTAGAATTCCCCAGGCGCCATCTTCTTGGATAAAAACACCATCTGGCGTAAAGTGAAATGCATCCCAATTATCTCTGAATTGATTTTCAGCTCTTAGGATTTCAAAAGTGCCATCTTCTGTACCATCTGATCTCCAGACGGAATTAGATATACCATTTGGTGATCCTCTAAAATATAATATCCCATCATTACCCACTTCACCTTCAAATCTAAAACCCAAACCACTTGCATTAGTAGCAGGACCTTCAGTAATTGTCGCAAGCTGGTTACAATCTTGTCCAAATAAAACATTAATGAAAGATAAGCCAACGAAGGTTGTAATAAGGAAGATTCTCATAATGTAAGTTTTGAATAGCGTATTATACACTTCTAAATTAAGAAAATAATAATAGTGTTTTAAATTTCTAAGCCTAAATTATACAGACATAAGTTATACATTTACACTGACAATGTTCCATTTTTTAATATCAACCTTATAGATTATGCGTTCAATTATCCTATTAGTATTTGCTAGTAATTTTTTTGCATTGACAACCTTGTCTTCACAGTCCATATATTATAACTATGGTCTAGATAATGTGGTACGACTAGAAGTAAATAAGCCATTTTTTGAAGATAATAATGTTTTTGATTTTCTGACCACAGATACCTATCTAAGTGGTGAATTTAAAGTAGGAAAGTCACATAAGATTGCCTTAGAATTGCCAATATCAAGAATTGGATTTCAAAACCTTGGTTTTCCATCAGAAAGTGATACGGGTATAGGTAATCTTAGTGTTGCTTACCAATTTAGAAATCTTTCTAATTCTAATTATTTTGAAGCTAAACTGAGACTTCCTACAAGTGGTTTTATTAGTTTATTTACTGATTTTACGGAGAGATTTACAGCGAGCCTCCCAAGTACCACATCTATAGAGCCAAGTTACTTCTATGAATCTGCTTTTGGTGATGGTGGATATTACCGCTTGAATCCGGGACTCAAAGCGATATTGCCAAGTGATGATGCATTTGAGGACTTTGAGATATTACTTGATTTAAATGCGCTAATTGGTTATCGTAACCAATCAATAGATATTAATGGTGGTTTGACGACCACTTCCATCCTCACAGAAAGCGATATTGACTTTGGAGGTAGAGTATTACGCCAGTTCTTAACCACATTTACCTATGTAGGATCGTCATTTCAGCCGGGGCTTATAGTTCGTATCCCATGGGGAGCTGAATTAAGCTTCTATGATATTGCGGTAGGCGTCCAACTCTCTTATGTCATAGGTAGAAATAATACGAGCAGTGACGAAGAAAAGATTCTTAACTAATAGAAAGAAATAGATATTTTATTAATTGCCGGCTATGAGGATTTCATTGCTGGCATTTTTTTAGTATTGAGGGCTTGAATGGTGTTCAATCTTCTTGTAAGACAACCAATCGGAACTTTAGGAAGTAGTCCACAAAGGAAATCATAGTCATTGCTACAGCCAGATAGATAATCCACATGAAGTAGGGTAGGTCTATGAGCAAGGCCAACATGCCAGCAAAGAGTACAGCCGTTTTGAATTTACCTATAGGGCTGGCTTTTATTTCTACTCTATTATAGCTAGTGTAAATACGCATCCCCATGACAAAAATCTCACGATATAAGATAACAAAGGTGACCCAAGTCGGAATCTTACCTGCTACAGAGAATACCAGTAAAGCAGATAGTACAAATAATTTGTCCGCAGTGAAGTCATGAATAGCACCTAGGTAACTTGTCTTCTTTTCCAATCTCGCTACATAGCCGTCAAAGAAATCA
Source organism: uncultured Saprospiraceae bacterium (assembly GCA_964591455.1). GTDB lineage: Bacteria > Bacteroidota > Bacteroidia > Chitinophagales > Saprospiraceae > RFSX01. The sequence continues at coordinate 3,095 of CAZQDZ010000070.1, forward strand.
GTCAACCCAGCAACGATGATGGTCACAATCAGAAAAACTGTCTTATGCTCCCAATCAGAGAGATAGACAAGCGTCAGCGGCGTAAATATGACCCTAAGAAAGCTGATGAACTGTGCCCAATGTAAATGCTTCACCGAGGCAAGATAGTAACAATAAATTAAGACGCATCAGAAGTAGGACTAATATAGATTGCTGGTATTATGCCATATTTACGCCGTAATACAGCGGCAGTCAGACAGAATGTCACTAAAATTGGTATGGCACTCCATTTGAAGAGATAGGTTGTTCTAATAAAATACTTATATAATAATCGAATATAGCTAACATGGAAAAAGGACATATTTCAGTAACTGCAGAGAACATCTTCCCTATAATAAAGAAGTTTCTTTATTCTGATCAGGAGATATTTCTCAGAGAGCTTGTATCAAATGCTGTAGATGCTACCACTAAGATTCAGACACTTGCAGGCAAAGGAGAATTTAAGGGTGAATTAGGAGAGCTCACCATAGATATTATTCTAGACGAGAAGAAGAAGACACTAACTATAAGAGACAGAGGGATAGGGATGTCAGAAGCAGAGGTAAAGAAGTACCTTAATGAGGTGGCCTTCTCTTCAGCTGATAGCTTTCTGAAAAAATATCAAGATGAGGCCAATATCATAGGACATTTTGGTCTAGGGTTTTACTCAGCATTTATGGTTGCAGATAAGGTGGATGTCATCACTAAATCGTATAAGAAATCTGCCAAATCAGTAAAGTGGTCTTGTAAGGGAGACCCTAAGTTTACAATATCTGAAGGTGATAGAGATTTCAGAGGAACTGATATCGTTTTACATGTTTCTGATGATAGTTCAGAATTCATGGAGAAAGGAAGAATACAATCTCTTCTGGATAAGTACTCCAAATTCTTACCCTTCCCTATAAGATTTGGTACTAAGACGCGGACTGAATGGGAAGGCGAAGGAGAAGACAGAACCTCTAAAGAAATTGTAGAAGACAATATCGTCAATAACACTGAACCGCTTTGGAAGAAAAAACCGAACAAGCTCAAAGAAGAACACTATAAAGATTTCTACAGAGAGCTATACCCAATGAGTCAGGAGCCCCTCTTCTGGATACATCTCAATATTGATTTTCCATTTAATCTGACAGGGGTTTTGTATTTTCCTAAACTCAATAATTCTCTCGAAATACAAAAGAATAAAATTCAGCTTTATTCTAATCAGGTATACGTGACTGATGATGTGAAGGAAATTGTACCAGAATTTTTATTGCTATTACATGGTGTCATAGACTCGCCAGATATTCCACTGAACGTATCTCGTTCTTATCTTCAGAGTGATAGCAATGTGAGAAAAATCACTAGTTACATCACTAAGAAAGTGGCTGATAAATTAAAGTCACTTTATAAAAAAGACAAAGAGGGTTTTGAGTCTAAGTGGAATGATGTCGGCACCTTTGTAAAGTATGGTATGTTGTCTGATGAAAAATTCTATGATAAAGCGGGCGCATTCTGCTTGATGAAAAGTACGAATGGAGAGTTTGCTCTTATAGATGACTATATAGAAAAAGCAAAAGTTAATCAGACGGACAAGCATGATCGCACTGTAATCCTATATGCGAATAATGCCAAAGAGCAGCATGCTTATATCGAATCTGCGACAGCTTATGGCTACGATGTATTGCTTATGGATAATGTGATAGATAATCACTTTATGCAGCATATGGAACATAAGAAAGACAAGATTACTTTTGTCAGAGTGGATTCAGATACTGTGGACAAACTGGTGCAGAAAGATGAAGAGAAAGCCTCTGTCTTATCTGAGAAAGAAGAAGAAAGAGTGAAGACCTTATTCACAGAGTCTCTAGTAGATATGAAAGGGGGTCAGATAGAACTCAGACCGCTATCACCTGAAGACCATCCTGTGCTGATTACACGACCAGAATTTATGCGTCGTATGAAAGAGATGCAGATGATGCAGGGTATGAACATGGGAGATATGCCTGACAGTCATAATGTAGTAATTAATACAAATCATCCACTAGTCGCAGATAAGCTCTTGAGTAAAATTGCGACTGATAAGAAACAGCGATTTGCAAAGTATCTATACGATCTTGCCCGACTGAATCAGAATATGCTGAAAGGGGAGGAGTTGTCAGAATTTATAAAGACCAGTGTGGAGTTCTTGAAGTAGATAGAATTAAATTGTATTGAATAGACTTGTTATGATGAACAAATCAATTTAATTAGCTAAATATCAGTCGATTGAGCATTTGCCTCGCCGGCGGGCTTTCCCCACCCGAAACTGATGTTTCGGTTCTCTCATTTTAAAGGTCCATTTAGGACCTTTAATGCAGCCTAAGGCTGCACCATTCATTCATGTCTTGAAACAAAAACAGCCTGCCCTGAGCAAGGTCGAACGGGAAACAAAAAATTCAAGGCTGATTTTCATTTCTTAACAGTTATAAAAACTTGAATTCCTAAACAGGCTTAAACTCGCTTACAGCTCAGACAGTAACCCTGTTTTAAACGGAATTAAAGCCTTTATAACCTAAAATGAAAAAAGGCCATTTATAATACTTCGGTTATTATAATTGAAATTTAAGTGCATTTTAAATGCGCTATCAGTAAATGTATTGAATTTAAAAGTCAGCTTATGTCATTGTAAGCTGACTTTTTTTTGTAGTCATAGAAAAAGTGAGCTTATCGAGATATAACTTAATAACCCATAACCGTCCCATCTGGTCTACGTGGATCACTACTGCCATGAAATTGATTGTCTTTTATAAGAATGGATTGGGTGCTTCCCATCGCTGCTCGCGGATGCACCGTATGTCCTTTTCTTGTGAGGGCCGCTCTAGTGTCTGCGCTAAAATATTTTTCATAGAATAGCACATCGGGAAACCACTGATGATGTATTCGTGTGGCATGTGTGGCTTCTGCGATATTCATATCATGGTCTATGACATTCATAATAATCTGTAAGACGGTGGTAATAATCCGACTGCCACCGGGGCTTCCTGTGACGATGTATGGCTTATCCTCTTTAAAGACAATGGTAGGCGTCATAGAGCTCAGTGGTCGCTTGCCTGGTTCTACGGCATTCGCTTCTCCGCCTATCAGTCCATAAGCATTGGCAAAGCCTGGCTTGGCTGAGAAATCCCCCATCTCATTGTTCAATAGGATGCCTGTGCCTTCTGCCACCAGACCACTCCCAAAACTAAAGTTCAGAGTGTAGGTATTAGAAACCACATTGCCATACTGATCAGCGACCGAGTAGTGAGTCGTCTCGTTGCTTTCATAATCAGCAGGTTGACCTGGATTAAGCGATGTCGAAGAGGTTGCTGTGTCTGCGGATATGTGTTGACGTTGGTGGTCAGCATACGCTTTACTAGTCAGCCCATCTGTGGGCACATCCCAGAAGGCAGGGTCTCCCATGTGCTCACTCCTGTCAGCATAGGCATAACGCATGGCCTCTACCATGAGGTGTACTGTTTCAGAAGAATTATGCTGTAATGAATCTATATCAAAACCTTCCAGAATATTTAGAATCTGAATCAAGTGTACGCCTCCAGAACTTGGTGGCGGCATGGAGGCAATCTTATAGCCACGATAATCTCCCCATACACAATCTGTTTCTGTTACCTTATAATTATTCAGGTCTGCTACGGTGATGATACCTCCGTGGCGTCTTATGTCACGCGTGATTCTCATAGCCAGCTCTCCTCTATAGAAGCCATCCCATCCTTTGTCTGCTATTTGAGTCAAGCTCCAGGCCAGGTCAGACTGTATGAGTTTGTCTCCAGCATGTAGTGTGCTGTCGCCAGGGAAGAATATTTTTTTAGTGGCATCGCATCTGCTTAGACGTTTTGTCTGTGCAGTTAGTACCCTTTCCAGATCATGGGTGACATAGAATCCATTAGTAGCTAAGTCGATGGCTGGATTTATTACTGTTTTTATATCCATTGTCCCATAGTTGTCCAGCGCTTGTAATAAACCAGCTACTGTTCCTGGCACCCCTATAGAGTGATAACTCTGGTTAAATTTTTCATTATCTACCATCCCACCATCATCCAGATACATATCTCTGTGTGACTCTAAAGGCGCCATCTCACGGTAATTAATCGCTGTTGTTTTGTTTGATTCAGCCATATGGACGAGCATAAAGCCTCCGCCTCCCAGGTTCCCAGCTCTAGGTAATACCACTGCCAATGCAAAGCCAACGGCGACTGCAGCATCTACGGCATTGCCTCCCTGCTGTAGAATATCAAGGCCAATCTGAGTAGCCAGGGGATGCTGAGTGGATACCATGCCATTGTCAGCTATAAGCGGATGGTGGATAGACTCCGCTGAGTAAATGGCTGATTGTGCATGAGTGACACTTGATACATACAGTGATACTAGAAATAATAAGAGAAAAGGAATGCGCATGATAATCTAGTTATGAATATAGATTCAATATACAATTTATATACATTACCTTCTAGGATAAAGGACTCAGGCAGTCGTTATACGAAATGCAGCAGTAGATACCCGATGACTCTTAGACCCATCCGCCTCCTCTGCAGAAAGTATCATAGATTGCGATAAAGGATTCTTAAATAGACTCGCTAAATCTCTTATCCGTCCTACGGGCACTGAACGTTGTTCGCACGCTTCACTGAACTGCTGTGAAGATAATAGAGATGACTTTGCTTGTAATTTGCGGACGAGTGTATCTCTATTGACGACTCTTGATGTATTGGTAGCGAAGTCAGCTTCCGCAGTCAGCTCACTCAAGTTCAGTATCTGGCATAAATCTGAGAATTGCTTATCGTTTCCGATGGCTAAGAGAAAAGACACCCCATCCTGTGTTGTGATGATGTCGCCATAAGGTGCGATGTTGGGATGTTGAGATCCTTTGCGTATGGGATTGATGCCCAGATTAAGGTGATTGCTGGCCTGGTTAGTGAGTGCTGATACTGCTGCATCGAACAGAGAGATGGTTACATGACTGCCTTTATTTGTTTTCATCTTATGGATAAGCGCAATGAGTAAGCCTTCCTTTAGCTGATGCGCTGCGAGGACATCTATGAGGGCTACAGGCATTTTAGTAGGGGGTCCATCGGCAGAACCATTCAGATGCATCCATCCTGTTTCCGCTTGTAACAAGGCATCAAATCCAGGCTTGTCACTATCAAGTCCATACGCTGTAATACTACCATATATTAAATCAGGGAATTGCGCTTTGAGTGAGGTATAATCCAGCTTTAATTTTTTGGCTGAAGTAGACCTGAAATTGGAGATGACGATATCTGCCTTAGATATATAGTCACAGATAGTCTGATAGTCTTCCGATTCTTTGGCATTCAAGAAAACTGTCTCTTTACCCCAATTTATAGAGTAATAATAAGCGGAATGACTATTTTCTTGAGGCTCTAGAGGATGCTTCCATTGGCGTGTGACATCGCCTCCAGTTGTTGGATTTTCTATTTTAATAACGCGGGCACCAAGTTCTGCGAAAAATAAGCCTACGGCAGGACCGGCAAGCACACTCGCTAATTCTACGATGACCAAGTCTTTGAGTGGTTTATTCATAATATTATATTACAAATTTAGAACTTCGTGAGATAAGTGTGTTAGGTTTGAGAATGTACTGGGTTTAGAATATTCCTAATGATTATTTTTTAAATTGAAATTTCCAAAGCGGATATACGGGACGTTGAAAGTAGATAAATGAAATGTAAAAATTGTGGAATTAATGTCAATGCTGAATTCTGCACTCACTATGGGCAAGAGAAGGCGGAGAGATTGACTGCGAGACTTTCTTTGACAATTATGATATTGGCCTTGATGGCTACCCTGTCTTGTAATGAGAAAACAGACGCATCTAACGCGATGAACTTTGTGACACTTAATATCCAGTTCAGCGAACCGATTCCTATAGATAAGAAAATAGAAATGGAGCTCACAGTATCTTCCAATAGCGAAGAAAATCGTTATAAAGGGAAGATAGAACGAAGAGGTGGATTTTCCATCTCATTCCCAAAACACTCTTATAATCTGGATCTAAAAGGAGATGTTCCCATCTGTAATCTTCCACGTGATGATGATTGGATTTTGAATGCCAATTTTATAGACAAGACCTTTCTTAGACATGTCCTTAGTTACGAACTTTTTTCGGACATGGGCGCCAATAATATCAGCCCTAAATGTCAGTTTGTAGAAGTAGAATTAAATCAGGAATACAATGGGCTCTATGTCTTGATGGAAAAATTAGATAAGTCTACTCTGAGAATAAACAAGTCGGACTCACTTGCTTTTATTTTTAAAGAACCTCATCTCTTTAGAAAAACTTATGAAGGCGTGGTGCCACAAAAACCAAAAAATTTTCACCAGCAAACATATCCGAAGTTTAAGAAGAGTGATAGGGCTTATCAGCTAGATCGAATAAGAGACTTTATCTTAAACAGCAGCGATAAAGATTTCCAAGAACAGTTTCCTAAAGTATTCGATATGCAAAATATCCTAGATTGGCACCTGCTTCTTTTGGTATCCAATAATAATGATGGAATACTAAAGAATTTCTATCTGTATAAATCTGATAGGCAGACCCCTGTACGCATAGCACCGTGGGACTATGATCATAGTTTTGGTAGGGATGGGGATAATGAATTAAATATGGATGAACGACAATTAAAAATAGAAAGGTCCATTTTATTCCATCGCTTGCTGGCTCAGGAATGGTACAAGGCCCTCCTTAAAAAGAGATGGTTAGAACTGAATGAAAGAGGAGTAATAAGTGTGGCTGGTCTAAAGCACCGTGTGCTCACAATGAGCCAAGCTATAAGTGTGGCCGTTGCAAAGAATACAAAGCTGTGGCCTAATGATGCTGAGATATATTATGACGCCAATGATTTTGATCAAGAGATAGAAATCATGCTTTCTTATATAGATTTAAGACATAAGCGGCTAGAGGATTACTTCAGTGAGTTGTAATATTATAGCAAAGTCTTAAGATTGAGGGTCAGCAGACACTGACCTATATTACTTTATATAAGACTCTTATATTAGATGTAAATTTTAGAAATTTGTTTTTTTTTGGGATTAAATTCTTAGTTCTTGTGGATAAAGAATTTCAGTCATGAAACATAGATAGATGGATAAAAAGATTGCAATAGTATATCTGAGTGAATCTAATACAGAGATGAGCGAAGATGAATTGAATGAGCTAGCGGCGTTTGCTGCTGGTAAGAATGAAGAGATTGGTATTACAGGTTATCTATCGCACCAGCGAAACAGATTTGTACAGTATATAGAAGGGGAAGAGTCCAAGATAATGGGCTTGATGGCTTCTATAGAAAAAGACGAACGACACCGAGTTATCCATAAGATTCAGAGAGATCATTGGGGAGAGCGGATATTCCCTAATTGGAGTATGCGCTTAATCAAGCAAGACGAACTTAAGCGATTTCAATTAGAACTGCAGATAGAACAAAACTTGGTTTTTATAAAAAACGACTTCGCTCACAAGGATAGATGTGAGACTTTTCTTTGGCAGCACGTTAAGCTCATCGCTAAAATTAGAGCCCTTTATGGAAATAAAAAACGCCATTCAATGTAGAATGTGCTTTATAGGTCTCTGCAAGGTCGCTTAGTATTATCAGTGTAAATTAGAGTTTGTAATTAGAATGTCATGTAGGAAGCCTTATTTTGATAGACTAACTCAGAAGTAGCTATTTGAACAAACCGTAGTATGCTTTATTTTTGTACCAACTTAATAATAAGATATGAAATCTAAGCTAGCGACCCTCATGCTTTTAGCCATTACAATATTAGTATCATCGGCTTGTAATCAAGCGTCTAAATCTACAGCAGAGAAAGTGATGCCTGCATCCGTGAGCACTTCTGCGCCAATCGTGAAAGCTGCAACGACACCACAAGCTGACTCAGATAACTTTCCATTTGACATACAACTGAAAAATGCCGAAGGAGAGACCTTCCAATCTACAGATATATTTAAAGATAATGGCAAGCCGACCGTGTTGCTATTTTGGCTGACAACCTGTAGACCCTGCCATGCGAAATTGAATGCCATCTCACCTGTATACGAACAGTGGCAAGAGGAAGCTGACTTTAACTTGTATGCGATCTCTGGTGATTTCCCTAATAACTATGAAAGCTTTGTAAAGCAGACTAACAGCAAAGGATGGAAGTGGGACACCTACTGGGATATGAATAGAGCATTCAGAGAAGTACTGCCAGGACAATTAAATGGCTACCCACAAACTTTCATTTTTGATAAAGATGGAAAGCTAGCTTACCAAGATAAGCGATACAGAGCTGGCGATGCTGATAGACTTCTGCAAACAATCAAGAGGATTAGTAAAGGATAGTCCAACGGTAGAACGGTGCATCGGCTCAAGGTGCTTCGGTGCAAGGTGCAACGGTTGCGGTTAAGAGAGGTGTAGTTAGAGGAATTCAAGCATTAAACAATCTAGAGCCAGGTCTTAGCAGTCAGATAGCCAAGGTAGACATTGTAGCTAGACATCTAGATAATCTACCTAACCAAAAAGTTGCTGATATAATAAGTGACGCAAACAATAGTAATCTAGGAACATTAGTAACAACTAATTACGAAAAATGGAAACACTATTGGATTAACAGAACGATTAAAGTTGGAGAGGATAATCTTTCTACAGGTGAAAAACTTAGAGCTTATGGGTATCCAAGATCTGCAGATGCATGGAAATCAGCTGGCAGCTCTATCCATAAGACAAATAACAAGAATAGCTTGAAGAATAACACCGATCCACTTATACCTGATCCAGTTACTCAATATGAAATAGATGTAATAGACTCTCAAGGGAATATCACCACTCTTAGGAAGGATGATCCTACAGTAAAGTGGGAAGATTTTTTTAAGGACTCAGGCTTAGATTGGGAAGTCCATCATGTATTACCAAAAAGCTTATTCAAATCAGAAGGATTTGCAAAATGGTATGAAGACGTTGGACATGAAATTTTTGATATTAATGCCCATACAAGTGTAGTTAGATTAGAAAAGGTAGATGGGTTGAGAGGAGTTCATGATAACCACTTAATGTTGAATAGAATATTAAGACAATTCTTTGATAATAGATACTTAGAAGCATTAAGAATAAATAAAAATGATAGATTACTTGCTTCAATTGATTTTGATAATGAAATACAAATTGTTTTACCAAACCTGAAGAAGAGAATTATAGCTGAATGTCTTAAGAAACCAACATTCACAGCTGCAGGAGTATATAATCAATTACCTGTAAATAACCTGTTAGACAATTATAATCTTGCTTTACTTCTTAAGCCGTGACCTATGAATTTCAAATTAGCAAAAACAACACCATATAGAAGTGTTTTCTTCTCAAATTGGTCTGAGCCATTATCGGGTCAACTATATACTGCGTTGACAAAGGAACAAACCATAAGTTTTGACAGGCCATTAAATATGGAATTTCATATGGATGTAGAGACTATATTAGATCCGTTGACACATGATATGCAGATGTGGGGCTCTGACATTATGAAAGGAGGTGGTCTACCCCATGCTGATGTTGTTATCATTAGTGAGGAGATATGGCAGATTTTAAAACAATTACGACTGCCTGACTATAATTTGATTCCTATACGACTTATGTTTAATAGTGAAGTAAGGTCTTATTATATTTTCAATATTTATGGCGACTTCGAAAAATATATAAATTTTGACAGGTGTATATATGAAGAATATACAAGAAACAGATTAACGAATGAGGAAATAGTCCATAATAGATTTATAGGAGGATTTAAATCAATAAAGGAAGGAAACTTAGTTGAGTTTAGCGAAGATAGAATGACAATAAGAAGTAGAAGAAGAAAAATTACAGCATTAACACAAGATTTTGATGTTTTTTATGCAAGTATTAATGCATTGAGAATAAATTCAACGGGAAGAGATATATTTCAACAACATATTGGTAATCTAAAAGGAGTTGCATTACGAGATGTTGTCATGCCCCCAACTCTATTTGTCTGCCCAGAAGACTACCATATTCTTGACCAAGACTTAGATGAATTATTAAACAA
>CAZQDZ010000071.1:0-13116 GCA_964591455.1 uncultured Saprospiraceae bacterium
AAGTATAGGGAAAAACCTCCATGTCTTTTTTATTTATTTTGGACACTTGTGGATTGGATTATTACCTCATGTCTATGCTGGACTTAGAACTATGAGTATCTTCTGTCTTGTTCCTGTTTGGTGGTACTCGAGAAAGTTAGCTTAATGCTATGCAAGCTAGACTTAACTAATGGTCAAGAAAAAAACTTAGTTTATCCAAGTATCCATTGAAAGTAAGATGTCCCACATTATTGCCTGACTTTAGTTCTTCTTCAAAAGTCTTGGCATAGTTATATGCTGATGTCATTTCTACCAAAGAAAACTTATGCTTTATTTTGTGGACTAATAGTGCCGCAGCTGATAAGTCATTTTGTGTTATGGCCGTTTCTAGCTGCAATCTCTCTTTAGGCAATTCATCTTTCATGACTTTCTTAAACTGTTCTAAGCATGCAGCATCTCCCTTGCAAATCATGTCTAGGTGCGACCAACTGGCTTCATTCTTCATGTGGCTTTTCTTAGGTTAAAAGTAAAGGTAGTATAGACATCAACTTCACTTTCCACTTTTATTTCTGACTGATGTGCTTCCAAAATTTTCTTGACAATAGCTAATCCGACCCCACTGGAAGACTTATTTTTTTCTGAAGTCTCAAATAACTTAAATATTTTTTCTTGTTGCCGTTCATTGATGCCTCTGCCGTTGTCATATACAGATATGCATATGTGCTCATTATTTATGTCTTTAAAATTGATTTTTATTTCTCCATGTGCCTTGTTGTTGAACTTGATGGCATTGTCTATGAGGTTTTGAAAGACTTGAAATAGTTTCATTTTGACACCATATACAGAAGGGAAGTTATTTGCAAAATGGAACTTGATATTTTCATTGGTTTTGTATTGTTGGTGGAGTTCTGTGAGTATTTTATTTAAGTTGACATTTTCAAAATACATTGCATCCTTATCTGACTTACTGAAATCAAGAATTTCATGTATCATATTATCCATGCGTTCCAGTGTAGAGAATATCAAGGAAAAATATTCTTTGGTTTTAGGGTCTTTATTCTGATCGACACTTTCTTTTATCCAGGTATTGAGAGTGTATAGATTTCTGAGAGGGGATTTAAGGTCATGGGATATGACATGGGCAAACTCTTCCAGTTCCTGGTTTTGGTGTTTCAGTTTTGTAAGTAAATTTTCTCGGTCTGACTCCAATTTTCTAAGTTCTGTCACGTCCCGTATCAAGGCCTGTACAGCAACTGTTTTATTATTCGAGTCTTTTATCGTGGAGGCATTGAGGAGAATTATTTTTTCTTTGCCAAATGGCGTTATGATATTTAATTCGAAATCAGATAAAGACTCCTTTTTTAGCAAAACTGTGATGCCTTGACTAAGATGTAATTTGTCTTTGTTTGTGATCAATGAATTGAGATTAAAACTACCTGAAGGCTTTAGCTCAAAAATACCTTTGGCACTGTCATTCATCTTAAGTACATAACCCTCCAGATCTGAAATGACATATCCTTCTACCAGACTTTGGAAGAGGCCTTGGAGTTCTTTTTCTTTAGTGTTGAAATTTTGCTGAAGAATAAGATTCTTTGCATTTAATTCTCTGTTTAGCTCGAACAACTCAGATGCTTTCTCTTCGAGAATTTTCTCTGCAGCTTGCCGTGCGGCCTTTTCTCTTTTTAAGGCACGTTCGTATATACCCTTATCATCCTGCATGCAGCTACTCTGCTATTTTTGTAATGATAAATTTGACTTCGGTTCCATCCTCTTTGATTAGCTCTTTGATAACATCTGCTTTGGTTTTATAATACACCAGACTGCTATTCATCAGACCTTGTCCGAAACTGTGCAGTGCTCTACTTGAGGTATATATAGTGACAAGCTTGTCTGCTGTCTTTTCCACTACTCTAAAGGTAGGTAGTTCAGCATCTGGATATATTTTTCTTACCTCTACATGTATGTGATTTTCTATAGAGGCTAGAAACTCTATTGGATCACTATACATTTCAAGCATAGAACTATAACTTTTTTCTAGCACATTAAAAAAATGTTCTCCATAGACGAGCAGCAATTGGTCTACATCAATATCGGTATAGTTACTAAGATTGGTAACTAGGCTAAGCATCTCTGCAAAGTCATACGTCCCTACTGAGGTGTAGACACCATTAGAAGGCAGGTCAGAGTTTTCAATAATCTTGTCCACCATAGCCAGCCCAAACTTGTCTTCCACCAGTTCCAAGAATTCTGTAAATACAATCCCTTTCATGCCTTAATTTATTTAATAATTTGATTAACCATCCAGTAATCCATAATCTTTTTTATTGTTGACTCATATTCCTCGTACTTCAGTGGCTTGAGAATATAACCTGCAATGCCAAGTGCATAACATTGCTTGAGGTCCTGTGTATTCTCTGAGGTGGTCAGGATAACTATTGGTATGTGTTTCAGGTCTTCACTATTATACATATACTTAAGGAATTCAATCCCATTCATTTCTGGCATATTGAGATCTAGTAAAATCAAACTAGGGTGATGGCCACTATTAAGATAGTCTAATCCATCCTGCCCATTGTTCTTCATTATCAGCGATATATCATCATATGCTAGATGATCAAGAATTTTTTCAAATTTCATTTTCTCTATCAGGTCGTCTTCTATAAGAAGCAATTCGAATTTCATTATTAGGTATTTATAATATTCTATAAAGATAAGTCTTAATATAGTTTACGTAGACTACCATAGGTCTACAGACATTTCCTAGCGATCACTGGCATATAAGTGTAGATGAATGGTAAGAATGTATGGTTAAGTTTGTATTTGAAGAGCCAGCTTATTTAGGACTTTCCGCACTTTTTATAGACTATAACGATAATAATAAGGCTTAGACACAGCAGATTATTTGACTTGTCTTGGTAAGGTGACTTTTCACCGATCCTAAATGACCACTGACCGAAGAATCTCATTCTCATTTTGATTTCAGATCATCTTTGAACCATCAATAAACAAAATAAGAGAATGAGACAGACAATTTTTACAAATTTACACGAACCAGGTATTAGACCACCACAATTCTTTTTGGGATATAGCCTCATGATGTTATTTGTGATGTTCATTACAGCAAAACAAGCCAAGTCACTTGATGCTGAACTAGCAAGTTTGGTCAATTATAAGTCAGTAGAAATATGCGATAACAGAATAGATGATGATGGTGATGGGCTGATAGATTGTTTGGATCCTGACTGTAGTGGGGCAGAAACATGCTGGGATTGTATCACAGAGTTCTATCAGGTCCATAGCAATGATTTCTTGGTTGCCTTAGATCCAACGACAGGGACTTACACTAATCTAGGCAACATCACAGGAGCAGATCAAATAAATGGTGCCCAATTCAATCAGGTAGACGGGCACATATATGCACCCATTATCAAAGATGGACAACATCAGTTGGGTATGCTATTAGAAACTGGCGAAGTTAGAGAAACTGGATTGGTCCTCCCTGGCACCAGTATCTTCTATGTCGGTTCTATAGATGCGGATGGGACGATGTATGTCAGTAATGCAGGAGGTATCTATTCTATAGAATTAAATACACCAGTACTTGAAGCTGTATCAACAGGAATTAACAATCCAGGAGTAGCAGATTTTGCCTTAGATATCACCCGAGGATTATTCTATGGGATCACAGGAGGTGCTAAACTAAAAGTATTTGATCCCATCAATATGGAAGTTAATACTTATGATCTCGCTGGCACCATCAATAATGATTCAGGGGGTTATGGTGCAGCCTGGTCTTCTAATGATGGCTCTTTCTTTGCGTACAATAATAGCTCTGGAAAAATATATGCTGTAGATGTAGAAACACTAACTGCGACACAAGTCCTTAACGGTACTGGCAACTTATCTATCAATGATGGATTCAATTGTGTGCTGGCGCCACCTCCATTTGAATCTAAATGCAATAATGGAATAGACGACGATGGAGATGGACTCATTGATTGTGAAGATGGAGATTGTTTTACAAGTAATGAATGTACTGTAGAAATATGCGATAATGGGATAGATGATGACGGTGATGGCTGGATAGATTGCAGTGATACAGAATGCTTCAATCTAACTTTCTGTGTAGAAATATGCGACAATGGTATAGATGATAATGGAGATGGATTAGTAGATGGAGAAGATCCTCAGTGCAGCGCACCTTCAGGAGTCACTGGCGGATTAGAATCCAATGGTTCACTAGCAGACCAGATTTCTAAGAGAAATATAAGAGGGGCTATAGAAAAGAATCAGTCAGTTATGATGAAAGAGGAAGGAATTATTCCTTTTACACCTAGAGCAACGAGAAATGGATTTGATATATCCAGTTTTATACCACAGGAATTTCAGGATGCATTTGTAGCAGAAAGTTCTCCAGAAGATCTGGTAGATATCACCAATGCTGAAGATGTCGTAGCAGCTGATTATTATATTAATGACCAGCGTGTGGCGACTATTCTTGCCTTAGAATCTGAGGAAGTATATGAACATACAAAGTATATCTGTGATAGGCTATCTGGATCAAGATTGATAGACATTTCTCAGATGTATCTTAATGGCGGACTGTTTATGACTTACGAGTTACTCAATCCTCAATCAAAGGTGGAGTACGCGGCTAGTTTCTCTATGTATCATGATGCAGAACTGGGCTTCGTTATAGAGAATCACTGGAACCTTCACAACTATCCTTCTGATAAGAACTACTATAACTTCCAGATATGGGCCAGTGATTATGAGCAACTGACTGAGCTACTGAGCAAGACGCTAGATAGAGTGAGGGAAGCTGATGTGATTGATCAGATAAATCATACGCCTTTACCTTCCGTCTTTGTGACTTACGGACAATACAAGAATGGAAATCTCAGATTGCAAGTCCGCAACAAGATTGGTGCAGAATACTTGGACTTCTCGGCGATGGTCAGACGAACTGAGACTAGTGAATGGGAGTCATTGCAGTTAAATATTCTACTTAGCGGTTCACAAGCAGAACTGATAGATATACCGGTAGGATACTTATATGACCTTGGAGGCTCATTGTATACAATGGGTAGCACAAGTGATGAGATATTTCTTGCTGATGGGAGATGGACAGTAGATACTGAACATATTGGTGCTCAGATTAATGAGTATGAAATTACATCTCAGGATGAGGTAGATATGGAAAATGTTTATCAGGTAGAACGAGGCGTTAAGTTGAATGCTGAGGTGGCAGATTATCTCAATATCTATCGCGCATTTGATGCAAAGTATCAAGCTGTAGATTTGAGTGAATATAATGCCTTGACATTAACTGCGGGAGGTGCTGGCTTGGTGGAAGTGACTTTGGTGAAGGCTTCTATAGATAACTGGGATGAGCAACCTAGAGCTCAGTTCAGACTTAATGGGCAATCAGAGCTGTATGAGTTGTCTAATGATCATTTTATTTCCAAGTCAACAGAATCAACTACTTGGGATGACTTGGTGATGATTGTTTTTTCACTGATAAATGAAGTAGGGGAGAAGCAAACATTTGAAATAGAAATTACAGATGTCTTATTCCAAAGCTTATCTACGACAAGCAATGAGGTGGTGATAGAGAATTCAATGGATGTTAAAGTCAATCCTAATCCTGTATCAGATGTTGCGACTATATCTTTTACTTCGCCACAAGCTACAATGGCAAAGATTAAGATATATAATAGCATAGGTAAGCAAGTTAGTATCCAAAGTATGGGTGCTGTCACAGGACTTAACACTATAAAAATTGATTGCAGTGCTATGCCAAAAGGCGCATACACATACACGATAGCATACGGGAATAGTCTAGCATATACTGGAAAGCTAATAAAAATATAAGTGGATGGTGCACCATACCCAATCCTGATAAGCTTGGATAGACTTCAGGATTGGGCTGGTGTTTTTTCTTTTTAAGATTTTTACTATTTCTCTAGAACATCCGTTGCCAAAAATTTCTGATCCTTGTTATAATACCAATGCCTTATTCTAGGGATTTTTATACCATCTATCATTATTGTTTCCTCAAAGAGGATATACTCTCCATCATTTTGTGACTCATCTTTATAGAACTGATAAGCTTCCAGTGCATGCGATTCTGGATTGAAGTAGAAGTACCAAGTATCTGTACCTATGGCAGGATCATAGGTCACTCTAATTCGGTCATAGACTTTATCATAGAAGGATACTCTAAATACAGTGGGGTCTACAATGGTGCCTACATCTCTAAGCTTCATAGGCATCCCATACAGGTAACTAAAATAGTTGCGAAACATAACGGCCCTTGCTTCTGATATCTGATATTTGGATGCTTTGTCAGTAGGTATTTTTGTGGATCCATTCCACATGGCTTTAGCACCACCAGCATCAATAGTATACTCTAGTCGCCCCTCCGAATGCACACCAGTAAAATGAAACTCACCATCTTTATTATTGAGCCTTATGGTTCTTTTTCTTTCTGACTTGTTAGCCAATAGTGTTTTGAAATTTAGTGTCGCATCCAAACTATCCCAGTTGTTTTGAGGGTCATGATATCTGATACTCTTAGCTAATAATTGAGTGGCTGTTATCTTTAGTTGTTCTCCTTCTTCTATAGGTCTTTCTTGTGCATCAGCTATAGTAAGATGGCTGGTGGAGATGATGACTACAATTATTATAGAAATCCAATCTATCTTCATTATTTCATTTTTTTTTGGATTCATGAAATTATAAAATAGATTAGAATATCTTACATACTTTAGAGCTTAGTACTTATTTCTTTTTAGCCTTTATGTATTATCTCTTGATCACAATTCTTTCGATGATTCTATAGCCTGTATTGAGGTCTTTAATTTCCAGAAGGTGGCGGCGGTTTTCTTTTTCATTGAAAATAAAAGCCTGCCCTGAGCAAAGTCGAACGGGAAACAAAATTCTAGGCTGTACCCATTTCTTAACGCTAACTCAGCTTTAAATAGCTAAACAAGCGCCAAACTCCTCCTTACAGTCGTCAGACAACGGCCATTGTTTTTAACGCCATGTAAAACCATTTATGTCTGAGATTGCCTCATGTATTTTGCAAGAATTTGCCAATCTCTTCGTTAGTAATACTCGCCATAGTTTACTATAGCTCCGTTTCCCGCCTCGACATAAACAAATTCTAATCAAAATCTTATGCGTCACCTTCAATCATAAATGGTTTAAAACCTCCTTAGCTAAAATGGCTAAAGGCCATCCAATCAACTACAAATCAATAAAAATCGTGTTGTCTAAATGGTCCATACAGCTACCTTAATTTATTTCTTCTACAATTCTTACAATATCTTCTAGCCCTAAATTCGGCTCAAAAAAGCTGTTACCTTACTTATTAATTCTGGGTGAATAGCCATGGAGGCATCTGCATAGGCAGAACGTGCATTGCTACAGTCTGCATCCAACTGCTTCATCACATGTCCCATAGCGTCAATTAATACCAATTCTGACTGCGGCGCTGCGTTATGTAACATCTCTGCATGGGAGACGGGTACTTGTATATCACAATGTCCTCCTATGATAAGGGCACGTTTATTGAGCTTGGCAATCTCTGATGTAGGGTCTAATTCCATGGCCGACTTATAATAGGGAACCAAGGAAGGTCTGATGAGTGACTGCGCTATAGGATGTACTTCTGATAAAGGTGCCCCTGTGCGCATCTCATCAAAATGTTTTTCGAGTATGGGTGTTAGCTTAGTGTAATGAGCCGTTTGCTGAAGAATAATTTCATCTATGGTAACACTCGTACCGCTCGCAATGATACATCCTGTGATCTGAGAAGCTCTACTCGCTACTGTGGCAACCAATGCCCCCTCACTATGTCCATATAGATACAATTCTGAAAACTGGGACGAAAAATGATGACTAATAGCTTCTACATCTTCTATACGGTCATAAAGCGTGCAGCGCTCCTCCCCTACTATAGTGCTCTCCCCGATGCCTCGCTTATCATATCTATATGTGGATATACCTAATTGGAATAGCGTATCTGCCATAAGCTTAAAAGCGTCAGAAGTAAATCCCGGCCCATTGCAATTCCTGTCTGTAGGTCCAGATCCTGCAATAATTATTACCAGTTTATCTTTTCCTGCATTTCGCAGCGTGCCCGCTATCTCTATGGTATCTACGGTAGGAATTTTAACTTCGGATTCTGGCGGATACTGGAAGTCATTAACTGCGGTTGTAATTTTCTGACTAATCTTACATGCCAGACAAGTCAGTCCTATGAATAACAAAACATAACAGAAAGCAGATAACCTAGTTGTATTCATTCAGTAGCACTTTCATAGTTAAGGTTGCCCAATAATGAAGCAACTGGTCATTGGTCGATTTTATCTCAGGTGTACGGGTAGATATACTTGCAGTAAATTCTACATAATTAAACAATTGGACTTTACCACCAGCATAGCCCTCCAACACAATTTTCCTCGTATCTCCAAACGATATAAAATGCCTGTCCCCGATACCAAATAATCCATTTATATGTGCATTGTAGAGGACCAGCCTGGCACTACCGCCTGCCACGAGTGAATAAGCATAGTGACCCTTGGCAATAGTCAAAACACTAAAGTTATTCGTATCCGTATATCCTAGGTTGTCTATAAACCGCTCTCCGATCATCACCTTACCCAAATCAAAACCTAAACCTAGATTTGTATAGTAACCCACATTGATGTCTGGTCTTAGTTGTAGCTGAAAAGTCTTTATCGGTTTCCATACAACAGATTCTACCGACAAGGAATACATAGGCAACGGAAACCCAAAAGGCAGTGTTTGTCCAGTCGGAACACCTCTGGAACTGTCTCTATCCCATAAGTTAGGCACGGGTCTGGTCGCACCAAAATTATCTATACCATTAAAAAACCGTTGCATGAGCTCAGGTACACCGACGCCTGCTATTCCAAAGGTGAAAGACGAGTTCAATGCATAATCCGTCTTCCTTCCAGTCGTCGCCCCTATCTTGGTTCCTTCATATCTTCTGGAAGACCTGAATCCAAAGAAAGAAGAAAATGGTCTATCCGCACTTAGATTGTAACCGTCAGACACTGCTATATCAAAGGCTATTATTTCGTCAGATATATGCTGCGGCGTAAAACCATTGGCTATAAAAGCGATATCGTGCCTAAGCTGTTCCACATGGAGTCCCAAATCATCTAAAATGGGTTCCACCGCAAAACTTTCTATTTTCTTTCGGACGTAAGGCAAGCCCAGTATATCATTATCTGTATCGTAACCAAACACAGATACTCTCATACCAATCGTGTAATTACGACCGAGTAACATCACTGGTGTTGCTCCCTGGACAAAGTCTGCCAGATGATCCTGGTCTAGCGTGATTTCAAAACCTGCAATATCTCTTTCCTGTCCACTCAGCGTAGCAAAGGACATCAGGACAAGGAGATAGCCTGTGAAGCATATTTTCATGCGCCAAAATTAATACCTTTTTGATAGGGTATCACATATTACTATCTTTCAGACCTTAATAATGAGTGACAAAGAACCATCCATATTTGGTATAACTAAGACCAGCCTACTATTAGCAACCTTATGTCTTGTAAGCAGGATCCTATTTAAGTTGATATCTAGCTATGATAATTTCGAGTTATTTGGAGATAGCGTTAGATATGACAACTTAAGCAATGATATTATCCAAGGGTCAGGAGACATGAATATCGTGGCCTATCTGGCAGCCCCGTTGTATCCCTATACGCTGGCTATGATCAAGTGGATAAGTGGAGAGAGTTGGCAGCTGTGGGCAGTGAGCTATCAGTTTATCCTGGTCTCATTATCTGTCATCGCCTTATACAGATTAGCGCAGTTGTGGTTTGCAAATCAGCATGTCGCCATCATGGGTGCCTTGGTCTATATCTTCTATCCTATGACGCTATGGTATAATTTTACTCTGGCGCAAGAAACCACCTTTCAGGCCTATTTTATTTTCTTTCTCTATTTCTTCTATAAAACCCTCAGGTCAAATTCTTATAAATATCCCATACTCGCCGCTACCTTTTGGTCACTGGCGCTATTGACCAAATCACATATTATAGCACTCCTCATTCCGCTGGCACTCATTTTACTCATAAAGCGTAAAGCAAAGTTTCTGCTGACCTTTATCGTTATTTTCTTTGTATGGACTATACCTCATGGAGTGGAAAATCTCAACAAGCATGGTATATACACCTTGTCTAGTCATGGGAATGCTTCTCTATTCTTGTTAGGACATTCTGATGCAACTTACCCCTGCCTCACCAAAAGAACCAGCCAACTAGGCGAATTTTCTGCACAAGGTTGCAAACCAGATATCGTGTTTGATCTTAATTACTTTGATGCTAATTATGGCTATTTCAATCGACTGAGTCCAAAGGAAAGAAATGCTGTCCGACATCAAATGGCAATCGATTGGATAAAGGCCAATCCTACAAAATTTTGGGAACTCAAGTGGCATGGCCTCCAACGAGCGATACTGCCTGGATTAGATAGCAAACAATTCCGAACCAAATTTTGGTTGCTGAGTCTCTTATTTGGCCTCTTGCTCTACTTGCCCGCCTACTGGATTCTATTCCAGAGCCTAAAGGATGACTTTTGGACACATGCCTTCTCACTGAGTATTGTCTTTCTATGTGCTGCCATATTTATTGTTTTCTTCCCTATCAATAGATTCAGGGTGATTACTGTGGAACCACTCCTATGTGTGTATGCGGGAAAATGGTATGCGAATAGAATAAGGTCTTGGAATAGTAGGTAGTGTCATGTCTTCTGGGTGAGAACTATTCTTAATAAAACTTTTCAACTCGATCAGAGCGAAGCGGCGTAGAGAGTTCTCCGTTCTCGCAATGAATCATGACATTCAGTAAGACAGCCTAAATACAAACATACCTCTTTACGAGCACGGAGAAATCTCCGCAAGGTCGATTTGTAAAGTGCCCTTCTAAACAACACTCTTTTTCAACTCGATTAGAGCGAAGCGGCGCAGAGAGTTCTCCGTTCTCGCTATGGAAGATGACATTCAGTAAAAGAGCCTAAATAATCACATACCCCTGTACGAGTACGGAGAAATCTCCAGAAGGTAGATTTATAAATTGCTATTCCAAACAACACTCTTTCGCAACTCGATCAGAGCAAAGCGGCGCAGAGAGTTCTCAGTTCTCGCTATGGGACATGACATTCAGCAAGACAACCTAAGTAATAACATACCTCTTTACGAGCACGAAGAAATCTCCACAAGGCCGATTTGTAAAGTGCCTTTCTAAACAATACTCTCTTCATCGTTCGTCGAAACTTGTAGTCGCGATGTAATATACTTCCTTAATTAACGCAGTTTATCAAAAACCATTAACCTAAGATTATCAAGTAAAAAAGTACGATATTTACAAAGTTCGAAAAAAAGATAATAATGATACTCAAGACATTTTTATTCAACACATATAATGTTATCTCTATTTCATTACTCCTTCTTTCAAGTCTTACCATATCTGCACAAGGACTAGATTTATTTGATTCTAAATTAGACACAAGAGAATTAAGTCCCGTTGAGTACTATGAATTTATTAATCAGATAAATAATTCTAAAGAATATTCTAATAGATCCATAGGGAACTATTCGCATAAGCTAGATAGCTTATTTTGGATTTCTCGTGGTTTGGAATCAGATCTTACACCCTTTTTCGGTGCATCAGTATTTAGATATGATATAGAAAATAATATAGATACTAGATTTGCATATAGATGTGAAGGATTTGGTTGCACTATTTCACCTAACTCTGTTAGGTCAAACCAATACAATGATACTGACCAAATATTAGGACGGACAGGTAATCTTTGGGATGGAAGTTCCTACATTCATGAATTTGAACTTCCTCATTTTCTTCGATACTATTATGAAGATGAATTACTTACCTCTTTAGGAAGTGATTTGGTTATAGACAGTATGATATATAATGACGACAGGAATCTTGAGCGCGCTTATCAATTTAGAAGGTCTAATGTTACCGATTCATTTATGCTATCTAAAAAATACTTTTATAAGTATAATGATTTAGCGCAGTTAGAAAACATGCTCTTCTTTGATTATGTACCCAATTTTGGTGGTTTCACCCCGGTAGATAGTATCGTATTTATTTTTAATGACCTAGGTGAGCTAACAGAGGAAATAGAATATAGACCTGAGCAAATAAATCCTGTTGTGTGGGGAATAAGAGAAAAACGAACATATAAGTATGAAAATAACTTATGTTCTGAAAGAGTCTTTTGTAGTCTTCCAATTCTAGAAGTCGGAGATACTATATGGCAAATACAGGAGCAGACTATTTACAATTATCATCAGGATGGTAGTCTAGAAAACATAGAATACTTTGATATTTTTGGTCCTAGTCCAATTCCTATATTTCTCAGAGAATTCTTGTATGACAGAACTATAACTAAGGATGAAATCTTGCTTCCTCGAGATGGAATCACTCCTGAGGGTACCAATCATATGCTCATACGAGAGTCAGCATTTCGATTATTTGATTATTACCCATTCTTTGCTTTTAATAATGAATTTAATCAAGAAACACTATCCTTTTTTTATAAGCCTATTGACTCCGTATCCACTTTAGATACTCACAATAATGGACTACATGTTTACCTATCTCCAAATCCTGTAAGTAACATACTTAATCTACAACTGTCAGACGATTCATTTTCATACCAACTTAATATATTCGATTCTGTTGGTCGACCATATCTTACTAAAAGTGGTAATGATACTGCCATTGATGTTAGCCATCTCCCATCAGGAACTTACCACTATTCTATATCGTCAGGAAAGAAGGTGGGGAGTGGGAGTTTTGTGAAGATGTAGATAGTGGATAATTAAATTCAATAAATCACTTGGGGATAATGGTGAAGTTCAGGTATGTCAATATCAATATGAAAATTGTGAAATCATTAGATAAATAACATAAATTGAATTAGAATGAAAAATTTAATCTCATTGGGAATCCTTCTAACTCTTACAGTAGGATGCACAGAACAACGATTTTCAAATAATACAATAGAGCTACCTCAAGTTGACCAATTCACTTCTATTTATAATCAGAATACGAAGTTTAACTT
>CAZQDZ010000072.1:0-2281 GCA_964591455.1 uncultured Saprospiraceae bacterium
GTGGAATGGAGACATCTTGTTCCATCGAATTTTTGATTCCAAGATTCATCCAATATCCAATTACGATTGGTGTTCTCTTGTGCGCTTGGCTTCTCAGAACTCTTGGATTCACTTTCCATTAGAATAAGATTTCTCGACTCCTGAATCCCCATTCATAATTCATCATTCCTCATTTACAATTCATATTTCTACATCTTCACCACCTTCCCGCCACTCAGCCTCTTCTTCCCATCCCACACCTCATACACATATACGCCAGACGTCAGCGCACTCATATCCACCGTTGTCGTCACACCTGTCAGTGTTGCTGTCTGCACCAATTGTCCTGATTGGTTATATATTCTCATCACTGCCGACTGTGGCAAGTAATCATGTATGGCTACTCTAGTAACCGTCTCTACAGGATTAGGAAACAAGGAGATATGTCTATCTTCTGTCTGATTATCTAAGGAGGTCACACCGAGAAACAAAGTATCACAACTTATATTAGAGCTATTCTCGTTACTGACGGTCAGGCATACCTCATAGATGCCATCCTCGTCATAAGCATGAAAAGGTGAAGGCTCGATAGAACTAGTCCCATCTCCAAAATCCCACTCCCATCTAGTGGGCTCGAAGTAGGATAAATCTACAAAGGAGATATCCTTAAAGTCCAGTGTATCCTGTTCATAGCGAAATCGAGAGACAGGATTGTTGTCTAGACCTAGCGTGTCTGATATAGAACCATCTATAGGACCAAGGCGTAGTGTATTAAAATTAGGCATGGTCGTAAAATAATGCGTAGTGAAGTGAATCGCGGTGGGTTCTACCTCGCAGGCTCTGCCTTCCTCATTTGGCTTGTGAATAATATGAAGATAATTACCTTGAGTTCCTCCAGATATGTATATCTTATTATCAGGACCTCTTTGCATCATGTTAAAGGTATTAGGTCTACCAAATCTAGGATCATCCAACCCTGGAGATAGACTAACTGACTCATCCCATTCCATGACTACCTGCTCAGTAGCAAAGATATCATCAGCCCAGGTGTCAAACTGGAAAATGTTATGCAAATTAGCTAAGTAGAGATAGCGTCCTGAGGGTGAATATTCCAGCCCATTAGTAAAAAAAGCAAGACTATCTTGTCTATACTGGATTCGTTCGTTTGATACCATTCCTGTACTTCTGTCAAAATCCATTATAACTAACTCAGAACCAAGGTCGTCTATGCTAAATTGAAATAACGCCAACTGTTCTGCTCTTGGATCATAGGCACTTCCTCCGCCTTTATGTACTTGCATTTTAAATGGTATCCTTTGGGTATGATGGAGATTGACACCTGATGGGTCAATAAGAAAAGAGAATATTGTGTCAGAGCGATGTTGTAAAAACCACCAATCTCGTCCGTTGGCATGTTGTGCACATTTTACAAAACCACTTGTGTGGATATCATTAATAATAACTTTGTCTTTTTCCAATACCGTTGCAAATCCAGAATCGTCTATTTGAATTTTTGCAAACCATTTATTTCTTCGGCTTTCGAAATTTATTTCATCTTGGTTATCTCCATTAGTATAAAACAAGTATATCTCTTCTGAGCCAGGGTCTTTAAAAAAAACAGCTCCATTATGTATAGTGAATCCGTCCGGTTCTCTTTCCCCTAGTTCATTTTCAGAAGTTAAATCTGCCCAGATTCGACCAAAGGCTATGGTGTCTCCACCCATGATTGGCTTATGATTTCCTCCATGTATACTCATTCCATTAGAGTATAACAATAACTCACCTTCTGCATCCGAATAGTGAGCATTCGTTAATTTCATATCCAATGTAATCCTGGTATCTTGAAAGAATGAAGGTGGATCTGTATTAAAAGTAAAGTGTGTAGGAATTGCTTGGTCCTCCCAGGTATTGAAGTCGCTGCTATAGTCTACAACATTTATAGATCCAAAAATCCAATTATAATCTTCTTTTTGTGCAGAGAGAAGAGACGTTAGTCCAAGGAAGAATATTAGAATGCGGGTTGTTCTCATTATGAAATATAATGTACCTTACTAAAATAAGTATTATTCTAGATTTCTTAGGTGCTGGTAATATGGAAAATAGCTATTTGTCTTTTGATGAATGCTAAGTATACGGTTTGCGCTCTATGGCTTAAGGTTCTTTTTCCATGTCGACTTCAACGTAGTGGAATGGAGACATCTTAATCTATCGAATTTTTGATTCCAAGATTCATCCAATATCCAATTACAATATGCTTGCATACGTCAATACCTACAAAAATTACTATGCGCTTATTCTTAAT
>CAZQDZ010000072.1:2381-13025 GCA_964591455.1 uncultured Saprospiraceae bacterium
GCGATTATTGGATGAACAAGATTCTGATTCACTCCATCGCACCTTGTACCGCTGCGTACTGTTCGTCAAGACTTGCAGTCTCGATGCAATATGCTTGCATACGTCAATACCTACAAAAATTACTATGCGCTTATTCTTAATGCTACCAAGATCGATTTGTAAAGTGCCTTTCTAATCAACACTCTTTTTCAACTCGATCAGAGCGAAGCGGAGCAGAGAGTTCTCCGTTCTCGCAATGGATCATGACAGTCAGTAAGACAACCAAAATAATCACATTCCCCTTTAACGAGCACGGAGAAATCTCCACAAGGTCGATTTGTAAAAAAAAAAGTAATCTCAACATCAATTTACGGTTGGAGGGAGCCCTGCCCACAATTGCTTCTTGTCTGAATTAGGATTTTTTGGCGATTATTGGATGAACAAGATTCTGATTCACTCCATCGCACCTTGTACCGCTGCCCACCGTTCGTCGAGACTTGCAGTCTCGATGCAATATGCTTGCATACTATCAATACCTCCTAAATTAACTATTTGCGCCATGAACCGCTGCACCCTTTTACTGCACCATATTGGAATTGTCCATTCTTAATTCTACATTCTTAATGCTTCACCCCAGCTTCAATAACATCTGAATATTAGACCGACTATATATACTTGGCGTAAATGGCAATTCTTTGAATCCGAGAGATTTGTATAAGGTGATAGCAGGATTTAATACCGTGTTGCTTTCAAGGAATAATGACTGACCTCCTTTGGCCTTGGCTTCATTGATGATGGATAAAGCCAATTTTCTGCCGATACCTTTACCTTGATGACTCTCTGTAACTCCCATCTTTGATAATTCGTAATCGTAGGCATGGCCATACAGCTTGACCAGACTGCAAACACCTACAGGTATACCGTCAAGAATGGCAAAATGGATGGCACCCCCTTTGGCTATAATTGATTCTGGATTATTGAGTTTACTAATGTCTTCCTCTTCCATGTAGAAATACTGATCTATCCACTCCGCATTCAGTGATTTGTAGTAACTACTGAATTTTGCCTCGTAAGGGATGATGGTTACTTGCATTTCATTTATTTTTCATAGTCTCTAGATAATCTAAAACAATTCTTTCCAGAGAAGCAAGGGGTATAGAGCCATTAGATAACACTAAATCATGGAAAGCTCTGAGGTCAAATTTATTACCTAATTCAGTTTCAGTTCTCTTTCTCAGTTCTCTTATTTTAAGTTCTCCTATCTTATAAGAAACAGCTTGGCCTGGCCAGCCGATATAGCGGTCTATCTCTGTATTGACTTCATGCATTGAGAGAGAAGTGTTATCCGCCATATATTGAATGGCTTCTTCTCTGGTCCATCCAAAATAATGCATCCCTGGATCCACAACAAGCCGACAAGCTCGCCACATCTCATAAGTGAGTCGTCCAAAGTCCTCATATGGTGTAGTATACATACCAGCTTCTTTTCCAAGATATTCTGCATAAAGTCCCCAGCCCTCACCAAAGGCACTGAGGTATTGGTTTTTTCTGAATTCAGGCAAGTCTAATTCTTTAGCAAGACTGATTTGTAGATGATGTCCAGGGACGGCTTCATGTAAGGTAAGAGAGGGGAGGACATATTTTGGCCTAGCAGGGAGGTTGTAGGTGTTGACCAGATAGGCGCCTGCTCTCATGCCGGTGAATGAGCCTCCTGAATAACGGCCAGTTGTATATGTGGGCGCTATATCATCAGGTACTGGTTTGACGGTAAAGGGGAGACTTGGGAGTATTGTGAAATAGCGTGGTAATATCTCTTGTGCCTTCATAGATAACCATGCGGCATGGTTTAGCAGGTCTTGTGGTGTCTCAGCATAGAACCTTTCATCTGTTCGTAAAAACTGTAAGAACTCAGAAAAGTTACCCTCAAATTCCAATTCATTTATTATCTGCTCCATCTCACCCTTTATTCTAGTGACCTCTTGCTTCCCTAATTCAAAAACCTCTTCTGGCGTCATATCAAGTGTAGTATAGTATCTGACCCTTTGTTCGTAGAAGTGTTTTCCGTCTTTACATCTGCCTATCCCCACTGCAGCATTAGTCTGAGGAATGTATTCTTCCTTAAGAAATGTTTCTAACTGATTAAAACTTTCCTTTATTGGCCCATCTATATGACTTGCAAATTTTACTTTTCTATCGTCAGAAATATCTGTTTTGCTCAGTGGTAATTTTAAGAATGCGAAACCATCTTCTTGTATTTTTTGCACTAAGGCCAAGCAATTTTTGGCTACGAGCTTCGGCATCACTTTATCTTCTGCCAAGCCAGTCCTCATCAAAGCAATTTGCTGATTGATATATCTGGGAGTATCTGCAAGTAATAACTCGTATTGATTTATCGATTCACCATCATTCAGATTTTTTCCCTGAATACTGTAAATCATAGAGATAATAAATCCACCTTCAGCACTTAGAGGAAATAATTCAGCTCTATAAACTCTATTGTCTATATTATCCTGCAGTATAAGTTCCAGTAACTCAATATTAATCAGCTCTTGCGTATTTAGCGTAGTCCTATCAACCTCTGTGAGTGCTTGCAGTATATCCTGGTAGGTGATTAACTCCTGTTTCTTAAATGAGGAGGTAAAATCTGGCCACGACGATTTGTATTTCTCCTTCTGGCTATCGATAAGCTTATGGTAGCTGTTAACAACCTCAGTCAGTCTTGCAGATTGACTGGTTAATGAATTCCATGCAATAATCAACGCGAGTGAGACAAGATATTTCATTAACTGATTTATTTGGGGCTTAAGATACAAGCTAGAGATAGGTTTGTACAGAATTTCTGAATTATTTGATTGTCTATTTCCTAATAAAACTGTCATATTTTATTAAATCGAAGCTTTATTGATTTAGATTTTTGGACGATGAAGGCCTTATTTGTAAATTGGGGAAAATCTTAATAATGAAACAAATATCAATTCTTATTCTGACCCTATTCATGTCCACTATCGCTTTAGGACAAGTGAACTTCTTTGAAGGCACATGGGAGGAGGCCTTTGCTAAAGCAAAAGCTGAAGGTAAACATGTAGTGGTAGATGCCTATACTGATTGGTGCTACTGGTGTAAGGTGATGGACAAAAACACCTTTTCGGATGAAGCTATCGGTAGCTATTTCAATGAAGAATTCGTACCTATCAAGCTGGATATGGAAAAAGGATTTGGTATAGATGTGGCTATGAAATTCAGAGTGAGAGGATTCCCTACCTTATTGTACTTCAATCCTGATGGTGAGCTGGTAGTAAAGAAAGCGGGTTACGAGCAAGACAATGAAAAGTTCTTAGAATTTATAAAAGAAGTCAGAACGGAGAACACACAAAAGGTATTTGCCTTTGAATCTCAGAATTTTGATGTCGAATATCCTGATTTTATAAATAATCTATTTGGCAAAGGCGGTGAAAAGAAACGTACCGATGCTGAAACGGTTGATGCTTGGTTAGCTCAGCAGGATGACTTATACAATGAAGTGGCATGGACTGCTTTGACCCAGTGCCCTACTGGTCAAGAGTATAAAACACATGTACTAGAGAATAAAGAGAAGTATACGTCGATGTATGGCAATAGTGAGTTCGAAAGAGTAGTAGTAGGTCAGGTATGGAATAAAGTCAATGAAGCGGCTAAGGCAAAAGACAGAGGCCAGTTTGATGAGGCAATTGTTATGCTTAACGAATACATGGATGAAAGTGAAGATAGAGACGCTACAGCAAATAGCTTTGAGTACACATTTTTGCAGACAGCTGAGATGTGGAAGGAATACACGATGAAGGCAGATGGTGATTTAAAAGCCAAGCCAATAGATGAGCAGCTAGGATTTGCTAATCAGGTAGCTTGGACTTTATATGAGAAATGTGAAGACCAAAAGTGTCTTAAGATTATGGAGGACTGGATGAATAAAGTGATAGAATTGGATCCTCAGTATATGTATGTAGATACTTATGCCGCTTTATTGTACAAGACTGGTGACT
Source organism: uncultured Saprospiraceae bacterium (assembly GCA_964591455.1). GTDB lineage: Bacteria > Bacteroidota > Bacteroidia > Chitinophagales > Saprospiraceae > RFSX01. The sequence goes on from CAZQDZ010000072.1 coordinate 6,380, forward strand.
TCCCTAAGGCAAAGAAATTTGCTAAGAAGGCAATAGCAATAGGTAATGAAGCAGAAGAAAATACAGAAGATACCCAAGCATTATTAGAGAAGATAGAAGCCAGTCTGGAAGAAGATGGCCAATAATTCTCACTGAATAATATAAAGAAAAAGGTGGTTTCGAAAGAGCCACCTTTTTTTATTTGCCTACCTAATCACAAGCATTAATATCGCAGAGAAGACAACAAATCTTTAATTATTATAATACGATGGCATAACTTTTGAATTAAAAAGTCCAACGAATAATACCCTAATCCAAAACTCACATTACTCATTAGGGTGGATTTTTTAACTTGAAATTATCCATCATGTCCATCTACTACACAACGATATCTCTTCCTGAGATATACATTTCACCGCACTACTTCATAGGATACTTTGATACGCATACTTAGATTGAGGTCTACATCTTAGTCTTATTCCACTTTTATCTAATCCTTAATTATCTATTCTATGAATGCATTTACATTCTGTAAGGGCATATGCACGTATGTCTGCTTGGCCTGCTTATTATTCTCTACTACCGACACTAATGCTCAATTAGCAGATTCACTGGCCTTCACGGATTTTAATGAAGATATGGGTTTATGGACCCAAAGTCAGTTTGCTCAGATAGTTCCAATTAGCCCTGATTCAGGGGAGGGGTGGCTACTACTAGAGCGACAAGAAGGTTTGTCCCTTAATGGGGCACCGCATGACGACCCTTTCATTGCTACAGGACTCCTGTCCCTAGAAGACTTTTGTGGTGTTGATCTTGAGTTTGATGTGACCACTTTTAATCTAAGTGGAGATAGTCATATCTATGTAGATGTATCATCCGATAGGGGAGAGAGTTTTCAAATTATGAGAACTGACCAAGAACAATTTAGCTTGACTACTGACAATCAGTTTCAAAATGGACAACGAGAGACGGTCTCTTTTCCATTGCGAAGTTTTCTTTCAGATTCATTGATTCTAAGAATTAATACTCGCGACATAGATTTTGGTACAAAAGTATTTATCGACAACATCAGGTTGAAAGGAAAAGAATCTGAAGACTTCATGGTGGCTTCTTGGCAAATGGGAAGTGATGAGGAGATTGATTTAGCAGAGAAACTAGAACCACAATTTGAACCAGGAAACTGTTTTGGCGTGGTGGCCTACCCTGCAACTATTGCTAGAGAAGGGAATCACTTTGGAGTAGAAGGATATTCACATGAGTTTTTGGCACAAACTGCGGCAGCCACAGAAGCGACTAATCTTGCTGATGGTGCTTTATGCATAGACCTGAGCAGTGAGGTTGGAGATGATAATTCCATTTCATTCGGAATGTTTCTTACACCATTTACTGGAGGGGCCATTACTGGATTTGAATTCATGGAGAGATCTCCTGAGTTTATCGGGTTGGATAGAAATAACTACCCTTCAGTATTTGAATTAAGAATTTACAAAGATGAAAGATTAGTTTTCTCAGAAACCAATATTCATACCACACCTGATTGGAGTGATAGAGTTTTTCGACTAGACCATGTAAGCGAACTTGCAGCTGGTGAACCTGCAAACTATAGATTTGAACTGACCCCAAGGCTTAGTCCTGGGTTATCGAGTGATATGTCCGTATGGATGATAGATGAGGTTCGGATTATGGGCGGCTGTTGTGTGCAGGACTGTAAGCAGTTGGATGTAAATATATTTCAAGATGAACGCGAGGAGGGCATCGTATTGATACCTAACATAGAGGATGAAGAAGTTTGTAGAGAAGATTGTTTAGGGAACATATCTAATCAGACTGCAGAAGCGGTTTCGGTGATAACTGGACAATCATCAGGTTGGTCTTATTTTAATAACGCCACTACTGTATCCAATGCAGAATTGGACATGGTTCTCCCTGAGTCTTTTGAAGCGCATTCTTTTAGATTAAATACAACTAAATCTTCTTCACTTCAGTACATAGAGACGGATGTGGTCAATCTATGCCCAGGAGAAACCTATTCTGTTTGTTTTGATTATCTGAGTACATTCGACCAAGAAAATACTAATAATAGGGCTAGACTCTTTTCTCTTGTAGATGGTAAGAAGCGTTTCGTTACAGGTCAGTTGGATTCCACGCAATCATGTATGACTTTCTTAGCCAGTGATAATGAGCACAGAGTGAGGTTGTCATTGGATAATGGTGATGCAGTGATTACCCAGTCGGAGCAGTTTTATCTTGATAATGTAGTCGTAGATCGTGTCCCAGTAGAAGAACAAAGACCACTTTCGACCATCTGGAGTAGTGAGAGTGGAGATGATTTACATATTAATTCCTTGCCTACAGCTCAGTCTAACGTCGAGTATACCTTCTTTCAGTCTAACTCAGTAGACTCTACTTCTATTTATAATGAGCAAAATTTATATTCTATTTGTTTCAATTCATTGATCACAACTTCTTCTGCTAATGTAGAGCGCATTGTTGTAAGTCTAGATGGATTGATAGACAAGACATTTTATCCTGAGCAACTGCATGAAGATTATTGTTTTTCATTTCTTCATAATCGCATAGAACAAGGGTTCAGTTTTCAAGCCTTCGCCAAAGATGGTACGGAAGTACCTGATGACTTCGTCAGGTTAGAGGAAGTTCAAGTCTTTTTCAATTCTTTAGGTGAGACTGTTTCAGAGCCTACTGGTGATTTTGAATGGACCTTGCCTGATGGAACGACATCAAGCAATCTAGAGTTATTAGCTGATCAGGATGGTGACTATTTTATTCAGTATAATAATTGTGTTAGCTGTAGTGAATCAGCAATTTATAGAAATGATATCAGAAAGGACGTATGTCCTAGAGATGCCATTTTAACCTGTGATGCTTCACTAGATCCAGATGATAATCCTGAATTAAGACTTATTACGCCACAAGCACCTTATAGCATCGGCGAATCATCTTTCTCTGATTCTGAAGCGTTTGCAGAATGTGGACTAGCGGTAAATAGAAGGTGGACTGTAGAGCGATTGTTTAGAGGCGAATTCTATGATAGTACATTTTGCTTTCAGCGCATATCATTGACTGATAGTGAAGCGCCGATTTTTTCTGAGTTGTTTTCTCAAGAGTTGTCATGCTTAGCAGATATACCTGAGCCAAGAGCTCCACAAGTAGAGGATAATTGCGATACGAATATTAAGATCTCCTCTAGGGATATCTTTCTTGAAGGCTTAGGTTGTCCTGATATCCCACAGTATATGACACGTGTATGGACAGCCATAGATGCTTGTGGGAATACATCTGAGATTGAAGAGGATTTTACTATTATTTACGATATGCCAACTGTGAACTGTCCTCCCTCCAGAATGGTGACATGTTATGAAGAAATATCAATAGGGGAGCCAGAAATAGAATGGGAATGTGATGTACTAACAACTTCATTTGATACCAATCTGGTATTGGTAGATGGTGCACCCAGATGTAACGGTGCTATATATAATATGATATATACTGTTACTGACTTGTGTGGCAGATCTCAAGATTGTGTCCAGGAATTTGAATTACAAGGCCAGTCTCTAAATCTGACTTGCCCCTTTTCCTCAATCTTAACATGCATTGAAGATTTTGAATCTGTTAATCCATTAGTGGTGAGTACTTGCAATCAGCCCTATAATTTATTCATTTCTGAGCCATTGTTAGTTGATGGTCTAGACTATTGTAATGGTGCCGAATACAGGGTTACATATTCGATATTAGATGTTTGTGGATTAGAGGCGCAGTGTATTCAGCAGGTGATACTAGAGAACCCTGGTGTCAATATTAGTTGTCCGTCTGCTGTAGAGATAACGTGTCCAGATGATATTGTCGCCGACGTTCCAACTATAACATCGTTCTGTGGTGCAGATGCAAGTTATGTTACTGAGTCACCTACTCTTGTGAGCGGTGTACAAGAATGTCATAATGCTGTCTATGAAATAGAATATACAGCAACTGATGCATGTGGTAACACTGCATCATGTCAACAACAGTTTGTTGTAATCAATGAAGGATTAGATGTTACCTGCCCGCCTGATTATGAAGTTGAATGTTTTTCACAGATTATAACAGGTATCCCAGAGCTAACCTCCTTTTGCAACACTGACCCTAGTTTTATAGTATCTGAACCTGTAGCACAATCTAGTGCGCTAAGTTGTGATGGAGAAATATACTTGATTACTTATACCGCTTTTGATAATTGTGCTAATGAAGTTTCTTGTATTCAGAATGTTAGTCTATCCAGTGTGGCGCCAACGATGACTTGTCCAACTAGCGTCGTTGTTGAATGTATTGATGATTTTATTCCTACCTCTCCAGTTGTCCAAACACTTTGTGGGGTAAACTATACGATTAGTAATTCCTTGCCGTTTTTAGATTTTGGAGAACCAATGTGTTCAGGTAGTGAGTATCTGGTAGAATATGAATTTATAGATGATTGTAATATTGAATTGAATTGTTACCAATCTGTAATTATAGAACATGAAGCACTTGAATTAGTATGTCCTGAAAATCTTACTGTTATCGAAATAAATGATGTTGTTCCTTCTTCACCAATTGTAGAACAACGCTGCGGAATCGATATCACAATGTCTAACTCAGAACCTTTCTTAACCTATGTGGATTGTACCGTAGCCACTTATCAGATAGACTATACCGTCAGCAATCAGTGTATGGAATCATCAAGCTGTAGCCAACTCATAACATTGACAGATGAGGCTAATGCCCTGGACAGTGACTTTATATGCGCTAATGCTGCATGGTTCGTAAGTACTGATTGTGATCTAGGAGGTATCAATGATGCAGAAGAATGTTCGTTAGGATTGAATCCAGAAATGCCATGTGATGATGTTAGCTTTATTATAGAGCCAACGCCTGTTTTATGCTTCGGTGAAAATTCAGGTTCAATATCCATTTCGGTCTTGAATGGTAATCAACCGTATGAATTTAGTTTGGATAGTTTAGTATGGGATACGGCGCTTGATATTAATAATTTGTATGCTGGAAATTACACGCTATATATTCAGAGCACCTTCGGCCCTGATTGTCAATTTCAATTTCCTGTTACACTTACAGAACCACCGCTTACAGATGCTGAGGCTGGACCAAGTAAGGAAATGTGTATAAATGATTCAGTAGTTCTTGAGGCATCTGGAGGGGTTTCTTACACTTGGAGCAACGGGATGTCTGGCGCTGCTATTGAAGTGTCTCCTCTTACGACAACAATATATACAGTTACGGTAACCCAATCTAACGGTTGTTTTAACACAGACCAAGTAGAGGTAATCGCCAATCAGAATACTGATGCAGAAGCTGGTTCGAATCAGGAAATTTGTATCAATGACGTCGCCCAACTTACAGCCTCAGGTGGTGTAAGCTTTCTTTGGTCCACTGGCGATAATACTCCTTCGATTTTTGTATCGCCTACCTCAACTGAGTTATTTATAGTTACAGTCACAGATTCTAATGGTTGTACAGATACTGATGAAGTTCAAATAATTGTAAACGAGAATAACAGTGCAGATGCTGGGACAGATCAAGGTGTTTGCTTTGGTGGAGATGTGATGCTGATAGCAGCAGGCGGAGATAGTTATGAGTGGAGTACCACAGAAACCACAGCGAGTATTACAGTATCCCCGTCAGTAACGAGCACCTATACAGTGACGGTAACAGATATTAATGGCTGTACAGATACAGACGAGGTAGAAGTAAAAGTATATGAGTTGCCTTCGGCAGATGCAGGGACAGACGAAGCCTTGTGTCTGAATGAAAGTACGACATTGACAGCAAGTGGTGGCGTATCTTATGAATGGGATTCAGGTGATGTAACCTCTAGTATAACAGTAACCCCATTAATTACAACGACATATATAGTTACCGTAACAGATAGTAATGGCTGTACTGATATAGATGAGGTAGAAGTAGCGGTGTATGATTTACCCACAGCAGATGCGGGCGCAGATGAGACTATCTGTTTAGGTGGCTGGACAGACCTCAGTGCAAGTGGCGGCGTAAGTTATGAATGGAGTACGGGTCAGAGTACGGCAAATATTGCAGTATCTCCAACAGTAACGAGCACATATATAGTAACGGTAACGGATATAAACGGCTGTACTGATACTGATGAATTAGAAGTAATAGTGCATCCATTGCCTACAGCAGATGCAGGTACAGACCAAGGTGTTTGCTTAGGTGGCGATGCGCTGCTGATAGCAGCAGGCGGAGATAGTTATGAGTGGAGTACCACAGAAACCACAGCGAGTATTACAGTATCCCCGTCAGTAACGAGCACCTATACAGTGACGGTAACAGATATTAATGGCTGTACCGATACAGATGAGGTAGAAGTAGAAGTATATGAGTTGCCTACGGCAGATGCTGGACCAGACGAAGCCTTGTGTCTGAATGAAAGTACGACATTGACAGCAAGTGGTGGTGTATCTTATGAATGGGATTCAGGCCAGGAAACATCAGATATCACAGTGACCCCAGCAGTAACAACGATATACACAGTCACAGTAACAGATAGTAATGGTTGTACAGATACAGATGCGGCAGAAGTAGCGGTGTATGATTTACCCACAGCAGATGCGGGCGCAGATGAGACTCTCTGTTTAGGTGGCTGGACAGACCTCAG
>CAZQDZ010000073.1:0-12896 GCA_964591455.1 uncultured Saprospiraceae bacterium
TTTAATTTAGGTGAGTAAATTTTAAGACCAAAAGCTTTATATATTTGCATAATATTTGAATATAGACTAATTTAGCAACTTAGTAACTATCTGCACATTATATATATAATGTGTATTACTTAAAAGAGAATAGTAGCAAAAAATTTAAATGTTTTAAAAAATGAGTAAAAAAGCAAATTGGGTAAAACCTATAGCCATAGTTTATAAGAAAGAAGATATCATTGAAAGTGGTCCAACGCCGTCAACAGCTGAATCAGGATTTACTAGTCCTTCTTAATACTTTATTTAATTAATTTCTGGTTCATATCGTGAAAAAATATATTGTGCCGCTGTAAATTTATGGCGGCACTTTCTTTTATGGGATTAAAAACGGCCCTTTAAGGGTTACTTTAATTTATCTAAAATTTAAAGCTCTTTTTGCAAGGTAAAAGTTACAATTTGCGATTTCAAAATTCAAGTTGATATTAATTACGGCCGGGATCTATTTATGGTAAGTACTACCACCGCTATTCCTTATGTAGCAGGAGAAGAAGTTTTACTTTTCTCTTTAGAAAATATAGGAACTTGTACAGGTGATTTAGAATTCATCAGTGATATTGATAATCCATTCCTACCACCAAACTCAGCTAGTGTTAATGTTGGAAATAGAATTTCTGTTACTGGTGCGGTTGTCCAATGTGAGAGATAGAAATTGACATTTTTATACTAGAAAGCAAACAATATGAAATACACTAAAGTTCTGACCATTCTTTTGATCACAGGATCTATGAGCTTGTATGCACAGAGCCCTGAAGTTGTAGAAAAGTATAATGAAGGTGTGGCAGCGGCCAAAGCAAAAGATTATACTAAAGCCATAGATGCTTATACGGCAGCTATAGCTATAGATCCACTCTATGGACAAGCATATTACTCTAGAGGATTGGCTAAGATGTCACAAAAGGAATACAAAGCAGCTGCTGTAGACTTTAGAAAAATGATAAAATTGGATGGAGAGAATGCCAAGGCCCATTATTATTCTGGATATTGTCTGATGAGTTTTGGTCAGAATGAAGAAGCGATTAAGGCTTTCTCCAGAGGGCTTAAGTACGACCCTTCACTAACCAAAGTATATTACTACAGGGCCAAGATTCAGATGCTGGAAGGGAATTACGAAAAGGCGATAGCAGATTTTCAGGAGACAATAGCTAAAGATAAACCCACGGATAAGGTCTATTACCAACTTGGAGTGTGTTATCTGAAGACAGATAAAGCAGACTTGGCAGATCAGTCTTTTGGCTTAGCTATAAAGGAAAATGAGAAGTATGTGCCAGCACTTACTGAACGTATGAAATTAAAATATAAGAAGGAAGATTATACTTCTTCAGTTGATTTGGCAAATGGCATCATAGCACTAGAATCTGATAATGAAAAAGCCTTGTACTACAAAGCATTGGCACTGATGAAATCTGAATCATATGATGAAGCCTATACTGCCTTTGATGCATTGTTGGTCGCAGATCCTACTAACACAACGGCCCTAAAAAATAAAGCCAACATTTCTATTAAGAACAAAGATTACGCCTCCGCCGTCAGTGATTATTCTGCATTGATAGAAGTGGAAAACAAACCTACCAATTACTTCAATCGGGCCCTTTCTTATATGCGATTAGAAAACTGGAATGAAGCCATGTCTGACTTGACGAAGGTCATAGAGTTAGATGCAAATAACGCAGAAGCCTTTTATAACCGATCTAACGTCTATCTGCAGCTGAAGGATAATGATAGTGCTTGTGCAGATATGAGAAAGGCTGGCGAATTAGGATACAAGGATGCCATCAATTATATCCTGAGTATTTGCGGGTAGGTTTTGAGTTAATATGTTATATGGCTCATCATTTCTTTGCTAATTTTCTGGCAATTGGAGTTCCAGCTTTGGTAACCATTACAAGGATGTAGATTCCCGAAATTAGAGTTGATCCATTTACATTAATTTCATTTTGATTTCGAATTTCATCTTTTGATACTTCATTCCCATTTATGTCGTACAATTAGTATTTGACAAAGTTGGATGCATTTGTAATATTCCATGAGTCAGAAGTAGGATTTGGCATTATTACAATTAATCCTTCAGATAATTCATCTATAGAGCTAGGAGGCACGCATCTAAATGTATCTGGAAAAATGATTGTGTCCTGATTAGCTGATATAAAACTACATAGACCACTGTTGAAATTTCACATAGATTGGCCTGCGGAGTCATGCATAGACCAATTGAACCAATATCCTCTATAAAGGGTCCAAACCAATCTGTATGTTGGTATTCGTAATTGTCAATGGTGATGTGTTGGTATTTTAGACCATCAATTATTTCTGTAATTATGAAAATTGTTAGAAGTTATGGATAAAAACTAGGCGATTTAGAGGAAATGAAACTGCCTACACCAATTCCTCTACCCCTTGAGGCTGAAATATCATGTCGTTATATGGGATAACTGTTTGTAGGCCTTTGTCTGCGAAATAATTCTTCACATACTCGGGACCCTCACTGGATGCAGCCATGATAAAATCTCCACCCCATGCACCAAGCGATTTGATACCGCCTTCGAAGTTGTCTAAGCCAAGCTGACTAGAAACCGGAGTCAATCCGACATGCTCCTGGATAATAGCTTCATGTTCCTTCATCAGTCCTACAAAACTCGATAGAGATTGGCACTTGATGAATGAACTTGTGATATCCGTCAGTTTTTTGGCCATTGTCTTTCTCTTCTTCGCCACCTTCATATAATCCTCTATAGCTGTCTTAGAAGATTGTTTTTTATTGAGGTAAGCGAAATAGAGTTGGTCCTTGAATGATGGGTCGAAATCTATCTCCGTATAATTAATCGTGTCACCATCGATTTGGTAGGTAATAGGTAATTCAGCACCAGCACAGGCTACATCAAATCCTGATCCATTGTAACACTTAAAGTGTAGGAGTAGTGGATTTACATCTGCCCACTGGGCGACCATGTAGGTTAATGATGAGCTAGAGCCAAGCCCCCAGTCCCTATCGAATTCAAGATAGGTCTTCACATCGAAGCCATTCCATTTTGAAAGAAATTCGGAGTTGAGTCTGACGGCACTTTTGAGCAAATTCTTAAGATATTCTGCTTTCTTTTCGTCTGTGGTCTTCACAGCAGAAAAGTCATACAGTGAAATCTGAGCGAAAAACCATTCGTTCTCCTTGGTATCATAGCTTTTCCAGAAAAGGTCAGACTTACGGGTTTGCTTGACTTTCATTTTCTGTCCATAGCGGGTAGGAATAGCGAGCGCTAATGCGCCATCTAATACACCATATTCTGATGTAAGTAGTAATTTCCCGTGTCCGTAATAGTCTGCGATGGCGTTTGATTTTGATTGGTTTCTGGGAAACGGGCGGGATTAACAGCGAAATTAACTTTCTGTTCAGACTAACAGAAATTATATTAGATAAAAAACAAATTTATTAGATATACTAAATGTGTTAGTATTTGATGGGAGTATTTACATTTAACTTATTCCTTCAGATATATATCCAAATTAGGACAGTCTAAGTAACCTTCTTCCAGTTGGATGTATGTACTCTCTAACTTTTCATTAATCCAATTATTGAAGTATTCATTACGCTTACTTTCCCTTGCGTACTGCTGTAATTTTGCATAATCCTGCTCTAAGGAGGCTCTGTGCGGTTTCTTTTTATCCAAAATCTTGATTATCCTGTAGTATGTCTCTCCAGTCGGTAAGGGATACTCCATAGAATCAGTGATGTCTCCTGCTTCTAAGTCTTCCACTGCAAAGAATATTTCTGATGGTAATTCTGCCGTTTCAAAAGTTGTTTTACCAGTATTTGGATTTTGAAGCATTCCATTATTATTGAATGATGGAATCTTATCATAGGAGTATTTTTTTACAGCAGCTTGGAAAGTGATTTCATTTCTTTGAATCTGAGCCTTGACACTATCCAGCTCAGTTCTCGCTTTCTCTTGGTCGGCGTCTGTAATTTCGGGCTTGACGAGGATGTGCCTTATGTTTATTTTGTTTCCTCTTCTTTCCAGTAACTCCATAATATGATAGCCAAACTCTGTCTCTACTGGGTCAGAAAGTTCTCCTTTCTCAAGTCCATAGGCCGTGGCCTCAAATTCAGGGACAAAAGTACCCCTTTCTGCAAACCCAAGATTGCCACCCTGAGCACCAGATCCAGGATCATCAGAGTAGGTTTGGGCTTCTGATCCAAAATCAGCGCCATCCAATATTCTCTGTCTTATTTCCAGCACTTTCTTGAGTGCTTTTGCTTTTTCATCACTGTTAACCTTTGGATTAATGACAATCTCTGCTAATTCTACCTCTGCATTGAGATAGGGCAGGCTGTCAGTCGGGATAGAATGAAAGAATTCCTTGACCTCTCTAGGAGTAATTGTGACCTGATTTAGAAGTGTTTGCTGCATTCTCTCTGCGAGAAGTTGTTGTTCTAGGTCTTCTCTTAGATTACCACGCATGGTCGCTACAGTCATGCCATAGTATTGCTCAAAAAATTCTTCGTCCCCATTCATTTGTCTAAGTACCTGAGAGATTCTAAAGTCAAGATTGCTTTCCACTTCTTCTGGTGAGACAATAACACTATCTAATTTCGCATGGTGGACGATAAGCTTCTGGCCTATCAGACCATCCATGATGTCACATTTGACAGATGGGTCAGGAAAACCAGATTGCTGGACAGCAAATCCATATTGACTCTCTATGTCGGATAGCAAAATAGTTTCATTCCCAACTTTGGCAATGACTCTGTCTATAAGCATGGTGTCTTGCCCACTAATTTGAGCACAGAACCCAATTAACAAAAGAAGGCTTACACATATATTTCTAGAAACCATATTTCTTAATTATTGGACAATTTAGTCTGACTGTATATTATAATGTCTTTGCTTTGAATATTATTTTGGAAAATGTCCTTTCTCCATCGTCGAAGTAAGGCCCGAGATCTATCTCTGATTATTCTTGATTTTATAAGCGGTGCGGCATAACTAGTGGGCATTGGCTTCCCGTCAGGTGTATGACCAAGAATTTTGACCAGATACTGATTACCTCCATCACTGTATGAATAGCTCTCTTTCTCTTTGAAGTTGATTCTTTTCCATAATCCTTCTGGAAGCAGGTTCTTTAATCTGGATTCCTGATACCATTTTGTTGCATCAAGAAGGTGCAGATTACCTTCATTTTCACTCAGCACGACCTTAAGGGCGGGCAAATCTTCGGTTTTCCAAAGGCTTTTGATGGTATCGTTATATTGATTATCTGAAAGTTTAATCATCAAACCTTGGATTAAAGCTTCTGAGTTAAGATACTCTTCTTGATTTCTATTATAGAAGGTATCCATTTCCGCTTTTGTTATTGTCGTATCCAATTGGGTTTCAATATGATACTTTTCTAACTCATGAATGTATAATGACTTTTCATAAGAAGATACTTTCTTTTCTATATCATCACTGCCGCTAAATTTCTTTTTCGCTTCATGTACCAGAATCTCATCCATAAGCCAGTTGTCCACTTCTTTATCTATTATCCTCTGAGAATCTCGGCTGGTCCGTGCACCTTTTAGCTGGCCTCCAAGTGTTTCTATTTGCAGATGTTGGCCATATGCAGTGGCTATTGTCTGTTCATTGGCTTTTTCTGCCTGACAGGTTAACATTATCAAGCTCAGGGGAATGCAAAATATGGATTTGTTACCCTGCACTTATTTTTTGATAAGTTGCTTAAGAACCTCTTGATTGACATTGATAGGAAATTCATTTCTCAATGTCGCAATCCATTCCTCCTCTAGATGCTCTTGATAATCTGCAATCACATAACCTCTCGCTTCTTGCAGTGTTTTAGTAGCAGCTTTCAGATTGTTGACATAGGTATAAAATGTACCCTTATTGTCTATCATCGTTATATCGGTTACCTTACCTGTCTTACGTTCCAAGTTCTGTAGTTCAGGTGCATCTGCTTCAAAAATTGATTCTGAACCGCTTACTTTGTAGTCAGAATCATTTATGTATTTCTTTTTAAATTTGTCTACACCTTTCTTTTTAGCATAATCATAAGCTTTAGCAACCTTATCTGAAGCATCAGATTCTACCACAATCTTTTCTGTACGTATTCTATCTGGCCAAACATAATCCTGTGAATGTGCATCGTAAAATTGTTGCAATCCGACCGTGTCCAACGAAGCTTTATCCCAGACCTCATTCTTAGTTATTTCAAAAAGAAGAATCCCTTCTCTGTATTCTCTCATAAGGGCTTTGAAGTCAGGATATTTATTTTCCAGATTAGCTTCTTCGTAATCCATGATTTTTTCCTTCATGAATTTTTCATAAAGCTCATTAGTGGCTTGGACTACAGGTTTTGCTTTTGGAAATTTAAGTCTTTCTCTGACATTGTTCTTTAAGTAGGCTGTGAAGTCATTGATTGTATAGGCTTTATTGGCCATAGTAAATAGTGGCTTGGAGTTATTATCGTATAACTGTGGAGACCATTTATAACTGTAGAAAGTTTCATCTAAGTCCCGATTGAGTCTCACTAACATACTTCTGTTCTCTACGAAGTTTGTTTCTTTCTTCACATCATCAATCAGCTTTTGTTCTGCTATTTTAAATCGTTCATTATTATTAATACGTGTCTCTATTCTTTTTTTAGCACGCTTATTATTTTCATTGACGCGTTTAGATATTCTCTTTATGATATGGTATCCTATGGAAGTTTCTATAGGCTTGGTATAAGCACCATCCTCAGTTAATGCGAAGGCTGCATCTTCAAAACTGGCTTCATACTGATTAATTCCGAAGAATCCCAGATACCCTCCTTTTTGATTTGTCTTTTTATCAGCTGAGAAGACCTTTGCGACATCTTCAAATTTTCGACCACGTTCTAATTGTAAGTATAAAGAGTCAGCCTTAAGTTTTGCACCTGAAATAGTTTGTCCTTTAGACTTAGAACGTACAAGAATATGCGCAATTTCCATTTCGCCTCTTGCAGGTCTGACATTGGATACTTTAATTATGTGAAGCCCCATTTTGGACTGGAATGGCTCAGAGAACTGACCTTCAGGTGTATTGTACATGGCAGATTCAAAATTATAGAAGCCATCAGGAAGTGGAGCAGTGTAGTATCCTAACCGACCACCATTCTTAGATGAGGCTTTATCTTCCGATAGTGTTTTGGCCATCTGCTCAAAACCTACACCGCTATTCTTAATCAGTTTGCGGTGCATGGATTGTATTTTCTCTTCTGCGGCAGCACCTTGTTCCCTTGTCATATTATCATTCAAGGCGACAAATAGATGACTAACCTCTCTGTCTTCTGAGTATCTGTCTACGACTTCATCCACAAGTTTTTCAGAAATCTCCTTGTCTTTAAGGTAGGTCGCTGCCAATTGCTTTCTATAACCGTTTAGTTCTTCTTGTAACGTCTTGATTGTATCCAATCCTTGACTTCGAGCCTTAGCAACTTTTAACTTGAATCTCTTATACAGTTCAAGATATTCGGTGATGCTTTTCTCTGAGTAATCTGCCTTGTCAGCATTATTTTTCTCATAGATATACTTGAATTCTGATACTCTAACCTCAGATTCATCTATAGAAAACAGAACAGGGTCATTGGTCTGATTCTGACTCAGCAAGAAGCTGCATTGGAAAAGGCAAAGACAGAAGACTAACTTTCTCATTGTTAAGGTTTTGGCTGATAATAAAAACATAAAAAGCGATTACAAAACCAGCCTTATTTATAATCGTGTGCAAAAATAACAATTACAGTATTGCAGCGCAGAAAGTACAGTAATGACGACGTATTTAAGATAAATTTAAGCGCAGAAAGCCAGATTATCGATAGATATAGGTCCTCTTTACCCTAGGAGCAAGCCGGCTCAGTATTTCATAGGGTATTGTCTGGCAAGCCTCAGAAAGCCTCGAGATAGGGTAGTTGGGACCAAAAAGGACGACTTCATCACCTACAGAAATGCCATGATCCATACCTAAATTCACTAAAGTAACGTCCATACATATGTTGCCAATCGTAGGAAATAGTCTTCCTTGGATAGCTACCTTGTAATTGCCATTGCCACAAATGCGCATCAGTCCGTCAGCATAGCCTATGCTGATGATGCCAATATTGGTGTCATTTTCTGCTGATCCAGAACGATTGTATCCTGTAGTTTGTCCTTTTTGAAGAAACTTTATCTGTATAATCTTAGCTGTAAGGCGATGAGCAGGCACAAGCTCACTAGATATTTTCTCCGACGTATCTATCCCATATATACCTAATCCTAATCTCACCATAGAAAACTGTTGTGGCTGGAATTTGACGATGCCAGCAGAATTCAGTATGTGCTTTAGCGGAGGTGTGGTTAGATGCAGACCTTCCTGGAGGTACTTATAACCTCTTTCAAAACTGTCAAATTGGTCTTGTGTAAAGTGGTCAAGTGCATCATCTTCACTTGCTGACAAATGAGAAAAAATAGAAGCAATGGTAAAAGGGGCAGATTGAATCTGAGCTGATAGACTGGGTAATTCTGATTCTACAAATCCTAATCGGTGCATGCCACTATCTAACTTCAAATGAATTTTGAGCTGCTTTTTGTGCCGCATTGCGGTCTCAGTAAGTTGTCGTAATATATGAAAGCTATAAACTTCAGGCTCTAGATCATATTCCCATAAGTGATCTAAATCCCCTTCTTGGATATTGAAGGTCATGATAGGAATCCTGCAGCCTTTCTTACGTAAAGCCACGCCTTCATCTATCAAGGCCACTGCCAGATATTCTATAGATTGTTCTGCAAGAAAATTGACCATTTGAGCACTGCCTGAACCATACGCTTCAGCCTTCACAACGACCATTATTTTTGTAGATGGACGGAGAAGAGACTTGTAGAAATTTAGATTATGTTTTATTGCACTTAGGTCAGTCTCTAGCTGTGTCTGATGAACCTGCAAGGAGAGCAGGTCATAGATTCTTTCTAATCTATATTTTCTTGCCCCTTTAATTAGTATAGTTGCGTCCCGAAAAGAAGATAAGATGCCACTTTGGATACAAGCTTCCGTGGAAGGGTAGTAAGTGATTTCTGTTGATATCTGGAGTTTGTCTGGTGTGATGCCAATTGCAATCACTTTTGAGATGCTTTTCTCCTCTATTAATTTAGATAGTTTAATATAAGTCTCCTCGTCCTTGCCCTGTTCTTCCATCTTAGATATGATGAGCACTTTCTCTGAGGTGGTATCTATGTGGTCCATTTGCTCTAGTGCCATACGCATAGACGTTAGGTCAGAGGAATAGCTGTCATTTATCAGAAGGGTATCATTGATTCCTTGCTTTAACTCTAACCTATTTGGTAGAGGACTGAGTTCTGAGATTAAAGCTTGTAGGTCTTCGGTGTTCCATTTTTTGTGTAGTAAAAATGCAATGACCTGCATCGCATTTTCTTTCAGCTGATCACTGGAAAAAGGAAAAATGATGCGGTGAGATTCATTGTCATATGATAGTATAAGCTCATTTTCTTTATCAGGAGATTTCCTCAGTGTAATATCTGAATCATCGTGATACCCCCAGGAGATGGTCTGATTTGGAAAGTGGGATACCTCTCGGTGGACTTCTTCGCTGTCCCTGTTATATATCAGTAAAGGGCATTCCGTAAACATGATAAACTTTTCCTGCAGCTTGATGCGCTGTGATGGAAATCCACTTCTATGTGCTTCACCTATCGTGGTAAATATGCCAAGGTCTGGCTTGACCATTTTTTCTAGTGAAGACATCTCATTCATCTCAGAGATGCCAGCCTCTATTATGCCTATATCATTTTCCTCACTAAGGCCTAATAATGAAAGGGCGACACCTAGCTGAGAATTATAGCTTAGAGGACTCTTGCCTACCTTCATTTTTTGTTGCAGTCCCTGCGCCAACCATTCTTTAATTATGGTTTTGCCATTGCTACCTACGATGGCAAGGATGGGATACTTCAGAGATTTTCTATAGACGGTGGCCCAGCGCTGCAATGCAAGTAGGGTGTCCTCACACAGGATGATATTTGCATCAGGATATGAGGCAGGATTTATGGATTTGGATACAAGAAAACTTCGAATGCCTTTATCATAGGCATGGCTAAGGAAATTATGTCCGTCTCCGTTGGGCCCAGATAGCGCTATAAAAATAGATTGCTGTGGATAGCTTATTTTCCTGGAGTCGTAGGCCACATGAGAAATAATCTGAGCCACCTTACTTGCTTGTAAATATTGGCCAGCGGTACTTTCTTTGATATGTGAAATCGACTGTCTCAAGACTAGATATCTTGTCCGATATCGGTTCTGTATTTCATTCCGTTAAAATGTACCCGACTTATATTCTCCATAGATTTTCTAACCGCTTTTTTATGATTTTTACCAAGAGAAGTAATGGCAAGCACACGTCCTCCGTTAGTCAAGATTTCATGGCTAAGTGTTTTGGTCCCTGCATGAAATACGATACTATCTTCTATGCCTTGGTCTATCACTACTTTTTCTCCTTTGCGGTAGCTATCAGGGTAGCCATCTGATACAAGCATTACTGTGGCTGCAGCTTTCTTTCGCTTCTTAATTTTAATATCAGGGAGACTGCCATTATGCATTGCTACCATAAGCTCTAGAAGGTCATTCTTGAGTCTTGGTAGAACAACCTCTGTCTCAGGGTCTCCTAGTCTGCAATTATACTCTATCACATAAGGATTCCCTTTTACATTGATAAGGCCAAAGAAAATAAATCCTTTATAATCGTAATCCAAGATTCGTAAGCCCTCTATCGTGGGTTCAATGATATGTTCTCTGACCTTTATCATCATTTCCTCATCTACAAAAGGGACAGGTGAGATGGCACCCATACCTCCTGTATTTAGTCCTTTGTCTCCTTCTTCTCTGCGCTTGTAATCTTTAGCGATGGGTAGAATTTTATAGTGTCGGCCATCTGTAGCTACAAAGACAGAAAACTCTACACCATCTAGAAATTCTTCTATGACGACGGTAGAAGAAGCTTCGCCAAATTTGCCACCAATCATATCTTTCAGCTGGCGCTGAGCTTCGGCTTTGTCATCTAAAATCAGTACACCTTTACCGGCTGCCAGGCCATCTGCCTTGAGCACTATGTTTCCTTCTATCTTACTGATATGTTCATAGCCTTCCTCTAGATTTTCTTTAGTGATGTTTATAGATGCTGCTGTTGGCACATTGAATGATCGCATGAAGTCATTGGCCACTGACTTGCTTCCTTCTAGTTGGGCAGCGGCCTGTGAAGGTCCTATGACATGCACTTTGTGATTTTTGAAGTGATCAGTAATCCCAGCCACAAGTGGGCCTTCTGGTCCTACCACTAGGTAGTGGATATCATGACGATCCACCAATCTTTGGACCTTATCGAATTTCATAATATTCACAAAGACATTAGTCCCCACATCCGAGGTTCCTGCATTTCCAGGACCTATATATAGATTATTACATAGAGGACTCTGCGCTATTTTCCATGCCAAGGTATGCTCTCGACCACCACTTCCTAAGATTAATATATTGTACATAAGCTATATTATGAATGGCAAAAGTAGTCAATAATTGTAAGGCACTATATCCTTTGTTAAGTTGTTAAGCTCTCTCCTCAAATGGTATAATATGCCCCTCTTCTATATAGCGCTTGAGCCCGTGAAGCAGAATAGCCCAACAGTAAGAAGTCCGCCTGAAATGATGATTAGTGGATTGCCAGCCTGAGTGATGAAATTTGACCAGTACCTGTACATTAGCGTCTTCTAACTCAAATCCAAATGTGGTGGGTGCCCAGTCTTCATCAGATTGGGTCATTCTAATATGGAAAGATTTATTTTTTGCAACCTTGGAAACTAACCCATACCAATCATACTCTTCTGTAAAGTAAAAGTTATAAGTTGCTGGTGTCTGATTATCTGTACTACATCTTAATGGCCACCAATTCTCTAAGGCTCTAGGTTGAGTGATGGCATCAAAGATCTTGGCTGCTGGTGCATTAATAGTTACATCATGGAGAATAGTGTACAATATTTTGTGATTATTGGTTCAATGATTCCAATGTACAGGATTTTCATGATTTAGAATTTTCCATGCAGAGAAGTCTTTACTGGATTCGGAATATGGAGACCCTCTTTTCCACCACTTTTCTAACTCGATCAGAGCGAAGCGGCGCAGAGAGTTCTCCGTTCTCGATTAGAGCTGCTTAATTTTAACACAGTTTGTCGAGATTTGTAGCTCGATTCTTTGTCAGAATCAGGATTTTCAGGATTTAAAACCCAAATCTCATTCTATTTCTCTTTCTTACTTTTGCAATCGACAAAATCCATTCGACTCATTACTTCGCTCAGAACAGGATACAGCAAAACTCTAGTTGCTACAAAGGTGATTTTTGCGCCACTCCGTTCTACAAAACCGTCTCAGCTCTTACCATTTCGTGCTCTTTTTTCTTGCAAGTCAAAAAACCAGGTGACTAAGCCACAATTGATATTGTGGTTCTCTCTTTTCAAAGGTCCATTTAGGACCTTTGATCTTGACATGTCAAGACCACTCGTTCTTATTCGAGCTTCAACCTATCACTGTTGTAGCAACAGTTGCCTCCCACAAATTGGCTCTTCTCTTATTTAACTGAATTCTATAAAAAATTGTTGGTCGATACTTGTAGTTCGTTTTTTTTACCTTGCACCATGTACCACTGCACCGATGTACCGAATTAGAGCCATATGCCGCCTACCATAAACCGAAATCCAATTTTGCCCTTTCTCTACATCTTAACAAAGGTGCCACTGCCTACTTTCTGACCTGATGAGATAGAGTAATGGTAGGTGCCAGAAGGTAAATTACTAATATCAATATTCATGTCTCTACTTCTTC
>CAZQDZ010000074.1:0-12578 GCA_964591455.1 uncultured Saprospiraceae bacterium
TCCTAAAATAAAATTGATGTAAATATTAGATTGACACAGTTATTGAAATGCTACCTACTTATCCGTAATTGCTCAAAGGCTCAACACATAAGTACAGCCGCCTATCATTACTCCGTTATGATTAATTAAAAAAAAGTGTCTCGTGCTGATATAGCTTTACACTTTTTATGCAAAAACAAGTACAAATGCGTAAGAAGAAATCTATCATAAGACAACGGCGAAGGTACTAGCCACCCATCCGATTCTGATGAATCGGTTCTCTCACTTCAAAGGTCCATTTAGGACCTTTAATCTCGCGATTGCGAGACCGCTCGTTCACCTTACGGCACCACAAACAAAAAGACCCTCGCCAACGGCGAAGGTACTAGCCACCCATCCGATTCTGATGAATCGGTTCTCTCACTTCAAAGGTCCATTTAGGACCTTTAATCTCGCGATTGCGAGACCGCTCGTTCACCTTACGGCACCACAAACAAAAAGACCCTCGCCAACGGCGAAGGTCTTTTGTGGTGCCTCCAGGAATTGAACCAGGGACACATGGATTTTCAATCCATTGCTCTACCAACTGAGCTAAGGCACCTTGAAATCAAAGAGATAAACTCTCTGAACTTCATTTTATTTGTTGGGTACTGTATTTTATACCTATGCGCTTCCTTGTGAAGCGGCTGCAAATTTATACCCTTTTTGGCAGTAAAGTAAATGTAATTCTTTATTTTTCATATGAAGAAATTTCCCTATTTATAGATGCCTGACCCCTCACCCTATACCGATATAGTAGAAAGTCCCATTGGATGGTGGCTAATCCATGCTAACGACAAGGCAATCACGCATATATCCTACGCTAAAGCGCCCATAACGACTACTCTTTCACGTTCTGAGTTGACAGAAAAGGCGGTATCTCAGTTGTCTAAATATTTCCAAGGGACCCTTAAATCCTTTGATTTGCCGCTGGCCATAGAGTCATATTCGCCATTTTATAGGAAAGTGTGGGAGGCTTTGGCCCTTATTCCTTATGGAAAGACCGCCAGCTATCTGGATTTAGCGGTAGCCATAGGCAATCCGAAGGCTGTACGAGCTGTCGGTATGGCCAATGGACGCAATCCCATCCCTATTATACTGCCCTGCCATAGAGTGATAGGCAGTGATAAATCATTGACGGGGTATGTGCATGGGTTGGAGGTGAAGCGATGGCTACTCGAGATGGAAGGCGCTATCCCCAAGGTGCTGACCCTATTCTAGCGGTCTAGCCAGGCCTTAAATATGGGCGACTTTTCTGTGCTTACCACGATATCCTCCTCTATGTGGGGGCTGAGCTTCAGCTTCAGACGACCCTTGAAGTAAGGATGTATCTCATTTATAGCGTCAAAATGGGTGATAAATTTGCGGTTCACTCTGAAGAATGTGTCAGGATTGAGCATTTGGTCTATTTCATCCAAGGTATTATTTATAGGGAAGCGCTGGTTATCCAGATTCACAAGGAAGGTGATTTTATCCTGGGAGTAGAAGTAAGCCACTTTTTCTGTTGGAATAGACTTTATACGATTGCCCAGCTTGCATAGAAATCTTGCTTTGTATTTTTTGTTTTGAGATGATAACATCGTCTGAAACTTCTGGTAGAGTTCTGTTAGGTTTTCCTGAGATGAGTTTTTCAGTTGGTCATACTTCTGGAATGCCTGGATAAGTTTGCTCTCCTCTATGGGCTTGAGCAGGTAGTCGATGCTATTGACCTCGAAGGCTTGTAAGGCATACTTGTCATAAGCTGTTGTAAATATGACAGGACACTTGGGCTGATAACGAGAGAACAGGCTGAAGACCAGACCATCGCTCAGATGAATATCACTGAGAATTATATCAGGCTCTTCATGACTCTCTAGCCACTCTATGCTCTCATCCACGGATTCCAATACGGCCAGCACTTCATTATCATCTTTAATTTTAAGCAATAGACTTACCAGTTTATCGGCGGCTAGTTGTTCATCTTCGATGATTAGTATTTTCATATCTGTGTATTAAAGTGGACTTATCTATATCTCGTAATCTATGTCTATCAATGGGAGCAGCACTTTGAAGATCTTGTCATTTTCTTCTATCTGTATGGCTTGGTCTGAGAAGTAGGCGTAGCGATTTTTTATGTTTTCCAATCCAGATCCTTTTCTGTCATTAGCGGCATACTTTCGCTGCTGAATATTATTTTCTACAATGATCATATCTTCGTTAGTATAGACCTTAATGTAGAGCGGCTGTGTCTTGGTCGCCATATTATGTTTGATTGCATTTTCTATGAGCATCTGCAAGGATAGGGGAGGGATGCCTTTAGGATAATGGATGGGGTTCACGTTTATGTCTATCCTGGTGTTTTGCTGAAAACGAATTTCAAGGAGATGTACATAGGCTTTTACTAATTGTAACTCTTCTTCTATAGTGGTCAAATCATCTGTTTCTGATTTGAGAATGATACGATAGACAGAAGCAAATTTGTCAAGATATTCCTTAGATAACGCCTTGTCCTTATCGATGAGGGATGAAAGAATGTTAAGATTATTGAATAAAAAATGGGGGTCCAAATGGTTTTTTAGTGACATCATTTGCGAGCGGGCATTTTCCTTAAGGAGTCGTTCTGTTTCCAGTTCTGATCGTCGCCAGTCCTTGAGAAAACGATACCCAAAGTACAGAGAAAAAATAGGTAATATCATCGCCGCACCGTACAGATTCATCACAAATAATTGTGTGCTGTCAGGACTAGAGGTCGTATAGTTAGTCCGTATGATATGGTAGCTAATATTGAGGCAGAGTAAGGATAAGCCAGTCCCTACGACCATTTGCAGCAGAAATCGCAGACCGGGATGCTTCTTCCATGACAGTACCAAATCCAAGATACTGTCTAGGATGCTAAGCACAATCGTGATAAAGCCTAGACCCAAAAGCAGCCAGACGATGGTCATGGTTCTGACCATGGTCGTCTCATTCAGTATTTGATTGGAACCTATCCATACAAAGGTGGCGACAACCAAGACGCAGCCTAGGATTACTCTTATGATTAGTTTTTTCAAGATAGTTTTATAATCTGTTCAGCTAGGACAGATTTTGTTGGTTTTAATTAATGACTAAATAGCGCATTTAGGATACACTTAATATAATTTTTATCAAACACTACTTATTAATAGTAAGTCACTGATTTTCAATTGGTCTTTTGCCTCGCTGGCAGGGCTTTCATTATTGTCTTGAAATAAAAAGTGCAACATAGATGGGTTATTCAAACTATTTATTATATGCTCTATGCTAGGATTCCCTACTTGAATATTATTTCTTCTACGTCATCCCACGAAATGAATACTGGCTCCTCATTCTCATTTTTATAGATGAGCAGTCCATGATTATTTCTGCTGACATCTTGTTTGTCACCGAGAAATATTTCCTCTCCTGTTTTGAATTTGACGAATGAAAAAGATCGGTTTTTCGGTTGTATTATGTTGATATTTCTCACCGGCACTTGATATTCGATGTCATCATCCTTACCGTCTATGAATTCAAAATTCCAAATCTCATCTTTGTCGTAGGCGATGTAGCCAGAATGTTTTTCACCACGGAAGGTAATCACGTCTGCGGTGATAGAACTTGGTTCGCGATAATCAGTATAAGTTGTTTTGGTGAGCGGGCATTCCTCAAACGTCACACTGGAGAAATCATCCCAAGATATCTCTACTGTTCCTATGCTATCCATATATACACCGATACCTCTATTGCGATCATCACAATCATTCGACCCATCTAAAAATACAGAGCGACCTGAATCAAAAATGACATTGACGCCTTCGCCACTTCTGTGTTTGTTTATTTGTTTGATTTTTTGGAATGGCACTTTCTGACTTCCATGTTTGCTATCTCCATCTAGGACATCACTGCCGTTTCTCTCATCTAAGTCCCACTTGATATGACCTGAATATGTTTTCTGTCTTTCTGAGGTCACCGTCCCATACAGCGGTTTGCCATAGGGTGGTATGATATGATGCGGGGCTTCGTAAAATTCTACACGCTGAATGTCTTCCCAGTCAAAATTTATTCTGCCAAGCTCATGGTCATGCATATTTATATCACTGCCGATATCATTAGAGCCACCATCTACTTCCAAGAGCGCCCCATTTCGAAACTCTAATTCTACCCGATCTCCTCGCTTCATTATTATCTTAGATATATCTCCGAATTCGCAGGCGAAGGTGTGACTACTGCCCTTATAACTATCACTCCATATGCTACCCAGACTCCAATCTATCTCTCTCCAATCCTTTCTTTCCGATTTTGCTTTAGGTTTGAAGTTTTTAGTCTTGATGCTATTAAATATATCATGCCAGTACATTTCCTCTTTTCCCCACCGTATGTATCCAGTAAATGTCTCATTATCTGAGGTAACTATATTTCCATAGATATATAGCCCAGCGTATGCCGAATCGTCTTGTCCATCCATACTTTTTGTAGAGAGGATACTAAGTATGAGAACAAACCATGAAATCTTAATTATATAATACATCTATTTTTATGGCTATATGCTTGCAATTTGAGACTTTTAGATCTGATAAGCATCCTAGCGATGATGAAAGGGGGAAATCCCTTGCTAAGAACGCTATTAGATAGACCCAAACTGAACCGTATAGTGTTACTGTTATTGAAAATTGAGAATTAAATTACTAGACTTGGCTAAGAAAAAGATACAAACCGCGATTCTTTTGCTTTGTGGTGAGGACCAGCAAGGCATTGTAGCAACTGTGACAGACTTTATTGGCAAGAATAATGGTAATATTGTCAGTCTGGATGAACACGTAGATAGTGAAGGTCACCTATTTATGAGAGTAGAGTGGAATTTAGAACACTTTGGAATCCCAAAAGAGAAGGTTACTGAATACTTTCAGACCATCGTAGGTGCTAAGTATGGTCTAAATTTCTCTATCCATTTCAATGAGACTGTGCCTAGGGTCGCCTTATTCGTATCCAAGTATTCTCACTGTCTTTTTGATATACTCCATAGATATGAATCTGGTGAATGGAAGATAGAGATACCTCTGATAATTAGTAATCATGATAAGTTTCGATATGTGGGAGAGCGATATGATATCCCTTATTACCATTTACCAATCACTAAGGAGACTAAGCCTGAAGTGGAAAAAGAACAGCATCACCTCATGCAGAAACATGGGATTGATTTAATAGTGCTCGCGAGGTATATGCAGGTATTGAGTGGCTCTTTTTGTAACAAATATTTCAGTCGAATTATAAATATTCACCATTCTACCTTACCGGCCTTTGCAGGGGCTAATCCTTATAGAGCTGCATATGAAAGAGGTGTGAAATTTATGGGTGCTACGGCTCATTATGTTACCGAGGAGTTGGATGCTGGTCCTATCATCAGACAAGGAGTCCTACCTATATCCCACTTAGATAGTGTCAGTGAAATGAAGCGTAAAGGCAGGAATATAGAGAAAATTGTATTGGCAGATGCTGTCTGGGCTCACCTGAACCATAAGATCATTGCGCATGGAAATAAGACAGTTGTATTTAGCTAACCATCATTTCCAAAAATCTTTTTTAGATAAATTAATGTAGAATTATATGGATACTAAAATCCTTAAGAAATATGCTCATCTGCTGGCCAACTACTGTCTGGAGCTCAAGCCAGATGACAAACTTTATATCTCTACGTCATTATTGGCGGAACCCTTGGTCAGAGAATTATATACTGAGGCTACTAAAATGGGAGTAATAGTAGAAGTAGAGTTCAGCTTCAGAGATCAGAACAAGATTTTCTATGAGCATGCCTCTGATACCATCTTAGCCACTCCCTCGCATCTCAGAAGTTTAGCTATGAGAGAGTTTGATGCCTTGCTCACGATAAGAGCGCCCTATGACCTCACGGAGACAGTCGGCGTAAGTATGGAAAAGAAGAAGAAAAGGTCTAAAGCAATGGCGCCAGTACTCAAAACATATTTTGAGCGCACGGCAGACAGAGCTGCGCCAGGTGCACTAAAACGATCCCTCTGTCAGTATCCCACACAGGCGGCAGCCGACGCAGCTGAGATGACACTGGAAGAGTACACACGTTTTGTATTCAATGCCTGTCACCTGTATGCGGACGACCCCGAAGCAGAATGGAAAGAAGTAGGTAGACAACAACAACGGATCAAAGATTATCTAGATAAGGTGTCCAAGGTCAGATATAAGGCGGACCACACTGATGTAGAGTTTTCAGTCTCAGACAGGACTTGGATAAATTCTGATGGTAGAACTAATATGCCTTCGGGAGAAGTGTATTCTGGACCTGTAGAAGATAGTGTCAATGGTAAGGTGCATTTCACCTTCCCTTCTATCTACATGGGCAAAGATGTCCAGGGTATCACACTATGGGTAGAGAACGGGGAGGTGGTAAAATGGGCTGCAGAACAGGGTAAAGATTTATTGGATGCCGTATTTGAAATTCCAGGCGCTAAATTCTTTGGAGAGGTAGCCATCGGTACTAATTATCAGATCCAAAGAGCCACAAGAAATATCTTATTTGATGAAAAAATAGGAGGTACGATACATATGGCCCTTGGTCAATCTTACAAACAAACAGGTGGTAAGAATCAATCCCCGATACATTGGGATATGATCACTGATATGTCTAAAAGTGGAGAAATATATGCAGATGATGTTTTGATTTATGAAAAAGGGAAATTTCTCATCTAAGCACTTTTGTGAAACTAACAAGTAAGCCTGATACGTTAGAGCCATGTGGACATTATTCAAAAAATTATTCGGTCAACCTTCACCTAAAGAAAACATAGATTCAGCAATGAAATACCTTATTGTCGGTCTCGGAAATATGCATCCTGATTATAATGGCACTCGCCATAATGTAGGCTTCGAGGTCGTGGATATGATAGCAAAGAACAAGGAAGCCTCATTCAAGAATGATTCGTTGGGAGATCTCTGTCTGGTGAAACATAAAGGAAGACACATACACTTACTCAAGCCCTCTACATATATGAACCGGAGTGGTAAGTCTGTCAATCATTGGATGAGTAAGCTAAAGATTAAACCCGAAAATGTTTTGGTTGTAGTGGATGACTTGAATATAGAGTTTGGAAAACTGAGGCTGCGTGGCAAAGGTGCTGCGGGGGGGCATAATGGGCTAAAAGATATAGAGCAGGTGCTAGGAACGAGTAAGTATCCCAGACTACGAGTTGGTATAGGCAATGACTATAGTAAAGGTAGACAGGTAGATTTCGTACTTGGAAAATGGTCTGATGGGGAGATTAATCAATTGGGAGATATACTAGAGACCTCTGCCAAAGCCAGTCTTGATTTTTGCTCCATAGGACTGAGCCACACGATGAATGCTTATAATAAGTAATCGCATAGCTAAGTAAGATATTCTAATACGTTACATCAATTTCTTGATTGTTAACCCATTTGCTCCAGCGCTTATTATATCCATGCACCTTTGGGACGGTTTCATTTTTTATATTTTCCATAGGCAGCCCTTGATTGGCCCACTCGAAAATACTTCCATATAAATTGCGAACATTGGTGAAGCCTTTCTTCATTAACTTTTCACCCATCTTTTCTGAGCGATATCCTATAGAGCAGTATAAAACTATGGGTTCATCCTTATCCAAGTTGTTTAGCTTTTCCCATAATGGATTTTTATACCCAAAGAACAGTGCACCTGGGATGTGACTCACATTATATTCATCTGGTTCTCTAATGTCTAGAATCGTATAGGCTTGCAGATTATCCTTGATGTCAGTAACCCCAATTACATCTACGCTGAAGTTGAGCAATTTGCTCACTTTCCGATTGAACTCTGGATTTTCACAGTGCGCCATTGGGCTCTCTACCCACTGCTGGGCGGCCACTGACAATGACTGAATAGCTAGCAGCGCGAAAATTATTGTCTTTCTCATAGTAGTGCTTTTGGTCCCATTCCCATTCTGTCCTCTATAATCATTCCGTCTTCACACAAGGGTAATAAGTGGTTTTTTAGGTCTTTAACTTTATCGGATACCTGATGTGGATATAATAGATGAATATTAGGTCCTGCATCCAGAGTAAAGTACACTGGAATGTGCTGTTCTCTTCTGTATTGCTGAATCTGTTTTATGGCTTCTACAGTGCCGGGCTCCATCAATATATAAGGAGGCGTGGAGGCCATCATGAGTGCATGCAGGGTCAAGGCTTCTTTCTCTACCAGATCTCCGAACTTTTCTATGTCTCCCTTTTGCATTGCCTCCAAAATTTCAGCTACATGTCTATGGGCTTGCTCATACCTAGTGGCTTTGTATGGATTATCCGTCATCAACTTATGTCCAGCAGATGAAGACACAGATTTTTTCTTCTTGCTGATAATTAATATATCATCATGCATATCCAAAAAGCGCTCATGGATATCTTTTACATAAGGGATAGCAAAGAGGTCAGAGCTATTGGGCACACTTCCTGTTTGTCCCCACACAACGACAGGGCCGTATACCGATCTGCTGGCACTGCCACTTCCAAGTCTCGCGACATGAGAGGCCTTCTGATAGTCTATACTAGTCTTGCGCTCTATCTGATTCTCTATTTGCATGAGACAGAGTGCTAAAGCGGACATGCTTGAGGCACTAGAAGCGATGCCAGACGAATGAGGAAAGGAATTGGCGCTGGATATTTCCAGACTGACTTGATTCAGAAAAGGCAATTCGCCAGTGAGGCCTGAAAGGAAATTTTCTATCCTTGACTGAAAAGCAGGTGCTGCTTTTCCTTCAAATTCGAATTGGACTCGGGGTGCACCCTTATCTGCACGTAGTTTATAATTTATTTCAGTGACAGTATGCGCCTTGTCTAAGGTCAGAGATATAGATGGATTGCCTGGCAGTTGTCGGCCATGCTTACCCCAGTATTTCACCAAGGCAATATTAGATGGTGACTGCCATTTTACAGTACCAGATTCCAAAGGCTGACTTCCTGAACTATCGGCCATGTATTCTATCCTGCTCTATTCTGTAAGAAACATCAAAGTCTTGAAGTACAGCATCTAGGATATTATATTCTCCTTCCGTGTATCCTGCCTTAAGATCATAGCTGTATAACTTGGAAGCATTATGCCAATAAGAAGCAGCAAGTCTGCCTCTCACACCTTTTATAAGGTCATACATAGATTTGTCTAGCTCTCTTTCTATCATCTTCACCATTATCTTACCTTGAAGTTTTGTGAGCTTCTTGAGCGGTTGTTCGAATTCCTTCTTAAGCTCCTCCTGCAAGGCCTTGATATGTTTCTTCCTTTTACGGCGATTCATGGTAGCCGTGACATGCTCTGTCTCCTTAAATATGCGGATAGCTTCTTTAGCATAAGGATATACTATGGCTGCATACCGCTTGAATTTCATATATTTTCTGTAATCTTCCTCCGTCTCGAAAGTCCTTAATGAAGTGATACTGATATCATCCAGTGTCTCCATGATAAGTGTATCTCCTGTCTCAGTAATCATGGCAGTCATTACACGACCATCGACTCTGGTTTCAAATAGATCCAAATCAGCGTCATCGTATTTGATGGTATCTATACAAATTTCTTCTCCAGTACTCTCTGATACAGGGAGCAAGGGATTATTCTGACCAATCGTTAGTCCTGTAGTGGCTATTATGAGACCAGATATGAGGATGAGATGCTTGAAATTTTTCATTTGTTCGGCTTTGTTATCAAAACGATGTATGATAAATGAAGTTTGTCAAATATCTGTTAATGTTTAAGTGGCAAAATTATGATTTATCTAGTCGAGAAGATAGAGAGATTCTAGAAGATCTTATATCGTACATCTTGAGGTGATGTTGTTTTAGGTGAAATAGAGTATGTTTAGGTGCTAATGATGGCTAAAAAATCGATATCATATCTTCTCTCCATCCTAGGGCATCCCATCTTAGGAATCATGTATATGCTGTTGCTTTATCTGAAGGTGAATCCATATCTCTTCCCATACAGAGATGAAAGAGACCTGACGACAATCGTGCTTATCATCTTAGTCACTTCAGTGATTTTACCTGCGATTACCCTGTTACTTTTTAAAGGTGTCGGATTTATTAAGAGTTTTCATCTCATAGAACGACAGGAGCGGATAGGGCCACTCATTGCTTTTATGGTATGTTATCTATGGCTTTATCTCAATGTGAGGACGCATAATATGATACCCATTCCATTTGCCACTTTTGTGCTGGGCGCATTAATTGCAATTTTTATCTCATTTGCTATAAATGTATTTAGCAAGATAAGTTTGCACGGCGTCGGTGTTGGTGGTTTTCTAGCAGGATTATTAGTATTGCTTCTGAATCATGGAAGTTCCTATTTGAGATTTTCATTTTTTGGAATGAGCTATCAGATACATTCTATTTTCTTTATCGCACTGGTTCTGATATTGGGTGGTATGATATTGACTTCAAGATTATACCTTAAAGCACATATTCCGCAGGAAATTTATGGAGGGGTAGTGGTAGGCATGCTGGGGCAGATGATTGCTTATTCCTTTTTTTAGGCTTTGCCACTACGCCACACGTACAATAGAAAATTCTGTTACTATGAAAGGCGACATCCTACGCCAAGCATATGTTAGTAATGCTAAGTTTGTCTAGCTTAATCTCAGTTTTTCTAGATATTCTCTAACCGCACTAAAGGATACAATCTGATCTGCAAAGTGCTCTATGGTCGCTAACTCTTCGTCTTTAGTGGCCTTTAGTTGTGTGAGGATATTTTGAAGATGCATTTTCATATGACCCTGTTGAATGCCCGTTGTGACTAATGATCGTATAGCAGAGAAATTTTGGGCTAAGCCTGTAGCAGCTATAATTCGCATAAGTTCATTGGCATTTGGATTTTCTAATAACTCCAATGAGCGCTTGGCTATGGGATGCAGAGAGGTGAGTCCGCCGACGGTGCCTACTGCCAGCGGGATATCTAACCAAAACTTAAACTGACCATCCTTTACTTCACAATGAGAAAGGCTGCTGTATTGTCCATCCTTGGAGGCATACGTATGTCCACAGGCTTCTATGGCTCTAAAGTCATTTCCAGTAGCAATGACAACAGCATCTATACCATTGTATATGCCTTTATTATGAGTAGTGGCTCTATAAGGGTCTAATTCTGCTATTTGTATGGCTGTTTGGAATCTATGTGCGAAAACGTCTGAACTTATTCCTCCAGGAAATTTTCCCAGCTCTGACACAGGACATTCTACCCATGCACGAACGATACAGTCAGGCGTATAATTGGAGAGGATGCTCATGATAATCTCCACTTCTTTTTCTTCTGAGGTAAAGTCTTGACTTTGTTGGAAGAAGGACAACAGTGATTTAGCAAATTGCTCCAGACAAGTATTGATAAAATTTGCACCCATGCTATCACAAGTCTCAAAGGAAGCCTTGAGCTGATAGAGATGTGCTCTTTTGTCCGTCATATCTATGAGGTCAATATCCATGATACCGCCCCCGCGCTCTACCATACTCTTAGTGATATGAAAGCTCTCTTCCATTAGGTACTGACGGAGTTTTTCGTAATGGTATTTGAGTTTGCTGGCTTCCCCTTTCCACAGAAATGAAACCTGACCTAGCTTGCTGGTGGAGATGACTTTAGTCTTGAATCCACCACGATTCATCCAAAATTTTGCTGCACTGGAGGCTGCGGCTACGACACTGCTTTCTTCTATGACCATAGGGACGCAATAGGCCTTTTGGTCTATGATGAAGTTGGGTGCTACCCCAAATGGCATAGGGAAATTACTAATGGTGTTCTCAGAAAAGTTATCTAGAATCTTCTGTTGTTCCTCGTTGGAATGCCAATAACTCATAAGTTCTGACATTACCTTTTCAGGTTCTTTGTAGAAGTTCTGTACTATCCATTTGATCTTACCTCTTTTGGATAACTTTGAAAATCCTCTAATTGTTTTTTTGTCTTGCTCCATTTCCTGACTACAATATCTTACAATTATTTGACACGTAATAGAGCATATGCTGTTCTTAATCCCTGAATTTGTATGTCCATATATCTTTTAAGTTCATTGTAATCTAAGGCATGCTTTAAAAATCCTGACGCTTGTGCATACAAGTTAGGCATCTGACATTTTTCCATATAGTAATACCCGTCAAGAAATCCTCTGACTCCTCCCGATATAATTATCTGCTTACAATGCATCTCAAATGTTTGATTTTTCAATTCATTGATATGCTGTATCATCTCCTCACAGGTGTGCCCGATATTCAGAACAGGACCTAGACTAGCCATTCTCATGTCATCTGACCGCAGTAATTCTAATTTTGAAAAATTGGTACCTCCAAATCCAGCTAAGTCCAAAGCCTCTAGAGGCAGTCTCAATAGTGCACTAATACTGGCCTGTCCAAATCCTTGTCCAACTTCCTTAACGATGATAGGGTAGTCACATTCGCCTAATAGGGTCTTTATACTCTCCAAGGGGGGAGCACTGATTTGGTCACCTTCTGGCTGTAACCATTCTTGCAATGGATTGATATGAATGATAAGACCATCTGCCTGTAGCTTGTGGATGAGTTGGCTGATGAGTTGG
>CAZQDZ010000075.1:0-9754 GCA_964591455.1 uncultured Saprospiraceae bacterium
CCGTTCGACTTTGCTCAGGGCAGGCTTTTATTTTCAATGAAAAAGAAAACCGCCGGTAGGCAAGTACGATTAGCTAGATACTAAATGTGTAAACTGCCCATTTTCGATAACAGTTTAACATTACTATCTCTGTGAATCTGCTGATTTATGGTGAATCTTTGATGCGCTATTCATTAGGTAGATTAATTTGCCAAGAGATTCCAAACTTATCTTGTACCCATGCGAACTTCTGACTGAAACCGTAATTTCCTATAGGCATCATAATCTGTCCACCTTCAGAAAGCGCAGCATATAATCTATCTACCTCACCTTCATCTTTACAGTCAACAAAATTGGATACCGCTGGTGTAAAATCCCAGGCATGCACAGGAGGGCTGTCGCTGCACATATATTGCTTGCCACATAGGGTAAATTTTGCAGACATTATCGTACCCTCTTTGCCAGGCCCTTGGGCGCCCCATCTTACAAGTTCATCGATTTTAGAATTCTCAAAAAGCCCAATGTAGAAATTCATGGCCGCTTCTGCATCCTCTTTTTGGAAAGTTAAAAATGTAGATATATTGGTTTTTGAACTAGCTTTATCATTTTTCTCCATCATATTTAATTTGTCGGTTTGACTATTAGTTTTGGTCTGAGCGGCTGCATCCATTATGGCTACACTGCCTACTATGAGTGTGCTTAATAATAGTTGAAGTATATATCTTGACATAAGAATCAAATTCTAGAAAACTAAACTACAATAATTTTTGAGAGGAAGTTTTGGTGTGGTCAGTTATAATCAATTGACTTTAACATCTGCATTGCAATCTAATCAGAATTGGGTGTCTTCGTTCTATTGTATTTTAATAGTTTTTCATAATATTCATTTGAAAGCGGTACTCCTACGCCATTCTTTTTGGCTATGCTTATAATGGCTCCAATTTTGGCTTCCAGCTCAACCGTCCTTCCATTAAGTTTATCATATAACATAGATGAACCCTTAGATGATAGATATTGAAGTAGTTTTTTTACAAGCGTATTTTCTAATTCTTCTTCGATGTCTATGTTTTCTGATAATGCTACTTTAATTCCTTCTCTTACTAGGATTTTATACTCATTCAGATAGGTAGGGTCATTGAATATAATACAAGGCTTTTCAGTCATGGCCTGTATCGCTCCTATGGAAGAACTCTCTATTAATTTACCCCATTGTTGTTTTTTAAAGTTGTCGGATTGCGACCAGTTTATCTCAGCCTTTTTAAAGAGTGCTGTAAATTGATTTGCAATTTGATTTTTGGGAAGCGTAATAAGAGGTGTTCTCATCTGTTTAAATTTCTTATTACCAATTTGTTCTACAGGGCAGTCGATAATAGTCTCTAATATATTATTTGGCTCACTTACTTCTATAAATTGATTGGAGAGATTGTTGCCATTTTGGAAAATGGCCAGTTTGGTTTTTTTGTTAACTAACTTTTGGATATCAGAAATGGCTGAGTGGACATGATACTCTTTAATGCAGATAATTAGCCAATCTAGTTTGTAATCCGCTAGGTTACATAAGTTGATAGGTATACTAAATTCCTGATGCGGATGTATTAGGCTTATAGATTTGAATGCTGTCCTGTTAAACAGATATAACTCATTATTCTCATTTTGCCTTAAATAGTTTAGAAGTACGGAGCCTATTGCACCCATTCCAAATATGCCAATTCTATTCAATTTTAATTTTCTGAATAGACCATTTAGATTACACTATTTTTATTGGTCGGTAGTTGATTGGACGGCCTTTAGCCATTTTAGCTAAGGAGGTTTTAAATGGCGTTAAAAACAATGGCCGTTGTCTGACGACTGTTGATTAGTTATATTCTAAATGTGGAAACTGCTCATTTTCGATAACAGTTTAGCATTGATTTCTAGGTGAATCTGCTGATTTATGGTGCATCTTAGATGCGCTATTCAGTTAATTTTTATAAATCTCAGGGAAGAAGCTAAGCAATATACATATGAGTTGTCTAATTAGCATAGATGCATTATGCTCGCCATGACAGCCATGATTTTGCTACCTATTCTTTCCATGTTAGTGTTATTACTAATGTGGAAAAAGTACTAGTAGCATTATTTATTTTTCCATCTTTTTGAAGCCATATTCAGTAAAATAGGATTGTCGTCTGTAAATATTTTTGCAGTTGATTGATTTAGTATTTGCTTATCTATCTGAAAATTATGAAGGTACTGTTGTTGCCCATCTACAATACTATTCCAACTGGAGATATTAACAGTTTTCTTTTTATGACCTACAATTATATAGTCAGATTTAGAAGTAGCTTTTGAAGTTCTGAATATCAAGGTGGTCCATCCAGCGGACTCTATAGTGAGATTGACACTAGAAAGTATTGCATCTTCATCACCTTCTACGATACCCCCTACTTCTACGACTATAACACCGTCATCATTTGTTCTGGAATAGCATTTCTCAAAGCTCTGCTTAGTAAATAAATTCCAAGGTGGTATGCTACTATTAAACGCATTAAGAATAAGGATATCATATTTTTCAGCAGATCTGTTGAGGAAGTGCCGTCCGTCATCCAGCGCCACTTTCACAGATTTTGGAAGACTGAAATATTTTTGTGCTGCATCCACTACATGCTTATCTATCTCTACTGCGGTGACCTGTCGGTTCTGATTGGCTAGAAAAGTAGAAACAATGCCACCGCCTAATCCAATGTGCAATACTTTTCTATGGGTAGGGTAGGCATTGAATATACCCTTCATGAATTCTGTATATGATAACATAGAAGCGCCAGCCGTAGTGATAGACTGGATTGTATTATTTACAAGGAGGCCTCTGATTGTACCTACGACATTAGCATATTTTACTTTAAAATCTACAACTAATACAGAGCCAAATACACCTGTTTTATCAGAGAGTATATTGGAACTAATCAGTTCCGCACTTTCAAATAAGCTATTTTCATTAAATAGTCTTTCTACTCTCTTTTCGGAGTTATTAGAAGAATAACTAGTGCCGGTAATGAATACGACAAAGAGGATGACTAATGGCCTTACATATTTGGGTGAAGAGACCTTGAGAATGATAGCAGTTATTATCAGAATACTACCAAAGATGATACAGGTGTAGGTCAAGCCGAGGGCAGGTATGAATAGTAGTGCCGACATAAGTACGCTTATCACACCACCTAGTGTGGAGATACTCAAGATAAGTCCTGCTTCCTTACCTACATCTTTATTGTGGGTCAATAGTTCTATCAAGGTAGGACTGACAGAGCCTAACAAGATGATTGGAGGTAGTAGGAAGATTATTGTAGATAAGATACTAATCCATATCAAATCCATATTAAAGAATAGTTGTAAACTAAAGAAGCTTAAATATGGCATAACTGTTACAAAGGCACCCCCTATAAGGAGGTAGTAGAGCAGTAACTTTTTAGGATTGTACATTTTAGTAAGGTAACCCCCTGCAAAGTAGCCAATGGCTAATCCAATTAAGGTTGTACTCAGCACTGAAGACCACACATATAGTGAGACACCAATCTGAGACTCTATTAGCTTTGCAGAGCATACCTCAGCTACTAATAGGGTAGCTCCTTCAGCAAATGCAACGAAATACAGAAATAAGTTATTTGAGGCTTGTTTGTTAGGATTCATGTAATCGCTTTCTAGACAGCAAGTTCTACAATTGGGTGACTATTTACAAATAATTGCCCAGTCATGTCTAGAGATAGGTTCAGTCTAGGTTGTCTTTTGTCTTCTTAGCGAATTAGGTCCAATTTCTATTGTGTGATTTTCATTGTCAATAGACAAGTCCAAATGGTATAGTACAAGCGTAACGAATGGATATGGTAAAAATTTATCCTTTGTTTTTCTTTTTAATTCCTTTCTTTCTTTGATATAATATTGACAATAATTTGGTATAAAACTAATCTACAATATATTCAAACTTGATTAGAATATCGCGGATAAAATGCTAAGTATCTATTGAGTTGGTGATAAATTTGGTAAGTAAGTCACGCTTCTATCAGGTTCAATCATAGGCCTTAATGTATAGGCTACCCAAATAGTTATCAGTCTGTATGGAATAAATAGTGAGTCTTTTAGGCTCAACTTGGAATCATCGACGTGGACCCATCTTTCAAGTGCCTGCTCATGAGTGATTTGCATTGTATACTGTCTTCCAAATCTATTTTTTATCCTTATGAATATCTCAACATCAAAGAGCCATCTGGTTATGAAAGATCGGTTATACGCAATTGGTATAATACTTCTACGGAAAACCTTTGCGCCACATTGTGTATCTTCTATTGGTAAACCTAGTATGAGGTATATGATAGACTTAATAATTGTAGAGAGAAAATATCGAAAAAAATCTCTTTTAATTTCCCCTCCTTTTCTTCTTGATCCATAGACCATTTGAAGTTTATGATTATCTTTCATTGTATTAACTAAGTTATTGAAGTCTTTAAAGTCAGTAGATAGATCAGCATCAATAAAGCCAATGAAAGCTATTTCTGATTTGTTGTAAAGATATCTTGCTCCTGATCTCACAGCCGAAGCCTTTCCTGCATTCTGCTTTACATCTATGACGCTGACTCTCTGAGGACATTGACCTTGAATGCTTTCTAGAACCTCTAGAGTATTGTCCTTGCTTCCGTCATTCACAAAGCAAAGGTGGTATTCTTTTTCTCTTAGTATGAAGTCTATGAAGGCTTGAGTATTTATCCTTTTTGCTTCATTATAGCAAGGTATAATGATTCCAGTTTTCATAGTATTAGTTATTTTATTGTTTAAAATTCTATGGCAAACTTAAGGCTGAAAGTCACCTGTCAACCTGATAATTAGTTGCTATACCGAAGTGCTTCGGCTAAGTGTAGATAAGTGTCGATGAATGGAATTGTAGATGGTGATATAGGTCAATGGAATTTGGACACTTGAATATGGAGTGGATTTTTGATTACACTCTAATCGTATAAATAGGGCTCTTTGTCATAAGCCATCATCTTAATCTTATGCATAACTCTTCTCATGTAGATTGGCCAGAAGAATTTGGCGAATAGCCAGTTGAGCGGATAGTAAAGGGGTTTGTTGGCGTGTAAATGATAAGTGTAGTCAACTTGAATTTTTCCTTCTTCGATTTGAGTTGTTTTCCATTCGCCAACAAATTTGTAGAAACCAGCCATCCAAGATTGAAAGTCATCTACCTGAATTTTCCAATATTTATTCTCTTCTCTCTCAAGTATTTTATCCATTGAGGCGTAGCCACTTTTTTGAATGAATGATTTTGCAACAAATATTTTTTTGGAAGAACCGATTTGACCCCAGTTATCATCATCTGTAGTGTGAGTTACTCTTGGAGTCATTCCATATCCAGTGTGCACTTTTGTGACATCACATAATATAGGTGTCTTAAAGGCTCTTTCTAGTGAACAGTTGAAAATTGTAGTTACTTCAATGATGAAAATCATATAGTCATCTATTATAATTCACCTGATTACATTTTTGCAATTTTTATAGTTTTATTTTCAGTTTTAAGGAAGTAAATATTTGGAGATAACATGGATATATCAATGGTATTCACTCCTGATACCAATTGTCCTGTTAGCATCACTTCACCAAGTCTAGAATAGATTTTAAATACATCAGTATCCGCTGTTTCTTTTTCAATGGTAAGTTGATCGACAGCAGGGTTAGGAAATATATTCAAGTTGATGCGTGAGTGGATAGTCTCAGAATTAGAAGTAGTTTCACATCCAATTAATCCATTGATATTGTATTTGGAAAGAAATTTCCAAACTTCTTCACTGGCGTTAATATCCATATTTCCCCATGCGCCAACCCAATCATGACCTCCATTGAAAACTTTAAAATGTTCTGTAGTCACACAGTTATTACCCTCACTATAGACAAGGTATTCTACGGTACTTCCATCCGCGGTATTTGTATCTGCGACATCTGTCACTAGTGGGGATGAATTACAGCTGTTATAGTCTACCCAATAATCTAATACTTCATCTATTGATTTAGTCCAAACGGGGCCACCATTATAAGGGACAACATCATCTGCAGTACCATGAATTTGCAAAACAGGCGTAGGATGTTGTGGATCACAATTATTAAATGTTTGAGGTGTCATTGATCCTGTTACAGAAGCTATTGCAGCTATTTTGTCGCTTAATTGGCAAGCTAATAGAAAGCTCATAAAACCTCCATTGGACATGCCAGTACTATAAATTCTTTCCTGGTCTATACTGTAGGAATTTGATACATCATCCAAGAGAGCTGCAACAAAACCAACATCATCTATAGTACTACCAAGCGTAAACCCTCCTACATTCCAATGAGTGATGCCATTAAACAGTTCTCCTTGTGGGTGGATTAAGATAAAACCTTCTGTATCCGCAATTGCACTAAATCTGGTGAAGCTAAAATTGAGCTGAGCATTGCTTGTGAATCCATGAAAACTCATCACTAATGGGGTGGGAGTGGCTGGGTCATAGGAGTCTGGAATATATAATATGTACTCTCTGTCTAAGCCATCATGAAGTAGAGTCCCATTAATTGTTTGTTGTGCAGTTAATGAGCATAGCGTAGATATTGCTAAGACAAATAAGATGAGTGATTTTGAGTTCATGGATATTAATTTACAAAATATTTTCATCTATTAGAACTTGGAATGAGTCCTCCATTGTTTCTCTCATCGGTCTGAAGCGCATTCCTAATTCATTCTTTATTTTTGAATTATCAGCTTGCCAAGGAATGTTAACATTATTCTTGATGAATCTTCTGGTGAATAGCTTATTAGCCATTGGGCCGACAAGCATTAGTAACCACTTTGGCAATGCTTTTTTTGGCAAAGGATATTTGTCTCCATACTTTGGGATTAGGGTTTTTCCCATTTCTAAGAAGTCAGTATTATGAGCTGCTGTTATGTATCTTCCTTTTGCGCCAGGTGTAAAGCCTGCCCTTAAGTGTGCTTCAGCAACATCTCTTACATCCACTATTCCTACTCCAATTTTTGGGGCACCCATTTTCATTTGTCCATCACCTAGCATTTTGATAATGTTCATACTTTCCGTAGTTGTCTTATGTGGATTTAGATCAGGCCCTAATACAAGGCACATGTTTATAGTTATTACATCCCAGTTGCTTTGGCTTTTTTGTATTTCCCAGGCTTTTTTTTCTGCCAAAGTTTTTGAGAGAGAATAGGGCTGATAATCTAATGAAGCTGTAGTGTTCCAAATATCCTCTGTTAGTTTTCCTCCAGGCGCATTCACTGAGTCAATGGCATCAGTATAGATAGCGGCACAGCTACTAGTCACAATGACTCGTTTTACTGACGAAACGTCCTTTGCGGAGTTAAGCACATTCTCTGTGCCATTGACTGCAGGTTCTATCAGTTCTTTTTGAGGATCTTTGACATCAGTTTTGAATGGAGAGGCTGTATGATATATAAGTTCACATCCTTCCATTGCTTCCTTGTAAGAGCCGGGTTGTAATAAGTCTGTGGCAAAGAACTTTAGCGTTCCATTGGATTTATCTGCTGCTTTAATCAGATGAGACATCTTTTCCTTGTTATTCGGATTTCTTACAGCAGCATGAACAGTAATGCCATCATCTAATAATCTCTTCACTATCCAACTTGCTACATATCCATTGGCACCAGTGACCATTACAGGTTTTGACTTGTCAATTTCTTTCATATAATTACATTCTGTTTTTTTTTGGTTAATTGATTAGCACAAGAATGGTTGGGACGGTACTAACTATTTGAGCTTTCTTAGTGTTTATTGTAACTTCAATCATTATGTTAAAAACTGGAAGTTATCTTATTGAGAATCAGATTTATTAATGCCATAGAATATGTTTGAAAGAAATAGATGTTCTTGATAATTACGTGAAAAGTAGATTTTTGATGAATCTTTTATTGCAATATTTTCAATTACACAATCGACATTGAACTTTACCAATATTACGGAGTCATCTGAGTAATTAGATGAATTTAGCATAATCTGAGTAATTGTATTAGAGGTTTCATCTATTTCAATATTTGTATCTTCTATATTATTGATAAGAGTATCAATTTGACTATTCATTTTTTCTTTATTGTCTAGTTCTTCTTGGGTAAGTATTCCAAAGCCTAATTCTTCAAGATCGTATGATATTAATTCTATTTTCTTCTCATAAAGTTCTTTTAACTTTTTGTTCATGTCTCTATATTCTCTATAAAATCTAATTCTATCTAATTGTTTAGTATGATTACTAACTAGATTTGAATCAACAATTTCTATATTTCTAATTTCTAAATTTCGTTCACCTGCTTGAGATTCAAGAACTTTGACTACTTCTTTTTTTGCATCATTTAGAGGATTATTAATACAAGAAATAAAGTAGATGAATATTATTATTACAATCAATCTGAACTGCAATATTTTATTTAGGAAATGCATATCGGTTTCAAGAAATATTGTCTATTACAACAAATTTAATCGCTCCATCAATACGGGCCGCTTAGATCGAGAAACAGGGATAACATCCTTCTCTATAAGAATACTATTATCTTCTATGTCGATAATCTTAGTGAGATTGATGATGTAAGACCGGTGGACTTTGAGGAAGGTTTGTCCGGGCAATTTGGCTTCTATTTTCTTAAGCGTAGTGTGTACAGTGTAGTTTTTGTCTTTAGTCTTGATTTTGATATAATCCCCTTTGGCTTCTATGAGTAGGATGGTGTCCATTTTTAATTTGATTAGCCGTCTGTCTATATTGATAAAAAGCTCTTCAGCGGTTGTTGTATCTGAGCTGACTTTTGGAGAAGAGACATGTTGTTCGTTTGATTTTGCAGAAGCCATTTTTTGCAATTTGCTTATAGCCTTAGCCATTCGTTCTGAAGTGACAGGTTTCTGTAAGTAATCTACGATAAAGTCATACTCAAAAGCTTTCAAAGCATAATTGGCATCAGAGGTAATGAGGATAATGAGGGGTGGCTTCTTTAGCGTCTGAATAAAATCCATCCCAGAAAAGGCTGGCATATGAATGTCTAGAAAGATGAGGTCTACCTCATGCTGATTTAGATACTTCAGTGCTTCTACTGCATTGTCTAGAGAATCCCTTATCTCTATAAAAGGATAGTCCTTAAGTAATTGTTCTATAACCAGTCTGGAAGTGGCCTCGTCATCTACGATTATACATTTCATATTTTATAAAGTTATGACCAATTAGGTTAATCTCAAAGTATTTTGCTTCGGAGTATCTAAGGGGATAGCTACATGCCTTGTTTTCATCTAAGTTCTGTCGATATCTATCTTTTTTTAGATTGGGGAGGAACCAAGAGATAGGCTATTGAGTTAACTTTAGTAAATGGCTTATGAGTAAATCATTTTCCATAGATGAGTATAAGTTTGAAGGCACTAACAACTATCCTAAGGTAGTTGGGATTATAAACCTGATGATGTTTTTCATATTAATGATGGCTGGCTTTGATTATATTCTTCATCATACATATACTTGGTTTAGTCTCTTTAGTGGTGTCATTTTCCTTTTTATTTCGCGGGCATATGATTGGCGATCATCTACTAGGAATGGTTTGATTATTATTTGTTATGGACTCACTGTGGTCTTGGAGTTTTCCTTATTTGGAATTCCTGGTAGTCCTCTTCCTTTTGGATCTGACCTTTCCAAAGGCTTAGTGTTTGATCTTGTAATTGGATTCACAAGTGTCCAAAATAAATTATAAATCATAGATATCCCGTTC
The DNA here is from genome assembly GCA_964591455.1 of uncultured Saprospiraceae bacterium. Taxonomy (GTDB): domain Bacteria; phylum Bacteroidota; class Bacteroidia; order Chitinophagales; family Saprospiraceae; genus RFSX01. The sequence goes on from CAZQDZ010000075.1 coordinate 9,746, forward strand.
TAGGGCGGC
>CAZQDZ010000076.1:0-9747 GCA_964591455.1 uncultured Saprospiraceae bacterium
CGTCCAATCAACTTACCCGTCAATAAAAATAGTGTAGCCTAAATGGTCTATTCAGAAAGATTTTATTGTTATCTTATTTGCAAGGAAGCAGCGAATCTTGTACTTATACTGTCATTATATAGTAAGCCAATCCTTAACAAAACAGAACAACCCATGCTTAGATCAGTACTTACTTTCCTAATTGTCGTTATTGCACTTAATTATACCTATTCCCAGCATTATTCATTTCCATTTATTGGATGGAAACAAACTACCCAATTTTCTCAAGGAGACTACACAGGAAATTTTACAACTACAATTGGAGAATCAACTATTGATATTGATACTATTATTAATGGCATAAATTACTATAGGCAGGTAAATGAATTTGGTAGCCGATATATAAGGCAAGAAGATGGAAGGTTATATGTCTTAGCTAATGAACTGATAACTGAAGCACTACTTATGGATTTTAGTCTTTCTGTGGGCGACCTGTTTATCAGAGAAGTCATTGCAGTTCCTGGTGGGACCATAAGCGATACGCTATTTGTACAAAGCAAAGTAAAGCTACTAGGTCCAGGGCAAGATTCTATCTATCAGTTAGTCTTGGCAAAAGACTTGTCAATGCCTTTTGGAGGAACTACTTGGATAGAAGGGGTGGGGGATCACATAAGCGGATTGAACTTTGGAGGTGCAATAAATGAAATGAGCTCCAGCATTCAGCTTTGCACAATTAATGAAAAGAACCAAACAATCTATAGTTCAGAAATATTGGATTGTGGATGTGAGGAATTATTTGGTTTTGACAAAGATAGGGATGGGTTAAGGAATCAGATAGGCTCTAATGTGACCCATAGAGTAACTGGTAACTTGTTTGGAACAAATCAAAATATAACTATATCAGCTTGTGATACTCTGATTATAATTGATGAGACAAATAGTCCTATTGATGTAACAAAACAAGGTGAGACGATTTTGCCTGACTCGACATCCAATGAAATTTTTAAAACATTATACTACTACAACTTAGCATCTGATAGTGATGTCCTTATTTGGTCTTATGACACTACTGAGATTCATTTTACCATTTCTACTGAGGATTGTTTTTTTAGTAATGACTGCTCACAAAATGATAGTGACGATAACAACGCCAACATAGATGCTCTCTTTGACTGCCCTGGCATAATGGCTGACATAGGCGATGCCTGTGATGATCAGAATCCACAAACAGTAGACGATCTTGTTACATCTGATTGCATTTGTGAGGGTCAGCAAATTTTTGATTGTCCTAGTCTTATGCTAAACGTAGGCGATCCCTGCGATGATGGTGATCCTATGACTGACGATGACACAATTGATAATAATTGTATCTGTAATGGTTCTTACATATTTCCTCCATCATCTTGTCCTAATAATATCAATGATATATTTTGTGAACAATGGCTTCAAGATAGTATTTCATCACTGCAACAATACTGCGACAACAGTCAAGGATGGGTTATAGTCGAGCTGCTAGAAAGAGATAGTATCGATTATATACATATAGGTCTATGCTTTGCTGCTGATGGATGTGAAGGTAGTGTATATACTTGTAGTGGTGAAACAGTAGGTACTTCTATCGTAGAGTTTTTTGGCATAAGATATGATCCTGAGGAGTTAGTCGATTTCGATATTACATTTGTTGGCGATTGTATTACAGGATATCCTGCCTGCTCGTCTAATGACAATGACGATGATGGTTTTACCGCATCAGAAGACTGCGATGACTCTAATGAAAGTGTCTATCCTGGGGCAGAAGAAATATGTAATAATATGGATGATAACTGTGATGGACGGATAGATGAAGGATTTGCTATAACAAGATACTATTTTGATGGAGATGGAGATGGTTATGGTGTTCCAAGTCCTTCTATCCTCTCATGTTCAAATCCTATGGGTTATGCTATAACTTTTGATGACTGTAACGACACGAATCCTTTTATCAACCCTGGTCAAACTGAAGGTCCATATAATGGATTAGATGATGATTGTAATAGTGCCACTCCTGACGATGATCTGGATGGTGATGGCTATTCATTACAAGAGGACTGTGATGACCTAGATAGCAATATTAACCCTGCAGCTCAAGAAATATGTGATAATCTCGACAACAACTGTAATGATGAGATAGATGAGGGACTACCTATTAAGGTAGGCTACTTGGATAGCGATGGAGATGGCTATGGGTCATCTACGGATTCTATACAGGATTGTGCTATAATGAATGGCTACGTCGATAATAATATGGATTGCAATGATTCAGATTCAGACGTAAACCCATCTGTATCTGAGATAATTTACAACGGACTAGATGATGACTGTAATGCCTTAACTCTAGATGACGATTTAGATGGCGACGGCTTCTCCATAGTTGATGATTGCAATGATAACAATGCCGATATCAATCCTAATGCAGACGAGATTCCTAATAATGGGGTAGATGAAGACTGTGATGGTGGAGACTTGCTGTCCTCAATCCACAAAATAGCTGGTACGACTATAAGAATCTATCCTAATCCTGTGTCTGATGTAATTTATATAGAGGTTGAAGGGCCATTGGAATATGAGCTGAAGTTATATAGTACAGAAGGAAAACTCTTACTAGAATCTCAAGACTCAAATCAAATAAATATAGAAACACTATCCTCAGGCACATATCTCTTTGAGATTTTAGATCAAGCTTCAAATAAGAGGATAGTGCAGAGGGTAGTTGTAGCTAGATAAGAGACCTTTCGACTCAATATCAGCTAAATCCTTGTTCAGCATACTTTATAATAAGCTGCAAAAACTGTAAACAAATAGAACAATGCAAGTCAGGGTGTATAGTCATACTGGGACATTAGATAGGAATAAGCTTGAGAGTGAGTTATACTTTCTAAAGGTAGGCGAGCAGGTGCGGAAAGTGGTGAAGATTTAAATGGACTAACAAATCATAGGAATGTGGTGAATAGTTTAGAAACAGCCACATGTGTTATCTGTAGGCTTTTCACGTTCAGCGTAGTTTCGAGAGAAATAGAGTTACGCCAACTACGTCGCTGACTGAATTAAGGTTCTGTCTTGATATGTGACATAAAAAAAAGGAGACTCTAAAAGCCTCCTTCGTATTTGATTTCAATCCGTGGTGCGAATTACTTTTTCGAATCACTTCCTTTATTATCCTTCGACTTATCATGACCGTTAGATTGTTCTTGTAGTACAGGCTCTATTTTTACCTCTTCTTCTCTTTTCACTAGCGCCTCTGGTAAGCTCATCCCACTCTGCTCCAGAAAGTCATTAAGCTGAGGCATCATTCCATATAGCCCTTGCACAAAGTTGCTCACTCCTGTTCCAGAGCCACTATCGTAGACGACCACTTTATCTATTTCAAGGTCTTTGATAGCGGAAGTTTGAATCTCAGCCAGATCTGTAAGTTTATCTATCATCAGATAGCCTATGGCACTTTGTGGGTCACCGTTAGCAGCATCTACTAATTTTTTGAATCCTTCAGCTTGCTTAGTGAGCAGCTCTTCTTGACCCTTTGCCTGTGCCATGTACTTTGCGAGTATCGCATCTGCTTCACCTTTGGCTGTCTCTCTTTGGCGCTCTGCTTCTGCTTGAGCAGCTATGACCGCTTTTTGTTTTTCGATATCAGCCTCTACAACTTCATCTGCTTCTCGCTTCGCCAACTCCATCTTGCCTCTTGCTGTTTCCTTTGATTGCTCTGCGAGATAGGCTTCTTCTAGTGCTTTTGCTGCTGCCACCTTCCGAGCCGCTGTTGCTTTTCTTTCTGCTTCTGCCACCTCTATATCTTTCATCGCATTAGAGTTAGCAATTTTAATCTGTGCTGTATTCTTTCCTTCAGTGGCTATAGCATTGGCCTGCGCTTCTCCAATCTCCGCTTTAGAATTGGCATCTGCTACGCTTATTCTTTGCTTCTGATGCGCTTCTGCTTCTCCTATTTCAGCTACGGACTGAGAATCTGCAACCTGCACTCTTTGTTGCTGATTGGCGATGGCTTCACCGACTTCTGCTCGGCTATTTGCGTCTGCTACTTTGACTCTCTGTTCCTGCTCTGCTTCTGCTTGACCTATGGCACCTATTCTTGTTTCGTTAGCTACTTTTACTCTTGCATCATTAATAGCTTTAGCAGCCGCTTCTTTACCTAAAGCTTGGATATATCCTGACTCATCCTGTATATCTGTTACATTTACATTTATAAGTTCTAGACCAATTTTGTGTAGCTCATTACCTACATTGGTATACACTGAATCGACAAATTTATCTCTGTCCGTATTCAGTTCTTCTATATCCATATTGGCTATAACAAGTCTCATCTGACCCATGATAATATCATGTGCCAATGAACGAATGGAGGGCTGCTCTAAGCCTAATAATCTCTCCGCAGCAGCAATCATTAGATTAGGTTTATTACTGACACCAACTGTAAATTGGGCAGGTACTGATACACGAATATTCTGCTTAGATAAGGCATCCTGAAGATTCACATCTATACTTATAGGTGTCAAATCTAGATAACGATAGTCTTGAATAACAGGCCATACGAATGTGGCGCCACCTGCATAACATCTTGCAGATTGTTCACCACCTGTCTTGCCATATACAACTAGTATCTTATCGGAAGGACATCGTCGGTACCTACTTATAAAGAAAATAACAAGTAGAAAAATGAGTAGCAGTATAAAACCACCAATGATTAGATATTCCATTTGAGTTGATTTTTATATGTGATTGAAAATTCGATTCTACATAAGTAAACAAGGATAATCTAGCACTAATTTCTATACATCAGATGTCACAATGACATATTCTCCTTCTATTGAAATCACAGAAATTTTTGTGCCTGTGCTTAATTCTTTGTCATTTGAAGACTTCGCTTTTAGTTCTCGATTAACGCCATTAACCTCAATTGTAACTAAGCCTGAACCATCTTTAGGTATTTTTAGATAGACTTCTCCGTCCGAAAAAAGTGCATCATCCAAAGACCAATTCACGTTGGATTCATTCCTGAGCAGCAACTTAAATACTTTACTAAGAAGCCAAAATGCGGCTAGTCCGGCAAAGACGCCGATAGAAGCTGCTACCGCTGGATTCTGTTCAGACCCAACCATGATTTTCATCACCCAAGTTCCTACAGAAATAAAGGTCAAAAATCCCTTGACAAAACCTATTCCACTGCCATCTGTATCTATCTCTGATTCACCTATATCTATATCTAAGTCTAATCCGCCTAAGAGAGAAAGCAACATTAACAAGATGAGTAAGCCGCCTGCAGAAATGGAAATCCATGTAAGTACTGTAACCATAATGAAAAATTACATAATGAGTAAACTATTAAAATAACATATTTATGGGAATCGACCGTTCCTGATTTATAGGCCAGTCATCGATAACTTAGCTGGTTCTGTCGAAGAATGATTCAATCCTCTATCCAATGAGGACTCAGATTATGCTATGCCAATAATTAAAATGGGCTCTGTGTCTTATAATTTATTGTTAAATATCAGGTCTAAACCCATGATTTATGCTTTTACATCAGCTTGCACAAAATCTCCAATCAACAATATTCTTGAATTGTATGTTAATAGTAAAAAGGAAACTACTTCGTAATTATTGATTTACAACTCTAAATTTTTGAGAATGCGATTATCACTATTCCTACTTCTTCTGACTGTCTTAATGGCATGCAATGATGATACAACTAATACATCCGCAGAAATCGGACCGATGGGTTTTATGTCTGATGATGAATTTTTCCCCAACGTGACGCCAGAGTTGAGGCCATTTTTCATTGCTTTTGAAGAAGAAGCTGCAGAAAGAGGCTTTGCATTTAATCTGACAGACCTAGGCATTACAGGAAACATTGTAGAGCTTGGCAGCGGTGGCGTCATTGGATTATGTAGAAGACATGATGACCAACCAAATAGAATCGCAGTAGACGTAGATGCTTGGCGAGCAGGAACTGAGGCCTTCAGAGAATTAGTCGTATTCCATGAATTAGGCCATTGTGTCTTAAATAGAGAACATAGAGATGAGCAAGAAGACGGGGTATGTCTAAGTATTATGCATAGTGGACTCACAGATTGCTCCACTTCTTTAGAAGACGATGAAGAAAGAGAATTATATCTAGACGAATTGTTTGTATTCTAATCTTTAAAAAGAATCACGCTACGAGGCTAAAATAATTTTAGCATCAACCGCTTTAATACTATATCGACCTTTCTCATTCTTTCCTAACTGTCCCATAGCCGTATCCTTGTCATGCTCAAAGATGTAATAGGTGTTCTCATTATGGGACTTCTCATAGAACTTGGCTTTCTCCTTCAGTGTAGTTAGGGGCCTAATATCATAACTCATTACATAAGGCATACGTACATGATGCGCTGAAGCTAGGAGGTCAGTAGGGAATACAAATCGCTTCTCCCCAAAGCGTATTGTAGGAACCATCATAGCTTCGGTGTGACCATAATAGAAGTCCACGGTAATGTTATCAGTAAAGTGGATCCCATCTACCACATCTATAAAAGAGAGTCTCTTCTGCTCTATCAGAGGTACTATGTTTTCTTTCAGGAACGAAGCTTTCTCTCTATAGTTTGGATCTAAAGCCCAATTGAGATGAGTCTCATTTGTCCAGTAGCTTGCATTAGGAAACTGAGGTACAATATTGCCCTTAGCATCTTTAACCAGCGCACCACCACAATGATCGAAGTGCAAATGAGTTAGAAAAACATCAGTAATTGAATTTGGATGTATTCCAATCTTAATCAAGCTATCATTTAATGTATGCGGTCCATGAGGTTCGAAGTGAGACTTAAATCTATCATCTTGCTTGTCGCCCATTCCAGTATCTATCAGTATTTTCCTATCACCATCTTCTACAAGGACACATCTCATTGACCAGGTACACATGTTATTCTCATCGGGTGGATTCATTTGTGACCATAATTTGTGAGGGACAACACCAAACATCGCGCCGCCATCCAATTTAAACCATCCCGTTTCTATTAAGTGGATTTTCATATTCTAATTAATTAAACTTATAGATCCCACGAACTCAAAATCTTCCCTAAACGAAAATTCAATCAGTAATTTGTAGACGTAAATACCTGTGTTTACTTGAGTCCCATTAAATCGTCCATCCCACCATTGACTTATTTCTGATAATGGCGCATCATATACGCCATATACCAAATTACCCCACCTATCATATACTTCAAAATGAACAAGTTGCCCAGCATTATCAGGGTGGTATAAAGGACCAATAGATAAACTCTCCTCGCTACTAAAATCGTAAATGTTGGGGAGGTATAGATTAAATATTTCTGTGCAAGTATTATTGAAATCTGGATTTTCTGGAGACAAGCATTTTCCACATAAATCTATAATAGCATTTCCAAAAATAATCCCTTCACAATCTCTACAGCTATTATTAAATTCTGGGTCATCTATAGGTAAGCAAACTCCACAAGTGTCTATCACAGCATCGCCTTGTAGTACACCCAGACAATCAGCACAATCATCGAAACTAGGGTCTTCTGGGAATAGGCACAAGCCACAACCATCTATCTCTGCACGTCCATTAGGTGTCCCTAAACAATCACAGATTGCTAAATCAATCTGAAATCTGACAGAATCAACAGGACAAATAGGGTGGCCCTCATTAACAAGAAAGAATACTTCAACATCACTTTGTTCTTGAAAATCTTTTGGATTGAATATAGAGTCCTGACTTACTCCAATACCTGACCAGATACCATCTGTATCACTAAGCAAGTATTGATTAAGAAAGACAGTCGTATCCACGGCACATATATCTGTAGGGAAGGAGCCTAGTTGAGCGCCACAATCACAGTTAGCGCCTTGGATACCAAAAACCCGCTGAAGCTCAAGACCTGGATTACATCCTCCGAAATCCAATCCAATTACTCTTACTGCTTTGACGACATCATCATAGGGATAATCAGCTAAATCATAACTATTAATCAGTCTACCATTTAGCGTATCCAAAAAGGTAAAATTAACCCCATCAGGGCTGACCCACACTTCACCTAATTCTTGGCCACCACCTTGTTCTTGTATAAATAAATCATCTTGTCCTGGCGCATCGAAAATCAAGTTGTCTGTAAATCCAACAGTGATATAACTTCCTTCTGGTAGACATACTACAAAATCTGTATCTCCCAAGCATACTTCTGGATCTATCAAGAATAATCTACACCCATCAGAGGTACCGTTATTTCCATAAAAATCATTAAACTCAGGATTGGTTCCAGAGTAAAATGCATCTATTATTGTATCGGCAAATTCAGTCTGGCCAAATGTAACCATTGGACAAATCCAAATCATTGAAAGTAAAAACAGATAGCGTTTTATCATTTATCCAAGAAGTTCTTGCATCCAAGTTTTATAGGAATCATTTATCGTTCCTTCTTTAGCTGAAATATAAGGTATATCATAAGGATGATTGGCATCTATATGTTCTACAACTTTATCTTTATTCTCCATCGATGTCTTGAAGGATATTAAAAACTCTTTTTCCTCATAATATTTACCTTTCCAATTGTACTAGCTGAATATTTTATTTGTACAAGCTCAAACCACAAGATTAATTGTAACAGTTGCTGTACAAGACTTTTGGCATCTTCTTCTTTGGAAACTTTAGTTGTAATTTCTGCAATCATAAAGCTAAGATTTCAGACATATGAATCATGCTATCATCCGGTGCTTTCTTTAGAGTAATAGCATCTTCTAGTTTTGTAAAAGTAACTTCTTTATTGACAACACCTACAGCCACCTTCGATTGACCTGCAAGTATACCTTCCACCGCATGAAATCCCAATTGGCTAGATAATACCCTGTCGCTAGCGGTAGGGGAGCCTCCTCTTTGAAGGTGGCCAATAATAGTAGTTTTAACATCCAATTTTTCATACTTCTTGGCTACAATCGAGGCAATATCATGTGCATTACCAGAGTTATTACCTTCTGCAACAATGACCAGGTTGAATAACTTACTTCTTCTGGCACCTTTATATAGTGTATCAATGTATTCAAGGACAGAATTTTCCTTCTCAGGAAGAAATATCGCCGAGGCGCCACTTCCTATACCTGTGTGTAGAGCAATATAACCAGAATGACGACCCATAACTTCTATAAAGAATAGTCTTGAATGAGAATCTGCTGTGTCTCTAATCTTGTCTACTGCATCTATTGCAGTATTTATTGCAGTATCAAACCCGATACTGTAGTCTGTGCCATATATATCATTATCTATTGTACCTGGTACACCTATAACCTTTATTTCATGCTCTTCAGCGAGTTTGAGAGCACCTGTATAGGTCCCATTTCCGCCTATGACTACCAGACCTTCTATCTTTTCTGATTGCAAGGTCTCATAGGCTTTACTTCTTCCTGCCTGTGTTCTAAATTCTTCACTTCTAGCTGTCTTGAGCACCGTACCTCCTCTGTGGATAATATTTGCTACATCTGCCTTTCCCATTTTCTTGAGATCATTATTTATAAGTCCGTCATAGCCTCTATATATACCATAGACTTCAACATTGTTATAAATGGCTGTCCTTACTACTGCTCTGATTGCAGCATTCATTCCAGGGGCATCTCCGCCTGATGTCAGTAATGCAATTCTCTTCATTTAATAATCCAATTGTTATATAAAAAATCTGAATAGCGCATCTAAGATGCACCATAAATCAGCAGATTCATAGAGATAGTAAT
>CAZQDZ010000077.1:0-9675 GCA_964591455.1 uncultured Saprospiraceae bacterium
ATGGTGGCAATGCACATAAGCATCACTACACCTAGTAGATGTTTGATCATCATTTTTTGTTTAGAAATGTTAGTATTTGAAAAGATTGACCCGTATAGAAATAGAATGGGTCCGAGAAAAGGTACTTTAACAGTAATAGGACAACATGTGGAAGCAGCTACCCCTATGTATTACAAAATATTTTAATACGTTTATTTTTTAATATGTATTATACCTTGAATATCAGTAATTTATCCTAAAAATATTTATTTTAAAAATCTTAAAATATCTTCTAAATTATCGATATCATTTATGGTTTTGTCGTGTCTCCAGCATAAAATTCTTGGCGATCTAAGCGATATTCCTGCCTTCCGACGATTAGAACTTAAGACACCTTCGAAGCCCAATTCGAACACCAATTTTGGTATAACACTACTTACCGGCCCGAATTTTTCAACCGTATTTTTCCGCACAAATTGGCTTATTTGGAAAAGTTCTTCATCGGTTAGATCAATGTTAGACCTTGTGATTGGGACTAGATTTTCTCCATCTCTGACTGCAAAAGTAAAATCAGAATATAGATTAGCCCTCCTATCATGACTGCGATGAGCATATAGTAAGACACCTACAAATGTCATTAAATCTACTTTCCATTTATACCAATCACCTCCTTGTCTACCTGACTTATAGGGTCCAGATTTTGACTTAAGCATGAGCCCCTCTGCACCCTGCTCTCGAGACTGGGTCCTTATTTTAGAGAGTTCTGTCCAATCATTAAATGGAATCAGGGGGGATACCTTAACCAGTCCAGATAAATCATTTTGGTTTAACAGAGACACTAGTTTCGCTCGCCGATCAGCTTGAGCAAGCTTACGTATATCTTGTTTCGCCAATTCCATTATATCATAAGCCATGAAAATAGATGGGTAGGATTCTATGATTTTCTTTGTCACCTTCTTTTTACCAATCCTCTTTTGAACATAATCAAAACCTTTAACCTGATTTTCTTTGAAAACCAATATTTCTCCATCAATGACAAAATCGGATTCTACACTAGCTAATGATTTGAATTCAGGAAATTGATCTATAATCAGTTCTTCCTCTTTTGACCACAAAAAGATATACTTGTCTCTCTTAATGAGCTGACCCCTCATGCCATCCCAGATATACTCTGCATGCCAATCACTAGGAGAACCTAGTTTGATTATATCTAAATCCAATGGCGCCGCCAGATAAAAAGGATAAGGTTTAGATAAGCCTGCAATAGGATCATCTCTCAATAGCAAGTCTTCGAATGTAATTGTTTGTGGATTCCAATCTTCCATCAGCTTATACGATATCACATTCTCTTCCTGGTCTATTACAGTAGATAAAGCTTTAACAATTGTTCGCAGCGATACATTAATTCTAAATCCTCCTGTAATCAGTTTATTAAATAAAAAGCGCTCGTCAGCATCAAGTATTCCCCACGCTTCGAGTATCGCCTCTTTCTTCTCAGGTATTTCTTTGTCTTTTAAATCAATCAGTTTTTCAACCCAGTAGGAAAGTGAATAATCTGAAGATTTTGTTGGTGGAGGTGTGATTTTAGCGATTGTTTCTGCTAGATCTCCTACAATATGATACGTGTCTTCGAAGAGCCAATCTGGAATATCGGCGATTTCTGTAGCCCATAATCTCAAATATGATGTTACTATAGTTCGCCGTGGACTTTTGTTAGTAAATAATGCAATTGTCCAAAGTATATCTGTATCAGAAGCTTGTCGTAGAAAATCTGAAATAATTGCTATCCGCTTGGGTGTACTTATCGTACTCTCAAGACTTCTGTAAATCTGAGAGAATGCCTTCATTCTGAAGTGCTTACTGATTCCAATGCCTCCCCCTCATATTGTGTGCTGACCACCCTTGCATTAAGTCCCTTTTCTCTAAGATACTTAGCATATATCTCTGTATAACCATGAGTAACATAAATATGCTCAGCACCAGTTTCTACCACAGCTTTATTAAGCCCGGTCCAGTCTGCATGATCTGATAGCACAAATCCCTTCTCTGGATTTCTTCTTCTCTGCTTACCCCTAACTGCCATCCATCCTGAAGCCGTGGCCACAGAGATCTGCTTAATCCCTTGAAGCCATTTTCCTGATAGAGCAGAAGAGGGACAAATGAACATAGCTTTGGACAAGTCTTCAGTGGAAAGGTCTTTAATAGAATATGTTGTTGGTAGTTCTACTCCGGATTCACGTATGAGTATATTTATAGCTTCCACGGAAGGATGAGTGACTATTGGTCCTATGTTAGTATCTATATTTTTAATGACGCGTTGCGCTTTACCCAATGAATAAGCACAAATCATTGAGGCCTTATTTTTCTTGGAGTTTTCGTGCCACCACTGATCTATCTCGTCATAGACTTCTTGCTGTTTTTTCCATCTGAATACGGGCAGCCCAAAGGTGCTTTCTGTCACAAAATGATCACATTGGACTACTTCAAAAGGGGTTGCCACCCCATCATTGTCTAACTTATAATCCCCAGAAATAACCCAGCGCTCTTTATTATCCTCTAACTTAATCTGTGCAGAACCAAAAACATGGCCAGCAGGATGAAAGGTGATGGTCACGCCATTTATAACTAAGGGTTCTCTATAAGAAATACCTTGTACAGATATCTTTCCTAGTCGATGCATAAGAATATTGACTGAATCATGATGACATAAATAAGCACCATGACCACGTCTAGCATGATCTGAATGTCCATGTGTAATAAGTGCTCTGGATACTGATTTCCAAGGGTCTATATATACTTTCGCCTTGGCGCAGTAGAGCCCTTTTTCAGTAAATGTTATTAATGGTGGCACATCATAAGGATAATGCTAATTTAAATAACCACCGTTACTAGGAACTAAGAATTAGAGGTATTAATTATTAATGTAATCCGCTACGAGTTGAAATTCTGGGATATATGCTTTAAACTGACTGCCGTCCATCAAGCGTTTCATAGTATAATAACCTGCCATTTTTCCTATTGGGGTAGCCAAGGGACTCCATGAAGAATATGTATGCATTTCTCCTGGCTTGAGTATGGGGTTTTTCCCAATGACTCCTGCACCTTCTACTTCTTTTACATCACTGTTTGCATCCTTTATTATCCAATATCGTCTGAGCAACTGTATTTCGAAAGGGCTGTTATTTTCAATTTCTACCACATATGAAAAGGCATAGTATTGATTTAGGGGTCTAGAAGAGCCTTCCTCGTAATAAGATATAATGCTGATGGTTACTCCTTCTGTTGTTTTAGTCTTAGGTGTCATAATTCCTCTTGCGATATTACTAACGATTCCATAATGCTTTCAGCTTCCCTGAGTGTAGTATCTAACTGATCATTGAGTAAGACCTTATCAAATGCGTCTACGAATAATAATTCCTTTTTGATTCGTAAAATTCTTTTTTTCAAACTATCTGGTGTTTCAGTACCTCGCTTAGTCAATCTGTCCACTAATACTCTAAACGAAGGTGGCTTTACAAATATGACCAAGCATTTATTGCCAAATCTATCTTTGATGTTTTGCGCACCGTTGACTTCAATATCAAAGACCACCTTTTTCCCCATTCCGATTATCCGGTCTATTTCTGACTCTAGTGTCCCATAATATCCACCTTCATATACTTCTTCCCATTCCACAAATTGGTCAGATTCTATCTTCTGTCTAAAATCTTTAGGCGATAGAAAATAATAATCTTTTGCGTGGGTCTCTTGTTCTCTTTTTTCTCGAGTAGTGGCTGAGATAGAAAATGAAAGCTGCTCAGGATACTTATCCAGTAAGTGTTTTACAATTGTTGTTTTACCAGCACCAGATGGGGCGGTAAAAACTACCATGTCATATATATGAGGAGCATCGATAGTAGCTCTTAATTTTAAATTACAGAGTATTCATGATTTGTTCCTTGATTTTCTCGAGTTCATCTTTCATTTTGACAACTAGTTGCTGAATTTCCGAGTGCTGTGCCTTGGCGCCAAGGGTATTTATTTCTCTTCCCATTTCCTGACTGATAAAGCTTAATTTCTTTCCCTTTTGGATAGTAGGCGTATTCAATTGTTCAATGAAGAATTTACAATGTTGTGCTAAGCGTACTTTTTCTTCATTGATATCAAGTTTTTCCAAATAGAATAATAACTCCTGTTCAAACCTATTCTCATCTATTGCCTCATCTCCCATGTGATGTTTGAGGTTCTTTTTTATTCTATTCTTTATCGCGGTGACTCTTTCTGTTTCAAAAGACTTTACTGCTTCCAAGGCCTCAACAATGCCAGCCACCCTTTCCCTAAGGTCTTTTTCTATGGAAGTGCCTTCTGTCATTCTAAATTCATTAAGCATATCCATCGCCTCACGAATCATACCTTCCATTTCTGCCCAATCTTCATCGGAAATATGATTATCTCCTGCCTTTATCACATTAGGTAATCTCACTAGAGACTGAATAATATCACCTGACTCTATGCCATGCTTCTCTGTGAATTCCATCAAATCTTTATAATATCGAGCAAGCAATTCAGTATTGATACTATTGTCGAGTTCATCACCAGCACTCAAACTTAGATTGATATCGAACTTTCCACGCAAACCCATATCCATAACAAGACGCCTTAGAGCCAATTCTCTGTCTCTGAGATTAATACTGGTCTTGAATCTGATGTCAGTTGTCTTACCATTGAGTGATCTTACTTCAAATTGGTAGGTACGTTGCCCTATTTCCCTTAGAGATGAGCCAAAACCAGTCATTGAATAGATCATAAAGTTGTGTTTGAGGATATTATCCTTAAAAAAAGCACGAAACTAGGTAATTTCACATTGATATGACACTTTGCATTTGTATATTATTGAAACAGAGCCATTTAGGTCTAGATTAGAATAATAATTATCGACTTACCAAAAAAGAATACGAAATATTCTTCTAAATGATATTTTTTCCGAAATTTGCCAACCCTATTTAAAAAAGGGCAGCGTAATTACTTACTAATCAATAATTTACGACAAAATGAGAAAAGCCGACTTAGTAGCAGTCATATCAGAGAAGACAGGCGTTCCTAAAGTTGATGTCCTAGTTACTATGGAGGAATTTTTCAAAGAGGTAAAAACCTCCCTTTCTTCCGGTGAAAATGTTTACATCAGAGGGTTCGGATCATTTGTTATTAAGAAGAGAGCAAAGAAGATAGGCAGGCATATAAAGCAAAATGTTGCTATAGAAATTCCTGAGCACTATATTCCTTCTTTCAAACCAGCTAAAATTTTTGTGGATCAAGTAAAATCCAAGGTATCTTCATTACCTGAAGAGGACAAACAAAATGTTACCGAATAAACTAACGTATGCTGAATAGAGCACAAATATTAACAATTGGCTTGTTCACAGCACTTTTCTTTCTTTTATATTTTGGCTGCAGTACTAAATCAAAAAAGCAAATAAACCTTGAAAAGTCAAGGGCAACAAAATTTGAACTCCTTAGCATAGATCGAGTGATATCAGAGGCAATGGGAAAAATAACCCCAGGTGCTCGTGTAGAAATTTCTCAGCTAAATGAACGTATACAGAATTCTGATCTCGTCGGTGAGAAACTAGAATACTACAAATCTTTAGCGTCCATATGGTATTCAGAGTCTTATCCATTGATATCTGGATATTTTGCGGAAAAAATAGCGAATGAAAGAGAAGATGCCTCTTCTTGGGGCATTGCAGGTACTACGTTTTCTATAGCCGCTCAGAGAGCAACTGATGAAAATGAAAAGCAATATGCCATAGAAAAGAGCAGAGTTTCCTTTGAAAAATCGTTGTCTCTAGAATCAGATATAGACAATGAAGTCAATTTGGCGCTTACTTATGTGGAAGTGCCTTTAGAGGACAATCCTATGAAAGGCGTCTTGATGTTAAGAGAACTGAACGAAAATCATCCGGAGAACGTTACGGTGATTATGCAACTAGCGCGCCTGTCATTACAAACAGGCCAATTTGACAAAGCAGTTGAAAGATTGGAAAAAGTTATCGAACTTCGCCCATCTTTTGCAAATTCATATTGTATGCTAGCAGAAGTGCTTCGACAGAAAGGGGATGTCTCTGCTGCCGAATACCAAACAAAGTGTGATAATTTAAAAAAATAAGAACTATATGCCTTGCGGTAAAAAAAGAAAAAGACATAAGATCTCTACTCACAAGAGAAAAAAGAGACTTAGAAAGAACAGACACAAGAAGAAGAATAAATAAATAGAGTTAGCTCATTTGATACCCTTATGAGCTAGCCATTTTATCCCTTCTTTATTTAACAAACAGAACATCAGGTCATCTGAGGAAGCAAGTACATTCCCAAGTTTCCATTTCATTCAATTCCAGTTTGCCCAGATTATTTTCGCAACAGATCCTGAATTCATAAAATATAATTGCTTTGGATAAGGAGTTATTTGTCAAATCAACTCCCACTGAAGTAGAAATAGCCCTGTTAGAAAATCGCAAACTCGTCGAGCTACACACTCAAAAAGGCGACAGCGATTACTCGGTTGGTGATATATTTCTCGCATATATCAAGACTTTGAGGCCAGGCCTAAACGCTGCTTTTTTAGACGTGGGTAAGAGAAAGGATGCCTTTCTCCACTATACAGATTTAGGTGCACAGATAAAATCGGTACAAAAATTTACAAGACAAGCACTGGATAAACAATTACCTGGTCATCTTCTGGAAAATTTCAAAATTCTGCCAGAAAACGAAAAAAATGGGAAGATAGATCGCGTATTTAAGAAAAATCAGCCTTGTCTAGTTCAGATTCTTAAAGAACCAATCTCTACCAAGGGACCTCGTCTCACATGTGAAATCACGCTTGCTGGACGATTTATGGTCATGACTCCATTTAAAAACAATGTTTCTGTCTCAAAGAAGATTGTACAGGCTGAAGAAAGAAAACGGCTAAAAGTACTCGTAGAAAGCATCAAGCCGAAGAACTTCGGCATCATTATAAGAACGGCTGCAGAAGGAAAAAAAGTTGCTGACTTACACGATGAAATCAGTAACCTAACTAAAAAGTGGCAAACAATTACAGAAGGTCTAGGCAGCTCTAGCAAACCAGATAAGGTGCTTAGCGAAGTAGACAAAACAAGAGGATTTCTGAGAGATATACTCAATGATTCATTCAACAGAGTAGTCATCGATGACAAAGAAATGTACGATGACACCAAAAATTATCTTCAAAATGTTGCGCCTCACCAAGTAAAAATTCTTTCCCAATACAAAGGAAAGAAACCAATCTTCGACAACTTCAGTATCAACAAACAAATTAAATCAAGCTTCTCTAAGACGCCGACCATGGCTAGTGGGGCCTACCTTGTCATAGAGCATACTGAGGCCATGCATGTAATAGATGTGAACAGTGGCCCCAAAGCACAGATTAGAGATCAAGAGGCTGCAGCCCTAAAAGTAAATCTGGACGCCGCTAAAGAAATAGCAAGACAGCTTAGACTTAGAGACTTAGGAGGATTAATCATCATAGACTTCATAGATCAACGCAATAAGGAGAACAAAAATATCCTCTATGGGAGGATGAAGGAATACATGGCAGCTGACAGAGCGCAGCATACCGTATTACCTCTAAGTAAGTTCGGACTAATTCAGATAACACGGCAGCGGGTAAAGCCAGAACTGAAAATCAATACATCAGAGACCTGTCCTTCTTGTAATGGATCTGGTAAAATAGAACCAACACAGCTGCTTCCTGATGAGATAGAAAGACATCTAAGATTTATTATAGAGACTTATCCTAATGCTGCTATCTCGCTAAAAGTCAATCCACTGCTCTATACTTACTTTAAGAAAGGCCTATACACTAGGCAGATGAAGTGGTATATGGAGCACAAAAGATGGATTAAGTTATTCTCAGACAATGCCCTGCAAATAACCCAATATAAGTTTCTGAATAAGTTTAATGATGAAATCCGAATAGAATCTACTTAAACTGATTATGGCTCTGATACCATCTGATTGTAGCACAGTCATCATAGCTCCTTTGAATTGGGGATTGGGACATGCCACAAGATGTATTCCTATTATCAGACAACTTCTAGATAGTAATATAGATGTTATCCTCTGCGGGGATGGTGAATCCCTTAAGCTACTACAACGAGAATTTCCTTGTCTTAAATCTGAAGAACTTGCCTCCTATAACGTAAAGTATCATGGTATTACACTGTCTAGCATACTGATCCAGAATGGATTCAAAGTGTTAGCCGCTATAATAAAGGAACATAGACAAGCTAGACGTCTTTGCAAGAAATACAAACCCCAACTCATAATTTCAGACAGCAGATTTGGATTCAGGTGTCCTAACATTAAGAGTATTATTATTTCTCATCAGCTCAATATCCAATGCAAACAACAATGGCTAAAACGCTTATTAAACAGCATAAATACTAGAATTCTGAATGCTTTCGACACTTGTTGGGTGCCAGATTCCAAGGAAAGAATGCTATCTGGAGCACTAAGTCTCAATCCTAATGTCAATAATCAAAAGTTTATAGGGCCTCTGTCAAGGATGGAAAAAAGGAAATCCATAACACAACAATATGACTTTGACACGGCGATTATTCTATCAGGACCAGAGCCTGCCAGAACAAAACTGGAAGAACAATTAATTAATCATTTTCTCTCATCTAAAGCTAACATTTGCCTGGTTAGAGGTACAGATAAGCTACCAGCATTAGGTAATAAAGTACCAGCCAATTGGACTACCTACTCTCTAGCATCTTCCCAGATAATCAATGATATTTTGTTAGGTAGCCGAGAAATTATCAGTAGATCTGGTTACACTTCTATTATGGATTATTCTCATTTAGGTGTCTCGGCTAAACTCATACCCACGCCTGGTCAAGTGGAACAGATGTATCTTGCAGAATTCCTTCATGGAAAAATGGGTTTTACAAAATGGGCAGGATAGGCCTTTTTTGTATTAGAACCCTCCTTGGCCTAGCAGGTGATTGACTCTTAGAATAGCAGCTACCGACATCGCATCGGTGACCTTGCCTTGATGTACCATATCAACCAATTCTGTAAAGGGTAGTTTCCTTACAACCAACTCTTCGGTATCCTCGGGTTGTGCAGTACCTTCAGAGAGTCCCAAAGCTACATATAGGTAAGCGACCTCGTCACAGACTGAATTAGAAGTGTGTAAAGTCATAACCTTTTGCCATTTGGAGGCAGATAGTCCAGTTTCTTCTTTGAGTTCGCGCTTAATAGCATTAATGGGTTTCTGGCCTTCTGGACAACCACCCTCGGGTATCTCCCAACTATATTGATCTAAGGTATATCGGTACTGTCCAACGATGTAAGTGTCACCATTTTTATCCAGTGGAATAACCCCTACCGCAATGTTTTTAAAGTGAACCTTCCCATAAATTCCTTCGTTTCCGCCAGGTGTTATTACCTTATTGTGATATAAATCTATCCACGGATTCGAATATATCTTATCAGAACTAATTGTTTTCCAAGGGTTTATGTCTTTCATACCTCGAAATTACTTAAGCATAATTATTTTGGAGTATAATTTGCTAGTCGTTGTTGGTGCATCTATATTTGCAGTCGCTTTGAAATAATGATTTCATTGTTTTGAGTATACATAGGGTGATTAGCTCAGTTGGTTCAGAGCACCTCGTTTACACCGAGGGGGTCGGG
>CAZQDZ010000078.1:0-5637 GCA_964591455.1 uncultured Saprospiraceae bacterium
GTCGAGTTGTTTTTCAGAGAGATGGGCGCCGTTTTTCTATTGGGGTTGGAGAGCGGCCATTTTTTATGCAAGTCACTTTTAGTATCTGGGAGACTTCCCAACAGATGGAAGCATTCGCCCATAAAGGTAAGTTTCACGGCGATGCTATCGCGGAAGTAAGGAGAAGGGGCATGTTTAAAGAAGAACTATATGCGAGGTTTGAACTCGTAGGGTAATGCCTTAGTCACAATTATCTAGTCAAGATACAGTCATTAATACGTGAAAAGTATCTTAAAGTGTAGCTAAAATTTGGTGCGGCGGATATTTTTCGTGAATTTAAAGGACTTATACTTCTTCCTTCTTAAGTAGAAAGTAAAGACAATCAATGAAAAATTTAAAGTTTATAGCCATAACACTCACTTGCATTTTCTGTGCAACTTCTGTATTTGCGCAACTGGAAGTAAAATCTAACCCACTTAGTTTTGCATTTGGCAGACCAGTAGTTTCCGTAGAATACATCCCAGATAGACATTTAGGTGTAGAGTTATTTGCTGGAACAGAATATGGAAACATCACCACTTCAGGTATTTTCGATCCAAGAGAAAGACTTACCAAGTCTGGCTATAATTTCAGGTTCATGGGGAAGTATTATCTAGAACCTCGAGTAGGTGGAGACTGGTTTTATCTAGGAATTTATGGGGGCACAAAAAAACGCATTGCGGAGAATAGAAATGATGACGCCGTGGTGGATAATGGCTGGATTGAATCTGTCAACACTTATGGTTTTGCAGCAGGCTTCAAATGGGTAACCCCAAAAGGATTTTTAATAGAAGTGAATATAGGTGGCGGCAAAGCTTTTAACTATACGTTTGAATCTAGCGGTGCACCCAATACGAATAGAGGCCTCTTTAATGGATTTGATGCAAATGCAAATGGGAGTGACTTCTTTGCTAAGACGACGGTTGGGTATAGGTTTTGATTTTTTCTTTACTGGGAGCTCCCCGAGAAAATTCGGGGCGGGCCATCCGTTTGTATTCAGCTTACCCATCACTATTCAGGATATGGCTATCTAGTATTCGCTCAATCGCTCATCCGTCACTAGCCATTCCTTCATTAGTGATTGGCTACACTTCATACCACTTCTACCCCTAGCTCGAAAAACGCAGAATGAAATTAGCACTGTTTAAATTATTGCCTCACCTACTAAAAACGAATAGTACCCCCAAAATAAAAAGACCAAAAGCTAAGATAACATATGTAATTAGAACGCTAACAGAACCCAAGACTATTCCTATTATAGAGAGTGCCTTCCCTCCATATATTTTTGGTTCATTTTTAGCTTTTTTAAGGCCTTTTATGCCCAAGTAAAGCGTAAAAGAGGCAATTAGTCCTGCTACTATTAGCCACAAAATATTACCAAGAGAGAAAGCCACTATTAAGCCAATCCCAGAAAGGATACTGCCAAAAAAAGAGGCAATAGCAGGACCATTTGTTTTCTTATTTTTTGAGTTGTCTCTTTTTTTATTTTTTTGTTTTGCCCATTTCTTAAGCAAAAAGAGACTTGCTTCTTGTTTTAAGGACAATGGGTGTTTGAGGTTATCCTTTCGAGCTATTTCTTTTCTATCGCTTTTAACATTCGGGGTGTTGACAGCTAGAGAAGATATGGAACTACAGCAAAGTAGGAAGAGAATTAGGTTTATTGTTTTCATTTTGAAGATTGTAGGTTTTTTTAGACTACTTATCCAACGTCTAGGCTTGGAGAAAAACGAGGATGTATAATGGGTCTGCATCCTCGCTATCAAATACAACATCACTCTTCTACAGTAAAACAAAACATACCGCGCCAATCAATTGCTATGGCACCATTACCATATAAATCCTTATCGACTCCATCTGGTCTAGCAAGGTTATCCCGAAATACCTCTTGATCTAGATAAACAAGTTCTTCACTGTATTCATCATAATGTGGGTCTCCCTCTATAATACTAATATTAAAAAAACCTCCTTCTGAGCATTTTCCTTCAAATTCTATAGCATTTGCTTCAGCGTTTAACTGATCCTCAAATCTTCCAAGATTTAGCACATACTGATCAGCAATAAAGGTGCAATAATTGCCAGCGGTTTCAAACACTATCTTATACTCAAAGTTATACCTCCCATCTTGGTAAAGAGAAACGCCGCGCATATCATCAGCGAAATCTATCTGAGAATTAAATGTAGGGCTGTATTTGTCTTCCACCAATACTTCGTTAAGTCTATATCCCGAATCCCACCCATCTGATCTGACACGATAAAGGGCTGTTGCAGGCATAAAAGGAAAGTCTTCAACAAGGAAAGTTACATCCTTGGCGAGGTCGTACAGAGAATCTGGAAAATCCATTTGAACTGTTAATGTATCTCCGATTTTGTAATTCATTTGATGTGGACTCATCGTAATCGGTACTACGAAATAGTGTGCCCCACTTCCATACCTGTGTTCATAAGGACACAGTTCAAAAAGTTCAGCTGTTGTAGGCTCTCTAAAGCATGAGCATAATGTTATGCTCACTAATATTATTGCTAAATATTTCATAAATAAGGTTTTTAATCAAATACATTGTAGATGTCAATAACCGAGTCAAAAGTCTCTTCATTATTTGGAGTCTTAGTTAAATGTAAACTTTTTAGACGATAGCCAAAACTTTTAACTCCAATTGGTGTATCAAGTGCATCGAAAAACATTTTGGGAGTAAATCCATTTGTTGTTTCTGTTATGCTTTCAAGTGTATTAGGGTCAGTAACCATATCATCGTTTGTATCTTGCAAATCAAACAATAGCCCTACAGGAACAAAATTATTCAGAAAATCTATACCTTCACCACCTGCTGCAACATTTACACCAAATGCAGTTGTGCCATATCGATTTTCGATATAACATGCTACTCCTTCTCCTAGGGCACACTTTTTACCGTTGTCGCCATTCAAATCTGGAAATGTGCCCCATCCGAAGTTATTTGCAATAATGTGGTCTCTATACCTTCGCCAAAATGACTCTCCTGCTACAGCATGATGTGAAGAGTGTCCGTATTCATGAAATCCAGTATTGTTAAATCCTGTTGAAGTTTCAACTGGACCGTATAGATTAACTATATCAGGCTGCAGACCAGTTGTTAAGAAATTAATAACATTAAAAGGAAATATGAGAATTACAGCGACGCTAACATTAGAATTATAAGGATTTCCTTGCAACATGGGTGCGGCTCCTGGGGCATTACCAGCCCTGAGTAAAATATTAATACCCTTTCTAGGTTGGGGAATTCCGTCTGCTCTTGCTGCATTTCTATAATTAAAATCTGTATTGAGAGAGTGTGAGTTTGCCCAATCTCGTCTATCAATAATTGCATCATACAGTCTTGAAAATTGATTGTAAGGCGGGGCTCCTCTTCTTATAATTCTATCTTTTTCTATTTTCGCTCCAAACAAATTAGCAAAATTTCTAACCTCACAATTTTCATTCGCGAAGATTACTCGATAAGACATGTTACCAGCATACTCTTCTCGATGTACAAAACACCCATTTTCGTCGGTAAAAACTATATCTGAACCAACCCATCCGTCTTTTAGTTTAACCTGAGCAAGTATTACGCCTTCATTTCCAATATCATTCTGTACCCTTACACATCCAGCTGGATATCTATCATTTGAAGGAATTGGACATCCACACGCATTCAAATTTGGAGGCCCTGGCTCACACTCACAGGCCCATTCAAACGTAAATGGTCTGACTGCATCATTAAGAATAAGAACTGGATTACAACCATCCGGGCATTCGATTGGAAGCTCAGGAATTCGAGATTGATTTGTTGGATCTAAATCCTCAATATTTCTAATGCCGCCTTTCATAACATAAGAATTGATTTCATCAGAATGACCTGTCATATCAAAACTAGTAGCTAATAATAAAGGATTGTTAAAATTGATATAAAGTTCATCAAGAATTTCTGAAGGGACGTTTGGTAATTCTTGTTCTACAGAAAGAGTAGCATATTGATAGGTATATAGTGGATCAGAAACCTCTGGGTCTATGTAATAATCGCCTTCTTCTATAATCTCAGAATCCATAGGATAGTCAAAATATGGTATTAAAGTTTCTAAACTCCATTTGTCAAGTGCGACAATATGCTCTTGTGTCGTTGGCATAAACTTTACATGTCTATCCGTTGGTTCAAATATTTGGTGACCTTCTCCATAAAAAATAGCCGAAGCTAAATTGATATTTTCTATCGTAAAAGGGTTATTTTTCCTTTCTCCTAGTATCATCAATTTTCTTTCTCCAGAGGACATTGTTTGATCCTGACTAGCTCTATCATTTCTTAGTTCTATTGTTTCAGGTGACTGAAGGAGGGTTTCTTTTTCTTTCTCACAGGAAGCAAAGCAAAGGAAAATTAAGCACACTATAAATAGTATGTTAAAATGAGGGGGGGGGCAGGCAGGGCAAACGTATCAAAAAATTTTATGCCTAATAATCATCTAATTACAAAATTATTGTTTTACTATTTGTTTTGCCTAATTTATAAATCGTTTATAATCAAAGCATATTTTTGTATAAATAAATTTTGATGCGTTTGCCCTGGACTTAAGGGCGATACGTAATTGTATATTAAAAAAAACACCAAGATTTAGGGCAGATGCATCGTGCGCCTGCGTCATGAGGCATCAACTAGAATCATCATATACATGAACGCAATGCTTGGCGACCTCACGTCATGAGGCACCATGCAAGATCACCATATACAGGGGTCGCCAGGCGTGGTGACCTTACACCATAACACACTGCGCAGCGTTACCATCATTCATATAAGCGCCATGCACGGTGCCCTTACATCTGGGTGTAAAACTTATCTTTCTCCCAATTCCTGGGATTATTTGCTATGTAGTTTTGGATGTTGTGGAGTGATTTTTCGTTTCGGATTATATGGTCATGAAATCTTGTGTGCCAGCCGAACTTTGGATTTATTTTTCTAGCGTTAATCGTAACTGCCGATTTGAAACCACGCATTATAGATCCTAGATTTTTTCTTTGCGGCCCAAATTCATTTTTGGAGTTTGACTTTAGAGTTTCATTGTGTTCATTTTGTCCAATAATAATAACACCATGCACATGATTAGGCATGACCACAAATTCGCCTAGGATAATATTACTACTCGAACGTATGATTGCCGTTTTTAACCATTCCTGATGTGCGATTGTTCCAATTTTATTTAAACACATAATCCCGTTTTTGATTTTGCCAAAGTAATGAGTTCTATTTTGTGCATTAATGGTTACAAAGTATGCTCCGGCCCTGCCGTAGTCATAGTTTTGTAGCCTGTAGGATTGGCGGTGGTGTAGTTTATTCATTTTTTTCGTTTTTCGTTTTGTTTTGTTTTCGTCCCGTTCGTAAGGTCGCCACGCTTGGCGCCCACACGTCATGGGACACCATGTCAGATCACTCATATATAGTAAGCCGTGCTAGATCACCACATACAGGGGGCGCCAAGCGTGGCGACCGTACGTCATGATGTGCGATGTAGGGGTGCCATGCGTGGCGCCCACACGTCATGGAACACCATATTGGATCACCCATATATAGTAAGCCGTGCTAGATCACCACATACAGGGGGCGCCAAGCGTGGCGA
>CAZQDZ010000078.1:5737-9151 GCA_964591455.1 uncultured Saprospiraceae bacterium
CCGTACGTCATGGTGTGCGATATGGGGGCGCCATGCCTGGCGCCTACACGTCATGGGACACCATATCGGATCGCCCATATCATAGGGAGCCGTGCTGGATCACCATATACAGGGGGCGCCAAGCGTGGCAACCGTACCTCATGGTGTGCGATGTAGGGGCGCCATGCCTGACGCACACGTCATGGGACACCATATCGGATCGCCCATATCATAGGGAGCCGTGCTGGATCACCACATACAGGGGGCGCCAAGCGTGGCGACCTTACATCATGATGTGCGATGCAGGGGCGCCGCGCTTGGCGCCCACACGTCATGGGACACCATATCGGATCACCACATACATGCACCACACATATAAGACGTCCACCTTTCCAAGATTCCATAAAAAAGATCAATCTTTTTTGCGCTCCCGGTAGAAGCGATATGAGGTAGTCTGTATGCACGATGAAGGAAGGAGATGTGACGGATGAGCGGTCGAGCGAATACTAGCAACGACTATCCTGAATGTGTATTCAGGCTGCCGAGTACAAGCGGATGACGGGTTTTTAGCGCCCAAGAAAAAACAAAACCTTACCTTTGAATCTGCATTTAAAAAGATAGCAGCATAAAGAAAAATCACATGGAACTCAACCATAAAGTATTTGGATCTGGAGATCCGGTCATCATATTGCACGGCTTGTTTGGGATGCTGGACAATTGGCAGACAATCGCCAAAAAGCTAGCCGAGGATTATATGGTATATATAGTCGACCAACGAAATCATGGGCGCTCGCCGCGGATGGATACCCATAACTATAGTGTCATGGCAGAGGACTTGGCGGCCTTCATGGAAAGCCAGTGGATACATTCGGCGCATATCGTTGGGCACTCGATGGGCGGTAAGACAGCGATGCAAATGGCGATGGACTTTCCAGATATGGTAGAGTCGCTCAGTGTGATTGATATCTCACCGACGGCTTCGACTAGAGGGCATGATCAGGTATTCGATGCGCTCAATGCGGTAGACATAGGTAGTCTAGAAAAAAGGAGTGAGGCGCAAGAGGCGATGAGTGCGCATGTGCAGGAGGTGGGGGTCATCCAGTTTTTGCTCAAAAATCTGACCCGCAAAAAGGAAGGCGGTTATGAGTGGAAGATGAATCTGCCGATCATCGAGCGCGATTATGAGCGAATCCTCGACCCTATTGTTTGCATTGCGCCTTATGAAGAGGCTACTCTGTTTATCAAAGGGGGTAGATCACGCCATATAATAGACTCCGATCTGGAACTGATGAAGGAGTGCTTTCCCAATTATCAAATGAAAGAAATAGCGGATGCAGGGCATTGGGTACATGCAGATGCACCAGATGTCACACTGCAGATGTTAAGAGAATTTTTATCGCAGATATAATGCTATCTTGCATGATGCTAGCGTTTTATGTATTTAATCGTTAACAAACCAACAGATTATAGATAGCAAGATTTTTTGATTTGACCTAGCGCAGTAGATTGTCTTGAGGGTCAGCGGCTTATTTGGCATCATTTTGTATATACTAAGGGAAATACCTCCCACATATTTTGCTGAAATAGTTATGCTCTTTCTCCCCGATTGATGACTTTTTGGCGTAATCCAAGTCAGAAAAAGTAACAGTTTAAAGTACAAACTTATGTGGAAATCGAACATTAATTTAAAAATGTTAGGCTTAGTCGTGGTCGCCTTCTTTACCAGCGCCTCTATAGACTCGCCACCCAATCACGAAAAGTATTTCGAAATTTCTAAGAACATAGAAATCTTCACCAACCTTTATAAGGAAATCAACACCTACTATGTAGATGATATAGATCCGGCTAAGCTGATGCGCATAGGCGTAGATGCGATGCTGGAATCTCTTGATCCATATACTAACTATATCTCTGAGTCTGAGATAGAAGGGTTTAGATACATCACAGAAGGAAAGTATAATGGTATCGGAGCGCTGTTCCGTAAAGTGGATAATCAGATCATGATTACGGAACCATGGGAAGGTCAGCCAGCACAGAAGGCAGGTCTTAAAGCGGGAGATGTTATTCTTGCTGTAGATGGTAAGTCTACTTCTGGCAAGAATACCGAAGATGTTATTGACATCCTCAAAGGATATCCTGGAACAGAAGTGATATTAACTATCAAGCGATTTGGTGAAAACAAGGAAAGAAAGATAAGTCTGATCCGTGATGAGGTGAATGTACCAAATGTACCTTACTCAGGTATGATCTCTGAAGAGGTTGGATACGTAGCCTTGACTACCTTCACTCGTAATGCGGGTAAGAATGTAGGCGCGGCTGTTAAGAAATTGAAAGAAGAGAATCCAAACTTGAAGGGCGTTGTTTTCGATTTGAGAGGCAACGGAGGTGGTCTGCTTACGGAGGCTGTTGATGTGAGTAATGTATTCGTTCCTAAGAATGAACTTGTAGTAACGACACGTGGTAAAGTGAAAGATTGGGACAGATCATTTAAGACTTTAAACAAGCCTGTCGATGAAGAAATTCCATTGGTAGTATTAATAGATAATGGTTCGGCTTCTGCATCGGAGATAGTGTCTGGTGTGTTGCAGGATTTAGATAGAGGCGTGCTTCTTGGCCAGCGTTCTTATGGTAAGGGTCTTGTTCAGAACACGAGAGACGTAGGATATAACTCTAAAGTAAAATTAACAACGGCGAAGTATTATATCCCAAGTGGAAGATGTATACAAAGTGTGAAATATAACAATGGAGAGCCATTAGATATTCCAGACGTAGAGCGTACACCATTTAAGACTAGAAGCGGTAGGCCTGTTCTTGACGGTGGTGGGGTAAAGCCTGACATGCTGGTAGGAGAGAACGAGGAGTTGAGAGTAATCAAGAGTCTTAGAAGTAAGTATTTGATTTTCTCTTTCGTGAATGAGTTCGTTTCGCAAATGAAAGAGACACCGACTATAGAAGATTATAAGTTTGATGGTTTTGACCAGTTCATCAAGTTCTTGGAAAAGAGAGACTACAGCTACGAGTCTGAAAGTGAAAAGATGTTGAATAAGTTGATGATGAAGGCGCAAGAGGAGAATTTTGAAATCAGTGATGAACTTAAAAATGCGGCTGGTAAAATCAATCAAGTAAAGATTAAAGATATCGCTAAATACGAAGGCAAGATCACTAGCTTAATCGAAAAGGAAATCGCAAGTCGTTTTTTCTACGAGCAAGGCAAGATCAAGATGGGTCTACGTAATGATGAAGAGATTAAAGAGGCTATTAGCTTGTTAGGGAATAAGACTAAGTATGATAGTTTGTTGAAATAAGGTGCTAGGTATAAGGTACTAGGCATTAGCTAAAAAAACTCCAAGTTCTCGTGTATAGGGCTTGGAGTTTTTTATTTATACTCAATGGAAAGTGGTTTGGGACAATTTGAGCGACTTTATTTTGATCAAT
>CAZQDZ010000079.1:0-8434 GCA_964591455.1 uncultured Saprospiraceae bacterium
TATCCAGAGTCAGATTGTATTACAGATTATTTTATAGAAGTTTCTATTGATGGAGTAGATGTCAGTCCTATACCACCAGACGGTGGATGGACAGTAGGTATTCATTCTATATTTTTTGATAGAGAAGGAAACTATGAAGTAATCATATCTGATAATCTCACATCAGGTGACGGTGAAGCTGCTAGAGCAGCGGGATCTGCAATTAGAACTTATCTTGGAATTACCGCAGCCACTGGAGATCTTGGCGCATTATTTCTAAATCAAGATATAGTATGTGATGGATTAGATCCCGAGTTTTGTGAAGCCCTACAAAGAATCACCACACTAATGACTGTGTTTGCTGTAGTAGGTGATGTATCCTATCACCTAGCATCACCTAGTGACTACAGGAAGATGGTGGATAAGGAGAATCCAGACACAGAACTCATTATTAAAAATAGACTTGGAGATGATGCATTAGATGCTTGGAAAAGAATGAAAGCACAAGCGCCGGGTCTTTTTACAAGGGCAGAAGTCATAGCAAAAATTGTAGGAAAATATGAGGATGTTCTTCCAGAAGGATTAATAGATGATTTATTTGTTGAATTTGATAAAGCAGTAATAAAAAATGGATGCGTTAGATCATCTGAGGACCTACTTCGAGTATTACTTGATGATAATATAGCGCTCGCAATTAAGGAAAGAAATCCGGTTAAATTTATCGAAACATTAAGAGATAATGCATTACAACCTAAACATATTGGTGATGCTTCTTATATAGTCAACCTTACCCCAAATAGAGTTAGAGGATTTCAAGCATTAAACAATCTAGAGCCAGGTCTTAGCAGTCAGATAGCCGAGGTAGACATTGTGGCTAGACATCTCGATAATCTACCAGACCAAACAGTTGCAGATATAATAAGTGATGCAAACAATACTGACTTAGGAACATTAGTAACAACTAATTACGAAAAATGGAAACGCTATTGGATTAACAGAGCGATTAAAGTAGGAGAGGATAATCTTACTACAGGTCAAAAACTTAGAGCTTATGGGTATCCAAGATCTGCTGATGCATGGAAATCAGCTGGCAGCTCTATCCATAAGACAAATAACAAGAATAGCTTGAAGAATAACACCGATCCACTTATACCTGATCCAGTTACTCAATATGAAATAGATGTAATAGACTCTCAAGGGAATATCACCACTCTTAGGAAGGATGATCCTACAGTAAAGTGGGAAGATTTTTTTAAGGACTCAGGCTTAGATTGGGAAGTCCATCATGTATTACCAAAAAGCTTATTCAAATCAGAAGGATTTGCAAAATGGTATGAAGACGTTGGACATGAAATTTTTGATATTAATGCCCATACAAGTGTAGTTAGATTAGAAAAGGTAGATGGGTTGAGAGGGGTTCATGATAACCACTTAAGGTACAATAGAATTTTACGAGATTTCTTCGATTCTAGATACAGAGAAGCATTAAGACTGAATAACAATGATAGATTTCTTGCTTCAGTTACTTTAAATAGTGAAAGAAGGACTATTTTATCTAATCTGAAAAAGATGACTATATCTGAGTGCCTAAAGAAACCCACATTTACAAATTCAGGAGTATATAATCAAAAGCCTGTTAATGAACTGCTAGACGATTTTGATCTCTTATCACTTCTCAATCCTTGAATTCATGAATTACTTATTAAATATTACAACCCCATATAGAGGTGTTTTCATGTCAACTTGGTCAGAGCCATATTCTGGTCAATTGTATGATGCATTTGCAAAGGAACAAGCCATAAGTTTTGATAGACCATTGAATATGGAATTTAATATGGATGTAGAAACGGTACTAGACCCTTTGGCATCTAATATGCTAATGTGGGGATCTGACATGATGAAGGGTGGTGGATTGCCTAATGGTGAAGTTGTCATAATTAGTGAGGAGATATGGGATATTATGCGTCAATTGCGATTACCCAAGGAATACAATTTGATTCCTATTCGACTTATGTTTAATAGTGAAGTTAGGTTCTACTACATTTTCAATATATATAGTGTATTTGAAGAAATGATAAATTACGACAAGTGTGTTTTTGAAGAAATAACAACAGACTTAAAGACTGGAAGAGAAATTGTGCACAAAAGATTTATGGGTGGATTCAAATCAATAGAAGAGCAACAACAACTAAAGGAATATAGCGTAGATAGAACGAAGTTTAGGATGATAAAGAGAAGGATTACTGCTCTGAAAGAAGATTTTGATATATTACCATTAAGTATCAATCACTTAAGAATTAACAAAAATGCAAGAGATATATTCCAACAATATATTGGTAATCTAAAAGGAGTTGCTCTAAGAGATGTTGTCAGGCCCCTAACTCTATTTCTCTGCCCAGAAGACTACCATATTCTTGACCAAGACTTAGATGAATTATTAAACAACCTATCCTAAAAACTATTAACAATGTTCCTTAACCGATATATATTTTTACTATTTATTTGTATACCAGTCTGTCTCCAAGCAGGCTATGGCGTGCAGTATCTGACGGAGAGAAATAATAGCACTTGCAATATAGAAATGCAAGTATTCTTTTATCCAGAGTCAGATTGTATTACAGATTATTTTATAGAAGTTTCTATTGATGGAGAAGATGTCAGTCCTATACCACCAGACGGTGGATGGACAGCGGGTATTCATTCTATATTTTTTGATAGAGAAGGAAACTATTAAGTAATCATCTCAAAGTTATGTAACGACTCTGAATATGATGATAAGTTGAATTATTTTATTCAATTAATTTCTAGTGGCGAAACGAAATATGAAAAATGGCTGCCTTACTTCAATACATTAAAAAAAATGTTAGGTGATTTACAACCTAGATATAATTTATAGCAAATATGATGACATTAAAAAAATGACTGAAATAGAAATAGAATGAAAGCCAAAGTACAAAGGAGAGAATTACTATCCAGAATTAAAGATGTATTTAAGAATAATGGATTTTATAAAGAGTCTAATCCATTAGATTTATCTTTTGCCAAGAAAACAGATTATGGTGCTGTGCACATGTGGTTTACATTTTCTGATTCATTGTCTAGTAGTGGAGATTCACTATTCTGGTTATCTCACAAGGAAGTAGAAGATATTATAATAGATATTGAGTTTCCAAATTTTAATTTTAAAGAGGCAAAAGCAGGTTTACAGATATTTTATACTGTTAAAGATTATGATCCTACTTATCCATTTTTATTTAAACCTACTAAGTTTGGAAGCAAAAGACATGTAGATATTCAAAGCTTAGATGATATAGATAGATGGGCAAATGCAGTCAAAAATTATATAGCGAATGAAGGAGCAGCCTTTGAAAAAAAGTACAGCTCTTTACCAAATGTGTTTATTGAGATAGAAAGACTATACGCTATGATAAATGAAAATAATGCGATTTTGCTTACTTTTCTGAATCGTGCTCTTGACCATTTTTTCAGATTATTAATCATTTCTAAGCTGTGCAATGATGTTGGATATGAAGAAAAATTAAATTTTGTAAGTTCAATTATATCACAAGAAGAATATAGCAAATGGATACCCCATTTTAATGCCTTAAAAGAAAGGTTGGATAAATTACAACCTAAGTACAATATAGAATAAACAAAGCTTGTATGACTCCATCCTTTTTTTTAAAATGATATCAGTATTAAAATAATTTCATAGTAATCTTTAAAATCCCAATTATGACAAATTCCATTTACCGATTTATCATACTAGTTTTTTTGGTATCTATAGCACAACAGGCCACTGCTGAATATGCTATATCACAACGAAGTGAACGTACAGGACTTTCCTGCTCTACCGATATTATAGCAAATATCTATAGTGAAAATGCGGCATCAGAGCCATACACTATAGAGCTATATCATAGCACTAATCCGATGCCTATAGCTACAGAAGTAGGTGCAAGAGGAGTATACTCTTTCACTACTGATCTGCAAGGCAACTTCAGAATTGTAATTACTGATGGACTAGGATGTGTATGGGAAGAAGCAGTGGAAGTAGATTGCGACGACCAGGGTACAGATTACTGATTTTGCAGGTATGTCAATATATACGACTGAGGCCAAAGAAAGCACTGTAATCCAACTTGGAGAGGTAGCTGCAGGAATCTATTTTATAAGACTAGAAAGAGAAAACGAACTCTTGGAGACAAAGAAACTGATTATAGTAGATTAAAAATATTTTGGGCTTGTAATGACAGATTACAAGCCCTATTTTTATTAGATTCTAGAACATCTACAAAATTATGAACAATGAAAAGGCTTATAACTATAGTTCTTTTAATGGCCATAGTCCAAAGTGGAATAACTCAAAAAGAAGACTTCATCTGGAGTATGGGTAATGGGGACTACAAAGTACACAGAGAAGGCGGTCCACTCGAAGAACATACAGGTAATACTTTTTTCGACTTTAATCATGAACCACCCCTGATCTATCAGGATGAAGACAGTCATAATCAATATAGGCTAGCCAACTCACAAATAGCGACTCCTGATGGAGAGCCATTACTGTATTGCAATGGCTTAGAAGTAACCACCTATCTAAAAGATACACTAGATGGAGGCGGTGTGATTGCTCATTCTCAGTTGTGGGATGATTTGGTGTTTTATAGTGAAGGGATCAGGTTGACCTTTGGAGCAAATGTCACACAATCAAATGTCTTTGTACCTATTCCAGAATCTGAATTAAGATATCTATTATTTTATAGTTCATTCACATCACCATTTTCAGATAATGAATTATTTCATGCTGAAATAGATATGTCCTTAAATAATGGTGCTGGTAAGGCTATTTATATAGATAGCATAGTGAGGCCAACTGTAAATGATAAATTGTTATTTTATTTGAGACCAGTGCGACATGCCAATGGCAGAGATTGGTGGATATTGGCTCCTGCAGTCTTTGAAGAGAAAATATATCGAGTCCTTATTGAACCAAGTGGAATAAAATATATGGGCGAACAACCCTTTCCAAATACAGGAATAGGTCAAGCAAAGTATTCACCAGATGGACAATATTTTGCAATGGCTAATTGCAATATATTATTTTCACCAAACGACCCTTCTAACACAATAAAACTATATGAAGTAGATCGCTGCACAGGAGAGTTGGTCGAAGTTTTCTCAGAGACCTTAGCCGATTGTCGTAGCACTACAGGTGCGGGGTTTTCTCCTGATAGTCGGTATATGTTCTACACCAACATAGATGAGGTGCTCCAAGTGGACTTATGGGCAGAGCCGATAGGCAGGGTGGTGCATCGGGTCTGGGAAGATGAAGGACAGCGAGATGATATCTATTCTTTTGATATTCCATTCGAACCTAGACACATGCAATTAGGTCCAGATAATCGCATGTATGTGCCTGCAGGAGGCAGAGCAGTCATTAATATCATGCACAAGCCATGGTTGCCAGGAGAAGAGGCAGAGTGGGAGAACTTTGCGATTATCACGCCGACACCTATCTTTCCTGCCACACCTAATATTCTTAATCCACGCCTAGGCCCTGTAGATGGCAGTGCCTGTGATACGCTAGGCATAGATAATAATCCAGTAGCAGGCTTCAGATATACGCAGGATGATACACTGAGCCATCTGGATATAGGTTTCGTAGACTTGTCATATATGGCGCCCACCTTATGGGAGTGGGACTTCGGAGATGGTTCGACTTCTACAGAAAGATATCCAGAGCACAGTTATGCTGAAAATGGAATCTACGAAGTATGCCTGACCGTCAGTAATGAGAACAGCAGTGATACCTTCTGCAAGACCCTACTGCTCGGCGTCACCAGTACCACAGAGGAAGCCTCTGAGATACAACCCTATGTGAGCATCTATCCCCAGCCAGTGAGCGACTATTTGAGAGTGGCCATCCATGATTATCTACCACAGTCAGCACGATTCCTTATGCATGATGTCCAAGGCCAGATTGTATTAGAAAAGAAATTGAGTGGCCAAGAATCTATGGTTGATTTGACTGCACTAGCTGCAGGTATGTATTTTTATCAAGTATGGGATGGGCTGCAGTTGATTGGGAAGGATAAGGTGGTGAAGATTTGAGGTCAAATCGAGTCATGATAATCCTCTAATCCTATAAATCCTGATTCTGACAAATGCAGGAGGGATAAGAAGTGTACAGGAAGTCAGGTTATTGTGTGAAATTATTGGAAGATTAATTATTTTAGAACTTATGAGAACATTCCTTCTAATCACAATGTCACTCTATTTGTGTCTAGACCTTTCTTCCCAAAAAGAAGACTTCATCTGGAGTATGGGCAATGGGGACTACAAAGTACACAGAGAAGGCGGTCCACTCGAAGAACATACAGGTAATACTTTTTTCGACTTTAACCATGAGCCACCCCTAATCTATCAGGATGAGGATAGCCATAATCAATATGCATTGGCCAATGGACAAATTGCCACACCCGAAGGAGAACCTTTACTGTATTGCAATGGCTTAGAAGTAACCACCTTCCTTAAAGATACATTACATGGAGGAGGTATAATTTCTCATTCCCAATTATGGGAGGATTTAGTTTCGTATAGTGATGGCATAAGACTGACCCTTGGTAGTAACACTAGTCAATCCATTGTTTTTGTGCAAATCCCACAGTCAGAGGATGAATATTTTTTGTTTTATTCTCATCTTATAGTTCCAGCATCTAATAAACAATTGTTTCATGCTAGGATAGATATGTCCTTAAACAATGGAGAAGGTAAGGCCGTCTATATAGACAGTATAGTAAGACCAAATATAGAAACACAATTGTCATTTCATCTTCGGCCAGTGCGACATGCCAATGGCAGAGACTGGTGGATATTGGCTCCAGATTTATTTGAAGAGAAAATTCATCGTTTGCTTATTACACCAGAGGGAATCAGCTTTAAAGGAGAACAATTTTTTAAGATAGCTGGTTTAGGACAAACTAAATATTCACCCGATGGCAAATATATGGCTATGGCATCATGTGTTACTTTATTTAGTCCGAATAATCCAGCAAACACAATAAATCTATATGAAGTAGATCGCTGTACAGGAGAGTTGATCGAAGTTTTCTCAGAGACCTTGGCTGATTGTCGTAGCACTACAGGTGCGGGGTTTTCTCCAGATAGCCGCTATATGTTCTACACCAACATAGATGAGGTGCTCCAAGTGGACTTATGGGCAGAGCCGATAGGCACTGTGGTGCACCGCGTCTGGGTAGATGAAGGGCAGCGAGATGATGTGTATTCCTTTAATGCACCTTTTGAGCCAATCCATATGCAACTAGGTCCAGATAATCGTATGTATGTACCTGCAGGAGGCAGAGCAGTCATTAATATCATGCACAAGCCATGGTTGCCAGGCGAAGAAGCTGAGTGGGAGAACTTTGCGATTATCACGCCGACACCTATCTTTCCAGCCACACCTAATATACTTAATCCACGCCTGGGCCCTGTAGATGGCAGTGCCTGTGATACGCTAGGCATAGATAATAATCCAGTAGCAGGCTTCAGATATACGCAGGATGATGCACTGAGCCATCTGGATATAGGTTTCGTAGACTTGTCCTATATGGCACCGACCTCATGGGAGTGGGACTTCGGAGATGGCGGGACGTCTACTGAGCGCTACCCAGAGCACAGTTATGCTGAGAATGGCATTTATGAGGTATGCCTGACCGTCAGTAATGAGAACAGCAGTGATACCTTCTGCAAGACACTACTGCTCGGCGTCACAAGTACCACAGAGGAAGCCTCTGAGATACAACCCTATGTGAGTATCTATCCACAACCAGTCACTAATTATTTGAGGGTAGCCATCCATGATTATCTACCTCAGTCCGCACGCTTCCTTATGCATGATGTCCAAGGTCAGGTTGTGCTAGAAAAGAAATTGAGTGGCCAAGAATCTATCGTTGATTTGACGCCACTTGCTGCAGGTATGTATTTTTATCAAGTATGGGATGGGCTGCAGTTGATTGGGAAGGATAAGGTGGTGAAGCTGTAATAGTAGGTGAAGCAAATATTGTCTTTAGTTGATTAGGAAGGCACTTTACAAATCGGCCTTGCGGAGATTTCTCCGTGCTCGTAAAGAGGTATGTTATCATTTAGGCTGTCTTGCTGAATGTCATGTTCCATTGCGAGAACGGAGAACTCTCTGCGCCGCTTCGCTTTGATCGAGTTGAAAAAGAGTGTTGTTTAGAAGGGCACTTTACAAATCGACCTTGCGGAGATTTCTCCGTGCTCGTAAAGGGGTATGTTGGTAGCATGAATGATAGGTGAATAATTAGTTTAGAGGTTATTGATAGTTTGCAAGCATATAGCATCGCAATTACAAGTCTCTACGAACAGGACAAAATAAATTATTACCTATTATTTGGATATTATTTCTTTACACTATCAATTCTCCACAATATAT
>CAZQDZ010000080.1:0-2373 GCA_964591455.1 uncultured Saprospiraceae bacterium
CCTAGAATTTTGTTTCTTTTTTTCAATGAAAAAGAAAACCGCCGGTAGGCAAGTACGATTAGCTAGATACTAAATGTGTAAACTGCCCATTTTCGATACAGTTTAACATTACTATCTCTATGAATCTACTGATTTATGGGGCATCTTAGATGCGCTATTCAGAGAATCTTTTTTATCCCGAAAAAGGTAAGCTCATATAAGTTGAAGAAACTTATTCTATCCTATCTCAAAAACAAGACTCCGTTCGTCGCGACTTGTAGTCGCGATGCAATATGCTTGCATAGAATCGCGACTTCCTAAATTTAACTATGCAATTCAAGAGAAAATTGGCCTTCCGAAATTCGGGAGTTCGGATGAGTTGAAGAAAAGAATCTTCTTTGCGAAAAAAAACAATAGATTTCTCCACAATCATATATCCAGAAATCAGAAAGCTCAATAAGGTGAACAAACTTATTCTATCCCTGCCTCAAAAAAAAACAAGACTCCGATTTATTGCAAATCAAGCATGCATCTTTAATATGCTACAAAAATCATATTAGTCTTTTCCTTTGCGTATTAACATGCGAATGAGACACTTATATATTATAGCCCCTTTTTCAAAAATAACTATGTCTTGATCCAAATCAAGAAATGCTATTTTGATGAAATTAGCATCACTTTAATTGTGAATTTCCTTTTTTTTTTTATCACCTTCATAATGACAACGACCAATGGTAATACAATTGGACAACAAATTCTAGACAACTTATCCAGTATACCATTAAGTCTACATTATAAAACCAAACAAAAAATAGTATATTTTATAGGCATGCACAAAAGTGTATGTAGAACTGTATAATATAGGTATAAATAAAAGCCCACATGACTCATGTAGAGTAGCAGACCCTCATCTCGTAGCTGAACAAGGTCTAAACACCAATGGCTTCTATTGTTATGCCTTAGCGCAGGAATATTCTGAATTATGCGCTTTCCTTCATTGGATGAAATAATAGAAGTAGGATAATTTTTTAAAACTTTAAAAGTATGAGCAATAGGTTATATGTTGTTTTATATGCGATTGTATTGACATTAATTATCATTGGTTGTTCTGAAGATCAAGTGTTTTATAATCAAAGCAACGATAATGAAATTTCACTTAGGTCCTCTAACGACATTCAAGTTGATGCTAATTTGTTACATTTCGAAAGTATGGAAGTATTCAATAATCATCTACTAAACTTGCGAAATCTTGATAGAAATGAATTGTCTCGAGAACTTAGCTATGAAGAGCTTGGATTATCCACATCTAAAGGTAATGGTGATTACTATACGAGGTACCCTAGTGCAGAGTTATTCAACAATCAAAAAGGGTTTACTTCAATGAGAGAGTTAGAAGAAGAAAATATTCGTACAAGTATGGAAAATGACGAAGAGTTCTTTGGATTGATTTCGGATCCCTATTTGAAATCTGTGCTTAATGAAGATGGCGCTGTATCTATTGAATGTAGGATTTATTTTATGGACGACTTAGATATCCAAGTTGTGATAGCTAACAGAGATATGGAAGCATACGAAGCAGTTAAGAATGCAACTGATTACTATAGCATGGAAGTGATGCCTAATGTCAGAATCTATAATGAAAAAACACAACATTTGTACTTTAATAGAATGACAGATTATGGAATTCCTCAATTAAGGGAGGTAAAAGAAATTAGTTTCATTGAAGTACCTGATGAGAGCAATGGAGTACATTTTAAAAATGTTTCTTTTATAGATAACAACTGTGAAGAACTATGTTTTACCTTTGAATACCCAGATGGATCTATATCACAAGGGTTAGAACCTAATCGTCCAATTTTACCAGGGGAAAGGGTAATTGTCAAATTAGGATGTGGTCCAGTAGGACCACCAGATCCACCAGTTCCACCCGTAATTAGTGATACATTAGAACCAAGAGGTTTCTGTGATATTGGAGGTGGTCCTATCAATGATCCAGGACCTTTTTCTAGGATATTGGCTATGTTCGATTATGATGAAGGTAATTGTACTTTTACACCTGATTTTGATGGGGCATGGGAAAATCCTGTAATACAATGGTCTTTTAGTATTCCCGCAATGGGCATAAATTCTGGGATACTTCCACCTAATTCAGGTACTATAGTTAATCCATTCAGAGATCAGGGCTTGGTCGTAGAAATTTGTCATTGGGTAGAACCTTGGAATCCAACTCCTTGCTGTGGGTTCTTTTCAATACCTCCTTGTTGTGGAGAAGATGAAGAATGTGAGATCTTTGCAAGTAGTTTTGATCAATGGGAAATTTTATTCGGCAATGGAGAACTATGGCGTTTGGATGTAGATGGTGCAGTGAAGCGTGATGGTTTTGGACCAAGTAGT
>CAZQDZ010000080.1:2473-7990 GCA_964591455.1 uncultured Saprospiraceae bacterium
TAATACGATAGGCTCACTTGTTTCAGAATTTGCCATAAGAGTAGATGGTGAATGGCGAGAGTATAGAAATGGACAACCTTTAATAGTCTATTAACATAACAAAAACTTAGTAGGCA
Organism: uncultured Saprospiraceae bacterium; assembly: GCA_964591455.1. Taxonomy (GTDB): domain Bacteria; phylum Bacteroidota; class Bacteroidia; order Chitinophagales; family Saprospiraceae; genus RFSX01. Next base: position 2,590 of record CAZQDZ010000080.1, read on the forward strand.
GGTCGTAAAAACCTGCCTACTATTAATTCATAAAATTTATGCATGTATCTGAAATTAATTATTTGTTTTTTTATACTAGCTCTTATAGGGGAAGTTGATGCCCAATCTGTAACTTATTATAGAGGCAAGTCATGGACGAAATCTAAGATTATACAGGATGCCATTGGAAGTACAGGAGAAAGAATATTCGATGACTTTACTCAAATACAATTTTCATATCCTATAGAAGAAAGACTAGAAATATTTTTTTCTTATTGGGCGCACCTGACTTTGACTGAATTTCATATAGATTACACTGATACCTCAACATTTGAACGATCAGCTTTCGGTCACGGCACCTCTAGGATAAAACAAAGAAGGTATGGCTTGGGCTTTCAATATAAATTCATAGATATATACAATGTGATTAGTCTACATGGAATAGCCAAGGTAGAATATGAGAAGAGTTTTGGAGGTAGAGCACTATCCGATAGTAGAATTGTAAGAACTTTAGCACCAGATGACGTCATTAATTTTTTTCCTGCTGTTGCCAGCGTGACCACAGAGCATGGTAGTCAATTTATTCCTTCTATAGGATTTGGCGCCAAGTATAAGCTACCATGGCGCTTGTCATTAAGTGTAGATTATCTATGGTCCTATGGACATCGTCGTACACAGACACTTTTTTTGGATTATTCTTTTCAGGGTGAGGAGCAACCGAGAGGTGAGTGGTTTTCTGATGGAACGATGCATATAATGGCCATCGGGTTATCAGTTCAAATTTGGGGTGAGAAGAATAAAGTGACAGATAATGTGGTATGGTGTGGAAAGTCACAATAATGGCGTTTGGATGTAGATGGTGCAGTGAAGCGTGATGGTTTTGGACCAAGTAGTTGGCCTGGAGAAGTGGCTGCACGAATGGTAATATTCCAGAGACGAAATGGGAGCTGGGAGGATACATGTCCTGATGAAGGGAAAATAGATATGTGGGGTACGTATGTAGATCAAGATGAGAATTGTAGAGAATATAGTGTAGACAATGTAGATAGACTACATCCTCATCGGACGGATTGTGATGAGAATCAACAAGCGTGGTTGGATCATAATGGTGCTAGAGTCTTGACACAATGTGATAATACGATAGGCTCACTTGTTTCAGAATTTGCCATAAGAGTAGATGGTGAATGGAGAGAATATAGAGATGGACAACCGTTAATAGTCTATTAAGCATAACAAAAAAATAGTAGACAGGTCTTTATGATCTGTCTACTATTAATTCTATAAATTTTATACATTATATATGTATTGGAAATTAATTATTTGTGTTGTTATTCTAGTTCTTATTGGGGAGGTTAAAGCTCAATCTGTTACTTATTATAGAGGAAAATCATGGGCTGAATCTAAGATTGTGCAAGGCGTAATAGGAAACACTGAAGAAATAATATTCAGAGATATAACCCAAATTGCTATTACTTATCCTGTAATCAACTCTCTAGAAGTAACTGTTTCATACTGGGCGCACCGAACTTGGACAGAATTTCACATAGATCACCCAGATGAGTCCTTAATTGGTAGATCAGGGTTCGGTCATGGAACAACAAGAATAATGCAAAGGAGATTCGGCATGGGCTTACAGTATTCATTCTTGGATATAAACAATGTGATTAGTCTACATGGAATAGGCAAGATAGAATATGAGAAGAGTTTTGGTGGTAGAGCACTATCCGATAGTAGAATTGTAAGAACCTTAGCACCAGATGATGTCATTGATTTTTTTCCTGCTGTGGCCAGCGTGACTGCACAGCATGGTAATCAATTTGTTCCTTCTATAGGATTTGGCGCTAAGTATAAGTTACCATGGCGGTTGTCATTAAGTGTAGATTATCTATGGTCCTATGGACATCGTCGTACACAGACACTTTTTTTGGATTATTCTTTTCAGGGTGAGGAGCAACCGAGAGGTGAGTGGTTTTCTGATGGAACGATGCATATAATGGCCATTGGGTTGTCAGTCCAAATATGGGGAGACAAGAATATAGTGACAGATAATGTGGTATGGTTTGGGAAGTGATAAAATGGAGAGAAAACACTAGAACAATCTAGACAACTATTCCACAACTTTCCTCAGTCATTGCAATAGAAAATACTTTACGATTTAAGTACGTTGCATTTTATACTGTAAAAGTCTATGAATATTAAGGGTAAATAAAAAGAGGACCCACATCACTCATGTAGAGTAGCAGACCCTCATCTCGTAGCTGAACGAGGGTGCAAAGATAGGTTTCTCTTATTTATTTCCTAGTTAATTGTTTGATGTGCAGGAATATTCTGAATCATGCACTTAGCAAATATGCTAAAAAATGGAAGTAAGAGATAACCTAAAATTTTAAAAATGAAAAACGTAATTGTACTACTTGGATGCACCATATTAATTATGGCCTCATGTAGTAAGGATGAATTGGGCAATGATGAATATAGTGATGAGACTATAGAATTAAGGTCAGAGTCGAATCAGGAGTATGGCGGCTTATCACAAGAATCGGAAATACAAGAAGGCATGATTATTCTTGGTGAAGAGATAGAAATACCTCATACAACAAGAATAGTCAATGAAGCATATGAGATACTATATGAGACTCCTGGCAATCTTAGCACTACTCACAATTATGTGAAGTTTATGCCAAGAGATTATGAGGATCTAGTCAGCCTGAATGAGTGGGCACATATTAATGAGATAGTGGTCTTAGATTTTCCATTCCATAGAGAAGTGCTATACAAAGGGGATTATTATATAGATCCCGCAGTGGAAGATTCTTTACTGACCTATCAGTATACTACAGTGGAAGTGAATCAGGAAATGCCAGATGTGCCATACGAGTTGCTGGAAGAATTGTATCTTGATGAGACAAATCCATTCCTATTTATACAGACTTTTAGAATGACAGGCTTTAATGACCATATAGATTTCATAGTAGGGGACGGTATTCCTGAAGAAGTGGTCAATAACTATATGCCTTTAGGTGGTCCATTTTGTGGATTTACCAACATACCCCCACCACCTAATTGTGGAGAGCCAGCCTGTAGCGATTGTGGCAGTCAGTGTGGGGATTGTGATACCTGTCAGCCACGCTTACAAATAGAGGAGATATCTCCAGATGAGTATGTTTGTGAGTGGATATGCGTCTGCGCTGATGTGCCACCGCCACCTGAGAATGCTTGTGGTTGCCCTATCCCCTTTGATAGAAAAAGGCCAGCTGGATGCGTTCAAGTAGAGAATGATGCAGGTTTTGAAGACCCCGTTATTATGGCTAAAGTCATCGTATGGGATTGGGGCTTCTTATGGTTTAGAAGAGATGTTGTAGAAACCGATATCAGAGGTTGCTGGGAGGTAGGGCGACAATATGATGAGTGTACTGTGAGAATTGTTTTTGAGAATGATAATTTGAAGGTTAGGAATCCAAGTTTTTGGATTGGACTAAGGATACATAGAGATCGAAAATTAAGGTTTGATGCGCCACCACTAAATAATATCCATAGACGATTTGACGGAATTTTTGATGAAGATCAGTGGGCTTCAGCGCATACATTGAATACAGATTTCACCTACAGGCAAAATTCTGCTATTGATGGGATTCCTCAACCTCGACAAAGGCTGCAATATTGGCTCTTATCTGGTAGTGATAATGGTCCCGGTTCTGCGGCTATGCTGCAAGGCAATCCTGCCAACTCTCAACTAAGTATTCTATTATCGTTTTATTTTCCTTTAGCTGTTCTCAATATTTTAACATCAGGTATACAGCCAGATATAACTAATATTTATGATTTTCTTGATAGCGCTGATGAATTTAATGGTATTACTATGCACGAACTAGGTCATGCTTCACACCACGCTATAGTCGGAGAAAGTTATTGGTTTGGGTATAGGAATCACATCATCAACAATTTTGGATATGGCACATTTCCATTTAATACAGGAAATAATTTTGGCAAGGTTGCTTTAGGAGAAGCGATTGGTAATTTTACAGGTGCTATATATGGAGGGACAAATGCAGGAGGTGAAAATTCGGAATGGCAGAATAATTTTATACCCCGAGGCTTGATGTGGGATCTCATGGATACAGTTGATGACAGAGTCACAGATCCTAATGACTCATCTCAAACGATAATGGAAAATATAGAAGGTTTCTCACCTTTTATGATATTTGATGGATTAAGAGATGGTAATAATGAAGCGCAATCAATAAGAGAATACAGAGATATATTAAGAACAAAACATCTAGGATCTACACCAAATAATGCTTTAGATTACAATAATGTTGTAGATGTTTATGATGTTGTAAACTAATCTGAATAATCAAATTTTTGAATATGAAATATTTAATTTTCTTTTCCATAATATTTTTCTCTTGTGATCGAAGCCTATCACCAGAGGAGTTCTTTGAGGCTTGTCCCTATGAATTGAGATATGGAGGCGCTCATTATTTGGAAGTCCCCATAGATATTATACCACATCAAAAAGTTTATAATATTGGAGACACGCTAACTATTAGGATGATGTTTAGCGATTCTATAATGGACTTGACCCGTCAAGTAAATTTTAAAATAGAGGGATTCCCATTTGAGCCTTTGAACTTACTTTATAAGGTAACAGATAACGAATGGGATCATGGATATAGACTCAATGAGTTGATTGTAGACGAAGAAAAGTTTAATACGAGGCAAAATTCACAATCTATGTTTTCAGATGATATGAGAGGATTTACTTTGTATGAGGATGGCATCTACCACTTTGAGTATCAGCTTGTACTCCAGACACCTGGACGATATCTGACTTTGATATCTGATCAATTTCAAGACAACGCCGCTTCAGGTAGGGGTGATAAAAATGAAGCAGCAGATCGTATAGAATTTGAAGGAAGGTGTCCAAGTACAGGATTCATAATTTGTTCAGTGATAAAGGGTGACAATCATTTTGAAGACTATATTAATGAAATCCAGTTATTAGATGAACAAGTTTACCGAGGAAATCTTACTTCAATAAATAAAGAAAATAGAAATTTTATTGGAGGCGGATCTAACTCAATAGAATGGATTGGCATGTACGGATTTGAAGTAGTGGAATAGAAAGAAAGATAGAAGAGGCTGCTGTCGGAAGATAGTGGCCTTTTTTGAATTTATTTCTCATGAGCAGGAAAGAAACTTGTCCCCATTCTCTTCCCAAGAGAAGGTGGCCTTTACGAGAAATCGGAAAGGTCGGATGAGTTGAAGAAAAGAATATTCTTTGCGAAAAAAAAATTAATGGATTTCTCCACTCCTTCCAGTCGGTCGAAATACAAAAATGGCTATCTTTCAGATATAATTAAGCGCACTGAATAGACCATTTAGGCTACACTATTTTTATTGACGGGTAAGTTGATTGGAC
>CAZQDZ010000081.1:0-7856 GCA_964591455.1 uncultured Saprospiraceae bacterium
AATCCATTTGTTTTTTCTTCAATTTGCCGTTGTTTTTTTTCTGCTTGCCGATAACAACCATATATGTACTCCATTTCCACATATATCTCCTTTACGCTTACCCAATTTACTGATTATCAGCAAAATTTCCTTACAAATTGCTAAACGTACCTTAACCGTTCAGAACGACTAGCTAGGAAATAGTTAATGGTGAATCATAATTCTACTCCAGTAATCTTAGTCCTAAACTGGAAATATGAAGACAACGGTTTTATAAAATTTATTACTCAACTAGAATTTTTATTATCTTAATGGTGAGCAAACTTCATTATGGAAATAAGATATGCATTCTGGGTAGTTATCATGTTTCTGGTAAGCGCACATGGTGGTCTACATGGTCAGATTACTTTGGCCACGCAGGCGGAGGTGGATGCCTGGGATCAAAGCATCACCGTACTGACTGAAGATGTGAGAATTCGAGGAGGAGGCATCACAAATATTGATGCGCTTTCTAATTTGATAGAGATAAGAAGTCATTTAGAAATAATAGAAAACAGGAGACTTACAAACATAGATGGGTTGTCAGGATTAACTACCATTTCTGGCACCGTAGAAATAGATGAGAATGATGTCTTAACAAATGTGGATGGTTTATCCAATTTGAATGCTCTAAATGGCACTTTAATCGTTGGTGATTTTTTTGGCAATGAAGCTTTGTTAAATGTGGATGGCCTTTCAGGTTTGACTTCCCTCGCTGGGACACTGAAGATAGGTGGGAATAGAATCTTGACAAACATTGATGGCTTGTCAGCTTTGACATCTATTGCAGGCACTCTGGAAATAGATAACAACAACAATCTGATAAACATCGATGGTTTATCAAATCTTAATTCAATTTCAGGCGGTTTAACTATAGGAGGTTTTGGAAACAACCGGTTGCTAGATATCAATGGACTTTCTGGTCTCACCTCACTAACTGGAGGATTAGGTATAATCAGCAATATTTCTTTAACCAATTTAGATGGTTTATCTGGTTTAACCTCCATACCAGGTCGCTTAACAATTCGAGGAAATACCAATATTAGAAGTGATAAATTGGCCAGTATTGATGGCTTATCAAACGTTACATCTATTCAAGGCTATTTGTCAATTACTGGTTGCTCTATTTTGACTAATGTGGATGGCTTATCAAATGTGAATTCCATTTCAGGCACATTAACAATCGGGGAACAAATTCGCAACAATTTAGCCTTAGAAAATATCAATGGGTTGTCCAATTTAAGATCCTTAACTGGCACTCTGCACATAGAAGGAAATGAGAATTTGACTGACGTTGATGCTTTGTCTGGGCTGACATCTATAGTTGGAGTCTTATTATTAAGTGAGAATCATGCATTAACAAATGTTGATGGATTGTCCAATGTAACCTCTATACCTAGTACAGGTATATTAAATATAGGTGCCACTGGTAGCGGGGCGGCTTTGGGTAATGATGCCTTATTGAATGTTGATGGTTTGTCAGCTTTAACTACAGTAAATGGCGAATTAATAATACGTAATAATGATGCCTTACAAAATATAGATGGTCTGTGTGGTATCGAAAACTCCGATGGTCGTATTGTAATTCGCGTCAACCAATCCCTTTCTGATTGCTGTGGAGCAAGAAAAATCGCCATAGAGCATCTACAGAACTTAAATGTATCTATCCAAGACAACTCCCAAGGTTGTAATAACAAAACAGAGATTTTGACATCAAATTGTGGTCTCCAATTTGATCATAGTTTTCAGGCTTCTTGTGGGGGAGGTAAGAATGGAAGTATCACAATTAATACAACTAATTCTGACCTGCTTCCTTTGACCTATTTCTGGGTGGATGATTCAGGACTTTCTGGAAGTCACACAACGAATGAGACTTCTCATACCTTTGGTAATCTCGGCCCAGAAGAATACATCATTTCGGTTAATCAACCGGATTGCAAAGGCGCTGGTGCTACTGTTCTTATCCAAACGAATCCTATGCCTGAACTATCCCACACGGCAACAGAAGAAAATTGTGGATTGCAAGATGGTACCCTTACGCTGACACCAACTTCCGGTGTCGGCCCTTACAACATCGTCGGACCACAGACTTGGACAGGAATTGACTCTGAGGTGACCTTGACAAATATCACAGGAGGCAATTACATGTTTACAATCACAGATTCTAATGGATGTAGCATTGAAGAAACGGTATTAGTCCCTACATTCAGTGGTCCAGCAATAGTAGCCGATCCCACCCCGCCTGACTGTGGCGACCTCTATGGGGAAGCTACACTTACATGGACTGGTGAGAATGGACCATTTTCACTTTCAGGTGATCTTACTGAGCAGAATATCTTCTCGCCTCACATCCTCACCACCTTAGATGAAGGCAGTTATAATCTTATTGTCACTGATATAAATGGCTGTTCCGGTGAAGTGGACCTACATGTCTCATTACGACCTCTGCCACAGGTTACGTATACGGCGACTTGTATAAACAGTGAATTCTACGAAATCAATATAGAAACAGAAAGATCTACAATAGTCTCATCTGATTTGGGGGCTCAATATTTAGGAGCAGGAAGATATTTGATACAAGATGTTCCTATAGATGTCGCAGCTACTATCACAATGTCAGATATACAAACAGCCTGCATAAGTACCCAAACCTTAAGCTTGCCCGACTGCACTTGTGCTTCCCTTTCAGTTGTTTCCACAGGCGAAAATTGTGATCAACAAAATGGATCTCTGCTGTTACAATTATCGGATGGCGATGGTCCATACACAATAACTGAATCATCAGGACAATCTTGGCCTGACATTGATTCAGAACTTAGTCTCACAGACCTGGTTGCAGGGGATTACATTTTCACGATTACATCTTCATCAGGATGTTCGATTACTGAAACGTTAACTGTCCCAACCATCTCTGCTCCCATAGTTGCAGCAAATGTAATTTTCCCTGACTGTGGAGATCCTTATGGAGAAGTCCGTCTAAATTGGGTAGGTGGCCAATCCCCCATAGAGCTAACTGGAGACTTCATGGAATCAGACGTTAGCGCTCCCCTGCTACTCAATATGTTGGAAGAGAGAACATATAATGTCATTGTCACGGATGACGCAGGCTGCTCTGATCAAGTAACCTTTGATATCACACTACGACCAGAGCCACAGGTCCAGCACACCACCACCTGCCAAGACACCTATGCATATCGCATAGACATACAAACTGGCATGTTTGTCGTGGAGTCAGATCTGGGACTGGATGTGCAGAGTGTAACCCCAGAATCTTTTATGATTTCGGACGTGCCCGCAGGCCAGTCACCTACTCTTACAGTGACAGACCCAATTACTGGCTGCGTCACCATTCTCCCCATAGATGTACCCGACTGTTCCTGCTCTGCGCAAGCCTTTGCTGGCACTAACCAAGTCATCTCCTGCTTCCAAGAGACCGTAGTACTTGATGCCAGTGCCTCTAGCCAAGGCCCACAATATACCTATGCCTGGTTTGATAGCAGCGGGGCGCTGATTAGTACCGATCAGCAATATGTCGCTACCTCAGCAGACACTTATCTTTTGGAAGTGTTTGATTCACAATTTAATTGCACTGTCGGACAAACCGTGACTGTGACAGACATCAGGAATGTACCCTCAGCAGTAATAACCCACCTAGATACTGTCCTTACTTGTATAAATGACTTCATAGATTTATCTACGACCGCCGAGGATAATGTAAGATACACTTGGTTTCATGAGGATATGGCGCTCACCTCTGAAGGACTCATGGCGCAATACACTGCATCGGGTCAGATTCGCCTTTTGGCCACAGATACTATTACAGGTTGTGAGTCGACCGACCAATTTTTCATTGAGATAGACACATTAGCGCCTTTAATCAATTTGGCGCCGCCTGCACAATTGAATTGTGATACAGATGAGGTACTGATTGATGGCACGGGCTCAGACGCTGGTAACGACATATCTCTGATGTGGCTATCTAGTGATGGCACTGTTTTATCAGAAACATCGGCTGTGCTTTCCACACCGCTTGCCGGTATGTACTTTCTACAATTAGAGGACAGCTCTAATGGTTGCATAGCGCTGGACAGTGTAGAAGTGACAGAGAATTTTGAAGCACCGGAATTCTCCCTAGTAGATGAGCTGGGTCTTTCCTGTACCGAATCTTCCGTGGACATCTCTCCTACCCTAATCTCAACTAGCGATTATGATTTCGAATGGACACAGCAGCAAGTGGTACTATCTGAGCAGCAGCTACTGACAGTCTCTGAGGAGGGCAGTTATATCCTCGAGCTGAGAGACAGGAACTCAGGCTGTAGAAGTAGTGATACTATCCTAGTCACTGCGCCAGTGGAAATCGAGCGCTTGATAATAGATGTGGGTGACCCATCATGTCATGGAGATGCCAATGGATTCATCCGCATTAGTGATGTGAGTGGTGGCACGCCTGGTTACAATTATTTCTTGGACGGCATAGCGCAAATGGAACAGACCATAAGCGCACTGGGTGATGGCACCTACACAGTTATGGTCGTGGATGAGCAGGGCTGTGACTATGATACTTTAATCACCTTGACACAACCCGAACGCTTTATTGTAGAAGCCCAACTAGAGGCTACCACTGTACCTACGGGTGACGATGTACAAGTAGCCATCCTCACAGACTTGCCCGTCGATCAGATAAAAGCAGTCATATGGTCTCCAGAGATTCCTTGTGATAATTGCTTGGAGTACACCTTTACAGATGTGCAGCAAGCATTAGAATATACAGTCACCATTGTCAATGAAAACGACTGCGACGAAACTGTGGCCATCAGCGTTCGCATTGACGATAACTTACCCATCTATCTACCTACCATATTTTCTTTACAAGAGGAAGGCAACAACTTCTTCTATCCTCAGAGCCTTGAGACGGATCTCATGATTCTAGACATGAGCATCTATGACAGGTGGGGCAATCTCGTTTTTCAAAGAGAGAACTTCTCTATTAATGACCCCACGCAAGGGTGGGATGGCAGCTTTGGCAGTGAGCCTTCTTTGGTGGGAGTGTATGTCTACAAGATGCAATTTCTGTTAGAAGGTGAACTTCAAAATCGGGCAGGTTCAGTGACCTTAATTAGATGAGGATAGTCTTTGTTCTATAATTAGACAATTAATGCATCCATTCAATAATAACTGTGAATCACAGCCGACTATCATCATACAAACTCTCCATTTTTAATTTTCGACTACAAGAGGTCTGACTGTGGTAAGTCCATCCACACTTACTTGAAGAAAATATAAGCCTGACTCCAAATGATCAACTTCTAAATAAACGCCATTGCCTTCTTTAGTGAGGAGCTCCCTTGAAGATGTATCATATAATCTAAGCATAACTTTCCCTCCATGAGCTACATGGACATATATTCTGTCGGTAGCTGGATTGGGCATTATTGTTACCTCTGCATTGAGTACATCACTAGTCGAGGTAGGAAAATCATCGACTAGGTTTGATACTGTTGTGTTAGTGACAATTGGAGGATTACTATCAAAATATATCTGTGCTGTATTATCTATTATAGTGAAATCAGGTAAGTTCTCATTAGCTGTCAGACTATATGTCACGTAACCATGACTTTCGGGCTCATTGGCAATAGAATCTGGCAACATGATATTTCGGAACAAAAACTCCATCTCTCTATCCTGATGCTGCATTACAACTACAGGATGCGAGCTATCTAAAATTTTGAAGGTTTCTAAATTTAGGTTTTCATTTAAGGTGTCTATAATGGAAATATGTCTCGCAAAGTCATTTCCAGTATTCTGAAATCTAATGGTATAGAATAACTCTGAATCCTTCATAGTATAGTTTTCATCTCCTAACCCGATAGGAGAAACTTGTTTGTCATTAGGATCATAAGAACATCTAAGTTCTTTCTCCTGTATAAAAGTTTCTGATTTTTCAGTCCCTTGTATATCAGTATACTTCAAAGTCGTTTTGAAAGTCAATATTTCACCAATATTAGTTTCGTCTGGAAATTGTAAGTCTACTCTTAGTTTTCTTTCTTCAAACAAATTAATCCTTGTAAATGAATAGAAGATACTTTGTCCTTTTATCTCAGCCCTCGGAAATACAACGTCTAGGATTTCGCAAGAAGGGTCAATTTCAATCTCTACAAAAATCTCTTCTGAAATAGGTGTAGGTATACCCAAATTACTAACATTGACAGATAATGAACCTTGTTCATTACATCTCCCGTTAAATATGTTCTGAGTCGCTTCTAACTCTACAAATTCTTCTGCAAATGTGAGCCCAAAATCATAAGACATAGTATGGGTATCATCTTGACCGACAAAGGAATGACTCGTTGTCGTAGTAGGCACAAATCTATCATCAATCAAGATGGATAGATTATAAGAAGCACCTTGTTCAAAGCGATAATAGTATCGTCCCCTTCCAGTTGTAATTGTCTCCACACCATTGATTTCAATATCAATATTTGGAATAAAACTATCTTCAATATCAAAAATCCCATTTTCGTTTTGATCATAGAAAACTCTTCCTTGAAAGAATTCTTCACACGAATCATCAATAATAACTTCTCTTTGTATCAAACTATCACAACCATCTTGCGCAATTGTTTTAAAAGTAAATAAACCTTCTAGAAATATTTGAAACCCAGCAATCTCCACAGTATCACCTTGACAAATTAGAATCTCATCAAAGCTATGGTATTCTGGAGAACTGCCGTCAAATTCATATTCTTCCGACGACTGAATCCCACAGTCAGATGTCAAGAACTCTACATGATAGACGCCACGATTACTTATGTCTTCAGCTAATAAAATGGATTTGTTGTTCTCACCTTCTAGCCTTTCACCATCTTTATACCATTGATAAGAATTTCCACCTATATATTTCGATTCAATCTTGAGACCAGCAAAACTACAATTGAAGGTAAGATCAGTAGCAGGCATTTCTATCTGAGTGAGATCTGCAGCATTTGAAACTCTGCAATTCTCTGAATTGATAACCTGATACAACTCACCACTAGAATCTGAATCTACAGTAATACATTGACCACCCCATTGGACCGCTAATCCTTCATTATACCAAATAAGGTCATCTTCAGTGGACGATCCAATAATAGGAATACAGAGATTTATCTGGTTAGAACAAAGAGAGCTCGTAACTAAAATATCTCCTAATGACGGACCAACATTTGGCCATCCAGTGATTTGAAATGTAGATATATCTTGACTCAAATCATCTTCTACAAAAACAAGATAATCGCCACGTTCTATATTATGGAACATGTTAGTTGTTTTGGAGAATAATATGTCATTCGGTCCTAGACCTACTTCATAAGTAACTTCTCCAGTGGCTCCCTCCACTTTTATATCTATAGAGCCTCCATGCAAACAATCGTGGACAACTTTAATATCTGTGATTTTAATTTGACCATTTAAGTTCATGCCTAGACAAAGGCAGAGCGCTAGGAAGATTAGATTTTTCATATCGTTGTTCTATTGGTAATAACTGACAATACAACAACTACTCCCTTGTCTATCCTTTAATGAAATTTATTTACATGTGACAAGAATATGACATTTAGAAATCGTATTTAAAATGAAATTCTGGTATATGTTTTTAATAATATTCTATGTTTCATTTATCGGAAGGGAAGTCAGATTCTATATAAAACTAGCTAAACCTCTTTCTAAGTCATGAAACAAACCATATATTTGAAACTATTATTTAACAACTTTGACTTAAATCATGAAACAACTATTTCCTATATTTTTTCACAAGTGTCCAAAATAAATAAAAAAGACATGGAGGTTTTTCCCTATACTTA
>CAZQDZ010000082.1:0-7767 GCA_964591455.1 uncultured Saprospiraceae bacterium
GCGCCGCCCTAGAAAGGGATATCTATGATTTATAATTTATTTTGGACACTTGTGAGCTGGAATATAGATCAGATTATACCTATTTGTCTTATTCCCTACTCTATCTGTCAAACTGACTATTAGTTGTCACAAACTCTTCACAAATGGTGTTGTTATTGAATAGGTTATGACGTCTAAACGTAAAATAGAATAATGAGGATAGTCACCTTAAACCCGATTTTTGTCAAAGCGGCATGGATGCCAGCAGACAACACAGAAAAACGTACTAAAGGCCAATGGCATAAATGGCTAAATGAGCCCTTTAATTTTTTCCTACATTTTTTTAGTAACTGAAATTAGAATATAGATTCTAAAGGAATTTTAGTTCATATTCTAATGTATACTCCTAATTTAGTGTCATACTAAGTTAGGAGTTTGCGTATTATATCTACAGTACCTTCCATTACAGAATTGTTGAGCGACCTAGGACTTTCTGATGAAGTCGTAGGCATTACCAAGTTCTGTGTCCATCCTGAAGCTTGGTTTCGTAATAAAGAAAGAATAGGAGGCACCAAGACACTAAAGGTCAATAAGATTCTTGACCTCAAGCCTGACCTTGTTATTGCTAATAAAGAAGAGAATGTCAAGGAGCAAATAGAGCAATTACAAGAGAGCGCAGAAGTCTTCCTTACTGAAATTAAAACAGTAGAAGATAACATCAATCTTATCCAAGAGCTTAGCAAACTTACTGACAAGAGAATGACGGGCCTGCGTCTAGTGTCAGAATTTAGATTAGCACTAGACTCTTTAGAGCCTCTGACCCCAGCTCTAAGATGTACCTACCTCATCTGGCAGAAGCCCTATATGACAGTAGGACGTGACACCTATATACATAACGTTATGTCCAATTTAGGATTAAAGAATGTATTTAGTGACAGGGATAGGTACCCTACTATCTTGTTAGAAGATATAAAAGATAAAAGGACTGACCTGATACTACTATCCTCAGAACCTTTTCCTTTTAAGTTAGATCATTTGAATTTCTTTAGATCAGCATTCCCGCATTGTCAGATATGTCTGGTAGATGGTGAAGCCTTTAGTTGGCATGGTACCAGATTAATTAAAAAGGCACGATACCTAAAATCACTTATACAATCTATTGCTGATGCTGTATAATAATTTTCTTCGCTATATCTTTTCCTGATACTGTAGATAGTATAGTGTAAATGCCTGGCTCTGCATCAGTCATTGAAATTTGTACCTCCGTCTGACCAGCAGGTATATTATTATTTAGATAGAAGGTCTGTCCTATCAGATCCGTGACAGCAACTGACTCCAATATACCACCATTATTAGCAGATACTCTGACATACTCACTTACTGGGTTAGGATTAACTGAAACTAAGTTTGACTCTTCTGGATTAACACTAGATAAATTTCCTTTTTTAAAGACGACATCAGATAGCATAAGGGTTATCTCCTCTTCAGTTCCTGAATGGGAACGCTGAGTAAAAACCAACATACTTATATCATCCCATGTGCCGTTCACACCAATTTGAGAAGAAAAATCATTTGCAGTTAAATGATAAATATTCCCTTTGCCAGTTATTTGCAATTGGGCATGTAACTGATCCTCCCATAGAGATACACTTTCCTTAACCAAAGTTACTTCTAAGATGCCTTCACCAGAAGCTACAAAAGATAAGTTGTTAGTGTGCGATAAATTTATTCCTTCAAATCTTGGAGTCAAGGCTCTGTACAAAGAGAAATATTCTGATGTCCTTGCGGTCAATTCTACTCCTCTTTCTATCGGAAAATTACTTTCAGTCTTTTCTATATTGGAAGGAAAGACATCATAACTCGTCACCACTGTCTGTGAAGCGGCATCGTCCACTCCCCATGGCCCATCAGACACAAAAAGGTCATCTGGGACCGATTCATTTTCTGTAGTTATTCTAATTCCAAGATCAAACATGGATCCTATTTCCAATTCTATATTATTCTCATTGTCCTCAATATCCAATTCAAAATAGACTTCTTCTTCTGTTCCTGTCTCCGTCAATCTTTTACCACCTTCTATAATCAGCTTAGAAGAGAAATCATTATTCATCACTTGTAAAGCTAGTACACCATGATTATATTCAGCTGACTGAATAAAAACTAATGGTTCTTCTGATAGTTCATAAGCTGATATTGGCCTATGGAAATTTACCAGACTTAATATCTCTTGTGAAAGTGTCAGCAAGTTGTCTACACTAGCCGCCCAAATCTGAAAATTATAAAACGTACCCTCATTAGAATAACTGTCTTGATTCCAGTGCCCTTCTATTACAGAATTAGATTCATCTACCTTCACCGCAAAACTGACAACAAACTCTCTGGTGCCATCTTCTCTATAAACCATGCTTTTTATAAATGGATGACCATTGACAAATATTTTGGAAACAGAATGAAGCTGTGCGCCTAACAATCTATCACAAATATTCTTGCTATGCTCATACACTTTGCCCTTCGTCTTCAGCGCTAATACAGATGCTATATTTCTACCTTCCTCTCTATAATCTACCGAGAATACTTCAGTCGCATTTGTTATATCTATCAAATCATCTGGTGATGATTCCAAGGCCTCAGTCTCATTGATTATTCCTATTGGAATTAAATCAGTTAATTTTAGTTCTGGGTCACGATTTAGTGTAGCTGTATTTACTGAGTAAGAAGGTAATGGTCCACCCACAGTCTCAGGAGATGGGAACAATAATCTCTCAAAATTTCTTTCTGCTATTTGCTGACTCAGTCTATTATTACTTTCTAGACCACCTGTATTCCCTCCAGAACTGGCGATCTGCGGACATATACCTACGTTAGAACAGGCTGGATCATCGCAGTCTACCAGTCCATCACCATCATCATCTATTCCATTATTGCATACTTCTGCAAAGATTGGCGCAGTAGGACATCTAGCGGCATCGTTTACTCTACTTGCTGGACCAAAGGAAAATAAGTTTGATTCTATAGGACCGCCAGAGAAAATTTCTTGCACACTAGAAATCTTATAAATTGTTCCAGTCTCATTTGCTGCCACATATAGGTGTCCATTTCTATCAAAATAGACAGCGCCATAAGTATAGTTTAGCCCACTGAGGATCGGCACTTCACCTAAGACTGTAACTTCACCAGAATCTGGATTTATCTTCACTAGTGTATTGGCATTGTTCGTTACGGCGTAAAGCTGATTATCCCTATTATTATAAGCCCAATCATCTATATTAATGTCCTGATTCAGCTTTCTCTTTCCGACAACTGACAGATAGCTCGTCGCCACAGGATTGAGGTCGACTACTACATAGTCTTCTCCGTCTGCTTTGACATAGTACTTACCTGTGCGGTCTATATCTCCTATCTCTGCACCATCAATAAAATCTGAGATAATATATTCTTCTACATTAAGATCTCTTCCAAACCTAATAACCGTTTCAGCAGGTTCAGAGAGTGCTGCCCACAAAAATCCATCTCTAGGATTATATGCAGCTGCATTCATATTACTCTTAGTCAAATTTTGTCTTATCAATGAAGACTGGCCGCTTGCTAAATCTACTCGATACACATCGTTGTACTGAAACAGATAAGCATCAGAAGTACAATTAAAAGGTATTTGTCCAAATAGAGCTACACTCCAGAGACCAATAAGCGTCGTGAGGCAAAAAGATTTCATCCTTATATTTTCTAAGTAGAACTATACAAAGATGATGCAGAAGTAAGGTTTATTCGATTTTTGGTAGAGAAATGCCGTCTATTGGCAAAAAATAAGGTAAAATCTAGAATTGGTGATTAATCATGTGGACTTCTCCTGCAATTCTAAGGAAGTAAATGCCTGCTGAAAGGGAGCTTAAGTCTATCATGTAAGAATTATCTTCTATCTGTCCTAGACTTACTAAATCCCCTCCCTCATTAGTAACAAACCAAGAAATAGGTGGTCTAAATTTCTTGTTGATAGACACTTTATATGTAGTGGAATTAAAATGAATCGTCAGTCTTCGACTCTCTAAATCCAGCAAATTGCTTTGCGACCAGTTTTGAGAGGTGATATTTTGTGTTCCGACTAACATTTCGTTTTTATCCTGTTTAGTGTAATTTTTGTTTTCTCGTCTATAGTTACTACTTAATATATTTGGTAAACACCCAAAAGGTTGCTTCTCACCTAAAATCTTTTTTGCAAGATTATCTGAATTCATATGACCCATGATCCTTAATACTTTGATTATCTATTAGTTATAAAAATTAAGCCTGTACAGATTCAGCATACTATTTAGCTTATCCTTTACTGCTAACCTTTACCAACTTTCAACCAATTATTTATAACACCTATTGAATTCATGCGCTTTTAGTCGAACTGGTTATATATCCATAGCTCTATTCAGCGCTTATTTCTTATGAGTTAGATTTAACCTAAATGTCACAAGTATCCATGGGCTTATGACTAATAGCTGTCATATTAAGAATATGATGTAGGGTTAAAGTAGTAATAGTGTGTTTGCATGTAGAGGAGATTCTAAAGTGTAGACATGTGATTAGCTGTCTTAGTAGTATAACGATTGAAAATGAAAAATCTACTAACAACAACACTAATAATTTTGATAGCTCTTACCGGGTTATTTGGCGGTATTACCCCATCGTCTAAAATTATTAATACTGAAAAGGTAATTGTCATTTCTGCTATAGAAGGGCTATTCGAATCAGCTACTTTCGATGAAGAGAGTGATCTAATGAGATTCATTACAAATACAGATATCTCTGTTATTCAAATAATGGATGCTGAAGGAGAATTACAATTCCAATTGCCCGTCATGACAAATGATGTACAACTCAATACCAATCTATTTGGATCAGGAGAATTCAAATTAGGCTTTGTTATGCAAGGCGAAAATCAAGTTTACTATACAAAAGTTAATATAAAATAGGTTGAAATCTATTCCACAGTAGCTATGGAAGTTAACCAATGAAATAGCTCTCAAAAATCCCAATTGAGGATGATTTCAATTTGTGATAGAATGTTTAAGGAAGAAATGAGCGACACCAAGTAGTCTGCAAATTTCAAAAGCAAGATCAGTCATCTTGCAAAAATGATAGAATTTTTAAGGAGAAGAGCTTAGTCACCTCTTCAAGAAAATGGTTTTTGAATCGATAATAGGATCAAAACTAATAATGAAGAAAAGAGGACATAATATAATGTTATGTTCTCTTATTTCTTCCACACTCTATCAGTAAAGTTTTTTAAATTATAAGAATTCAACTTGTAAACCATTTAGAGTATGAACACAGTGATAATCCGAATAACGAGAGCTACTCTTCTGCTCTTGATGGCATTCTGCACAAAAGGAATAAGTCAAGTTACCGATAACGAAGTCAACTTTACGAGCCAAGACAAAAAGTCCTATCAGGCTGAGCTCAACAACATATTCAAAGAATATCAAATCATACAGATAGACTCCAATGTCAAAGCCGCTAGGAATAATCAAGGATGGTTATCAATAAAAAATGATGGAGAGATACTAGCACAACTCAACGTTCATACAGAAAACATCATCCATGATAACGAACAATTAAATCACCTATCATTTCTTTCTGGAACAGTAAAAAATGGTGGGCATACTAGCCTGACTGTTGGACACAATTTTACCTATGGCTATTTCCAATCTGGAAGTAAGAAATACTACATACAACCTCTAAGGCATTTTATTACTGATGCAGATAAGTCATTACATGTTTATTATGAAGAACAAGATGTAATCCAAAAGAACCATGCCGGTTGTGGTCATAGACATGGCTTACAAAATGAAATTATAAATAAGCTAGAATCAACACCTCATAAAAATGCATCATCATGTGTTATTTTAGATATCGCCATAGCCAACACATATGACATGCTTCAGAAATATGGATCTACTCAAGATATAGTAGACCAAAATGTAGCTATACTCAATATGGTTCAAACTGACTTTAGGTCAGAATTCTCTGTCAATGTTGAATTCAAACTGGTGGCTATTCATATAGCAGAATCAAATAATGATCAACCCTTGGCACATAGCATTAATAGCACAAACTCTAGTGAGCTCTTACCTGCATTCCGAGCATGGGCAGGTAATAACAACTTTGGATTACCGGATGGTCTGAATGGGGGATTCCAACAAGATTTTGACATGGCAGTATTATGGACTGCAAGAGATTTAGATTTTGACGGAGATGATGTTATAGGTTTGGCTTATACACCAGGATGGTATAGCATATTAGAAGACTTCAGTCCAATAGCTCCAAGATTAAGATCACTTATGTCTCACGAAATAGGACATAATTTTTCAGCTGTCCATGATCCTGTAGGCACTACAAGTATAATGGCACCGATGACTGTACAAACAACTCTGTGGTCAGAAAAGTCATCTATAGATATAGGCAATCATATGGAGTCTTTGTCATTTTTGAATTCATGTGATTCTCAAGGTGCCCCAAATGCATTTGGATTGCAAAATTGTCTTGCAGTATGCATAGGTGGGTCTGTATATTTTGAAAATCAATCACAATATGCAGATAATGCTACTTGGACTTTCGAAAATGCTACTCCATCTACATCCACAGACGATAAGCCTAGCGTCAGCTTCAATGAAGCTGGTGTGCAATTAATAGAATTAACAGCTTCAAATAATGCTGGAGTAGACACATATACTACATACGTAACTGTAGAGCCTGAACCTCAAACTAACTGTAGTCCTTCATCTGTGCCAGGAAGTGGAGGTATAAGCCAATTAGCTTTGTCAGACTTTGTATCAGTTACAGGACTAGCAAATGAAGTAGGCACTTACGAAAATAATATATGCAGTGGAATAATAAATTCAGAACCAGGTGAATCAGTAAATATCATTATTGGGTTACATGGAATTCAATATATCAATTTTTACTTTGATTATAATGGTGATGGCGACTTTCAGGATGAAGGAGAAAGTCAAACAGGCTTCTTTGTACAGTCTGATGGTATCTATTCTCTTCCGCTCACCTTATCAGAAAATCCACTAAGAAATAGAATACTTAGAATGAGAGTCATAGCATCTGGCTCGCAAATAACTTCTCCTTGCGACACACCTAACAATGGTCAGGTAGAAGATTATGGGTTGTTCTTCGGCACGGCTCAAATATTGGGATGTACCAATCCAATTTCTTCTAACTACAACGCATCAGCTACCATAGATGATGGCTCATGTGAAACAGCCAACGAATTAATTACATGGTATGAAGATGCTGATAATGACGGGTATGGAAATGAGGATGTATCTATGCTATCAGAAAATCAACCCAACGGATATGTTTCTAATGACTTAGATTGTAATGATGAGAATGAAAATGTCAGACCTAACGCCACAGAAATATGTGATGGCCTAGACAACAACTGTGATGGGCAGATTGACGAAGGACTTGAAATATCAACTTACTATTTAGATAATGATGGAGATGGGTATGGAAATGATACCGCTTCTATAGAAAGATGCTCTGCCATAACAGGTTATGTTCTATTTGGTGGAGATTGTGATGATAATAATGCCAACATCAATCCTGATGCAAGCGAATTATGTGATGGATTAGATAATAACTGTGATGGGCAGACAGATAATGGTACACAGCTTGTACTCCAATTCAGAGATAACGATGAAGATGGTTTCGGTAATGAAGCTGAAGCAATAGAAGACTGCGAACTACTAGATGGTTATGTGCTTAACGCCAATGACTGTGATGACAACAATG
>CAZQDZ010000083.1:0-7130 GCA_964591455.1 uncultured Saprospiraceae bacterium
TTCAGAAATCTGAGATTGATGCTGTTGTGACAGGAGGTATATATGATGTATTAGGAGAAGAACTTATTGCTATAACAAATAAGGACAAAGTGAGAAATGCCAAGTTGCTGGTTGATTTAAGTGCATTGGCAGAAGGAGATTATATTGTCAGAATTCAGATTGGAGAAGAAGTCTTTGTCAAGAAAATTGTACTTACTAAAGCAGATTAAGAATGATAGATGTCCAATAACATTTTAATGCGTAAGCTACTTTGCGTTTAGTGTTAATAAAATTGATTCTGTAGAAAGGGGTAGGGGTATTAATATATCACCGTTGTCTAATACTTGAAAAGGTCTGTCATTACCCCTTTTTACAAACACCCTTCCTAAAATATCCATAGATAGAGATATTTTCTTGCCAAATAACCATTACTGGTTCCAAATGGCACACAATTTGAATTTAAAAAGCTTCAATGCAGGGCCTTTCTTGGTTTTGCATTACTAGTCCATTCTATTCGCATATTTCATATCTATCGATAATCGCATGCTGACCTAGACAGTCAGTAGATATTCTTGATAAGAAAATATGAAGTTTCACCTAAATTTTGGGTTTCAATTCGTGGTCTTGTGTTTTAGCTTAGGTTTATATACCCCAGCTTATTCTTCTATAATTGTTGATGAAATTGTAGACACGGAAAAAGTATGCGATCACTCAAATGGTACTCTTACTTTTACCGCAACCGGCACTATTCCAGTCAGTTATTCCATAGATAGTAGATTGATTTTTCAATCCAGAAACTTTTTCGTTGGACTTGAAAGCAATGATTACCTTAATATAGATGGGACTATCTTTACTAAGGTACCTATAGTACAAATACCTAGGAAAGCCTTGCCCAGCATAGATTTATTCCATGAATGGGTAAAATGTGCTAATCATGTAAATATAGATTTTGTGCCTTTTAGTTCAGGCATTCCTCCTGATAACTACATATGGTTAGCCCCACAAGGTTATTACACCATAGAAAACTTGTCCGACATATTTCCTAGAGACTATACTTTGATGGTTCAAGATAAAATTGAGTATTCACTTGATATCTATGTGTTTGGCCATGATTTCGTTTTCACTTTTGATACTGATTTTTTGATACAAGTTGAATGTGGTCAAAAGGCTGATTGTAAGGAACGAGCAGACACAAAACCTGAGTCCATCTTTTTTATACTCAATACTCCTTCATGCTTATTAGGGAATGTCAAAGGACTTATTGTCTATGGAGATCCTATGAATGAAGAAGTACATGTATTTCACATCTGTAATAGATGGGAACTTAGTGTGAATGAAGAATATAATCTCCAGACCTACGATGAATCAATTAGTAGGGATGGTAGCTTAGATAATGAGCAGAATGACATGGAGGTCTTAACCTACTATGCAGATAGTAAGTCTGTTTCTGACAAGGAGTTAAAGTACGTCAGAAATAGTGCCCTTTTTAAATGAATTTTGATAGAATAATTAAGGCAATGAAAAATATCACCACAATTTTGAAAACCCAAAATTTTCAAATTTATAGGTTAAGCCACTTAACTCAATGCCTATTGGTGTTGGGTATTCTTACTTTTCAAGGATCTTTGAAAAATGCACAAGCTCAGACTTTTGAATTGACAAAAAATGTGAGCCAAACCACTGTTGATGCAGGGATACCCTTCGATTATATAATTAATGCCTCATGTAGTAGTAATACTAGAGATTGTGAAAGTGCAACCATAGTCGATTGTTTGGATCCATTATTAATTTATATGGGCCATGGTGTTCTTCCTGCTGGGGTTAGTGTATCTCATAATTCAGCAACTAATTGTGTCACTATAGAATTTGATGCTACACAATGTGCTTGTTCTCCTGATAATGCTTTTACTGATGAAGATGACTTTGCACAAGGATCTACAATACAAATAAACTTAAGTGTAAGATTCCCAGCTGGAACTTTTTCAGGCACTCAAGTAATTAACACTGCTCAAGGATACTCAAGTAATGCTGGTAATCCCAGTGATTCTGCTCCAGTTGTAACCGTTAGAGGCTCTTCAGCTCTTACAGATTGTAATTCAATTCCTAATGCTTTATCTTCCAATATTCCTATCGCAGGAGGAGTAGCACAGCTATTAGTAAGAGCGGAAAATTATAGTTCATTTGATATCCAGAACTATGAGATAATTGCAGATATACCGCCGAGCATATCACTTAACCAAGTACGAGGTCCTGAACATGAAGATGGCTATTGTGGCAATATAGATGTCTATTATGAGAACAACAATTCTGGAGGCTATGTCTTTTGGAACTCAATCAATGCATGTGATGGTCAACGATTACGCTTGAACTCGTTACCATCAGGAACTGTCGTGACATCATTGCGATTTGATTACGGTACCTTATCAGGTAGCGGAGTTTGGAATCCAAATACCTGGATTGACTCTTGGTTTCAATCTATAAAATTATTTGGGGACCTAGATTCGAACGCAAATGCTGGTGATCTAGTTAATTTTTGTACTACTACGATAGGTACAATAAATGGAACTAATTGTACGAATAATGACTGTGTTGTGGATGAAGTATCTCCTGGAGGGAATGTAGTACATGGCCAAAAGAGTATTTTTAATCCAGTGACTCTTGATAGAGAGAATGTGTTTTCAATAGGAGAAATCTATACAGTTGAATTAAACTATGTTAATGTTGCATATATGACTGAAGATCTTATAGGTGCTTATATGCTTGATGTCTTACCAGCTTGTATGGAATACATTCCAGGTTCTTGGAGATACAATTTTGGTGAAAGCCATTTGGATGGCCATGACCCACAAGTAAACATTGGGAACCTTGCAGATGGAAGACAATATTTGGAGTTTATTTGGGATGATGCATTAGGGAATGAATTTATAATAGAGTCTAATGGCCAATGGGTTAGTTTTGCTATACTATTTGATGTTCTAATTTCCTCAGGTTGCTCACCTGGAACTTATACAAACCAGTATTATTATGGAACTACTGGAAATTCAACTGCAACAGATTGTGCCTATGGAACTTCAGTAACTGATTTATCAGCCTATGGCAATGCTGCTTCCTATGTTACAAATGGAGAACTTTGTAATGCCTCACAAGATATAGATGTTTTCATGCCATCTGGATCTGCTGGACTTGATTCGTATAAAGAAGTACAAGGTAGTCTTGATAACAGTTACCATAGATTTCCTACTGTAGGAGAATCTGCTTCAGAAGGTGTTAATGATTATAGAATCTGCTTATCTAATTCTAATGCAACTACTATTAATGATATTGTGCTCATTGACATCTTTCCATACATTGGAGACACTGAGGTCTTAGACCCTAGTATCTCAAGAGACTCTGAATGGGAACCTATATTAACTTCAGGTATTTCTACCCCTGCAGGGGTATCAGTACAATATACAACTGTTTCAAATCCTTGCAGAGATGAACTAGCGTCGCCTTCAGACCCATTGCCTTTCCCTACCGGATGTACTGCCCCTAATTGGTCAAATTCTTTACCAGCAAATCTTGATGATGTAACTGGTTTTAAGTTAGATTTCGGAAATACTACTTTGAATCAAGGTGATGAAATATGTATTAACTTTCAAATGAGAACACCACCCAATACTGCTTCTAACTTGATCGCTTGGAATTCATTTGCTTATGCAGCTTCCAATGCTGACAGTGGGATTCCTTTGTTGCCAGCAGAACCTATAAAAGTAGGTATTGAAGTAGTTCCGATGATGGAACTCTCAGGATCAGTTTTCGAAGATATAAATTATGGAGGAGGCGACGGACGTTCCTACGCTGAAGCAGATGGTTCTGCTCAGTCATCTGGTTGGTCTGCAAATGAAATCGGTGTCGAGAATGCAATTGTTGAATTGTATGATAATGCTGGTAACTATGTCTCAAGTACAACTTCTGATGCAAATGGAAATTATTCTTTTTCTGGTTTGCAAGCGGGACTGTATCAAGTACGTGTTGTTAATAATACAGTAGAATCAAATAGGCCAAGCAATTCTACTGGCCAAACAATTATTCCAGTTCAGACATTTAGAACAGATGGTTCAGTAGATGTTATAAATGAAGTAGGTGGTAGTTCGCCAATTTTAATAGATGCAGGAGTAAATACCTCAGGAGCGAATTTATCGACTTTAGCTACATCAACCACTGATGCACAATCTGTAACGGTTGTTGATCTAAATAGTGCTAATGCGACGGGGGTAGATTTCGGTTATAATTTTGATACAGTTGTAAATATTAATAACTCTGGTCAGGGATCTTTGAGACAATTTATTCTAAATAGTAATGAATTAGATAATACAAATTTAGATCAAGAAGATTCACCTTCTAATGGTGTTAGTTTTCCTAAAGACTCAGAATGGGAGACGTCTATTTTTATGATCCCAGGCTCTGGTGTCCATACCATTAATCCTACATCTGGATTAGATGCAGTAACAGACCCTCAGACGCATGTCACAGCATATACGCAAGAGGGTTCTATGCAAGGACCTATTGACAATAGAATCATTAATGTAGAATTAATTGGTAATACTGTAAACTATGATGGACTCACAGTTAGAGCAAGTGATGTACAAGTATCTGGTCTTGCTATCGGTTCCTTTAGAAGAGGTATTTATAGCCATTTAAATAATTCTACTAATAATTTCATCTGGGGTAACTATGTAGGTACTGAAGCTGATGGAATGACCCCTAGAACAAATTCCAGTGATGGGATAACCTTATATAACGTAGATGACTCGTATGTTGGGACTAATGCTGACAACGTTAATGATGCAAATGAAGGAAACCTAACTTCCAACAGTTCTGGTGGAATATTAATAAGAAATACAAGCGATGTTTTAGTTGCTGGTAACTTTGTAGGAACGGATAAGACTGGAACCCAAGATCAGGGTAACCGATTTTTAGGGATTTATATTAGGAGCGCTGATGGACCGAATGTAATCGGTTTTGATGATAATGCTGCTAATACAACTCCAAGTATACTAAGAAATATTTCATCTGGAAATGGAACAGACGGGATTAGAATTTCTGATTCTGATAATCAGATTGTGGCAGGAAACTATTTTGGCACAGATATAACAGGTACAAATGCCATTGCTAATGGTGGCTATGGGGTGCAAATGCTAGGAGTTGTAAATGGTATAACAATTGGTACTGACTCAGATGGTAACTTTGATGTAGAAGAAAGAAATGTTATTTCTGGTAATAATGCAGGACTCAGATTTATTACTGGCTCATCAGGAACTGATAATCGAGTTTCAGGAAACTTTATAGGTACTGATGTCACTGGAAATACAGCCTTACGTAATGCTAATAATGGAATAGATATTTCTGGCCCTATTGCTGGGATTCTTATAGGGACAGATGGTGACGGAGTAAATGATGAAGTAGAAGGAAATGTTATTTCTGGAAATAGAGGAGACGGGATTAGAATAGCCAATTCAGATGATAACATAATCGCAGGAAATATGATAGGTGTAGGTTATGATGGTGTGACAAACGTTGGTAATCTTAAGCGAGGTATATTTTTTAATGGAACTAGTTCTGGTAATGTAGTTGGATATTCAACTTCTATGACCAATTCAGATGAATTAGTAGTGGGTAACGAAATAAAGTATAATAGAGATTCAGGAATTGCCCATTCAGGTAACGGAACTGAAAATAGATTTAGTAGAAACCAGCTTGATAGTAATGGTGCATTGGGAATTGATCTTGGCTACGATTTAGTGACGCCTAATGATAATGGAGATGTTGATGGAGGATCAAACGATCTTCTGAATTTTCCTGTTTTCGAAAGAGCTCAGGTTATAGGTGGTAACCTAATAATTAGCGGTTTTGCGCCAGGTGGTTCGGAGATTGAGTTTTTTGTTACAGATGGTGGTGTAAACCCAGACCCTCTACCAGTTAGTTATACGAATAACTTTGGAGAAGGAGCAGTTTATTTATTTACTGCTTTTGAAGGAGGTGCTCTAGATTCTGATACTTCTGTATCTAGTTATGTAGATGATGGTACAGGCGCAACAACTACAAAGAATCAAAATAGATTTACAATTACCTTCCCTGCTGCAGGACTAAACCTCGTGGATGGTTTGGATATAACCTCTACTTCAACTAATTCTAATAATAGCACTTCAGAATTTAGTGGTTGGACGATGATAGAGTTTTGTGACCCTCTAGATAATGGAGGTGTTATAGGTTCTGATCAAGAACTTTGTGGCATTTCCGGGAATCCAGCACTTTTAACTAATGTAACTACACCGACTGGGGGTTCAAAGGGAATAGAATATGTATGGATGCAGAGTGAAATAAGTTGCACTGCACCTATATCAATTCAAGATACTGATTGGACTGTAATTGCTGGAGCGACTAGCGATAGCTATGACCCAAGTATAATTTCAAATAATACTTGCTATATTAGGTTAGCAAGAAGAGAAGGTTGTACAGATTATGAAAATTCAAATGTTGTATCTGTGATTTTGCAATGCTTTGCTCCCCCTACAATTGTAGGAGTTGGTCCTGATGGTACTTATAATTGTATAAATGAACCTGTCTTTAGTAATCCAACTGCATCTAGTGATTGTCCTCTTGATCCACTCTCTTTTGTAGATATTGTAACCTCATCAAACTGTGCTGATGATATTATAACAAGAGTATGGACTGTTACTGATGAATGCGGAAATGTTACAACTGCCCTACAAGTAATGACTCCCTTAGATACTAGTAGTCCGTCAATAAATGTAGAATCGTCGGATGAGATAGTAGAATGCGATGGATCAGGAAACACAGCAGCCTTACAAGCGTGGTTAGCAAATAATGGCGGTGCAACTGCAAGTGATGAGTGTAGCGCAGTAACATGGACGAATGATCACAGTTTACTAAGTGATGACTGTGGTGTGACAGGAAGTACAACAGTAGTATTCACAGCGACAGATGATTGTGGAAATTCAAGTACAACAGAGGCTACTTTCACTATAGAAGATACAACAGTACCGACGATAGATACAGAGGCGACAAATTTAGACTTAGAATGTAGTACAGTGGATCAGCAAGCATTGATAGATGCTTGGTTGGCTAATAATGGAGGTGCTTCATCT
>CAZQDZ010000084.1:0-7110 GCA_964591455.1 uncultured Saprospiraceae bacterium
GCCGCCCTAGAACGGGATATCTATGATTTATAATTTATTTTGGACACTTGTGAATTTATTTATCTAAAAATGAATACGATTTAATTTCTGTTTGATTCCGTCAGATAATCGAAAGACTTATCATCCATACTGCCTTTCTGCATAATGCAAGGCAGCTACCATAATATCCATTGCCGCTTCTAGCTCATCCATCTTATAAACCAATGGCGGGGCTAATCGAAAAGCACGATTATTAAAAAGGAAATAATCTACCAAGGCACCTAACTCATACGCCTGCCCGACGACATGCTTGAGGTATTTTCTTTTAGTCAGTTCTACCGCCATCATAAGTCCTGAACTTCTAACCTCCTTGACAATAGTGTGTTGGAGTCGTTCTTTGATATAGGCTTCTTTTTCTGCGACTTCAGAGATAAACTCCGTGTCAAGCAATACTTCCAAGGTCGCTTGTGCCGCTGCACAAGTAACGGGATGACCCCCAAACGTAGTGATATGTCCTAAGTCTGGATGCTTAGTGAAGGCAGATAACAAATCCTTGTTGGCCACCAATGCACCGATAGGCATCCCACCACCCATGGCCTTACCAATGCATAAGATATCAGGTGTGACCCCATACTTCTGATGCGCAAAGAGGGCGCCTGTTCTACCGAATCCTGTCTGAATCTCGTCTAACACAAACAAAGTCCCTGTCTCATCACATCTCTGTCTTACCGCCTTCAGATAGTCCTCTTCTGGTGGTAATACCCCTGCTTCTGCCTGCACCGGCTCCATAATCACCGCAGCGGTTTTCGTAGTGATTTTATTCAGATTCTCATAATCATTGAACTGGATATGCTTGACCCCTGGCAACAGCGGCAGGAAAGCTCTAGAGTAAGAATGGTCTGACCTCAAGGACTCTGCACCCTGTGTACTGCCATGATAGGCATTGGCAGCAGAGATGATTTGATAACGACCAGTGGCCCTCTTAGCCAATTTCATAGCTGCTTCTATGACTTCAGAGCCAGAACTGAGATAATAGACACTATTCAGCGAGTCAGCAAGTTGCTCAGACAAAAGCTTGGCATAGCTCACTTGAGGGCTTTGCACATGCTCTCCATAGACCATCGTATGCATATAGGCATCTAATTGGGCCTTTATAGCCTTCACGACGCGAGGATGTCTATGGCCTAAAGAACTGACAGAAATACCCGAATTCAGGTCATAATAGGCCTTTCCAGTCGTATCATATATGTATATACCCTCTGCCCTCTGCACCTCCAGCATCAGTGGATAGGTACTGGTCTGGGCTACATGGTCCAAGAATAGTTGCCTTTTCGAGAGATTATTCATAATGTACGCTAGATGTTACGAGGCTGTTAAAAAGTAAAATTCAGAGGATAAAAATCGTTTAATTACTGTATGTCAAAGTCATTTTATACATTTTTGTAAAAAGCTGTTTATCAATGATTAAAATATCCGCATTACTTCTCTCCACATTTCTAATTTTTCAGACATCTTACTCACAAGGTATAGAGTTCTTTCATGGGGAGTGGAAGGAAGCATTGGCTGAAGCCAAAAAACAGGACAAACTACTATTTGTAGATGCTTATGCACAATGGTGTGGTCCATGTAAAAAGATGGCCAAAAATGTATTTACCCAGGCACAGGTAGGTGAGTATTTCAATTCGAACTTTGTCAATCTAAAGTTGGACATGGAGACAGCTGATGGTCGAAAATTTGGTTCTAAGTACCCAGTATCTGCCTATCCTACGCTTTTGTTCCTTAATGGCGATGGAGAAATCGTCAAAAAGGTGACAGGTGGACAGCAAGCAGAAGGGCTCATTGGCTTGGGCAAAAACGCCATTAAAAGCTATGACAAATCTGGTGATTACGCTGTATTGTATGAAAAAGGCGACCGCAGTTTTGATCTGATGATGAGTTATGTGACAGAACTAAATAAGGTAGGAAAGCCTAGTCTGAAGATTTCTAATGATTACATCAACTCCAAACCAGATATCTCGGCTACTCAGAAAGCCCAGTTTCTAATGACAGCAGTGACAGAATCTGATTCAAGATTATTCGATATGCTACTCGAGCATAAGAGCCAGGCTGAAAATGCCAGTTCTCCTGACGCATTCCGAGCCAAAGTAGAATCAGCAATCATGGCTACCGTATCAAAAGCGGTGGAGTATGATTACCCAGATATGATAACTGAAGCGCTGGGTAAGTATAAAAAGAGCGATATAGGTGATAGCAAGAAATTCGAGCAAGAGGCCCACCTTGAATACCACAAGCTGGCAGGAAATTATAGTGACTGGAAAAAGCTGGCAGAAAAATACATCAAGAAATATGGGAAGAAAGACCACAGCGTACTGAAGCAGCAAATAGCTACCTTGAAGTCAGATTTTAGCTATGAAAAAGATGCCAAGCCCTATGCCTGTGACGTCTGTAAAGAATTAGTGAAGAAAGATGATAATGCCGCTAACTATTCTGAATACATTCAACTCTTGATGGATTGTAGAAAATATGATGAAGCTAGAAAAGTGACTAATGAGGCCATCAAAGCCTCAGAAAAAAGAAATGAGGACACTAAAAAGTTTAATAGAATCATTGAATATCTAGATACTATCTGATAGCATTTTTCTATCATTTGAAAAATCTGAATCGAATTATATTCTACAAATAAAAACCCCACATGCCTTTCAGTCGACTGTTAGTAATTGCCCTGTTGTCATTTAGTTTTTCCCTTTCAGCACAGCGAGTCAATTTTCATACGGATATGTCTCTGGAAGATGCTATAGCCTTGGCAGAAAAAGAAGATAAAAATCTCTTTATAGAAACCTACGCCAGCTATTGTCCCCCTTGCAAAAAACTAGAAAAAGAATTCAGAAAGCCGGATGTAGCCAATTACTTCAATGAGCACTTTATCAATGTGCGGATTAATATGGAAAGGCCAAGCCGTGCAGAAGCTTATCAGAATGCCTACCAAGTTGTATTTCTACCTACCCTCGTCTTTGCTACCAAGCATGGAGACCAAATCATTAAGGCAGATTATTTAGTAAGCAGTAATGAGCTGCTAAGTTTCGGAAAATTCATACAAGACAAAACCAAACCATCACCTGCGCCGCCACCAGCCCCTAAACCTGCTATAGTAGCTACTGAGAAAGCACCTGCACCTGCAAAAGAGGTCGCAGCATCTCCAGCGCCACCCAAACGTATTACGAATACCGCTACCCAACCCGCCGCAAAGACCACCATAGAAGATATAGATGATGCAGATGGCAAAATCCTTTTCGTGATGGGGCAAGATTCAGAAGGACTGCCGCCAGAAATTCTAAAAGAAGAGGCTTACTTTAGGATGACCATGATGGACGGAAGTCATCACTTAGCTGCAGAAAAATATCTCAATACACAGGAAGACTGGGCAACCGAACAGAATGTAAAATTCATACATGATTTCATCCATGATGCCCGATCTGAAGAATTCACCTTCCTGATGGATAACCTCTCCTTATTCAAAACACATTTAGGAGATACAGCCGTAGAAGAAACCGTAGGCATCTTAGTCCAAAAAGAACTAGAAAGAGCTTACCCACAACCTGATATGGAGCGGTCCATTAGGTTATTCAACTATCTGGGACATGAGCACCCTGATATGTCAGCAGCCAACTATCAAATGGACTTGCTATACAATGCAGATAAAAATGATGAATATCTGGAATTGGGTGCCGCCTACATTACCGATGCCAGAATGACAGATCCGGTCCAATTGTATAGATTCTCTTCTATAATGTCAGAGAAAGACCAATCAAAATCTACCCTCAAATCCTGCTATGAGCTAGCAACCAAGGCCATGGAACTGGATATAGACAATCCGCTTTATCACTATAATTTGGCACAGATCTCCTATCTGCAAAAGAAGAAGAGAGTTGCCCTCAAAAATGCCCATCAAGCCCTTGCCTTATCCAAAGGCACAGAAACCGACAAAGCGCATATCCGAAACTTGATAGAGTCTATAGAATCGCTATAGAATCAAAGGAAAAGTTTTAATGAAATAAGTGCATCTTGCATAGTCTTTTCTACCTACACTACGATTATAAACAAGATAGACAAGGTTAAATCTAAGGATCAACGATTCTATAGTATTGGTCATTTTGACTTGATCATTATAGATGAGGCACACCTATCCGTTTACCAGAAGTACAAAGCCATCTAAAAACATGAAACATGATGGTTTCAAAATTGAAGGGTACGATATTGAACTTGTGTATACAAACCATCTTCAAAAGAATATAGAATGTATACCAAAATAACATATATGAGATCGCTTCGTTTTTTACTTAATCTTTATTCCAACATATCTTTCCTTCAATATCGCCAGTAAATAAATCTCCTACCGCCGACATATATTCATCGTGAAGCTTCAAATTGAATTCAAATCCACCACCTTTCATATACATCGTTTCTATTTCATAAAGATGTGTATTCAGCATATTTCGGGGCTTAGGGAGTAAATGAACAGATGTTACAAAATCTGAACCGCATAAATCCAAGTAACTTGTTACAGCACTATTGCCTCTATAAACTGCAATACGTAATCCTACGAAGCTAATCTTTAGCACCTCAGTTTCAGGATTATATGCGACTCTGATTCTGGGTGATTTATTTCGGTTGTATTTAGTACTTAAATCTGATATAGAATACTCATTTACAAAATTCAAAGCTGATGAATATTCACTCCTGTTCGGATAATTTGTAGATGGCACAACTCCAACTGAAATATTAATATAGTCAAGATGCTCCATAACCCATAAATTGAACGCAGACACTCCTGATGATACCGAAACGTCAATTTTTGTTTCTTCAAAAATTTGCTGAGTAGATAGTTTTAATCTGACTGAAGTATTCAGCAAGAAAGAATCTCTTATCGGCAATGAATTTCTTTTCAGTTGCCTAGCTGCAAGTAGAATTTCATCTTCTAGTCTAACAGATGTTTTTGATAGATTTTCTGATACAACCTTTAGTTCACTAACCGCAGATTGAATGTTTCGAGTTGTTGTGTCAATAGCTGTAGTTGTTGTATCAATTTTCTTCGTAGAATTTTCTATTGCCTTAAGTCTTATTATCTCGTCCTGTAGTCTATATTTTTCCTCTATGTTAGAACCGTATGAAAGGAAAAGCCCAATAACTGACAATACTAGCACCAATAAATAGAGTGGAGTGAATTTGGATTTTTTGTTCTCAATTATTGATATTACTGCTGCAAGGACAGCCAAGATGACTCCACATATTAATGTAAGTTCATCATTTGAAAATTGTAGTATACCTAAAATCATTTTAGATAATTGATTGATATTATAAGATGAGATTTGTAATTCTGTTTTCTTTCTTTATCTGAAGATTTTGGAGCTTCTCGTTTCTTGACAATATCAGTAATTTGTTGTTGTTCTGAATCAAAATGGTAGTATGGTAATATTAACAAGCCGAAGCGAAATATAATTCCGATGATTTGAATTGAATGTGTTAGACTATAATGCCCTGACCGCATTCCCTTCTTTACTGGGGTCTATATGTATCCCCCCCTCCTCTATCATCCGTAAAGTATTTCACAAGTAGCTCGGACTACAGGAACAGGCCTCTCAATTTTTTTTGAAAATTTTTCGTCAAAATTCAACTTACTATTTATCTGTGCTTAATCTAAGAATCATTATTTTTAGTTAAAATCTAATTATGCCTTGGTACAATGATTTAAGACCTATTTCTGATGAACACAAACAAAAGTATTCATTAGTGTTTCCAGATATGACAACTAAAGAGAAGGTCAGATGCATCAATAACATTTTGGAGCTTCGCAAAGGATTAGATAACACTATACCAAAGAAAATAACAGATGAAAACCTTCTCGTATCAAGTTGGAATATTAAAGAATTTGGACATACTACTCAAAGACTACCAGAGGCATATTTTTATATAGCAGAAATACTTAACCGTTTTGATTTAATTGCAATACAGGAAGTAAAATCATCATTACAGGACTTAAATATCATAAAGAAACTACTTGGTTCAGATTGGGCATATCAAGCAAATGACATTACTGAAGGTTCAAAAGGAAACTCAGAACGTTCAGCGTATTTATTCAATACTAAGAGATTAAAACTAGCAGGTATTTCTGGGGAGATAACTCTTTGGGATAAAATCACAAAGAATTCAAAAATTAAACAACTTAAAAGAACACCTCATATAACAGGTTTCAAGGCAGGTTGGAAGCGTATGTCACTAATTAATGTACATCTACATCCTGATAAATCTAAGGACGATGTAGCATACAGAAAAAAGGAGGTTGATTTGCTGACAACTGCACTATCACATAAACTAAAGAAAAAGAGATTATGGACTGAAAATATAATCTTACTTGGCGACTTTAACTTCTATTCTCCTACCGCCAAAAAGTCATATGATGGAGAAGCTGTAAAAACTCTTGAAAAAGAGGGTTTTAGACAAATTGAAGCATTAAAAGATGTGGATACAAATGCATCAAAAACAGAAGCCTATGATAGGATGTTCTTCAATGTAAATGAAGAATTCTTGATTGCTAAAGATGCTGCTGGAAAGGAGAAAGGAGGTGTTTTTGACTTCTTTCAATATGTTTATAAGGATGAAGACTATAAATCCTATAAAGCATTTATGAAAGACGACTATTCTGGGTCAAAGGATATGAAGATTGATACGAACCTTAAATCCTATTACTCTCATCCTTGGAGAAAAAATCAAATGTCCGACCATTTCCCAATCTGGACTGAGATTATAATCGACTCCTCCGAGAGATTCCTAGAGGAAAAAAGGTCATTATTAAAGGGAGAATAGTGACAATTTCAACTACTTAAATACACAAAATGATTCATCAGTTTCATGTTGAGATAACACTGTAAGTCAGTAGTTAGGCACTTTTATGTATAGAATTATCTTACTATCGTTCCCAGAATCTTTCTCCTGTAAAAGCAAAATGCCCGCAAACACTAGGTTTACAGGCACTTAATGCGGTCTGGACGGGACTCGAACCCGCGACCCCCTGCGTGACAGGCAGGGATTCTAACCAGCTGAACTACCGGACCTTGCTCTTTATATAGATGGCAA
>CAZQDZ010000085.1:0-7006 GCA_964591455.1 uncultured Saprospiraceae bacterium
CCACAAACGCCAGTGACTCAAGCGATTGAACGGTTTTCTTAGGCACACCGGCAGTTGACAGTTGCGTGACCCATCAGGCTCCAGCAAAGGAACTTGCCTTTTCTCAAACCGGTCGTCGATATACTCAACGATAACTTCTCGCGCACAAGTTGTATCAAATTAGTCACGAAATTCTAAATAAGACCCAGATTTATTCAATTAAAAGAAGTATGTAAAGGGTGCTTAACGACACTCTCAATGATCGAAGCATCGTTTAGATAAGAGCCTTTGTAGAAGGAAATATTTTCTGAAGATAACAGCAATCAAATACACTAATGATTCTTGATGCATCTATAGCAGTTTTATTCAAATTGAATAGTGATAAACAAACAGTACAGATTTCAGAATATTTTCTAGTTTTTCTATCAACTGGTAAATTTTTATAATTAGTTTTGACACATTCCAATATCCAAATGTGGGAAATATCACATTTATTTAAATACTACCTAATTTTACTTTGAAGCAAACAATTCAATTGAATAATTTTCTAGTCTTGTCTCTAGTTGCCAATGTGGAATAATGGATTGGATAACTAACTAATACCTAAATGTTTCAGTTTTTGTCTCTGTATTTATCTCAATGCGAAGTGAACGGCGTTTTCTAAGTGTATTGATGTGCGATCTATCCGATTCTACTGAGCTTTCGGATAGATTGGATCCAGACGTATTTGCCAAGATAATAGATACAGTCATCAATATCAGTGCGGACGAAATTGAACGATTTGATGGTTTTATTTCTGCCTATCAAGGTGATTCCGTCATTGCGTTGTTCGGCTATCCAACAGCACTTGAACATCACGCAGCTCAAGCGATAAGAGCAGGATTATCTATTACAACAAAAATTCAGCAATACAACGATACACTGGATACGTCTGTTGCTATAAGGATTGGTATTGCTAGCGGCACAACCCTTGTTTCACCAGTTATTCGCAGGGGTACTATTTCCCAAACGACAGCCTATGGATACGTCCCAAATCTTAGCGGTCGGTTACAAAGTACAGCAAAACTAAATACGGTTTACATAGATGATAGAACGCAACGACTAACCGATAGATTTTTTACTTTTGAAGATTTAGGTTATTCAACTTTTAAAGGTTTTGAAAAGCCAAAACGTATTTGGGAAGTTAAATCTCAATGTACTCATATCGATCAGATATCTCCAACTTCCAAAAATATCAAACTAATTGGTCGCACAAATGAACTTAAAAAAGTTAAAGATTTTATTGATATTCCTAATAGCTCAAATAAGACACTAATTATTTACGGAGAACCAGGTATAGGTAAAAGCAAATTGATGCAGGAGTCGATCGAATACTGCAAAAAAAATGCTTCTATTAATTTTTTTAACTGCAATATATTGTTTTCAAATTCTCCTTTCCATCCCTGTTTGCCGAGTTTTTTAAAGTCACTTGGAATCGACGAACAAACTGAATCTACCGCAAGAAAGAAAATATTAAAAAATGCGATTTCTAAATATGACAATATCGATGATGAAATAGTACCATTTATTCTATCAGTTCTTGGAATAGACCCTGGCTCTACAGTCAATATAAACGAACATATTCAAC
Source organism: uncultured Saprospiraceae bacterium (assembly GCA_964591455.1). Taxonomy (GTDB): domain Bacteria; phylum Bacteroidota; class Bacteroidia; order Chitinophagales; family Saprospiraceae; genus RFSX01. The sequence goes on from CAZQDZ010000085.1 coordinate 1,607, forward strand.
AACAGTTTGAATCATTTCTTTATCAGCTAATTTTTGACGCTGGGAATGATCATCCTAAAATACTGTTAATAGATGATATACAGTGGATGGACACTGCTTCGGCGGCATTTATAAAGCTTGTTCAAAATTCTCTGCCATCATTAAAAATAATAGCCACATCAAGAATATCACCTAATGACTCACTGCTACCTGCAACAGATACAATTCACTTACACACACTTGCAGATGACACAAGCCATCAACTGATTAATACTCTTTCCAATTCCAGCTTTTCGAAAGAAATAGTAAATGACATTCTGCTAAAAGCTGATGGCATACCCTTATACATTGAGGAAATTGTCTCTGCCCAATTATCTAAAAGCGAATCTGTAATTAACCGGTTTAGCGACCAGCAACATATTCCAGATACTTTGCAGTATTCATTGCTAACAAGACTTGATTCATTAGGAGAAACTAAACGAGTAGCATCTATAGCTGCCCTCATTGGAGGACATTTAGACCAAAAAGTACTTAAAATAGTAAGTGGATTCACAGATGAAGTCATAGACAACGCTGTAGAACAACTCATAGATAACAATATTCTCACAAAAATAGAATTTGATGAGTTACCGCGTATTCAATTTCGCCATGGGCTAATTCAAGAAGCAGCTGGCTCTCTTATCCCAAGTCTTGAGCAAAAACAATATCATTATAAAATCGCAAATACGCTTCTTGAGCAATCAAATCAACGTATCAACTTCAATTCATCGGTAATTGCGTATCATTTTTCTGCGTCAGAGCATCATGAAGAAGCACTAAAGTACTGGAAGATAGCAGGAGACAATACAGCCAATACCCGCGCAAAAAAAGAAGCTGCAGATCAATACAATAATGCAATCATAAGCCTGCAAAAACTTGCTACTAGTAATACGAAACTTGAACTTGAACTCCAAAGATCTCTAGGCGATGTACTGTATTCTGCAGTAGGGCATGCAACCTCCGCTGGACTCAAAGCTTTTGAACGCGCAATAGAACTGGCCAGGTTGCATGATGACAAGGATACAGAAGCGCAAGTACTTGATGGTCTATTTGGAATAAATTTTAATTCTGCAGATTTTAATGCAGCAGAAACAGCGTGCGTGAGCTTACTTGAGTTAGCGGATTCTACATACAAAAACTCTCAAACTGCCATAGCAACACAAGGCATAGGAATGTGTAATTTCCACAAAGGCGATTTTGATACTGCAAAGAAAGTACTGGAAATGGGACTATCACTCCTCTGTGATCCTGAATCTGTTAACAGCGATTTTCCAAGCATGACATATCTCTATCTAGCAGCAACCAATCAAATTCTAGGACTGTATGAAGAAGCAAGCAAAAACTATGAATTGGCATGTGAATCAGCAACAGCTGGAACTTCCTACAACCTGGCGGCCGCGCTAGGGAATGGCTGTCATTTTTATCAGTTTCAAGGTAATAATAAAAAAATCAAAAGCAACTTAGCAAAACTAATCCCTTTATGTGAAGAACATGGCTTTGGCATGTGGCTCAGTTTAGGGAAATTCTTTTCTGCTTGGATTAAAGCAGAAGAAGATTCACCCGAGGTAGGACTTGAAGCGATGATTCATACTTTCAATGATTTAGAGGACGATATTGAAAAGACTTATTACCTTGGACTCATCGCAAAAATCGAGCTGAAAGCAGGTTTGTATAATTCTGCCAATAAAACTGTTATTAAAGCCCTAAAAATGGCCGATAAAAATAATGAGCATTATTACACATGTGAATTATTGCGCACCCAAGCTATAATAGCGTCTAAATTAGATAATCAGGACAAATCAGTTATCTTATTCGGAAAAGCAAAAGAACTTGCATATGATCAAAATGCACAACATTGGCTGAAACTGATCAACGCCAATTTGGTTGGAATTCAAACGAATATCCACTAATAATCTATTGAAATTTATTAGATACTAAAGTAGTAAAGAATAATCACTCAATAAACGAGTGATAGCAGAATACTGTATATCAAAGGATTGAGGGGATCTCAGATTCCATTTTGAAACCCTTTTCAGCTACATTAATAGCCTTAACGACTTAAAACCGTCTTCTAATGCTAAATTGAGTCAGAGACTATGTTTATGTCAGCAGAATTGCAATGCACATTCATCCAGAATGAATGATAAACAAATTCTGAATTTTTAAGCATGAAGACTTCATTAGAATCTGTAACTATCGCTGGAATAGCGGCTTTCCAAAATCTTGATTCTATCCAACGCAACATCTTGGCTAGCCAGCTCACTAAAAAAATCTACCGCAAGGGTGAAGCAATAACAAATTATTCCGCTGATGCGATGGATGTGTTTTTCATTCTAAGCGGTAAAGTCCGAACATGCACCGTTTCGGCGAAAGGTAAGGAAATTCAGTTTGAAGATTTGGGCCCAGGCCAAATGTTTGGCGAGCTCGCGGCACTGGATGGGCAAGGACGCACTAGCGATTGCATTTCTATGACGGAATCGTCCCTCGCCGTCATGTCGAAAACTGATTTTCTCTCTGCGCTTGAATCCTATCCCGAATTCAATCGCTACGTTATGATACGTTTAACAACAATGTTACGAAAGCACATGGGGCGAGTTGTTGAATTTAGTGTTCTCTCAGCCAAGGACCGTATTAGAGTCGAACTGTACAGGCTAGCTATACAACAAGGGAATTCGGCAGACAATGATATAAAGATTCACTCTACTCCGACCCATTCAGATATAGCCGCCAGGGTTAGCTCTCATCGCGAAGCAGTGACACGCGAGCTAAAGAGATTAGAATCTCTGGGTGTTATCACCTGGCGACCCGGAGAATATGTTATCCATGATCTCCATGCATTGACAACATCGCTTGGCTAGGGTTTATTACTAACCAGCCGAACACTTGACATCTATATACGTCACGCCTTGCTTGCTACTTAATCGATCTTCCCCCCCATCAAAACAAAAACGCCTCGCCTTTACAGTGGCGAGGTATCTAAACCCACATTGTAATGGTGGCATCTGAACAACATATTGCCGAGGCAGTTCTGACGGAAAAGGATCTGTATACACTGGTTGATTTGCAGGAGAGATATCGCTCAGTGCTGCATGAAATTCCTCATTTTTAGCGAGAGGATCACGCACTACTAAAGGAGCTGCGCTTCCTGATATGTCATAAGCGGATATTTCAGGGAAAGATTCTGTTGCCGGCACAGCATCATTAACCAATGGAACGCGAGTTAAACGAGCTTCGAACCTGACATCATCCCTGTCTTTGACGCCACCTAAGTTATTTAAATATTCCCATGAAAGCTCTTGGCCAACCGATACACGTTCAACTTCAACCTCATCATTACTGAAGGTAAATTCAAGATTGCCGGGGTCAACTTCAGGAATCACACATTCTGTATAGAGGTTTTTATAGCCACACTCTTCAGCATTGGCAATTATGTCATCTGGATCAGCATTAGCACATTTATCTAGTTTTTTACTAATTTTTTCAAGCTCTACTGGATACCAATTTGGATCTTCTTCAGTATCTATATTCAGGATAGTTGCCAATATTTCTTTCGATGTAGGTTCGATATGGTCAGTAGCAGGTAAAATTCCGAATCTAATGGGCATCCACTCTTTTATCTTTCCAATTTTGGCACCCCAATTGGTTCTAGCTTTGTTTATAAACTCCCATTGTTTTTCCCATTCGCCTTCTTCAGAAGGATATATATGACTGGGAGGCTGCTTTGGATTGACTAGCCCTAGCGCATCATAAGAAAAATACCTACCTGTCATCTGAGTAGTCAGTGTATGACAAGCATGGCATCCATTTATAGAAAACGATCTTGCACTGGACAAGTATTCGTAACCTTTGCTCTCAGTATCTTGTTCTTCACGCTTGGATAATGGATCAATTCTACGTACATACTCAGACCCAATTATTCTAAAAGGTAAATTTGGATCAGATGACCAATAACTGAAATCAGATATTTTTCGTGTTGAAAATCGTTTCTTTCGGATAGTTGATCTAAAACCGACTTCTTCAAAGGTAGTATGGGGAGCTAGTATCCACGGATTTTTATTGTCATGACAAGCGTGGCATTTAACTTCAAATTCATTTGAAAATAGAGTCTCTGTTTCTGGCCCTGCAATTTCTTTGGCTCTAAAATTTCGGTCGGCATAGCCAAAACCGCCGGGTGGGAATACAGGCTCATCAAATCTATAACTGTTCCAGTCCTTTTGCTGGCCATCAAAAAATACTGTTTCTCCTGTTTCACGGTTGTGGCCAATTAGACCAATTAACGAATAAAACGGATTATTCTCGGCCCAATAATCACCGTAACGTCCATTAGCTATCGAATCAAAGTTATCTGTATTTGTATTAAGATCAAAATCTTCGCGTGGTTCGCCAACATCTAGATATTGATTCTCTCCTAATGACTTTCTGCAGAGCATTAACCAGGTAACATTATCATTCGTTTCATACACTATCCTTGACCCTGTGCCACACTCGGTTACCCCACCAGCTATAGAGGGTTTATCACACTGCTCTACCGTGTCCGTCCATTTGACAATTTTTCCACTGGAATTTATATGGGCAAACTGATTTATATACTCGTTTTCAGGATTAGGTAATAGCTGTATTTGATTGCCATCGACTTGAGTTCGAAGTGTGGTCGTGTTGGGGGCTTCACATGACATAACGGGGATTCTTCCGAATACGGCTCTGGCCTGATCTCCTGCTCTGATACTCGGATGCAAATAGTCGCCGCTGTATTGATCTTTTTCAGGTGCCGGCTTCCAAACTAATGCTTGGTTAAGGTCTTTCCAACTTTTACTATAAATATTTGAAGTTGTTTGGAATGAAGAAGGTAATATGTTCTCTAGTCTTAATTCCGTTTCTATGATGGATTTCTGTCTGTTTACGCACTGATCAAAATTCTCGGATGCTTGCAAATACTTATTGTAAGAATCCAGGTTTTTTGGCTTCAAGCCTGCAACAGGATAGCTTTGACTAAATTCTCCACAATTATCCTGAATACTTCTTTCCAACTTCAATTTTGATGCGAGGTCATTTGCAAATACCCCGTCTTCTTGTGCCACTAGATCATTGTAAAATACAGATTGAATACACAGTACAGCTAATATTACTTTTGAGTTCCACAACGTCATAATTTTATTCTCATTTCAATTAACCATATACTTTGAATGAGTAGTTCGAATTACATTTAATAAAGGCTACATAAATCTTCCCAAAATGGAGCAATATCAGCGTTAAGCATATCTATTTCATCTGCGCCAAGAGCTTCATCATCTAATCTTGCAGGTTTGTTTAACTGAGTTCGATTAAATATATCAATATCATTTTCAATGACGTATCTGCATGTTAGATAATCCAGTGAAGAAC
>CAZQDZ010000086.1:0-6972 GCA_964591455.1 uncultured Saprospiraceae bacterium
AATATTAGAATAGAACGGTGCGCTGCACCTTGTCTTTCCACTCTTGGCATCTGTCTATAGATAGAATGGTGCGCTGCACCTTTTACATTCAAACCTATTATATTTTGTCATACATAGATGCTAACATTGCCTTGAGGCTGGAAGCTTCAAGGGCCTCTTATTTGTTGTGTAGATAAGGTGCAGAGCACCGACGCTCTCTATAGGAGCTTAAGGTTTTGATTTTTTTGAAGGTGCAGAGCACCGCTATATCAGATTCTTCTTGTTAATATTAGAATAGAACGGAGCGCTGCACCTTTTGCATTCAAACCCATTATATTTTAAAATCTCTTGAGGCTGGAAGCCTACAAGAACCTGAGTTGCTGAAGGCTTCAAGCCTCAGCAATAATCTAACCTCAGTAATAAGTTTTTATATTGTGAATCTTTATAACACTGGAGACTTCCATTATACTGCACTAAATATCAAAACTAACGATACCAAAGAAAGTAATCACTCATCAATGCTTAAAATACTTATCGTTGAAGATGAACAAATCATCGGCGCTCATATCTCTACATTACTTCAGGATCATGGATATGAGACTTTAGAAGTAGTGCCACGAGGAGAAGATGTACCAGGAGTAATTGCAACCGAACAGCCCAACTTCGTTATCATGGACATCCAATTGGCAGGACAACTAGATGGTATAGAGACTGCCAAAATCATCTCGCAGACCTCTAGACTTCCAGTTATCTTCCTAACCTCCAACAGCGATTCGGCCACATTTGAAAAATCAAAAGAAGCCTATCCTCATGCCTTTCTTTCTAAGCCCTTCAAAGCTGAAGATCTTATACGCACTATAGAACTTATCAATAACCGATTACACTACACAGAAGGAAAGGTCAATAAAGAAGATGTAGCCCTTGAGCTTTTAGATAGAATATTCGTACGTGATAAAAACAGAATGGTACGAATCAATGTATCTGACATCCTATATGTCATAGCCGATCGTAATTATTGCAATATAATTACATCTAAAAAGAAGTATGTACTTTCTGTTAGCCTCAAATCCTTTGAGGCTAAAGCTTCAACTTCTGCATTTGCAAGAATACATCGATCATACTTAGTTAACCTGTACAAGATAGACCAGCTGGATGATCACTATGTTTTCATTAATAACGAATCGCTACCTATAAGCAAAAGCTACAAGAACATTTTATCAAGTAAACTGAAATTGATATAAAGATTACAGTTCCCATAAAATCATCGTGCAACCAATCAACATTAGTAATTCAAAATCATCTACCTGGTCATTAGTTATCATAATCCTCTTAGCTAGTAAGTTACTGTGTGGTTCAGATATCTTTCAGGATACAATTGCCCTAGACATATCAATGCTAAGCAATGAACCAACCTTTTTATACCATCACTTACAAGTAAGTAAATTAAGCAATGTTGAGTCAGCAAATGACAAGGCTTTTGAAATCAACAAGAGTAAAGATCATTTCAATCCAAGAGTTGATTGCATTGTAAGACTGAGCCTGACAAACAGCTCTCAAGACAGCAGTCGAGCACTCCTCAATTTTTCTCCCAATAACTGGAATCAAAGTTGGAATTTCGTCTATGTCAAAGTTTACAATGAAGAGAAGCTCATAGACACCATCACGACTGGCAGTAGATACCAGCCTAAAGACAAACCTATAAAATCCGTGATGAATCTCATGTGGGTAAAAGTACCTCCACAAGAACAGATTGACATAATCGTACATCTCCAAGGATCCTCTACCCTATCGAGGAATACACCGAGTCATATTGATTTTGCATTATTAAAAGAAGATCAAACGGCAGGACTGATTATAGGATACCCATTCGCTGGAACATTTATTAATCGTCAATCAACGTCAATTTTTACTGCCAATCATCTGATCAATCATGAAATCTATCGAGATAAAAGTCGATCAAAGAGTATACAAGAAATAGACAAAGAATGGGAAACATTAAAAACCAAAGACCTTTTCAGCATAAAGCCTGAAGCAGATGATGTGTATTGGCTTAAAACGAACCTCCATGGGACACCATATTTCAACGGCAGACATATATTTGAAATTTCTACTACACCGTATTGGAGTCAAAGGACCTACACCCCAGTCTCAGATCAATTTAGTTTCGACTATATAGATGGTTATTATAGAGGTCCTGAAGGTGATTTTATCCATCAACAAGTTGGTGATCATGTGAACGAACAAGATCGCCCTCTGGATTTCTGGGCTAATTTTTTAACAATTGATATTCCACTAGGAGAAAGTGTTGCGTATTATGTGCGTCTAGAAGGAACTGATCATCGCTTTCCTATTTCTTCGATCGTTATGTATCATGTTGATCCTACATCCTTGTTCCCGAGGCAAGTAAATGAAGGCTGGCTTCATGGTTTGTACTATGGCGCACTTGGCATATATCTACTTTTCTTCTTGCTTCTCTTCATGGTAGAACGAGAGCAACTCTATTTTTTCTTTTGTATATCTATTCTGGGATTATTGATGATTAATATATTCCCTGAAGACATCTACAGTAAATATGTAGTCTTCCCAGCATGGAGGGACTATCACGTTCCACTTTATTTTATTGGATTTTTCATCTTATCGTTCGGCTTTTTAAAGTTCACTGAAAAGTTCTTGTTGATAGACAAATCATCGAGACTATCCAGGATAATCATCCCTGGTTTCCTAGGCATTTTTGGAGTAGCCTCTCTGGTATGCGCGGTCCACTTTAAGTACATTCCAGTTATGGGAAATCCTACTGGAGAACCCTACATGATCGTTATTTTATTCCTTCAATTAATGTCCATTACACTACCACTAGTCATTGCAATATTTGCTGGAAGCAAAAAGGAAGTTTCCAAATTTTCTTATTTTATTTCATTCCTTCCTCTTGTTATAGCCGGAGTTTTTCATTTTGGAAAAATTCTCCTTCCCAATTTTTCAGATGTAACAGGGTTCCAATCATTAGATGAAGTAGACCAAAGTTATAATTTCATACAGATAGGAGTAGTAGCTATGCTTACCTTATTCGCTATGAATGTTGGATTTCGCACCAATAGACTTAAAACCGAAAAGGAACAAGCCGAGAAAATTGCAGAAAAGAATGTAATTATCGAAGCTAAAAGCAAACAAAACGAAACTTTGTTAAAAGAGATACACCATCGTGTAAAAAATAATCTTCAAACTATATCAAGCCTACTCTACTTACAATCATATGGAGAGAAAAATCAACAAACTAAAGAAAACTTAGCCCTAACTCAACAGCGTGTTGAGTCTATGGCTTTAATACACAAGAATCTTTATCAGAGAGATAATCTGGCAGCCATAGAAATGAAAGAATACATTAAGAACTTATCAGAAAGCCTAATTAGCTCGTATCAATCATCCAGCAAAAAAGTAGACTTACTATTAGACATGCCTGTATATGAATTAGATATCGATAGAGCGATACCCTTAGGATTGATAATAAACGAGATAGTAACTAACTCCTTAAAGTATGCATACCCCGAAAACTACAATGCCAAATTACATATCAGTCTAAGTAAGCTCGACACTAGTAAAACTTCAATCAGAATAGCAGACAATGGCATAGGGAAATCTGCTCATGCTATTCCTTCATTTGGTTCTCACCTAATAGAACTATTAACCAAACAGATTAATGCGAAGGTAATCTCCGGTAATGATAAAGGACATTGGACCCAGATAAGCTGGTCCGATGATTTAGAATTAACTTAAAGCATACTATCAACGAAGTGATTTTGTCTTGGCCTCTACTTTTGCTCACACCCTAATTCCTCCACCTTCTGTAGTCACTTCTCACGGAAGGAATTTTAGACAATCTGAAGGGATAGACAGTCGAAAACAAAACACAAAGACTATATCAACCTTTGGCAGCTATATCCTTAAGAGCATGTGCTAATGCGTCTACCTCTTCTGGAGTTGTATACACATTAGGTGTAATCCTGCATCCTTTCACACCAGGATTATCTATAGCAACAGTGAAGATATTGTATTCTTTCAGCAAGGTGTCTGCCAGTTCACTTGGTGGCATATCCTTGATGCCTACGTTAGCGATACCACACGATCGATGTCGCTCGACTGGAGTATTGACGACGATACCAGGTACTCCTCTGACCTGATCTGTCCATCGATTTTGCAAGTATCTCAGTCTCGCTTCTTTTCGATCTAATCCGATCATCTGCAGATAATCCAAGGCGTTGGAGATAGCCAAATCTGTAGCTACAGGATGCGTCCCGGTATGATTCAGTTTTTTGATGTCATCATCTTCTTTTCCCCACTCCGCATATAGAGGCCAGATATTCTTAGCCATTCCCTTTTTTACATAGAGGAGTCCAGCGCCCAGAGGTACACTCGTCCATTTGTGCAAACTAGATCCGTAGTAATCACAATCCAACTCTTTCATATCTGTATGGATATGCCCTACAGCATGAGCACCATCCACCATGACAGCTACACCTCGTTCATGAGCCATATCACAGATCTTTCTGATAGGCAGTATGTGTCCTGTGATATTAATCATGTGGCATACCATCAGTAACCGAGTTCTTTCGGTGATCGCACTTGCGTACACATCTACTATCTCCTCATCCGATGACGGATGCAGAGGTACAGTGACCACTCGATTTACTATACCGTATCTCTTTGCCATGAGGGCAAATTGGTTTCTCATAGCTCCATAGTCATGGATCGCAAAAACTGCTTCATCACCCTCTTTCCAATCAATCCCACTGATGATCGTATCTAGAGATTCTGTTGTGTTTCTTGTGATGATAACTTCATCTTCTTCTGCATGGATAAGACGAGCCATCTTAGCTGCCATAAAGTCTTTGTTGTCCCACTGTACTGAGCGCATATAATGCGACCCTTCATAATTCACATGGCGGATATGCTGGATATAGTTTTCGAGAGTGTCTTGTGGTATAATACAGTAGTATCCATTCTCGAGATTGATGTAGTTTGACTTGAGTCGATAAGAAGATCGTATCTGAGACCAAAAGACTTCATCTCGCGCTGCTTCTTCTACACTTAAGTGCTGGATGGCAGAAGTCCACTTCTCCAGTTGTTCCAACAAAGGCCATGATAACGAAGCCCCCATTACGTTCTTTATAAACTGTCTCTTATCCACTTTTCCGAAGATAGAAATATCGAGGCAGTCTATAACTTAATTAGGCAGCAACTTCATTGAAGTCTGCTTACAAAAGATTGCGGTTATGCTACTTGTTATCTCGGCCGAGTTTTTCGACCTTCCGCAACCATTTCTCACGAAAGGAGTCTTTGGAGAGTCGTATTGGACCTATGGTTGTGATCTTCACCTTTTTCACTCCTACAAAATTCATCGTGAGTTTCTTCATAGCATTGTGACTTGGATGTGAATAGACCCATCTGTAGTACCAAGGCGGCTGATCTAGCGTACTGATGATCCGGGCGGTTTTACCTGTCAGGTATTTGTCCCACCAGACTGACCCTTCTCTTTTTTGAAATGCAAAGCCCGGTAGCATAATGCGATCTATAAATCCTTTCATGATAGCTGGCACAGAACCCCACCATACGGGATAGATCCAAACTAGATGGTCTGCCGACTTGATCAGCTCTTGTGCTTCGAGCAAATCTGGTTCTAGTTCCGTTCGCTTGCGATAACCGTATTGGAGATTAAGGTTGAAGTTGAGATCTCTGATATTGATTACTTCCACCTTTGCATTGCTCGTCTTTGCTCCCTTGACATAAGCTCTTGACAAGGCAAAGTTGTAACTCTCGGCGTCGGGGTGACCGTTGATGACAAGTATATTCTTCATGGTATCTGTTATCCTGATGCAAAACTCGGCTTATCAGGGTCGATATCATTTGATCTAGATCAAATTCGTCCTTTCGCTGCTCGAACCCTACTCAGTGTCTCAAGTGTCATACCAATATGCGATGCGATATGAGTTAATGGAACTCTCTTGGTGATATCAGGATACATCTTCATGACTTCATCATATCTCTCTTCGGCAGTATGAAATAGGATAGAGGACACTCTCTTCTGATGGCGGAGCATAGAGTCAGTCACAGTGACTCTAATCAAGCGCTCAAAGTCATGATACTTATTGGCAAGTGATTCTACCGTATTCTTAGAATACTGGCCTACAATCGTATCCTCCAGGCTCTCTATGTAATGAGGGCTTGGTTCATCACCAAAGAAGCTAACAACTGCAGTGATAAACTCATGCTCGAAAGCAAACCAATCTGTGATATCCTTGCCATCCTTGAGATAGTACGCTCTGGCACATCCCTGGATGATGAAGTAGACCTTATCCGCATTTTGGCCTTCGCGCACGAATACTTCTCCTTTATCAAACTGCTTAATCTCAAGATGTGAAGTGAGTTCTTCGATGCACTCTTTTGATAAAGGAGCGTATCTCTCGGAGATGGATTGGAATATGTGAGTTAGATCGATTGCGTAGTATATTATCAGTGGCAAAGATCGTCACTTAAAGTGAGATACCTAACTCGAATCTGACATCGCGCATTGCCAAAGGATAGTAGTACTCTAGCTCTGATTTCAGGCAGCACTCTTGATTTCGTTAAAGAGTATTACTGGGATTCTAACCTTCTCCATATATCACCTCCATATCAGGCGCCTCCGTGAAGAAATAGTGCACCCATATATATATGTGATTAAACAAGGCCGCTAAGATCGCTGCTTTAGAAAGCAATAAGAAGCCTGGAATATAGAGGAGAAGGAAACCATAAATGTACATGCCATTAGAAGTGTACTTAAAGATGCCTCTCTTCACAAAAGGCACATCTTTGAATTTTTCAGGCTGAAAGTGATCTATACCAAATGCCCGATTAAATCCAAAGTACATTTTCACAGAATAAAACAGATATACAGAAGGCACCAAAAGAATAACGGCTGCAATCAAAGCCAAAGTTGTATCAAGATAAAATGTGTATTTA
>CAZQDZ010000087.1:0-3397 GCA_964591455.1 uncultured Saprospiraceae bacterium
CGTCATGGCGCTCAACCCGGCTGAGGCCCCTAAAGAAACAACTGCTGCTGAACCAACAAAAAGTCTTCGTTCCATAAGATGTAGTTGATGATGAAACCTAAAGTTAAGCTAAAGAGCTGTTTTTATCACAATTATCATGTGAATAATCAAATAAGATACCATAATTATAGGGTGATGCTTGAATAAAAGAGGATATTAGAAGACAGAGATCAGCAGAGTTGGTTCTAGCCAGCACCTTCATATCTCTTTGATTACAATATGATGCATCATCCTACAACCAAATACTTAAAGCTTTCGCTTTCGTTCGACCAAGAAGAACTTCAAGGAGAATTGCGCAACATTTCTGAAAAACATTGGCTTCCACAGCTATACAAGATGAATTATGATGGCAAGTGGACCTCTCTGGCTTTATTATCGCCCGATGGGGATAACAACACTTTTTCTAGCGCTTCCGCAAATGAAGGTTTAAAAGAAACGGTCATCCTTCAAAACAGCCCCTACTTACAGCAAGTATTAAGCTCATTCTCTTGTACTCTTATCTCGGCCAGACTTCTCAGATTGAATGCCGGCTCTCATATCAAGCCCCACAAAGATTACAAACTTGGATATGAGAATAACAACTTCAGAGTTCACATTCCCATCGTAACCAACAAGGATGTCGAGTTTGTCCTAGGCGGCGAGCAATTAAACATGCTCCCAGGTGAATGTTGGTATACCAATGTCAACTTTACTCATTCTGTAGCTAATAATGGGTCAGAAGATCGCATACATCTAGTACTTGACGCTGAAAGAAATCAATGGTCGGATGAAATGTTTTTCTCTCTGGCCCCCAAAGAGAGTTTTGGTCTCTCTCAAAATGCCGATGAAAAACATAGAATTATTGAAGAACTTAAAAGGATGAACAATCCAGCAAGTCTTGAACTCATAAAGAAACTTCAAAAAGAATTAAATTCTTAACCCTGCGAGTTCAAACTATTCCAATTCAAAATAAATCATTTATTGAAGTGAATCATTTAGGTTTTATAGAATCAGTTATAGACGAACTCCTACTTGAAGAGATACGGTATAGTAACTTAAAGGAAAAACTAGATCTACTAGAAACATTACTCAAGGGTTTATCAGGACTAAATACAGAGGCTTCAGATATTCGGGAAAACATAAAACATAAAAACGGTGAAGCCCTCAGTCCCTTTTTTGCCTCTCTTTGCATCACAGATATCATTAGAACAAGGCAATTTATAAGAGGGGCCTACTTTGCTATAAAAGATTTATTGGCCAAACAGGAAGGGCCCATTAGAATCTTGTATGCTGGCACGGTGCCTTACGCTACATTAGTGCTACCTATACTAACCAAATTTCGCCCCGACCAGGTACAACTAACTTTACTCGAGTTAATGATCTAACCACCATAATGTTAAAAAAGACCATAGCTGAATTTGATGTTTATCAATATGTAGAAAAAATCGTATGCACAGATGCCAGTATTTATAAAGTCAAAAAAACACTAAAACAGATATCTTGATAAGTGAAACCATGCAGCATGGACTTGTGAGAGAACAATATGTCTCAATCATGTTCGATTTGATCCCTCAGCTTAACAAAGACATAGTAATTATCCCAAGTAATATCAGGTTAGAATTAAGACTAAGAAATACAAGTACTCAGATTTATACCCAAAGAAATATCTCCTTAAGATATAAGGTTCTCACACGACTCTTAGATTTCAATAAAGACTTTATACACGATTATACACAAGAGAATGAGGACTCTCCAACAAACCCAAAAATCAATCTCTGTCAGGATTTCATCCTAGAAGAATCTATGCTTCCTGACTACGATCAACTCGTGATCCTGACATCTACAGAGGCTTATCGTGGACATGAAATAGATGTAGATGCAAGTAGCCTAACTATCCCAAATGTCCTGTTCGGTCTTAATAAGATAGCAAAAAAAAATAGATTAATATCGATCAATTATGAAGTGAGTGAGTGTCCAAATTTTACTTACCAAGCAACACCTTCTCTTCACTGAATCAGATAAATGAAACTACCCCTAAACTGCGAAGTCAATTATATTGATGATTTCCTGAGCAAAGAAGAAGCAGACGATCTATTTTCTCTTCTCATCAACAAGTATGAGATAGACAAGGCCAGACTCATCGTTGAAGCAGGTGGTCAACTTATAAAAACAGATAGCTTCAAATTTTTCTTTTCTATATCAGAGCTAGTTGAAAAAAATAGCCATCCCGAGGAAATTCATGGGAAGAGCTTTGTCTGCGAGGGGATCATGGCAGAATTAAAAAACAAAGTTGAGGTTCACCTCAATCGAAGTTTCGACCTCGCTATGTGCTTATACTATCCTGATGGCAATTTTTTTGCTCCATATCACAGCGATCAAGAGACTTCTGGCTACAATACTATTCTACCTTCGATTAGTCTAGGAGGTGTAAGGACTTTCAGTTTTAGAAGTTTAGACGATGGGAATGTCCACAATATGGAACTTAATCACGGTAGTTTACTAGTCATGGGAGCTCACTGTCAATCACGCTACGAACATAGTTTATTGAAAAATTCAGCTTTCGAAAAAGATAGGATCAACATCACTTTTCGAGATAGAAATTTTATGTGACGGGAGTACCTATAAGCCCATATGGTAACATCTCCAATTAGATTTAGACTTAGCTAGGTAACCTAATCTGTTTCCCACAATGCGTTGTCAAGAGCGTCCCGCTCAAGTCATTAAACAATGTCGCGAGACATGCCTTAGGTATACAAGCGCGAAAGACAACACCTTTTTTTCTTTGGACTCGGCTATGATCATTTTCTCTTTCTCTTACAATGTATAGACTTGAGCGTCCCGCTCAAGTCTATATCTAAAGCTTGTTCATTGTTTCATAAACGCGTCTGTCGCGAGACGCGAAAGACAACACATATTTTCCACTCAGCGTTGGCTCGAGCTCATCACCCAATTCCTTAATAAGTGATTCTCTATATTCATATTTAGCGTCTGTTGCGAGACGCGAAAGACAACACTGCTTATATTCAATATCTTACATCGACGAAATCATAGCTATGTCAAAAGAAGCCCAGAACAAAGACATCAAAGAAGGAATGCTTCTTTTGTTTTTCATGTTGGCAAGCGACGCCATTGTAGAAATTCTGAATATACGAGATCCCTTCGCTGGTTATATCAAGATTGGTGTACTGGTGATAGCTTCTATTTTCTTCGCTCGACTTTGGTTTAGAGATAATTAGATCAGAGTTGTCTTGAGCGTCTCGCTCAAATCCTTAACTAAAGCTTGTTCATTGTTGCTTAAACGCGTCTGTCGCGGGACGCGAAAGACAACACCTCTTTGTTTATAGACTTGGCCCTGGAAACACTCTCTTTATCCTACAAT
>CAZQDZ010000087.1:3497-6825 GCA_964591455.1 uncultured Saprospiraceae bacterium
GTTATTCTTTTATGGCTAAATTCATAGCGAATAAATCCTTCTGCCATGACCAAATACCTACCTATATTCTGGATACTCCTTCTCAGCTTTATCACCATAAAGCTCACAGATCCAATATCTGTAAAACAAGCTGATACAGAAGGTTTCTCTGCCATCAAAGCCATGGATCACCTCAACATAATGGCCAGCGAGATCCATCACATGGGTACCGCAGAAAACAGAAAAGTCAAAAACTACATCCTTAATCAATTTGATGAGCTTGGGATACCGACCGAAGTATTTGTAGGACACTCTCAGCATAACTGGGGTGCCGGCTACATAAGGATTGGTCGAACTGAAAACATCATCGCTACCATCAAAGGGAAGTCATCCGAAAAAGCAGTGATGGTGGTAGGGCATTATGACAGTGTCCTTGGTTCGCCTGGAGCCGCAGATGACGTACACTCGGTAGCGTGTATGTTAGAGATCGCAAAGATTCTGAAGAATGAAGAACATGATAACGACATTATCTTCCTGATCACAGATGGAGAAGAACGAGGGCTCTTTGGAGCCAAGGCTTTTGTAGAACAAAAAGATGTATCACATATCGGAGTATTACTCAATTATGAAGCAAGAGGTAATAGCGGTGCAAGTATATCATTCGAGTGGTCTGAAGGCAATGCATGGCTGGTCAATCAACTCAAGAAAGTAGCCACGAAACCTGTGGCCAACTCTATGTCCTTCGAGATTTATAAAAATCTTCCTAATGACACTGACTTTACCTTTTTCAAAGAAGCTGGCATCGATGGCATCAATCACGCCTTTATAGATGGTTTTAGCTACTACCATAATCCCGCTGACAAACCAGAAAATATCAACCAGAATAGTGTGCAACACACTGGTACTAACATGCTCACCCTAACTAGGCACTTTGCTAATACTGACCTTTCTATTACCAGCACCCATAACGCTACGTTTTTTAATATACTAGGATATCTAGTTACGTATCCTGCATCATGGGATATGTTTTTAATGATAATAGTTCTTTCGTTTGTCGCATTCTTATTATTGCGATCCTTTAGAAAGGATGTGATTAACCTGAAGTCTTTTGGTCTCTCCTTTTTCTTGATCATCTTGGGTATCGTGATAAGTGCGGGACTTAGTTTCGGACTTGGAAAGGTGTTATTATCACTTTATCCCCAGTATGACGTATTTTATGCTGGACAGTATTATAATCATAAGTGGTATCTCATCACATGTATCGGCATCAGCATCCTGATTAATGCGCTTGTGATAAAAAGAACTGTCCTATCCTCCAATCCACAGAGCTTTAAGGCAGCGATGCTTCTCTTCTTAGGATTGATGTCTATAGTCTTCTATGTTTTCATCCCTACTGCGACATACTTTATGCTCTACCCAACTATGTCCTTAGCCATATACTTTTTCTTGATCACACGCACCGCTGAGCAAAACCAAAATATATACATGTCGTATGCTGCTAGTATAATCCCGCTAGCGATATGGCTTCCTACGATCATCTTGTTCTTTCTTGCTTTTAGTCTCGTGGGATTACCGATGCCCACTATCCATGTCTCAATAATAGCTTTATCGAGTATGATATTTTTTGAAAAACTGTGGACAAGCTCATCATTGATGAATTATCTAGGTGGTGCCGCTATCATAGGAAGTCTCTTGATGGGTCATATGACATCACACCCTACAGAACGAGAACCACTCCCTTCTAATCTATTTTACAATTACGATGTAACAACAGGTCAAGCCCACTTCGCCACTGAAGACTCACATATCAACATCGGTAACGAGTTGCATCTAGAGGGCGCAACAAGGAGTCAATTAAACATGCCCTACAAAAGGTCTTTTTTAAATGTAAAAACAGATGTTAAACCGTCCGTTTCTATGCCACAGCTCGTCTATGATACACTTCAGTCTAATGTAGTCCAGATTATAAACAAAGATGAAGTCTTCAACACAAGATTTCATATCAGTGAACCATCTAACGTGAGAGCACTCTACATCAATGATCAAGAAGTCTTCACAGATAGAGACCTAGACGAATCTATGATTATAGAGGCATATGCTATGATCGCGGATACGATGACGATTAGAATACTAAAAAGAGATCCTTCTAAGGAGCAGGTAATCGGAGTGAATAATAACTTTCATACGCTACCTATAGAATATAAGTTACCCGCTGAAGCTTTAAGAACGGATGGGTATACAGGGGTTGTGTATGAGGTAAGGTTGTAGCAGTCGATCTATATCGGCTTTGGGCGGGACTTTATTCTTAGAAGTTAGGCGTCTGTCGCGAGAAGTGAAAGACAACACTCTCTTACTGACGATGCCCGCTCAAGACTGAGGTTCAAAAGTCTCAAGCTTATACCTCCGTCCATCACCATCAACCTCAATCTTGATATCCACATAATCGTGATCTATCAGCGGCATTATCAACTCGGGCCACTCGATTATACAGATGGCCTTGGGATCATCTATCATCTCCATGAACCCGATGCCCATCGCTTCATCTAGGCTCTTGAGGCGATACATATCCATGTGATAAATCTTGAGTTCATCTGAGGTTACATAGTTATTAACTAGCGAGAAGGTTGGGCTGGAGATACGATCAGTCACGCCCAGGGCTTTCATCCAATGCTGGACTAGATATGTCTTACCAGCGCCTAGCTCACCAGACAGGAGAAAGATCCTATAGTTCTCCATAGACGAGATCAAAAAATCTACTGTCGTGTCAACATCTTTATATACCTCTATGTCCCTAGCCATAACTTAAGGGCGAAGTAATTACATTTTTTGCGATCTTGGAGGGTCAGCAGTATTTGTATAGCATGTCTTCTAGTGACAAGTTTAAGTTTTCAACCTTTTTTGCCAAGGGGCAGTATGAGACTCAGGTCGAGACTGTTGCTGTGGATACCAAAGGTGAAGGTGTTACGATAGGCATCCCAAAGGAGATCCACTATGACGAATACCGCGTCGCGCTCGTCCCCAACTCGATCAGGTCTCTCATCGGTTATGGCCACAAGGTGATCGTTGAGTCTGGAGCGGGTGAAACGAGCAGCTTTAGTGATGATCACTTTTCCTCTGCGGGTGCCATGATATCGAGAGATCGAAAGGAAGTCTTCAAATCTAGCATCGTCATAAAGAGCGCGCCTCCTAAGGTCGAGGAGCTAGAATTAATGGACGAAGGGCAGATCTTAATCACGCCTTTGCAGTTACCTCTTATCTCCAAGGAGTATCTCCAAATCTTAAAGAAAAAGAAGATCACCGCCATCGCTATGGATCACCTCAGATATGAGGATGGGTCATTTCCAGTGGT
>CAZQDZ010000088.1:0-6397 GCA_964591455.1 uncultured Saprospiraceae bacterium
TGTCAATAAAGACTGGACAAGTGAGCACTATTGGCAATATAACGGGAGTGATGAAATGCCCTAAGAGAGATTTTGGTATTCCCATGTGTTACCACTTATTCATGATTTGTTCAACACTTGTGTTATTACAGTGTTTACGTACGAATAAATCATCTGAAGAACAGTTATCAATATGAAGAGCTCAGCTAAACTCATACCTATTACGGTCCTTATACTTCTACTATATTCTTGTGGAAGTACCAATCATTTTTACAAAAATTCGGACGGTCTGTCACAATCTTTCGATGATTCTAACATAGACTTTGAATTGTTTATGGTAGGCGATCTCGGACTCGAATCAAATACCTTAGGACCCGATGAACTCATCACTCGAATCAAAGCTGTGATGCGACCTGACTTCAAAGATCAAGCAGTCGTTTTTGTAGGCAACTCTATGGCAATTTCGGGGCTGCCTGATGAAGAAACAGCATCGTTTAAAATGACATCAAAGGCCATTAGTCACTGCCTGGGTCTGCTTGCTCAAAAAACTGATAAAGTTTTCTTTACGCCTGGCAGAACGGAATGGTCTAATGGTACGAGTATTAATATAGACAACTTACATGCTACTGAACATTTTCTGGAAGAGGTGGTGACTGATAGAGACATAATGCGACCAAGTGGTGGATGTGGAGATCCTGAAGTAATAGAGTTAACTGATGATCTGATTTTGGTTTTAGTGGATTCACAATGGATGTTAGAAAGTGATAATTCTGATCAGGGGTCAAAGTCAGGATGTGGTATAAGTAATAATGTTGAATTCATTGCAGCTATGAATGACATCGTTGCATCTAACAAAAGCAAGAACATAGTAGTAGCATCACATCACCCTATATATGCCAACGGGAAGGTTGGTGGGAATTATCCAGTAGCCAATCATTTATTACCGCTACCAGTACTTGGTTCATTGATAACAGGCGTGCGAAAGATTATGGGAGGACCTCAGCAGTTTGGTCATCCAGACTATGAAGCCTATAGAGCAGCGTATTTAGGAGGCATCCGTAACTGTGCAGGTTGTATTACTGTTTCAGGGCATGATAATAGCTTACAATATCACGAGAGGGGTGAGAATCACTTTCTTGTAGCAGGTAGTGGTAGTAAAGTAAATTATGTTAGAAAAGGAGATGGAGCTACATTCTCGAGTATGACTCAGGGATTTACTAAAATAGTTCATACAAAAGACTTTGAACTATGGTTGGAGATATATGGACTTAATGAAACTACACGAGAATTGGAGCTCCTTTATCGAAAACTAATGCATAAGAAAGTAATCGAGGATTATAATGACGACACTATATATCAGCCCAAATCAGCATATTCTGAGACTAAAAAAGTTGTTGCCTCTGAGTGGTATGGAAAGAAAAAATTCTTGAGAGGTAATTTTTACCGAGATGCATGGAAAGAAGAAGTAGAGGTGCCAGTACTTTGGTTAGATGAGGCCCATGGCGGTCTAAAACCTATACAACAAGGAGGAGGATATCAAACTAGATCACTAAGACTTGAAAATCCAGATGGTGTACAATATGTATTAAGATCTGTTAATAAGGATGTGGAGAAGGTGGTGCCTTCAGCACTTAGAAAGACGTTTGTGAAAAATGTTGTTCAAGATGGTATTGCGGCATCACATCCATACGGAGCCTTAGTAATACCTCATTTGGCAGAAGCAGCTGGCATATACCATGCAAATCCACAAATAGTGTATGTCCCCCATCAGAGAGTATTAGGAGATTATAACACCGAGTATGCTGAGGGATTGTATCTCTTTGAAGAAAGACCAGGTGGGGTAACCAATGTTCACGATGACTATGGGAATACAGAAAAAACGGTGAATACACTTAAGCTCTTAAAGACCCTGAGTAATAAAGGACATAAGCATGTGGTAGATCAAGAGTGGGTGTTGAAGTCTAGACTGTTTGACATTTTAATAGGAGATTGGGACAGGCATGATGATCAATGGAGATGGGGCACTTATGAAGATGGAGATAAAACTATATATCGTCCCATACCAAGAGATAGGGATCAAGTATTTTTCAAGAATGATGGAATCCTTGATTTCATAGCAAGTCGACCTTATTTCAGTCCACAACTAAGGAAGTTTGATAGTGATATAGATTTTTTATATGGGGTGATATTTAATGCACGGCATTTTGATAGAAGCTTTATCAACAAGTTGTCTAGAGAACAATTCATATCAATTGCTCAACAGCTACAGACTGCGATGACTGACGAGGTTATTACAGAAGCTTTTAATGCATGGCCTGAATCTATTAAGAATCTTAATGGAGATGAAATCATCGGCAAGTTAAAATCTCGAAGAGATAAAATTGTAGAATATGCAGGTGCATTTCATGATTACATATTTAAGGAGGTCGCTATTACAGGGACTAACTCCAGAAACACTTTTACTGTTGAGTTTCTGGCGAATAATAAACTGAATGTTACGGTTTCACATAAAGATGATAATGATTTGCTCTATGATGGTATGATAGACGGAAATATCACGAATGAACTCAGACTATTTGGATTAAAAAAGGATGACAAATTTATCCTCAAAGGCCCTAATACTAATAGCACAAAGATTATTATCGTAGGTGGAAGTGGAGAAGATACAATCGAAAATACGACAAATAACAGGGTAGAGGTGCATGACCGTCCAGAAGGCATCTCAGTGGAAGGAAGGCATAAATCGAAAATCAGCGATGAAAAAGATGTGACAGGATATAATAGGAAAGATTGGAAGCAAAATAGATTGATTCATTTTCCGATTCTAAGTTTCTATACTGATGAAGGACTGGGATTGGCATATAATGTGTGGTGGATCAATCAGGGTTTCCGTTCCTCTCCATTTAAGTCTAGTCACAACTTATCTTTTGGATATTTTCCAAAGAATAGTGCATTCGTAGCTAATTATAGAGGGATATTCCCAGAAGCCATTGGCAATGCAGATTTTGAACTGGACATAGAGGGCGTAGGTCCAGCATTTACTCAATTCTTTTATGGATTAGGTAATGATTACATCAACTTTGGTGAGCAATTCTCAGAAATTGAATCAGCTTCGAGTACTACTTTTCATATTGTCAGAGGTACTCATATTGATGTAAATCCTAGGATCGTTACAAAGTTAAATTCGTCATCATCTTTCACTATTAATCCTTCCATAGAATTTATGCGATTGAGTGAAGGAGACGATGATCCTAGATTTTTCCTTTTACCTGAAGCAAATATTGGCGCTGTAGATTTTGAGAGCGCTTTATATGTAGGCGTCGGACTGAACTATGAAATACATAGAATTGATAGCCCGACATTCCCTAATAGAGGTTTTATTTTTAATGTCAACAGTGACTATAAATTGAACTTAAATAACTCAGAATTTAGCAACCTCACATTGGGCTCAGAACTAATAACGTACATTCCATTTAGTCAATCCAATAAGGTGGTTTTAGCCATGAATATGGGGGCAACATATACTATTGGTGAGACCCAATTCTTTCATGCTAATTATTTGTCAAATGCATCCAGACTCAGAGGGTTTAAGACCAATAGATTTGGAGGTGAAGGTATAGTATATCACGCTACTGATCTGAGATTGCAAATATTTGAGGGTAGAGGGTCCGTACCTGTAACAATAGGCGTGTTTGGATCTTTTGACTATGGCAAAGCATTTTTTGATGAAGATGATTTTGACGACACTTCATTGCATACTTCAGTTGGAGGAGGGTTATATTTCTCTCCTCTCAGTCTGGCCAGCTTCAGAGTGGGTTATTTTGTAGGAGACGAAGACACGCAGATTACTCTAGGCGGGTCTCTAGCATTTTAAAATTCATTATCTCAACTGTTTAGGGATAGGGTAGAAACTTAAAATATTATAAAAACATAACAGATCCATATGGAATTAGAATATACTAAAGCTGAATCCAAGGCTATAGACAAAGCCTTGCGTAAGGAACTAGGCGTGGATAAAGAAGCTCTCAAGAAGCTTAAAAAAAAATTACTCAAAGCTGAAGGAAAGCCTGAAAGAGGAATAGAGACATGGTTTAGATTAGCATCTAAGAATCTTTACTCGAGACTTCAAATAGTAGATACAAAAGCTAATATTTTGATCACAGCTAATGCCATTATCATTTCTGTGGTATTAGGAACTCTTTATACTAAACTGGATGAAGATCCGCATATGATATATGCTGTGGCTGGGTTAGTGGTCACGAATATCCTTTCGATCTCCTATGCTATAGTAGCAACCTTGCCAAAATCTATTACTAATCAAAAATTAAATGGGCATCAGGAAGAAAAGAATTTGATGACTTTTGATGACTTTCATGATATGTCATTGGTTGATTATAAGAGTTCTGTGATGGCAGTAATGGAGAAGGGAGATACCTTATATCCATCTATCATCAATGATATACATGCGCTTGGTGTTGTTTTGGCGAGGAAGTACCGACTGATCAGAATTTCTTATTTAATCTTTTTATACGGTATTATCTGCTCAGTAATTATGTTTTCAGCATGCCACGTGCTCTTCCAATAAAGAGGAGAAATGTAAAAATGATCGGACTATCTCAGTATAGCTGATTGGACAATGCATAAGTTAACAGGAATAAACATTGCTGGAATCTCACGAGAATAGAATTGAGCAGAATAATACAAATGAGTATAAGAAACCTAATAGTAATCTTTTCAACTGGAATGATCTTCCAATTATTTTTTGTCTCGTGCAAACAGATCAATTCTAATTTATTAGAAGAGGAGTATCTTAATGTAGAGATATTTAAATCATCTGAAACATCAGAAGACTCTTCTATTGAATTTAGTATACCATACAATCTTGAAACTCCTATTGAAGAGTGTAACCTTCCCTTTGAGCTCATAGAAATATCAGCTTTGGGATATGACCATCACCGAAAGCTACATGTCACTGTGAATGACGAAAAAGGATTCTTGTATGTTCTAGACATAGAAAGATGTCAGGTTCAAAAGAAGTATGACTTTGGCTCAAAAGGAGATTATGAGGGGATAGAGTCAGTCGGAGATATCATATATATACTCAAATCAAATGGTAATATCTATCCTTTTAATATTGTTTCAGGGGAAGTGGGAAAAACCATAAAAACGCCATTGAGTACCACAAATGATGTAGAAGGAATAGGATATGATGATGCCAGAGGA
This sequence comes from uncultured Saprospiraceae bacterium, assembly GCA_964591455.1. Classification (GTDB taxonomy): domain Bacteria; phylum Bacteroidota; class Bacteroidia; order Chitinophagales; family Saprospiraceae; genus RFSX01. The sequence goes on from CAZQDZ010000088.1 coordinate 5,203, forward strand.
GAGTTAATACTAGCTTGTAAAGGATCACCCAATTTAAAGAATCATGATAAACTAAAACATTCCAAAGCTTTCTATACTTATCAAATTGATGGAGAGATTTTTAAGCGGGAACCAAAATTTGTAATCAAGGATAAGGAGCTGAAGGAGTTAGTTAACGAATTGGAGATGAATGTTTCTAAATCAAAACGAAAGAAGCTGGAAGATAGAATCAAGCATTTTTCACCTTCAGCGATAGCTAAACACCCTATATCCAAGCAATTTTATATTCTCTCATCTGTCGGGCGATCATTGGTCATTTGTGATCAAAATGGGAAATTAGAAAGTGTCCATTTTTTAAATGCTGATATACATTCTCAACCTGAAGGAATCACTTTTGATACAGAAGGCAAAATGTATATAAGTAATGAAGGAAGGTCGCTTATTGGCAAAATTTATACATACGACTATATAAAATGATGGATTGGGCTGACAGACACACTTTTTTAATCATGCTATTCAGTGTAGTTGCCCGATATGAACTCCTTGGATATCTTATATTGCTGGAATTGATCGAGAGCAGATGGTAGCGATTCTTACTGTTGTGACTTTGACTAGTTTGTTGTCAGCATGAAAGCCGAGGGCACGAGTGATTGTTTTTGTTTCTGTGTGGACAGAGTTAGTAGGTAATAACAATGTTTAGGCATTAGAAGTTAGAAACATATCCACCCTAGTCATGTTTACAACCTTAGCACACCTACTAGTAAACAGTATACTTTCATCTGCTGTTGTCAAGCTAAGTGTCATTGTTTTGGAGAGATGGTGGGCTAGATCATTATTGGCTGGATTGGTGGGCCCTTGTTCGAGTTTAAAACTAAAGGCTGGAATATCACGCAAAAAAATTTAGAAGGAGGCAAAAATTTAGTGCCATGCATCGATTTATCATGACTATGAAGGCAAGTATTAGGGGCATCTATGGTAGTGTTAGAAATCTACAAACCTATCTCAATGAGCCCTTAGTCAAATTCAACGAACACAATATGCAAGGTGATATATTCAACATCCTCCTAATAAGAATGTCTCAACATTCTCCTATGACCTCATCTCAAATATTCAATGTGTCTTAAGTGTGTTAATCAGTAAGTGAAAAAACCAGAATGACAATATAACTGTTATAGGTGCTATACTAATTTGTCAAAATCAAGAAAATGCGAAATAC
>CAZQDZ010000089.1:0-6083 GCA_964591455.1 uncultured Saprospiraceae bacterium
TCATTTTCGATAACAGTTTAGCATTGATATCTAGGTGAATCTGCTGATTTATGGTACATCTTAGATGCGCTATTCAGTAATTTATTACTAATTGGGTCAACGGGATTGACGTTCCTTACATATTTACAATATTCCAGAAGATGGAATTGACAACGGTCGTTATTGTTGTCCACTTGATCAAGAAATCGCTTCAATTTTTTAAGACCCAAGTTGTCTCCAACAAAATGGAAGACACGAAAGAGCATCGTATATAAAACTGTCTTCCTAGGTAATAAACAGAATTTAAGTAGTTAAAAAGCATTTTTTCCTTTATAACATGCAACACTTTTGTTCTTTAGAGCTAATACTATAGTACACCCTCTAACAGTGCTAATTTTTAGTAATCCTACTATCTTAATGGTAATACTTAGAAAAACGAACTTTCGATCACAGAGCAATTATTTTATTCATTTAGAATATTATCACGTCAGATAGGTCCAAAAGAGGAGCTTGGACTTTAGTCAGAAAAAAAACAACACTTAAGTATATTTCTTTATCCAATTAATAACCAATTTATGTTACTACCATCCTGTTCAAGAATTTGTCTATTAATTTTCATTACATTCTCTTGCCTGAGTCTATTTGCACAAGAAGACTATGAAGTAGTTGAGAAAATAAAGCTACACTTAAGCGAAAAATATGAAAAGGAATTTGGGTCAAGAATTTCTCCTCAGCAATATGACGCTATTGCTTCAAATCTTCAAAAGAAATTTAATACAGACATTAAGGTAACAGAAAATCTAGCTGAAGAATTAGTCGAAGCAGAACCTACCATCGCTGTTAATCCTACAAACCCTGACAATATTGTCATATCATTTATAAGTCTGAGGAGGGATATGATTTCCCCTGAAGATGCGCCAGCTGTTTCTACCTATTACTCTGAAGATGGAGGTCTGACTTGGAATCAATCAGATTTCCGACAAGATTCAATATTCCTTATGGATCATGATTTGGAAACGGGTTCTATATTGGCAGGAGCAGTAGATCCTGTACTGACTTTTGGAAAAGATGGAAAACTGTATTGCGTCTGGATATATGGCGCATTTGGACCTGATCTTACAATAGGAAGAATAGCAAGTTATTGGGGATGGTCGGATGATGGAGGAAAAACCTTGCAAGTTGCAGAGGAGCGAGAAGATAGACTGTTAGGAACTGCTACTTTGAATAATTTTGAAGGAACTTTTGTCGATAGACCATGGATTGCCGTTGATAATAGCGACGGACCTTTACAAGGTACTGTTTACATACAAGGATTGGTTTTTTCACAAGGGAATCATATTTTTCCTGAATCCTTTTTCGGATTATCTTTGATAACTAAAAGACCAGACTCTAATAGGTTCACTTCTAATCAAAATTTATTCAGAGATTTGACAACTGAATCCAATTCTTTGCAACATTCTAATATTAGTGTGGATGAAAATGGAGTCCTACATTCTTCCTTTACTTCTGAGGTGACTTTGGAAGAAATAGCCCGCCTATATCATATGACTAGTGATGACGGAGGAGAAAGCTTTGAGAATACAAATTCGATTGACATCATAGATTTTGAATTTGATCAGCATACTGTATACCGTGACAATCCACTACCCGACGCCGTGACCAGCCCTGTATCTGGCACCATTCATTACGTAAATAGCACCCTTAATAATGGTGTAAACGGCGAATACCGTAGATCTTTTGATAATGGTTCTACCTGGGAATTTGGACAAGATATCAATACAATGCTTTCTGAATCTTTTGAAGAAATTTTATTTCCCACCATTGCATTAGATAATGTTTCTGGAAGAATTTCCATAGCTTTTATGGCTCGTGATTCTATATGGAATTATTACATTACGAATTCAATAGATGATGGCGAGAGTTGGGAGCAGCCTATCAAACTGACGAGTTTACCCACAGACTTCGACTATTACCTAGCCCAAAGTGTAGCACCTTTCTTCGGTGATTACTGGGAAACAAAAATGATAGGAGATGTGACTTATTGTGTTTGGATAGATGGAAGAGAAAGAGTAGGTGCCAAAGCCTATTTTGCAAAGGTCAATCATCTAAATCCAACAAGCGTCGCAGAAATTTCTTCCATCACTGATAGAATTTCTATAAGTGAACTTAGTCCTTCTGTAACTTCAGATTACTCTGAACTAAGATTGAAAACAACCGAGTCTATGCGACTAAAAATTGACCTCCTCGACATGAATGGACTTAACTTATCCAAGATCTTTGACTCGACAGTCGGCGTAGGAGTACACCGTATTCCTGTAAAAATACCGAAGACACTACCATCTAACACCTATCTCATAAGGATACAAACTGTCTACGGTACCAGCACAAAAAAATTGATTTATATAGAGTAACTTTAGACACGTGAGCATGTGTGTTGGCTGTCAGTATGTTAGCTGGGTTTAGAAACAAGTTCACATGGTGATCACGGCATACTCTTCGGGATACGCCGGATACCATAATTCCGTTATCTCTCATTTGTCAGCCTTGAATTATTAGAATCAATTCACTTAGCTAAATTCACATTCTTGTTGCACTGTAAGTACATTGAGAACCAAAAAAATTAGTATTGATTGTAATTTCATCTGTATTTAGTGACGCATCCAATTCTAAAGTAGCCGTTCCCCCAATATTTACATTATCAGATATTGAACATCCATTAATTGAAATTTCGGATGTTGTAACAGTTGTACTAGGATTAGAAATTTCCATAATCAAGGATTCTCCGCTAGATGTAATAACTATAGTAGCATTGTCGGCAGGATCGTCGTTGCATTCTTCACTACCTACATAAGTTCCTAGCCAATCTGATGGTGTACATGTCGTTGAGTTGTCATCACCGCAGGAAATTAAAAATAAAGAAATTGAACAAAAAATAAAATTTAAACAATATTTCATAGTGTTATGTTTTTTTCCTCTTTAAATACTTTCTCCTGCTGATCTATACTTTCGCCGTGTATGGCGGTAATAAACTTAAGTATAAAGGTTTCACTCAGTCCAAATTTGGCCGCCTGTGATTTGCTCTTTTCTAATATCTCATTCCACCGGCGCTGCTGAAGTATCGTCATGTTATTCTTCTTCTTATAAGCACCTATATCACGTACGACTTTCATTCTGTTAGAAAGTAAATTAATTAATTCGTCATCTATGTTATTTATTTCTTGTCTTAGCGCTTCTATTTCACTCTGCAGTGTAGGTTCATCTTCATAGTCTTCACGGAAGACCATTTCAGTAATCATACGACCAAGCACCTCAGGCGTTATCTGCTGCTTCGCATCTGACCAGGCATTGTCCGGATCTATGTGTGACTCTATCATCAGACCATCAAAATCCAAATCCATTGCTTTCTGAGCTACATCCTGGAGGATATCTCGGCGGCCACAGATGTGACTAGGGTCATTGATTAGAGGCACATCTGGCATGCGTCTTTTGAAGTCCAATGCAATCTGCCACTGAGGACGATTTCTATAATAGGTCTCCCCTAAATTAGAAAACCCCCTATGGATAGCGCCGAGCTCTTTAATACCTACCGCTGCTAATCTTTCCATGCCGCCTATCCACAATGCCAAATCTGGATTAATGGGGTTCTTAACCAGGACGGGGATGTCAATGCCTCGAAGCGCCTCCGCTATTTCCTGAACTGCAAAAGGATTAGCAGTCGTTCGAGCGCCTATCCAAAGGATATCAATGCCACTGCTCATACACTGCTCTACATGCACCGCCTTAGCCACCTCTACGGTAATTGGCAAGCCTGTTTCTTGCTTAGCCTTCTGCAGCCATGGCAAGCCTTTTGGTCCCACCCCTTCAAACGAACCTGGTCGCGTACGTGGCTTCCATATCCCTGCTCTTAATATGTCTACCTTATTAGTTACTTTCAGTCGCTTAGCAGTTTCCAGCACCTGCACCTCTGTCTCAGCACTGCAAGGCCCTGCAATCACAAAAGGCCGCTTATCTTTTGTCAACCAACTTGATGCGTAAGTCATTAATACTTTCTTTTGTTATTGTGTTCTTCTCTTTCACTCGCTTTATGGTATTCTCTATTGGGTTTCGTTCTAATATTTAACCTTAGCTACATATTACGCTACACAATGACTAAATTTCCTTTGCTTTATTAGTTTTCTGATTGTTACAGTGAATTACCATACCATAACTCTTAACCATAATCCGTATACCACAAACCATATTGCCTAGGCTCTATACTTCCGTCCACAAGTTATGGTTCATCCAAATAAAATGTAACAAATAGAGGCATTAAATACTGAGTCTCTTATTTCAAGTCAATAAATAGCTATACTGGATACGTTTGATAAGTTTACTTCTTTATCTTACTTTTAAGAGAATTCAGATTAATCACAAAACAACTTATGAAAGTCACAGTTTGCCAACTAAGTAATGATACAAGGCAGTTAGAACAGGAGTGGGAAGAATTAGTATCTCACTGTAACCTGCATAAAAGTGAGCTTATTCTATTACCAGAAATGCCCTTTTTCCCTTGGATTGCAAACCAACCCACAACCAATAGTTCTAAAAAAAGGGAGGCCTTCCAAGCTCATGAGAAATGGCTAAAACGTATAACAGAATTAGGGGATGCTATCGTGGCTTATTCCAAACCCGTTATAGAGGACAATAAGTTTTATAACACAGCCTTTATTTGGACTAAGGAGGATGGGCACAAAAAAGTACATACTAAATATTTTTTTCCTGAAGAAGCAGGGTTCTATGAAGAGACTTGGTTTGACAGAGCACCAAAGCACTTTGAACTTATAGAGATAAAAGGAGTAAGAATAGGTTTTTTACTGTGTACTGAAATCTGGTTTACAGAGCATACTCGAAAGTATGGACTAGAGGGGATGGATTTTCTTTTATGTCCAAGAGCAACGGGAGCAGCCTCTATCGATCAATGGATTCGGTGTGGACAAACATCTTCAGTTATCGGAGGGGCTTATTGTTTAAGTTCTAATCGGTCAGGTACTGGAGAAGGTAATTTTAAATGGGGAGGTGCTAGTTGGATTTGTCAGCCCATGGACGGCAACCTACTAGGTGTTACTTCATCAAACTCTCCTTTCCTAACTGTAAATATTAATTTAGAAAAATCAAGAGAAGCTAAGAAGGACTATCCACTCTATGTAAAGTAGGTAAGAGAACCTACCTTAGCACTATAGATCATTATCTTTCATCATGACGGACTTCAATCAATCATTATAAAAAACAAAATGCATGCTCACAATAAAAATAGACATCGCATCTAGATTGTTTCCAACATCAGATGCAGGAAAGTCATTGAAAAAAGAACTTAAATAATATAAATTAAAAATTGACATCCTAGATATCTTACTTTAGGATAAGACAATCTTATTTCTAATTCTATATTTTTAATAGAAAGTGATGGCAATGTGCCTTCACTTTCTATTAAATATTAATGGCCTGTCTTACAATTAGCTAATTGTTATTGCTTTATTATTTTTCTAGCAATTACTTGATTATTGTCGCTTAAAATTCGAACAAAATAGAGGCCAGACTGGAACTGATGACTATCAATGCTAAATTTTGAAGAGCCATATAAATTTTGACTGTGTACTATTTAGCCAGCACTACTAAATATTTGCAATTGTTTGTAATTATCAGAATTAATCTCAATGTTAATCGTTTCTTCAAACAAGGTCGGATAAATTTTCAAGTCCTGGTTTTTAGTATTACCTGAGCTTCTTGTTGTTATTTTTGTCTGGATCGTTTGGTAAAAGATTAGTACAAAAAGTAAATGTTTCTCTGTTAGGACAATCATTTGAGTAAAGAGCAATTGCAGTATAGGTCCAGCATCCATCTTTAGCAGGCACAGATGTTGAGTTGAAAGTACATACATTTGGAGGAATGACATTGTTTTCACTAGCAGTAAATGTATATCCTAATGCATTGCTTGGAACTGCTATAGATACAGTTTGTCCTGTCACTGATATTTCTGGCGCTTTACAAGAATTTAGAATAATAATTGGACTGAATAGACCATTTAGGCTACACGATTTTTATTGATGGGAAGTTGCTTGGACGGC
>CAZQDZ010000090.1:0-5987 GCA_964591455.1 uncultured Saprospiraceae bacterium
GCCACCACCGCCGCCACCACCACCGCCGCCACCACCACCGCCGCCACCACCGCCAGTATGTAATTGCTCTGATTTGACACATCCGATGTTTAAGATTCCTTCAGGACCGGCGCCAAAAACGTTAACCAAGCTGGGACTTGCTCCTGAGTACGGTGATTGTCATGGATTGAATCCTGAGTCATTCTATAATAAGCTGAATACGAGCTATAAGAATTCACCTAGAGATAGACGTTTTCTTAATACAGTAGCTACACAGTTAGGATTCGAGGGTGGATGGTCAGATGTGACAGCAGGGGATATTGTAGATGAAAGAGTGCCAAGAGGGGTGTCAGGTAATATGGGAACATTGAGATCTCACGAGACTGTACACAGAAAATTAGATCCTTCAAATGCTAGAGATTTGGAATCATTTAAAATTCGAGGAAAGAATGTTTGTAATATCCACTTCATGAAAACTTGTGGAAATCACTTCTTCTTCCAACAATGTGAGTAAATCTCTACTTGTAAGATAAATGAAGAAAGGGCATGCTTAATAAGTGTGCCCCTTTTTAATTATGCCTATTGAATAAGTAAATACACTTAGAATTGGTATAGCGAGTATGTGCTTCTACGCGTACAGTTTCAAGTTAATTGGTTTGATTTATCATCCAAAGGCCCCATTCTTTTAAATTCAATATTTAAGTGAGCGCCTGCCATTTCCTTGATGACTGAGGTCTTTTTGACCATAAAAGGATGACTTGAGATAGAAACCCAGATAGTCTGTGATTTTTCACTTCCATTAATACTTTTGAGCAGGCATCGATATGAATTAACACCGAGAACCATTTCCTCCTGGATTACAGAAAACATGTAATCCTGAAATTGTTGATTCATAGAGTCAAAAACGTGGAGCAGTGTTTTATATCCTTCTCCTAGAGGCAGCAGGCAGAGATAAGTGTCTAGTGAAGGCCCATCAATTAGGAAGGGCTTCTCAGCGGATACATCTAACGGCACTTTGGATCCGTCCATATCTACTTCTCCAGTGATATGATTATCTTCTACCTTATAACTGGTGGACAAATGTCCTTGGTTAAAGTCTCTTGTCCGTGCTCTAAATGAAGGCATAACGACCGTGGATGTATCCTTTATCGGACTACCCTCATTGGCAGAACTGTCAGTGAGGGTGAGCATATCTCCTTCTACCTCTATCTTCCGTTCTAATTCGAAATCCACGAGCTGTCCTCCCATATCCAAACTCAACTCATATATGTATGTGCCACTATTGATGTCTTTGGATATTTGTGGAATCTCCTTATTCAGCATCTCTTGGGTTGCTATCATTGGCATCTCCAGTGCATCTACATCTACAGTTACTTTGTCTATTATTTTCTCCAATTTGGGTGAGATTTCATCCTGATACCTTCCGCCAATATGTGCAGAAAGGAACTTCTCCATAGCGGCTATGAATGCCATATTGTTATCTGGATTAGCGAAGCCATGGCCTTCATCTGGAAAATTAAGGTAGGTGACTGGGAGGCCTAGGTTTCTCATGGCAATGACAATCTGGTCTGACTCAGAAGTCTTGACACGAGGGTCATTGTCCCCTTGTGCCACCATCAGAGGTGCTTTTATATTTTTTGCATGGAAAAAAGGAGATTGTCTTTTTAGTTGTGCTCTACCTTCTTCTGTGTTAGGGTCTCCCATTCGCTTGTGAAACATAGCTCTGGCTGATTCCCAATAAGGCGGGATGGTGTCTAATAAGGTAAACAGATTAGAGGGCCCTACGATAGATACCCCTGCCGCATATACCTCAGGGGTAAATGTTAGCCCAGCCAGTGTCGCATAGCCTCCATATGAACCTCCTGCAATAGCAATTCTTTTGGGATCAGCGATGCCAGACTCTGTCAGATACTTTGCCCCTGCAGTCAGATCATCTTGCATTTTCTCTCCCCACTGATTTATGGCCGCATTGAGGAAGGCTTTACCGTAACCGGTAGACCCTCTAAAATTAACCTGTAAGGTTGCATAACCACGATTAGCTAAAAACTGAGCAAAACTGTTGTACCCCCAGTAATCTCTTGCCCATGGTCCTCCATGTACAAAAATCACTGCTGGAAGCAATTCATCTCCTTCTACTCTAGGTAAAGTCAAATAAGCAGGTATATCTAATCCGTCCAATGACTTATACCGAACTGGCGTCATCGTTGCCAGATATTCAGTAGGTAAGTCTGGTCTTGGTGTATAGAGATACTTTATTTCTTTATCATTTCTTAGATAGAGATAGGCTGTTCCGGGATCAGTATCATTATTTACATAGAATATCCATTTGGAATCATCTTTGGTCATAGAGGTGATACTGAGTTCAGCACCAGGATATTGACTTTGTAAATATTCGTAATCCCGCTGATAGTGTTCATTCTTCCAGTAGATTCTCTTTTTATCTCCTATATAGATGGTTGCTATTAGCTTTTGAGTAATTTGAGAGAATGACACATTGTGCAGGTCCACCTGATTGTCAGGGTCAGACTCTTGAAGCGCTTGTGAGCCGTCCTTTAGATTGTAGAGATATAGTCCTGATAGATTGACCTCACCTACATTTGACATAAAATAAAAGTGATCAGCATCCTTAAATTTGAGCGGACTGATAGATTCCTCTAAGTTAGCTGCAAGTATCCTTGTTAACCCATTTTCTTTGATTTCTAAGATTTCACTACCTCCATCAGAAGTAGAACGTGAGGTAAGCCTTAAGTTGCCTTCTAAGTCGAAGAAGAATGACGATAACTTATCATTGTTCTCATATATGCGTTTTCTTTCTCCAGTAGCTATAGATACTTCATAGCAATCATGCCAAGCAGGATCACGATCATTAATACCAAGGATAATCGTATCTGGTTTATTTCTTGGCAGATTATATATAATCGCTCTTATATTTCCATAATCAGAGATATCTCTGGCTGGAGGAATGGTGTCCTTGTTAGCCGCCTTGGGGTCTATAGAATAGAGATGGAAGTTCTCATCTCCACCTTTATCCTGAATATAGAGGATATATTTACTATCCCTGCTCCAGAAGTAACTTCTGACGGGTCGCTCCCTGTCATTGGTGACTGGTAGCGCAGCTTCGAATGGGTCATTAATTTTCTTGACCCATATATTCATTAGGCCATCTAGAGGCTTTATGAAAGATATATACTGGCCATCTGGACTAATCTGTGCCCCAGCGATGATGGGATTTCCAAAAAGAATTGCTCTATCAATGATCTCAGTTTGGAAAGAGGACATACTTAGTAATTTTCAAACCCTAAATATAAGTCAAACTCCTAATAGCTTTTAACTGAGTAGATGACCACTGGCTATAAAATGAGGATTAAGGAGATTTTTTTTGTTATAGACTAATGGCGAACCATTGTCTGCTCTTAATATCTGTCCACCAGCCTCCTCGAGTATTATGTGCGCCGCAGCCGTATCCCATTCCATGGTAGGTGCCAAGCGAGGATACAGTTGGGCTTCTCCAGATGCAAGGATCAAAAACTTCAGAGAACTGCCTTTGGATACCTTTATAGGATCTCTATAATCATCTATGAAGGCCTGGGTTGCTTCATTGAGATGAGATCGGGAACATACAATAGACAGGGCCTTCTCGTCCGGATGAAAGTAGGTCGCATTTAGCTTGGTGATTTTGCCTTTATAATTCAGATAGGCACCACTTGTCTGACTGGCATAATACATTTTATCCAGTACAGGGGCATAGACAACACCCCCTACTGATTTATTGTGACCGATCAAGGCTATGTTGACAGTAAATTCTCCATTTCTTTTGATAAACTCTTTGGTCCCATCCAAAGGATCTACCATCCAACAGTAGTCGTAGTCTTTACGCTGGTCATAAGGAATCTCCTTGTTCTCTTCAGAGATGATAGGGAGCTTAGGGGTGAGTAGTTCTAGATAATCACATATAATTTCATTGGCCTCTCTGTCAGCTCTCGTCAGTGGCGAATTGTCATCTTTACTCTCAATGTTAAAGTTGGCCTCGTCCTTATAGACGTCCATGATTTTTTCTCCAGCTTTTTTTGCTATCGGGATGACTTGTTCTACTAAGGCTTGTATCTGTTTATTATCCATTCGAATTTTTATTGGCTTGCAAAGCTACAATTAGTCATCAGAATAAGGGCAGTGACGACAGCCATTCTTACAACAATGTCCACGTCTAAGTAGAAACCATTTTGTCATGACGAGCAATCCACCTTCCATGGTATAATCTATATCCACCGTTGCAGTCTGAGGAGTGTCAAGGCTCATTATCTGTAATCTGACTTCTAGAGTTAGAGGGAGTCCTTCATTTACTCTGAGCGCTTGTGCTTGTAGGAGGCAGGCTCTACAAAGACAACTTGAATCAAGGTGAGAAAATTCTATGTGAGGTAATTCATGGCACCAGCAGTTTGCATCTGAAGTGCAGCTCATACCGGTCTTACAAATAGAGCAGGTAGTGCTGATACTTTCTTTGCCCGTTTTCATGGTCTATTATCAACTAATTAAGAGACTTTGAAATAGAAAATTTAAATACAGTATTTCCTTTGTTATTTTTTTCTACATAAATCTCTCCACCATGAAGTGTTATAACTCTTTTGCAAATCGAAAGTCCAAGACCTGATCCTTCAATGCTTTGACTCACCAATCTTTTAAAAGGTATGAAGATTTGTTCAGCAAATTTTGAATCAATTCCAATGCCATTATCCTCTATACTAAAGTGCCAGAAATCTTTCCCTTCACTATAGTTGCATTCGATTATTGGATTTTGTGATTGATTGAACTTTATCCCATTTGATATCAAATTGCAGAAGACTAATCCAATGAGATGTGGATAAGCTTTTATTGGGTTGGGGGGTAGATTTGATATAAATTCAACTGATTTTGCTTCTATCGTAGACTGTAAATCGAGGATTTTTTCTTGTACAATTTGGTTTATATCTACATATTCAGACGTCAACTGTCTAGAGCCCGTTTTAGCATATACTAAGATGTCATCAACGAGTTTTTCCATTCTATTGGCAGATCTATCTATGATATCAATATAATTAGCTGACTCCTCACAAAGATTATTTTTTTCTTTCCGTTTAAGAAGCGAAATGAAATTAATCATGTTTCGGATAGGCGATTTCAAGTCATGAGAAGCGGCATAAGTGAAATGTTCTAAATCTACATTAGCCAATTCAAGATTCTTATTCGCTTTTCTGAGTTGCATACTATATTTCATGAGGCTCTCATTTTTTTCACCTATTTTAGTTTGCATCTCTTTTATTTCAGTAATATCAGTGAACCAACCTATAGTTCCAATAATATTATTGTCACTATCTACCCATGGTATTTTAGATGTGGACAACCATCGCTTACCTACGTTTGGCATAGTTAGGTGCTCTTCAAAATTAAATTGAGGTATTCCTGATGAAATTATTTCTTGATCAATTTTCCGAACAAATTTTGCTTCATCCTTATTTTTAAAAAAATCGAAATCGGTTTTTCCAACTATTTCTTTTGGATGCCTTAAGCCAAAATAATTAGCTATATTCTTATTGCACCCCATAAAAGTAGAATCTAAATCTTTCCACCACACATATAAGGAGATATTATCTATAAACTGATGTAAAATTTGATTTTCCATAATGATATTGGTAGTGGAAGGAAATTCTTTATTTTGGATAAATTTTTAATATCAAAAATCGAGTATTCACCCCATTTTTGAAGGTTGTTTTATCTTAATCCAAGAACTTACCTAAAACTACGAAAATTAGAGAATTGATTTTGAGAAGGCTGCTAATTTTTTTTGCTAGAATTTATCGAGGATAAGCAGTCTACATATCCCCGCCACCTCTCGAGTATACATCTGCAAGGAGTTACTGCGGTGGCAGGACAAGAGTAAATTATATGATGAGGTACCGAGAAAGGATAGAATCTTTTCACTGAATAGACCATTTAGGCTACACTATTTTTATTGACGGGTAAGTTGATTTGAC
>CAZQDZ010000091.1:0-5560 GCA_964591455.1 uncultured Saprospiraceae bacterium
GGGCAAAAAAAATGGTCGCTCCCCAGCGACCATCTGCAAATTATAATCCCATGAACATTTCCTTAGTCAAGCTAAAGACACTGTTATAAATTCGATATTTTTTTGTAACCAACTCAAAAAAAATAACAAAACTCAATCTCGTTTAAGAGGCCTTCTCTAAGGATTCGTATAGTTAGGACTCTTGGTTTTAGATTTTAGGCTTCTCAGGCCTAGAATCTCAGTGCTTTCACTCGATTACATGTCAAAGATAAGATTGAATTAGAGTGAGAACAAACACAATTTCAACACATTGTTATATATAAATTATTTATATATGTTTATAAAATTGCCTGATTATTTAGAACTCTATTGGTTTTATAGTGGTTTTAAACAAGTAACTTTGGCTCACAATTCTAAGTAATAGACCTGAAAATGAAAGTATCACAACTGTTTTTAACCTTTTTAGTGCTTCTAGGAGGCTTTATACTTGGGAGAAATTTCACTAACGACTTAGCTAAGGAGGATACTGAGGCGCAGAATGCTAAGGAACACCAAGTTGCCTTTGCTGGCCTTCAGCAACCATCAACTGCCCCAGATTCCACAGATAGACCATTTAAGCGCCCTATAGCGGCTATGAGAGAATATGGGGAACATGAATTAGGTGTTATTGAGCTTTTTGATTCTGCTGCGCCCTCAGTTGTCTTTATTACTACCAGTACAGTTCAGAGAAGAGGTATCTCTATGAATGTAACTGAGATGCCCAGGGGTACAGGTACAGGCTTTATGTGGGATGAGAATGGTCACATAGTTACTAATTTTCATGTCATAGAAGGTGGAAATAGATTTACAGTTACCCTCGGAGATCAGAGCAGTTATAATGCAACGGTGATTGGAACTGCACCAAATAAGGACTTGGCTGTACTCAAAATAGATGCCGATGATAAAATAAAACCCCTTCCTCTAGGTCGGTCTGATAATCTAAGAGTTGGCCAATTTGCCTATGCTATAGGTAACCCATTCGGGTTCGACCAGACACTAACCACTGGCGTTGTGAGTGCTTTGGGTAGGGAAATCACTTCAGTAATGGGCACTAAGATTCATGATGTTATTCAGACTGACGCCGCCATTAACCCTGGAAACTCTGGTGGACCCTTATTGGATTCATCGGGACGGTTGATTGGCGTGAATACAGCTATATTTTCTCCTTCTGGGGCTTATTCTGGTATAGGATTTTCTATTCCGGTGAATGTTGTGAATATCGTTGTGCCAGATCTCATCCAATATGGAGAATTAAGAAGACCTATTATAGGGATAGAGCTAGTGAATCAAAATTATGTGAGACAGCAAGGCGCTATGATCAGTGAGATTATAGAGAACGGCCCTGCAGAAAAAGCGGGCTTGTTAGGCTTGAGTTATTCTCAGAGTGGCTCTATTCTAGCCGGTGATTTGATTATCGCCATAGATGACTATGAGATCACATCTAACATAGATCTGATAGAGACGCTGGAAAATTTTAATCCCGGTGATAGAGTGACCATTATGTACGTTCGTGGGAGGGATGCAAAAGAAGCCGTCTTAACACTCGCATCTTCTGTTCAGTAATCTGAAAATGTAAATACTATCTTAGCAGTCTATTTCTGACAAGAATGAGCTGACTATGTATCCAGATGTTTCCTATATTCTGCATGACCTACTTGGAACTGAGGTTGATAACTGGAGTTCCATATTTAAGACTTTTGGCATTTTCCTCGCCTTGACTTTTGTTTTCTCATTTTTTGTGGTCAGAGCTGAACTCAGAAGACGACACAAGGAAGGCATTATACCAGCACTCAAGGTTAAAGTAGCCAGTTCTTCACCATTAAAAGATGGACTTATAAATGCCATATTTGGCTTTATAGTAGGCTTTAAAGTTCCTGCCATTGTTTCCAATTTCGAATCATTCAAAGAGGACCCAGGGAGTTTTATTTTTTCCATGCAAGGACACTGGCTACTCGGATTTGCTGGCGCTATACTGTTCGGTATCTATTCCTATATGATGGCGAACAACAGGCCGCCTACTAAGGGTGGTGAACTAGCCATCAATCCAGCAGATAAAACAGGTGATATTATCATACTTGCAGCAATATCAGGTGTCATCGGCTCTAGGTTATTCTCTATACTAGAAAATTTGGATGCGTTCTGGGCAGACCCTTGGGGACAATTGCTCTCTGGTAGTGGGCTGACGATCTATGGCGGTTTGATTTTAGCGACCTTTTGTGTCTATCAGTATATCAAAAGATTAGGTATCCCTCCACGTCAGATGATGGACATCGCGGCGATTGCTGTGGCTGGAGGCTATGGCGTCGGACGTATGGGATGTCAACTGAGTGGAGACGGAGATTGGGGCATAGCCAATGAAGCCCCTAAGCCAGACTGGTTCATATTTCCAGATTGGGTATGGACTTATGATTATCCTAGAAATGTAGCTGACTTCCATCAGCGAGGCGCTAAGATTCTAGGCTGCGAAGGCAATTTTTGTACCCATCTTGACCCACCTGTATTTCCTACACCCATATACGAGATTACGATTGCCATCGTCTTATTCTTATTCCTGTGGTCTATCAGAAAGAAAGTAAAAGTAGCAGGACGTATATTCTTCCTCTATCTTATGCTAAGCTCATTTGCACGTTTTTGGGTAGAATCGATTAGAGTGAATCCTAGGTACGATTACTTTGGACTAGGTTGGTCTCAGGCCCAGTGGATATCTGCGATATTATTTGTGGTAGGAATTATTGGTTTCTTGGTACTCCGCAATAAATCTAATTCTGGTGGTGGCAAGCCTGATTATTCTATACCTGATATTCCATCTCAACCAGAAGGCGTCCAGACTTAACTAGGTAAGCTTGGTAAGTTCTTTGTAGATAATCGCTGCACTTTCTTTCCAAGAGAATTTGTCTCTCTGTATTTTACCTTTGGCCACAAGGTCTCTCCTTAGAATATCATCACTGGCAATACGTGCCATGGCATCGGCTATAGATGAGATATCATATGGGTCTACTAACAAAGCCGCATCACCTGCTACTTCAGGCATAGATGATACGTTAGAAGTTATAACCGCTGTATCACTCTGGAATGCTTCTAGTATCGGAATCCCAAATCCTTCGAAATAAGATACATAACAAAGCGCTGTAGCAGAGGCCATGACCTCAGGGAGATTCATCTCATTATCACTTATAAAGACCACATCTTTATTATGAACTAACTTATTGTAGGTGTCGAATATCTTACCTGTCTTAAAGGCTTGTCTTCCATAGATGACTAACTTATGTGGCTTGCTTGTAGCCTTTTTAAATTTATCAAAGGCCAGTAGGAGCCCGGCTACATTCTTACGCGGATGTAAAGAGCCCACATAGATGAAGAAATCTTGTCCATCGGTGAGGTTCGATTTGACCTCACGTATTCTGTTATCATCTATAGGTTTGAAAAAATCTGGTGCTGCATTGTGAGCTACAGAAATTTTATCATCGGCAATATCATAAGTAGTCATGATATCACGTTTCGTTGCTTGTGATACAGCGATGAGGTGGTTGGCTTTTATATGATATTTTTTCGAATAATACTGCATGTATTTCCTATGGGACCATCTGAGAAATTGCGGATAATGCTCATAATTTAAATCATGACTTACCATGAGAGTAGGCACTTTGCTTTTCATACTCAAATACATATCTCCCGAAAAAAAGACATCAGCATCTATCTTTTTGAGTAAAGCGGGCATAGAGATTTCAAACCAATAATACCATAGGATAGGGTGGCGAGACTGAGGTCCTAGCACATGCGGAATGATATTGTCAGCAAAAATAAAAGAAGCATCATATTGCCTATCGAAAATAAAATGAAATTCATCCTGAGGATTAGCGAGGACCATGTGTCTGAGATTTTCATAGATATACCTAGCGATGCCTTCCATTCGATGCGGCAGTAGCAATCTCGTATTTACGGCAATTTTCAATCTCGGATTATTTATAAGTAGGGCCGAAGTTAGACTTATTCTCGGTCAACTTGTAGTCAAGGCAATCGTTCATGTGAGTTGGAATCAGTCCAAAACTCTGTATATTTAAACAACCAAAAAACTCTTCAAATTTTGAAAACAATATTAATAGGGCATTCCCCTAGCTATTTACGCGTATGCAATAATGTTCTAAGTAAGGTAGGTGCCACTCCAGGAAAGGAATTTTCACAAGTAGAATTAGCTCGTAACTGGTTACAAAAGAATCCAGTCCACTTAGTGATTTCTAATATCTTCGATGACGATGAAGATGAATGGGTGGCATTTCTCCAGGATGTCAGTGCCACAAATATTCCTGTCATTTTTACCTCAGATACATTTTCCGTAGAGATGATAGATTACGCCATTGAGAAGCAAGCACTTGGCTATTTTAGCTTGCCTAAGGAGTTAGGATCATTCTCTTTCTTTATTAAAAGCCTCACCACTGAGAAACAACATTCTCAGAGCGACAAATATTTAATCATCCGGCATAACAGGAAATTTGTAAAGCTCTTGCAGATGGATATTCTCAAGATTATCACAGAAGGTAATTATTCCTTTGTGTATCTAAAATCAGGAGAAAAACATATCGTCAAGATTCCACTGAAACGACTCATGGAAAAATTAAACAAGCAGCTCATCGTGCAATGCCATCGGTCTTCTGCAGTGAATATTTCATTTCTAGAGAAATTAGAGATGGCAGAACGTAGAATTATTCTCAATAATGGTGATGTACTGAATCTGGGAAATAACTATAAGCATGAAGTCAAGCGAGCTATGGAGAGCTATTATACCTAACAGTGGTATCTGATTCATCAGAAGGACGGAAGGGAATATACAACTCTTTAAAAGTGATATCTACAACCAACAATCAATAATTCTTCTTCTGAATAACTGTAAACTAATCGGTGTTCTTTATCAATCCGTCTTGACCAAAAGCCCTTTAATTCATGCTTTAATGGTTCTGGATTTCCGATTCCTTCGAATGGGTTTCGAAGACTGGCTTTAATTAGCGTATTTATTCTTTTGAGCTTTTTCTTATCTGTTTTCTGCCAATACAGATAATCATTCCAACCGCTACTGGACCAGGCTAATTTCATTCTTCTATTAGACCCTTATTCTTCTTATTTCCTTTCTTAACCTCTTTTATAGATTCTAACAATACATCTCTATTCTTGCCAGACAATAAGTAGTTTGTCTCCACTAAGGAGTTATATTCTTCCAATGATATAAGTACTAAGTCTTTTTGATCTTTACGCTTTATGATCACTTCTTCTACATCATCAATAACGGAGTCCAGCCAATGTTTTAGGTTTAATCTTAGTTCTGTGTAGTTTACTACTTTCATTTAACTAAGTTATTAATTAAGTACGTAATTAGCAACGTTTATTTATGTCTTTTGTTTCCGTTTTTGACAGATGCTTTAATTCCTTCGTCAAATTTCTGAGTAAATAATATCGAAAATAAGCAGTTTCCAAATTTAGAATCTAGCTAATCAAACTTGCCTACCGGCGGTTTTCTTTTTCATTGAAAACAAAGCCTGCCCTGAGCAAA
>CAZQDZ010000092.1:0-5537 GCA_964591455.1 uncultured Saprospiraceae bacterium
ATCCCGAAGAAAACGACAAACCAAAGTCCCGTTAGGGACGACACCTTAGTAACAATAGCAATCTGAACAATGACAGAGCTCCATAGGAGCGGCACAAAATAGAGACGGCAATATAAAAGTCCCTTCGGGACGACATCATAACAGAAAAGAGGTGAATCACGACAGATCCCAGGAGGAGCGAAACATAAGAGGAACGGCCTAACTGACATTTTTTTGTCCTTCACAACAATATCGAGCAAATATTACAGTTAAATTAACGTACGCAGAACAATATTCTGTTTACAGGGCAAAAAATAGTTAGTTTTAGAAAGCGGTTTTAGGTGATATCGAATGATGTCTCTTATGATAGTTGTACCATTACTCATATTTAAAAATCAGTGTTATGCATCGCATTTCCTTGACGTTAATGTATATGACATTAATAGGGCTGTCGTTTCTCACAGCTCAGAATCCCACCCAAAGCACATTTATTTATTTCCAAAGTGATGAGTCAAACCTTGATCAAGAAGACCATCATCAGCTTAATGCCTTACTCAGCGAGTTAGAATCGCATTCTACTTTTGAGATTGATATTATAGGTCACACCGATCAGGACGGGTCAGATGATTATAACGAACAATTATCTGATAAGAGAGCACAGCAGACTTATGATTATCTCATAGGCCTCGGATGTCCAGAGTCTATACTAAGTCAGAAATCTATGGGAGAGCGGGCTCTAGTGAGCTCGGATGAGACGAGGGATGCCAAACAAAAAAATAGACGCGTAGAACTGCAATACCGTTATCAGAATTTTGAGTCGATAAATGACTTGACACAACAGATCAGCGAGACAGAAGCGCCCATTCAGAAGTATATAGTGAGCGGAGATAATTTACTGATTGACCTAGAACATGGCGCTAGTTTATTTATACCAAAAGAAGCTTTTGTATATACTGACGGTACACCTGTAACTGGAGAAGTAGATATAGAAGTCATAGAGGCATATAAGATGACCGACTTTATGGCACATGGACTGATAACACAAAGTCACGGCGAGATGCTAGAGACAGGAGGTATGCTCTACGTCAATGCGACAGCTGGCGGTCAGCCTGTAGAGATAGCAGAAGACAGATTCATAGAAATCATCTATCCCATGCAGCAGAAAGAAGAAGGCATGGAATTATTCTATGCAGAAGATTCAGAAGATGGTATTGTATGGACACCTACAGATACTGAGCTACGAACTACTCAGGTCAAGAATGATCCTATCATGATAGACATAGATGAGATAGCTAATTATGATTTTGGACGCGTAGAAAAACCGATTCTTCAGTTTGAAGATATGCCAGATAGGCCTGGGTTTGGTGATATGCCATATCCTCCATCGCAGAAACTTTACTCTCCAGAAAAATATAAAGCGCTCTATGCTAATTATGAAAGTAATCTAGAGAAATGGAAGAACCGAAAGCCTTTCTATGAAGAAGAGTTGCGCATTTGGAATAAGGAAGTAGATGACAGATTAGAAAAGGTGAATGATTATCGTAATGCACTATTAGAAATGAAATACAAGGTTCAGCTAATCATTGCACTCAAAGGGCTAGATAAGATGGAAGGAAGAAGAGCACCCTCTGAGTTGATTAAAGGAATTTTCTCCTTTATCAATAAACCTATGCAGATTAATGTAGATGACAGAGCCATGTATCTAGAAGCTTTTGGCAATCACACCAGAGGATTGATAAATGAAAGAGATTTAGAGATAAATAGTCTCGGCTATAAAGTGTTTCCAAGGAATAGTGAATTTTACACTGACATTAGAAAGCTCATATTCGACGCCGAGAAGCGTGTGTTAGAAAAAACAATAGCAGAAGGGGGTACTATAGATCGCAAAAATTTTGGTAGCTATATCGCCAACATTAGTCAGCTCGGATGGATTAATTGTGATAGATTCGTGAGATCTGGAAAGGAACTGACAGATGTAACAGTAGAGAGAACGCCTGAGGACACTAAGGTCTATCTTATCTATAAAGACATAAGAAGTTTTCTCTCCAAAACATCTAGCAGTTCTAATGTTATATTCAAAAACTCACCTATAGGAGAGCCGGCAAAACTCATTGCTGTGAAATTAGTCGATGGAAAACCGCAGATGGCTGTCAAAGATATTACTATAGAAGCGGGCCAATATATCTCGCTAGACTTCTTCCCAGCACAGCTGACGGATGTGAAAGCAGAACTCAATTCTGTGGACCCCATAGTGAATAACAATAGAACTGTGCCGTCTTATGATTTGAGCCTAAAGGTCTTCCCTAATCCTACAACCGAGGTGTTTACTGCGGATGTATCACCTATAGATAAATTAAACAAACTAGCCATCTACGACCTATCGGGACAACTTATGAAAACTGTAGATACAGCAGAAACGCGTAAAGGCATATCCGTATCAGACTTCTCTAATGGGACCTATGTTGTCTCTGCGGTCTTTGATAATGGACAGCGGGCCACTGAGCGGGTTGTAATACAGAATTAGATAGGAAAGAATTATTCTAAGACGTACTTGTCAAATAAGGGGGATGACTAAATGAAGTTTGTCCCCTTTTTATTTCTTCTACCCTAATCCTACACCCGCACACACTTCTTCTTCATCCACGATACTACTTAGTACATTCCTAAATGTCCGAGTAGTTACATATGGAAAATAATAAATTGGATTTTTTGAAATAAAAAGTATATTTAAAGTAACAACTATCAGAGTAGAACTAAAAAGAGAGTCCACGTCTTCCATACGAAATGGAAATGCAGACCCTCAACTCTTCACTAAAAGAGACTGCAAAATTACGACTTCTCACTTTAAGAGTTCATCTGACTTTATAATTATTTTATTACTAAAAATAAACAGATAAAGAAATTTATTAGTCTTTTATTGTTAATTGGTGTATTTAGTACATACTTGAATGCGCAGTGTCCACAGACCATTTCAATTACTGGTGGCGATTTGGATGGTGATCCTTGTAACATTGAAATTGAATTAACTGGAGCACCACTCCGGGAATTGATGTTGCTGGATTCTTTATAGATTTAGCTGTATCTGGACCTAATGTTGTATTTCAACAAGGTGCTGGAACATTTGATGGTAATTCTTTAGTATATGAATGCCTTTTTTCAGGATGCACACTTGAGAATATAAGAATTGCAAGACTTGTTGCACCACTTGAACCTGGAGAATGCATCACTATTGGTGAGTCTTTTTTTTCAACTAATGGGATTCTATTTAGTTTAAATCCATTTATAAGCTGCAATTTTGAAATACCTGAAACAACTATATGCAATGACATAGCTACTACTGAAGTGTGCGGTGTTATACAAAATGGTAATAATAATTGTACTACAACTGATGATAGTGGTGTCTAAGGTGTAGAGGTTACTATTATAGATGATTGTGGAAATGAAGTGACTGCTGTGACAGGAGAGGATGGTACATACTGTGTGGATATATCCACAGTTAGTTGTATTATACCAGAGGTTAATCCTGCGGATTGCCCAGAATGTGATACAGCTATTACGGAGGCTGATTGTGCACTTATAGATCAAATTAGGAATCTCACAACAGGTAGACCCCACAACTTAACTCCTGCACAAGTATTAGCGGCAGATGTCAATGGAAGCGGAACAATAAATACATTGGATGTTATTATTATGCAAATCTATTGTTTCTATGATCCAGAAGTTTTAAGCGATGCAACATTAGAAGCAATTGGCACCTGTCAATATATCCCTTCATCTAACGCTACCGGTGAGTTAGAATGTTGGGATCCAGAATTATGTCCTCAGACCTGTGGTGAAACTGATTTTACTTTAGTCTTTGCTGGTGATATCAATGGAAGTTGCTCTAGTTGTGAAGTTGATCCAGAGATAAATCCTTTCCCCAGAGAATTTGTATTATCAGATAATTCCTTTGCATTTAGTATAGCATGCAATACATCACTAGCACTTGAAGACTTTTACTTTCTATTTGAGAAAAACAGTAATGATGATCCTATTAGCTATGAGTTAAATTCAAGAATTAATGAAGCAGTTCAATTGGAAATAGTAGAATACGACAAATACTTTGCTATTACTGGAATTTTAAGTCAAGAGATAATTCTCTCAGAGTCAGAGAGTCTTCTTACTGTTCCAAAAGAATTAGATTACAAAGTGTTAGACGCAGTTATTATTAATGGTGAGTCAGCGGATTTGCTTGATGATTTGTTAATAGAAAGATCAACACCTAGCAACAATTCCAATAATTTTTCAGTTCTTTCATCACAAGGGACGCTTATAGTAAATCTTGAATATCAAATTGGTCAACGAATATCTATATCAGATATCACGGGGAATACAATTAGTCGTATAGATTGTGACAAGGCTGGTGAACTAGGTTCTTATCAGTTATCTATCTTAAATGAAGGAATTTATTTTGTGACGGTCTACCATGAAAATTCTGAGCCAATAACAAAGAAGGTTTATCATGCCTATTAATAAGCAGAAGATTATAGTGATAATTGGTGCAGCACTTTGCTGCACCCTTTCTACTTCCTTTGGTCAGAGTTTTATCTCGAAGTTTGGATTTGAGTGTCTTTTTATTTCTGATTTTCCTTGTGATGATAATGAGATTTACCCTGGATTCTGTGATATAATCCCTAACTTGACTTGTCCCACTTGTCCACCGACAGTTGCTATTCGTGGCACAAATATATTTCAAGGTAGTCTTTCTATTAATGAAGGAAGGGATACTATGTTTACAATTATGTCTTGGTTTTTCACAGAATATGATATGGCTAATGAGCGGGGTGAACACATCTTCTCCCCATCACTCCGAGATAGTCGTATCCAAATACAGGACCACGTACAGGGCTTATTTCCTTACCAAAACAAATTCTATGTGACCAGCCCTTTTAGATATGGCATCTTTGATCCTAGAACAGATGAGCTTGATACAAGGCTCTATGATCTAGAGGATCAGGGACAAACGGCCTTGGTCAGATACAAGGATGAACTTATAGGGATTAAGACTTCTGAGGTAGACCAGAATACAGGTCGCCTAATTTCCACTGAGCACAGACATGTCCTCTATAAATATGACATTGATAACTTTTTAGCCAACCCAGAGAAAATCATAGAGCTGGACCATTCATTCAAAGTTGGGAATCCTACTTTTGGTCAAAAGCTAGCTGCAGCGCAGATACATTGCGAAGATGTAAGACTTTATTATAATGGACCAAGACTTTATTATTTCTATCCAGACTCTTCTACGGTCTTTGAGGAATGTGATAATTTTTTATTTATTAACGACAACTCTATAATTGCTACAGATTTTCCAAAGTGGTGTGATTGTGAGTTATCTATAGATTTAGATCTGGATGACGAGCCTATTCAGTTTAATAGAGATTTTACTTATACCGCAGATTGTCATACGGATTTGCATATTGTAGATGAGGATGTGCAAGTTTTCGCTAGTGTAGGAGCTATAGATAGTATTACTATTAGGCTTAGAGACGGTGATTCGTCCCAGTTTCTTATAACCT
>CAZQDZ010000093.1:0-5096 GCA_964591455.1 uncultured Saprospiraceae bacterium
TCGCATTCAGCCTTTTACTTATTCTAGATAATAAATAATCCTAGTTGAAGATATATCTTACCCCAACACGTGCTTGCCATCTGGAAGCAAAATTGCTGATGTCATATGTATCATTACCTACTTGATCTTCACGGAAAGTGTAGAGAGGCGTAGTACCATCTACGTCAAAACCTTCAAAATTTAACAATTCATAATTGTTGAAATCTCCAGGAACATTGTATCTAACACCCAAGCTAGAATCAATCAAGTTAGCAAGGTTGAAAATGTCAAAAGATAACTGCAATCTATGCGTATTGTTTCCTAAGCTCAATCCAAAATCGTGACGAATAGCTAAGTCAAGCATATTAACAAAAGGAGCACGACCCCCATTTTTCTCTGCATAGTCTCCTCTTCTGTCAGACAAGTGAGAATCATCTTCAATGAAGGCATTTAAATTATTCCATTGTTCTTCTGCCGTGATTGTCTCACTTCCATTATCAAAGTCAATTAGGTTGATATCATTCGCATCAGTAGGAACGTAGATCAAAGATCTAAATCTACCAGTTTGACCGCGTTCATTGTTAAAGTTTTCAGCATCATCATTTCCTCCAATCACATAAGAAATAGGGATTCCACTTGTTCCATTATAAAATAGAGAAAAGGTAGTTTTCACATCATTGCTCCAGTTTAATGTATAGTTTAATGAACCGATGATATTGCTTCCTTGAGCAAAATCAGAACGTCCAAATGCAGGATCATTTCTTCCATTTACATTTACAGATCCTCTCCACTGAGATGAGTTCTGACTAGAGGTTCCTTCAAACAAAGCAAAAGACTCACCATAGTTGTATGCTAATAATAAACTTAGGTTTGGAAGAATTTCTTTTTGAACAGTTGCTGTGAAGTTTACACCATATCCATCACTCGTATTTGAACCTAGATAAACGGCACCCACACGTGTAGTATCAAGCTCGCTTCTTTCAAAAATAGGCCTATCGTCACCTGAGCCAGTAAGTCGGTTTGCAATCTCGGGCGAAGTGTTAACATTGGTATATCGTACATTATTAATCGTCTTGGTGTAAGCCCCTTCAAGAGAAAGTGTCCAACCATTGATATCTGTATCAACGCCCAAGTTAGCTTTTAGCACCTGTGGGTATCTAAAGTCAGTAGTGAATAAATTCAAATCACCACTTGGAAGGTCAACGTCTTCGAAAGTATACTGATTATTGATGTCCCCAATGAATACAGGGTCGTCAATAGCAAAGTCACCGATAAATGTGGAAGTTACCCCATTAGTATTAAATATAGCTCCAGGCCATACAAATGGAATTCTACTTGTAAATAAACCAATACCCCCTCTAAGTGTAAGATTACTTGTTGCAGCATAGTTAAAACCCAATCTTGGACTAAACATAAGCTGTCCATCTGGTGCTTGACCAGACACTATTTCTCCTGCAAATTCTGGAAAAGAATCTTCTAGTGTTGGTACTGTTATTTCGTTAAAATTTGGTGCTTCTATTGGATCATCTGTAATAATTGGTAAGTCTATTCTTAGACCTGCAGTAACAGTCAACTTATCTGTTAATTCTATTTCGTCTTGGGCATATAGCCCTAATTGAAGGGCATTGAATTCTGCAGCTGCAGCCGTTTCATCACCTACTACATCGTTATCCACTAAAGAATATACTCTAGCATATCCTGCTGCAGCTTCTCCATTCAAAAAGTCATCTAAGCTGTCAAATTCATACTCTCCAAAGTTAAATGGAAGAAACACGTTTCTAATAGAATAGAATTCATTATGTGTTCCAAAAGTAAAAGTATGCCTACCCTTGTACAGTTTAAAATTATCTGTAATAGTAAAGATATCTTGTTCGAGCACGTTCGCTGTAGAGAACCTTTCTGATCCGAAAATTATTCTACCATTACCTTCATCTGATATTTCCACATAAGGGAAAGGGTCTCCTAATGGGTCTCTATCATCATTCACTTTAGTATATCCAATAATTAGATTATTAGACATTTTGTTGTTGAAATTAGAGTTTAATTCTATGGCAGAAGAATTGGTAGTAGTTGGAAAGAAGACACCATTATTTGAAAAATTTATTCGACTAGAACTCCCACTATTTCTATTGAATTGTTCAGCATTGGTGTACTGATGCCTTAGTGTAAGTTTATGATCTTGATTAAGATTGAAATCTAATTTTCCGAAAAACTTGAATCCATCCAATTGGTCAGATACATCTCCGAAAGTACCAGGGTCATAACCATAATCACTTATAAGTACGTTTCTTAAATTATTTAAATCATCAAGACCTGCTCTGTTTCCATTTACTTCTGTATATTCTCTTAGATCAAAAGGAGATGGTGTCTCATCTCTTTGTAATTCGACATTGGTAAAGAAGAACACTTTATCTTTTATGATTGGTCCTCCTAAAGATGCGCCAAAAGTCTGTTGCGTAAAATCAGCAACTCTCTCTCTTTCACTTTCCTCTGCTCCTATAGATTCCAAAAAGTCTGTATTATCTCTTCCTACTAAGTCCTCATTTTGTAAAAAGTAATAAGCCGTACCAGATAAATTATTTGTCCCAGACTTAGTCACTGCGTTGATACCTGCTCCAGCAAATCCACCATAGGTAACATCGTAAGGAGATAATACTACTTGTATCTGATCGATGATATCAATAGAGAAGGGAGAGATACCAGTCTGCCCACCGTTTGTACCAGAACCAGCCAAACCAAAAACATCATTGTTCACTGCACCGTCTATATAGATAGCATTGTAACGATTGTTTACTCCACCAAAAGAATTGCCACTCGCCTGAGGTGTCAACCTTGTGAAATCTGTAAGGTCACGATTTAGCGTAGGAAGATTCTCAATTTCTTCTGTACCTATCTGTGTACTTGTACCAGAATTTTTACCCACTGATCCTTGCTGTGCGGTTACCACTATTTCTTCCAATGCGATGGAAGATTCTCCTAAGGCAACATTTAGCCTTAAGGGTTCTCCTAGTCGTAAGTAAACCTGATCATAAACGATGTCTTCTTGTCCCACATAAGAGGCAGTGATCTTGTACGGACCCCCTACTTTCATATTGTCTAGACGGTAGTATCCATTCTCATCTGTGGTAGTCCCATACATAGTCCCGGTAGGCGTATGAATAGCTACAACAGTAGCCCCGATTAACGTTTCTTCACTTTGATCGATGATTTGTCCTTGCAAGCCTGAGGTCGTTACCCCCTGAGCATTGACAAAAAATGCCATCAGCATGAAAAAATAGCAAATTGATAGTTTTTTCATTTTTTAAGTTTTAATAATAGTTGAGAGTAATATAGTTCGCTGTAAAGGTAATTCTAATATGTTAAAAAAATGTTAACCAAATTTCAATTTTTATTCCACATATATTTCAAATTTCATTATGAATAATTTTTGGACAAGGGATAGGAGAGAGGCGACCGTAGGGGCGGAAGTATTCCCCAAAAAGAAGCAGGTAGGGGCGAATTGCATTCGCCCGCAATCAAGAAAAAACCATATCTATAAAAACAAACCTCGCCCCAAAGGAAGCAGACCTGAACTGCCTTTTTCAGGCAGGGCAGGGCCGTAGCGCAGCGAAGTCTCGCAGAGCCCGGTGCCGATATCACATGTGTAGAGACAGGGCATGCCCTGTCTCTACACATGTGATATCGGCATGGCCCCTCATCATAAAAAAGATAAAAACCTACCTAAGAATAAATCTCCAAGGTGTCAAAAAACACATCTAGCTCTTCGTAAGATTTGAATCCTACCTTCTCTTCTGCACCTCCCTTGACCGTGATGCCAAAGGGGTGAATATCCTCTATCAATTGGCGGAGATAACCTTCGTGACTCGGAGCGGAAATGAACAAGGTGTTTTGAGCGCACAATTCAGAAAGCAGCTTGCTAGTATATAGGTCTAGCTCTGCGATGAGCGATAGGTCAAGCTGATAGGTGCGCGTCTTATCAAAGGTCTGGTGTGCCAGCTCTTGGAGGCTAGGCGGCGTGTAGTTGTATATAGTCTCGCTGGTCGGGTAATCTGGGTTTTCTACATCACAACTAATAATGTCATAGTCCTCGGCAGTATATACTTTCTGGAGGAGCCCTGCAGGTGTCTTACCCACTTGAGCTACTATCTTTGGGCCTTCTACCCATGCCTTGATACCATGAAATTCCTCAGAATTAATCCGCTCATCATGAGACAAATCAAGCTGAAACCCCAAGTAATCGACGAGCATAGCAGCAAAATACCGTGCATCCGTAAGATTTGTGATGGAACTTGCTTTTATTTTGATTTTTGGCATAATTTCAGAAGTAATATGTATTTAATGGTGTATTGTCCAACATTTCTGCGCCTGCACGAAAGCTTTTTCGGTATTTATGCGTTATAAATAGTAGAAAGCAGTAATGCAGAGCCGTCACAAATGTACGGCTTGATCACCAAGACGAAAAATCCAACTTGAAAGAAAATTATATAGATCAGGTCTACGAAGTAGTAGCCTTGATACCAGCCGGAAAGGTTAGTACCTACGGTGCCATTGCAGATTATTTGGCGCTAGGAAGTGCTCGCATGGTCGGATGGGCATTGAGAAAGGCATTGTCGGCTCCCATGGACGTACCCGCTCACAGAGTGGTCAACAGAAAAGGAGAGCTTTCGGGAAGAAATAGTTTTGAGCATCCCGAGCTAATGGAAAAACTGCTCACCCTGGAAGGGGTAAAAGTGAAAGACAACAAAGTCCAAGACTTTGAGAAAACACTTTGGAAGCCTGCCGACTATCTATAACATGATTATACTTTGAGACTTACAATACTTATGACCAAGCTGCTTTTTTTTGAAAACAATCAAAAAATGCTGCATTATGAAAATGAGATTAGGAGGCCTAGCGGTCATAGTTTTTTGTTGGGTACTATTCGCTTCTGTAGATAGTGACGCTGACATTATATATTGGGATGGGATAGAGAGATTGTCTTGGTCTGATTTTGAAGCAGCTCCAAGAATGGACATCGAAGAAATTTATGCCTTGACCTCATCAGGCATCATCGACTATAAGGGCTGTGAAAACGGCATCATCAATTACAAGTTTAGAGCTTATTTTGAAAAGGACGA
>CAZQDZ010000094.1:0-5068 GCA_964591455.1 uncultured Saprospiraceae bacterium
GTATGATTAGTTAGATTCTAAATGTGGAAACTGCTCATTTTCGATAACAGTTTAGTATTGATATCTAGGTGAATCTGCTGATTTATGGTGCATCTTAGATGCGCTATTCAGAAATTTTTATACTAATGGTTATAAGACAATTTAATAAATTAGCCACTATGAAATTCCTATCAATCCTTGTATTTAGCATTACACTCATTCTATTTAGTTGTAACGATAGTACCACTAGACATGAAAAAGCCTCACATAAAAGCAGCTACTTCGATTATTCTAATAGCGATGACCAAGTGACAGGAGGCGTCAAGATGATTCCTATCAAGACAGCCCTCGGCACCTTCAATGTATACACGAAGCGCATGGGTAACAATCCTAAAATGCGAGTGCTCCTGCTGCATGGTGGACCTGGCGGTACACATGAGGAGTTTGGGAATTTTGATGGATACTTACCTAAGGAGGAAATAGAATACATTTATTATGATCAGCTAGATTCCTATTACAGTGACAAGCCTAATGACAAATCACTTTGGACAACGGAACATTATGTAGAAGAAGTGGAGCAAGTGCGGCAAGCACTTAATTTAAATAAAGACAATTTCTATTTACTGGGACAATCATGGGGCGGCATCCTTGCCATGGAGTATGCTTTAAAATATCAGAACAATATCAAAGGGCTCATCGTCTCTAACATGGTAGCCAGTGCACCTGAGTATACTAAATATGCAAATGAGGTTCTAGGGCCAAAGATGGATCCTACAGTGCTGAAGCAAATCAGAGATATGGAGGCCAATAGTGATTTTGATAATCCTAAGTACGCTGAGCTCCTAGAAAATCATTACTACACAAAACATGTACTTCGGATGCCCGTGGACAAATGGCCGAAATCTGTCAACCTACTCTTCCAACATTTAAATCCAGGTATCTATGTATACATGCAAGGGCATAGCGAGTTCGGCATGACAGGGGATGCAACGCTTAAGACTTGGGATGTCTCTGATCGCCTTAAAGAAATCACTGTACCCACACTTATGCTTGGCGCTCAGCATGATACTATGGACCCAGAATATATGAAGTGGATGGCTACAGAAGTGAAGAATGGGAGAAGCGTGACGACTCATGGCAGCCACCTATCGCAATTTGATGACCCAGATACTTACTTTACTGAAATGGTGAAATTTATTAGGGATGTGGATGAGGGTAGTTTCTAACATACAAATCAGGGCAGGCTTTCTTTATTTCAAAATGAAAAAAAATCCCCGATAGTCAAGTATGATTAGCTAGATTCTAATGTGGAAACTGCTTATTTTCGAAAACAGTTTAGCTTACTAACTTTGTGTATATCTAAAGAATCTTTGATTTATGGAGCATCTTAAATGCGTTATTCAGAAATTTTTCATCTTCAACTAATCCTATAGAATACAAAATGCAACTTAAATACATAACACTGATTTTCATTTTGGTTGCTATTTGCATTTCACAATTAGCATGCAAGAAAGATAACCAAACCCAACCAATAAGGACTGAGCACACTACCCCACCAGCCTCTGCGCCCGCAACTATATCTACGCCATCAAAAACAGAAATAGTTACACCGCCAGACTTCAAACTCAGGGATGAAAAATTCCACACGATGAATATCATATGTGCATCGTCAGAAATGGATATGATAGATAGCCTAATACTTTTTATATATCGATTTAATGCAGCAAATTATCCTGACAAGGAGTTCTCAGTAGCACACTCTCAGTTGTTTTATACTAGTGAGCAAAGAAGAATTTCTATCTCCTCGTTCGAAGACAAGCTAATAGCAATGCGCTACTACGATGAGATAATGGAAGAATTATTATCTATTCCTGAATACAAAGTGATTACAGATTTTGCCTACATCATTCATGCTTCTAATGAACGCCTCTTAACGAGGGATGAACAGACATGGAAGAGTTATTATGATTTCTTTACCCAAGAATATCTTAATAGCAAAGCAGATACTTTGAGAAATAATTTTGATACTGCAACACTCTATTCAGCAGAGGACACAACAGGATTCATCGTAATGATACAGACGCAGAAAGAAGATAGCTTATCAGAAGCAACCGCTAAAACAAACCTAAAAGAAATTAGTGAGAGTAATTTTCTTAACATGGATCTAAAGGTTCGTCTATTTTCATATCGTGAACAAAAACAAAATACCCTATACAGTATCTGGTCCTTTGATCGAGAATCAGAAGCAATCCAGTGTCGCAATCATATTATGGAAAAGTTCCCTGAACTCAAATCAGACATCTTCTACATTACAATGAACAATTATCTTACTATGTCTAGAGAAGGAAATACAGAGGACTATATGGCTTTCTATGATGCGACTTATATGTAGAGATAATCGATTAACTTTCACTACTATCTTGTACCAGTAAATCGCTCTTCTACTTCAATTCCTGATACACTTTTAGTTACCACAAAATTTATAGAGTCTGGAGTATAAAAACCTGAACCCCATACATCTATCAAGGACTCATTGTCAGTCAAACTGAAATTGGTTCTATCTAGAGAGACATAATCAAAAACTGCATCAAAGGTTGTTTCAGTGTTAGAAAAAACAAACCTGCCTACCAAAATACCTAAACCATCCCCATCATCTTCTATGCGGGCAGGCAAAGTCATACCATCAGAATCAATAACTTGGTAAACAAAGGTTTCAGGAAGTCTACTATTATTATCACATGCAACATAGGTAAGCACCAGCAATAAGAAGAGTGTACAGTTTTTCACAAGAAGTTGTTTCATAATTTGAAAGATAGACCAAATCCTTGTTTGTACAAATTCAGAATTAGGACTTATACTAAGTTTAACTTAATACAGTCCTAAGTTAAAATATTGTTTACATGCTATGATATACATTTTGCTATCTTTAAACTACAAAGTATATAATTATCAAGATGAAATATTTTCTTATATTACTTATCATTGTTAGTCCTGTTATAGGACATACCCAATCCATAAAGATTTCGAATTCTACTTCAGAAACTTTAATTCGACCCACAGATTTTTTGGAGGTGGGTGTGAAAATAAATGAAGATGTAAACTGCTGCGACTATATCAAATTTGAAGGCCATCTAACAAGGGTATTTCCAGACAGCCTGCAATTTTACTTTCAAAAATCAACAATCTGGCAAGATTTAAACTCAAGGACAAGCTTATTGGAAAATCCTGAATACTGGAGTGATACGTCACTAAAAACAATTGCTAAAAGTGATATAGGATATTTGACCCAATACAAATCTGAAAAAAATAGAAAATTTAGAGACGCATTTATAGGAATAGGTGGCCTAGTGGCTATTGGAGGTGCGCTGACAGGAATTAATGCTTTAATATTTACTGACGGGGAAAGCAGAAATAACTTACTAATTGCAAGTGTTATACAATTGGGAGTGGGGTTGACAGTAGGTCTTAGTTCTTCTAAAAGGTCCATGCGGTTCAAAGAAATAGAAGATCCTTGGCAATTCTAGAGGGAAAGAAAAAATCTACAAGCTAATTTAAATATCATCAGGGAAGACAATAGCCCTTATCGAGCACGGAGAAATCTCCACAACGTCGATTTGTAAAGTGACATTTTAATAAGCACCCTTTTCTTCCATAAAGTCGATTTATAAAAACCTTCTTTTCAACTCGATCGAAGCGCAGCGAAGCAGAGAGTTCTCCGTCCTCGAAATGGAACTAGGTCATAAGAAATCATACCCTAGAAATTGAGACATTTACAGCGCTGAATACATTAAAAAGAAAAAAGTTGGCTTTTTCACCAACTATCATCAACAAAACCAATATCTTTCTATATAACTTCTAATCTAAAATATAAGCATCATGAACGCTTTCCGCTTATACACTTCTATGCTCCTAATTTCCCTCAGCACTATATGCAGCGCTCAAGTCCTTCATGTAAATGAATTAGGTGAGGTTAGAGAATCTGGTCAGCTAGGAAATATAGAACCGACTGGCCGATTAAGTTATATCGATGATACCTCTATTATTTATTCTGCAGACCTAGGTATTACCTGGAATGAACTTGAGACACCTTTCAGGTTAAGAGAAAATACGGGCACTATATACGTCACCAGCTATCAAGGTCTGTCCAATGGTAATTATATACTACATACTAGTAGTACAATGCACTATATTGATAATGGAGAATGGACCTTACTGACTATAAACGGTGATTCTATTTTTGATGAAGGTCCATATATTATAGATGACCAAGCGCTTATTATTAAAGACGATGGATTATATGTCTATGATGATAATACCAAGGAAGTTGTATTACAAGCTCAGTTAGCGCCATATTGTTGTTCAAGGATAGAGCTGTTTCAAAATCATTTCCTACTTAGAACCACAAGTAATCAGCATGAAATTTGGACCAATGATTTTCAGATTTTATCTACAATAGACTTTGTCAAGTTTGGTGTTTCTGCATATATCACACAAGAAGGGTATGTCATTAAACAAGAAAGGACTCATGACCAAAATGGCGTCTTCGGCTCCTTAATATCTATCAGTAGGGATGGCGGCAGCACCTTTACCGAATTGTACTCCAACGAATCAGAAGAATATATATTTATAGGAGAAATAGGTGGCAGATTATATTTTCGAGGATGGATTACTCAACCTGAAGCTTGGTCTAATGGACACTTCCAATCAAGAGTGGGGTACTTAGACTTAACTACTGGAGAAATCGCTCAAGTTCAAGATGGACTCAATTTCACTAGATACTATAGCAGAGGCCATCTTCCTGTCATTTTTGAAAATGATTTATATCTAAATATTGGGAGTGCGATAGTGCTCTATCCTGGGGGTGATTTAGATAATAGACAAATCAATACTGGGTCTATAAAAACAGCACAGCCAATTACAAAAATTAGGGTGTCAGAATCTGGCATATATTATGCACTGACGAATGCCTTTCTTTATAAGAGCACTGATAATGGCTCCACTTGGGAAAATCTTTTGGATTTTAATTCGGTAACTGAATAGAGCATCTAAGCTACATTGAAAATTTTGGAATATGTGACCGCTGGAAAAT
>CAZQDZ010000095.1:0-4808 GCA_964591455.1 uncultured Saprospiraceae bacterium
CAACAAATATACGAAATAAAGAGAAGGATGGCAACAAATAAGAGCAAGTAAACTCTCATAAAGTCAACAAAAACAAGGGGTTAGAAAGAAAGAGAAGGTAAACTACTTCCCAATACAGAAATTCGAGAATATATTATCTAACAGGTCATCTGTGTATACTTCTCCTGTTATTTCACCTATAGAGTGAAGGGAATGCCTGATGTCCATCGCAATCAAATCAGCAGACACCTTTGCCTCTAATCCCTCTAGTGCTTTTTCTAAGGACTTCTGAGTATCAAGTAATGCGCTGTAATGTCTACTATTAGTAACAATGGTATTGTCAATCTCGTCACCCAGACTTAATTGAACCATTACTTCAGTTAAGCGCCCAAGGTTCATCTTGTTTTTTGCAGAAAGTGGGACGACTTGATCAGATTGTAGATTAGCTGATTCTACATATTCGGAGATTTTTGTGGTTGGCCAGAGGTCCATTTTATTAAGAACAAGGATAAGGCGCTCTCTGTCAATCTTGAGGGCATCTATTTGATACGCAGCTTCCTTTGCATTGCTGCTTGCTACATCTAACACTAAGACTACAAGACGGCTTTTCTTGATTTCACCTTTGGATCGCTCTATACCTATTTCTTCTATGGTGTCTGAAGATTCTCTAATGCCAGCGGTATCTGTCAGTAAAAATTTATGTCCATCAAGAATGAGTTGGTCTTCTATTGTGTCTCTTGTTGTTCCAGGAATATCTGAGACTATAGCTCTGTCAGTATTAAGAAGCGCATTGAGCAAAGTGGATTTCCCGGCATTTGGAGCTCCTATGATAGCTGCCTTTATGCCGTTTTTGATAACATTCCCCTTTTCGAACGATTGGGCAAGTTGAATAACCACACTTAATGACTCCAGGATAGTTTTATTCAAATGTACTCTGGACGCAAATTCTACGTCTTCCTCCCCAAAGTCTAATTCCAATTCTAACAGACTGGCCAAATCGATCAGTTCTTTCCGTAACTGTTGGAGGCGATTAGAATAACCACCCCTAAGTTGTCGCATAGCCAACTGATGAGCGGCTTCATTATCAGAAGAGATGAGATCGGCAACCGCTTCTGCTTGGGAAAGGTCAAGTTGGCCATTTAAAAATGCTCTAAGCGTAAATTCTCCTTTCTTTGCTAACCTAGCTCCATTTTCTATGCATAGCTGAATTATCTTTTCTATAATATATGGTGACCCATGGCAAGATATCTCTATAATATCCTCCTTAGTATAACTAGATGGGTTTTTAAAAATGGAAACTACACATTCATCTATATAGGTATTATTTGATTTTATTTTGCCGAAGTGGACAGAGTGAGAAGGTTCATTAGAGAGGTCTTTGGTGAAGATTCCATTTGTGATTTGCATTGCTTCTGGGCCGGATAATCGAACCACTGCAATAGCACTAACGCCTAATGGAGTTGCCAAGGCTACTATCGTATCATTTTTCATGCGCTAATAATATATTGTTACCTATTTTAATATGTGCTGAGTATTGGCTGTTGAATATGCCATCAAACTTAACGATCATCAAATTCAAGCAATATTTCTGGTGAAAAAAAATGGACAATTTTCTTGAAACTCTATATTCTTCCTATATTTGCTAGGACGAAATAGTTCTAAGGAACAAATAAACTCGATCTCTTTTTTACATAACAGTCTAACATTCAAGGACTTAAGACGAAATCTCCTTGATAGCTTTTGGCTGAATCCTATGTTATCATTTCGAGTTTATTGGTTTTTTGGAGCATTAGTATGTTGATTTTTCAATGGATAATTAACCAAAATGATAAATAAACTCAATCTCATCAAGTTATCTAGTATAGCTTTATTTTTCATGATGCCCTTTTTGGGCATATCACAAGCCGACTGTTCACGAACATGTGAAGCACAGGGGCCTTGTGGACCTAACCTATCCGCAAACGGAAGTTTTGAGGGTGGTGTCGCAGGAGACGCAAGAGGCGTCGCTTTCGTAGGTGGAGGTACTGGCGTTTCAGCATGGCAGACCTTTGGAAATGTTTTCTTACAGAACTCCCCAAATGATGATTGCTTGCCTTTAACAACTCAAGCAGCTCCTGGTAACGGGAACAGATTCATTAAAATCTTCGGAGGATTTCCGGGCGATGGAGTAATGATAGGACCTTCCACACCGGCTATGGAAGGCGAAACTTACTGTGGTAGTATTGAAATGTACAATCCATCTTTCGAGGATTGTGCTAATGTTATGTTCAATGACAATCTAGGTCCGGGTAATCAGAACTTTGGAATCATTCAAATCCAATTCTTAAATGATGCAGATGAAGTTATTTGCTTCGCTGAGTCGGATAGATTCGATTCTAATAACTCTAATTCAGGATGGCAAGAAGTAAGAACAATTGGTGTTGTTCCTGCAGGTGCTACTCAAGCAAGATTGCTGGTACTTTTTATCCAGCCTGGGTTTGATGGTGGAGCTATTTATTTTGATGATGCGCAACTGTCTCTTAAGGCGGCAGCAGATGCGAATGGAGCGCCATTTGCTTCTCCACCGTTAGCATGTAATGACCATGTAAATGCAGGTGTAAATCAAGACTGTCAACTTGATGTTTCTGTTGATGCCTTCATCGAAGGAGATGTAGATCCTCTAACAACCAACTTAGAGATTCTTGGCCTAACTGGTCAGCCATTAGATTTGACTGATATTTCTGGCTTTGCTAATGGGACTACTTTGGAATATAGAGTCTTTGATGGATGTGGTGAGAATTTCTGTTGGGGTACAGTCACAATTGAGGATAAAACAGATCCTATGTTAAATTGTGACATTTGTACAGACCCTACGGTATCAGATCCTAGCTGTGTATTCAATTGCACTGAAGAAAAATTATTCTCTGATTTTGTAGATAACCAGACAGGAAGAGTAGGAGTAGATGAAGATGTCTTAGATGATATAATAGAGTTCTCAGGAGATAGAGGTGGATTCATTAATGAATTCGTTACTGATAACTGTTCTAACATTCCAATCTTCGCAGACTACAGTGATTCATTTTCTGCTATAGGAGACTGTACAGAAGGTGTATTGATGACAAGACTATGGTCTGTTACTTTTCCTAGTGTAGGCGGAGGAAACAGAACATTAAATTGTACGCAATATTTCAGATTTGATCCATTCGAAGTGTTTGATGACATGGGTAATCTTCTAGCAATGGAAGCACCATTCGATACGATACAACTAAATCCAGATATATTCGAGCCAGTAGTAGATGAGACAATAGAAGATATGGTTTTGCTACCAAAGCAAATCGTAGAATTGCCTTCATGTGATTTGGGTACGAGTCCAGCAGAGATAGCTGCATTCTTTGATAATCCTTTAACAGAAGATGATGATACAGATAACGATGGCATCGATCCAGATGAGTTTGATATAGACTGCGTCATAGAGAATAATGAAGGGATATGGTATGCATACCCACACTATTACATCAATGGCGTAAGAGGCCTTCATGCACAGCCAATAACGGATGGTGTATGTAATGTAATAGTAGATTTCCATGATGCAGAATTGGATGCATGTGCACCAGGGTGTTCAGGAAATTCAAAGACACAAAGAACATGGACTATAATAGATTGGTGTGGCAGTTTCGCTGCGGAGTACACACAATTGATAAGTGTTGTAGATGACTTAGAGCCAAGATTACTATTAGAAAGCAATCAGATATTTGCAAGTACAGACCCATGGCAGTGTGCAGCGGACGTTCCAGTTCCAGCACCAAAGTCTTTGGATGATGTATGTGATG
The DNA here is from genome assembly GCA_964591455.1 of uncultured Saprospiraceae bacterium. GTDB lineage: Bacteria > Bacteroidota > Bacteroidia > Chitinophagales > Saprospiraceae > RFSX01. Next base: position 3,789 of record CAZQDZ010000095.1, read on the forward strand.
CAGACCTGACATATTACATAGGATTTGTAGAAGGTGGACTAGAAGTAATAGGAAATGCAGAAGATGGCTTTACCGTATTAGGAGTTCCAGAAGGAATGACAACGATACAGTATGTAGCAGAGGATTGCTGTGGTAATAGAGCTGAAGTATTAGCTACAATAACAGTAGAAGATAGAACAGCACCTACACCAGTGACGGTGCAGAATTTAGTAGTAGAGCTAGGTGATTTTGGATCTACGAATCCATTAGACCCTGATCAGGGCACAGGTAAGATATTTGTAGATGCGATAGATCAAGGAAGTTTTGATAACTGTACAGACGTGGTAGTAGATATCAGAAGAAGAGGTGATGATTTCTGCGTAGTAGCAGATACAATATGGGGTGAGTCAGTGACATTCTGCTGTGATGATATAGATAGAGAAATAGATGTACAGATAAGAGTATGTGATAAGAATGATAACTGTAATTTCTTATGGTCAGCAGTACTAGTTGAAGACAAGCAAGCAGGTTTAGGGACATGTCCAGTAAACCTAGTGGTACCATGTACATTTGACATATGGGATTTGGATTTGACAGGCGTACCTACTTCATTTGGGACATGTATGCAAAACGATGTATTGCTAGACACAATGCAGATATTTGAAGATACAGAGCCAAGAAGAAAGAGAGCGACAGAGGGTAACCCTATAGGAGAATTCACAGGCTTAGAAGTACCAGCATATGATCCAAGTTGTGGATTTGGAGCGATAAGAAGAATTATAGAGTTTGGTACAGGAGGTGAATGTGAGCAGTGGTTTGTATTAACACCAGTGGATGCATTCGACCCAAGTACAATAGTATGGCCAGCAGATGTGACTGTAGTGTGTGAGTTTGTAGATACAGGCGAGCCGACATTCTTAGAGCCACAATGTAACTTAGTAGGAGTAGATGTAGATAGAGTAGAGGTATCAATAGAAGATAACGCTTGCTCTACGATACTATATAATTGGACAATAATAGATTGGTGTACATTCGATCCAA
>CAZQDZ010000096.1:0-4650 GCA_964591455.1 uncultured Saprospiraceae bacterium
TTACGCAAAGGCTTTGTCGATTATGGCGTAAGATTTCAGATGGCATACTTTCGACCGGTGTCAGGATTAAACCCAGATGCCGTAGAGATGTATAAGCTGAATAGCCTAAAAGTCTATCGCCAGATCTACTACAGTAAGAAAAATAAGAACTCTGTTGATCTTGTATTGAGTCTAAATGGCTTACCAGTAGCGACCTTAGAGCTAAAAAATCAATTCACTGGACAGAATGTCAATCATGCTAAGAAGCAATACAAGGACACCCGAGATCCGAAGGAAATATTGTTTCAATTCAAGAAGAGGGCTTTAGTGTACTTCTCCGTAGATCAGGATGAGGTCTACATGGCTACTAAACTGGAAGGCTCTAAAACCTACTGGCTTCCGTTTAATCAAGGAAACAATAGGGGCAAAGGGAATCCCATCAGAAAAGACGGGGATTACAGGACAGCGTATCTATGGGACTACATCCTACAAAAAGATAGCTGGATGGAAATCTTGCAACGATTCATCCATCTACAGACTGATGAGGTAGTCAATAATGGCAAGGTCTATCGAAAGGAAAAAATGATCTTTCCACGATACCACCAGTTAGATGTTGTGAGATCTATCACAGAAGATGTTCTAAAGCAGAAGGCTGGTAAAAATTACTTGGTACAGCACTCAGCAGGATCTGGCAAAAGTAATTCTATAGCTTGGTTAGCTTATCGATTATCAAGTCTGCACAATGAGTCTAATGACCGGATTTTTGATTCGATCATAGTCGTGACCGATAGAAGAGTATTAGATCAACAATTGCAAAATACCATATATCAATTTGAGCACAAGCAAGGCGTAGTCCAAAGAATAGATAAGGACAGCACACAGCTTGCGGAAGCGATAACGAATGGAGCAAATATTATCATCACAACACTTCAGAAATTTCCATTTGTTCTGGATAAAGTCGGAGCATTACCCAATCGAAACTATGCAGTCATCATAGATGAGGCTCATAGCTCTCAAGGAGGAGAGGCCAGTAAGAAAATGAAGGAGGTTTTAGGTGTCATTGAAGAAGAGGAAGAAGATGCCATGCAAGAGCCCTATCCTAAATATGGCGAAGGCAATGGCGAAGAATCCATATTGGGACAAGACTTATTAGTCAAGCACATAGAAAAATCTGCCAAAGCACGAGGACAGCAAAGTAATGTATCGTTCTTCGCCTTTACGGCAACGCCTAAGTACAAAACCTTAAAAGTATTTGGAGCTAAAGACGACGAGGGCAAACCCAAACCTTTTCACCTATATTCTATGAGGCAAGCCATAGAAGAAGGGTTCATCTTAGATGTGTTACAGAATTATACTACTTATGAGCTATACTTCAAGCTTACGAAGGCTATAGAAGACGATCCACAACTCAACAAGAAAAAAACCGCAAGAGCTATAGGAAAGTATGTCTCACTGCATCCTCACAATCTTGCTCAAAAGACAGAAATAATAATTGAGCATTTTAGATCTGTAGTAGCCAAGAAAATAGGTGGAAAGGCGAAGGCAATGCTCGTCTGCGGCTCTCGTCTTCATGCCAAACGATACTTTGAAGAGTTCAAGAAGTATATCAAGGCTAAAGGATATCAAAATGAGCTTAAAGTGATAGTGGCATTTTCTGGTAAGCTCAAGGACGATAACTATCCCGATGGCGTATTGGAATCGGAGCTCAATGGATTCAGAGAAAAAGAACTCCCTCAAATGTTTGAAAAGGAAGAATACAAAATCCTAATCGTTGCGGATAAGTATCAGACAGGATTTGATCAACCACTCTTGCATACCATGTATGTGGATAAGAAGCTATCAGGAGTAAGAGCAGTCCAAACACTATCTCGGTTGAACAGGATGTGTCCAGGGAAGGAAGATACTTTTGTATTGGATTTTACGAATGATCGAGAAACCATCTTCAACTCCTTCCAACCATACTATGAAGTAACTACTGTAACGGATGAAACAGATGTCAATCATCTATATGATCTCAAGGCTCGACTTGATGACTTTAGAGTCTATACCACAGAAGAGATTGATGGATTTGCCAATGTCTACTTTCATCCTGATACAAATCTCAACCATGCTAAAAATCAAAAGTATTTGTATTCATTTACAGATCCAGCAGTGGAGCGCTTCAAAGAGTTAGAAACTGAAGAAAAACAAGACGAGTTCAAGAAATCAATTAGATCATGGACTAATCTTTATGCCTTTTTAGCTCAAATAATGCCATTTATCGATGCAGAGTTTGAGAAATTCTATGCATATGCGAAATTGTTGCAAACACGTCTACCCAAAAGAGACCTATCAGAGACTTATCAATTAGCTGATGAAGTTGCCTTAGAGTACTATCGCCTCGAAAAGATAAAAGAAGGATCGATAGAATTACTAAAAGGAGAAGAAGGAGGGTTGAGTGGCACAAGTGAAGCTGGCCTAAAGCGAACAAAAGAAGAAGAGGCACTATTGTCTGAAATCGTGTCAGTTCTCAATGATCGATTTGGAACTGAATTCGAGGAAGCCGACAAATTATTCTTCGATCAGATAGAGGCTGAGCTAATGGAAGACGAAAAGCTTCAAATCCAAGCCAAAGCGAACAAGATGGATACATTCAAATATGCCTTTGAGGACAGGTTTATGGATAAGCTTATCGGCAGAATGGACCAAAATCAAGAGATATTCGAAAAAATACTCGAAGACAAAATGTTTGGCGAATTAGTGAAGGAGTTAATGATGAAGAAGATTTATAGAAAGATGAATGAATAAGCCAACGTAATTGCAGCACACTGCCATCCTCGTTCCTTCTTTGTATTCAATCATCCGTTATCCATAAACCTTACCATGATTAAACTTAACCCCACCGTGACATGCTATGATGGGTACTGTAGTTCGCAGCGCCTATATGTCAAGGGTAGGGTAATGAAGACGCCATATCTCAGACGAAGTTCTAATACATCAGCAGGAGGCAATTTTATTGAGACTGCCTTGAGATTTGTTACCATCGAGTACGAGTATGTAGATGTCTCCTTGACCGTTGGTGATCAGGTGTATCATACGCAGACGGACCACGAGGGCTATTATGTCTTTGATCAAGAGAACGTCGCATCACTATCGATTACGGATGATTTACAATGGATTGATTTAGAGGTGAGTGTAGATCATCCAGACTTTGAGGGGGTAAGTACTACAACCAAGGTGCTCTATGTGCCAGATCGTACAGATGTCGTCGTGATCTCTGATATAGATGATACCATTATGTGGTCATATGTCACCTCCTATCTTAAGATAAAGATGATGTATTTCACCTTTACCCGTTCGCCATTTCAGCGAACACCAGTAGCAGGGATGAGTACTTGTATTAATTCAATCCTTCAGTCTAAAAGACCAGTTTTCTATATCTCCAATAGCCCTTGGAATATATACTACTTCCTCAAGAGATTCATCAAGCATTATGGCTATGTAGATGGCCCGACATTCCTAAGGGATTATGGACGTCAGCTGATCTTTAGAAACAAGTCCAACATCACCCACAAGCTCAGTATGTTGCATAAGGTCATCAGTACCTTCTCAACACAGAAGTTTGTACTGATAGGTGACTCCGCAGAGAGTGATATAGACTATTATCTCGAGATGTATCGAGTATATGGAGATCGTATTGAGCAGATCCTAATTCATGATGTGGGTCATCGCAAAAATCGCAAGCGTATTACCAAACTTATTGCTGACCATCCAGATGTGAATATCCAACTCAATTCTATTGTCCAGAAATTCTTGATATCCGACACGATATCATCTAGTGAGCCGTAAAGTTTATCTGAACAGAAGTTCTTAATCCAAACTTTGATTGTCCGCTGATGCTTTGATTACAAGTTCTTGATACTCTTGTGGTGTCAGTCCATCCAACACATAATTAATAGGATTAACAGCATGACCATTCACTCTTACCTCATAGTGACAATGCGGGGCAGTAGATGTTCCACTGCTACCGACTGTGCCGATCGGTTGTCCTTTAGTGACGACATCGCCTTTTTTAACGAATACATCGGCCATGTGGCCATATAGAGTAGTGTAGCCAAAACCGTGATCTATAGTGACGTTATTGCCGTAGCCCGTTCTGATTTTCTGAACCTTCACTACTTTGCCATTACCAGTACTCTGGATTGGGGTGCCTCGAGGTGCCGTGAAGTCTATTCCTTCATGCATTTTCTTTAGCTTATGCACTGGATGAAGGCGCATTCCAAATCCTGATAGATGTCTAACCTTACGCTTTAACTTATCCTCTTGTATTGGCTTTATACTTGGTATCGAAGCCAACTTGTCTGAATGCAGCTCCGCTAACATTCCGATGCTATCCATCGATTCAGTCTGTAGGTCTACTTTTCTCTTTAGTTTATCCAATTTAGAAAGTGCAACATCAAGGAGTTCGTTGGCTTCCAAATTGTTGCCGAGGTGTACTAGTTTTTCTCTACCACCAATACCCCCATTCCAAACACCGTCATCTATAGGATCCATGCCAAACACTGCTCGGTGAACGTCGGCATCTTTCTTCTGTAATAGATCTATATCCCCAGTTAGCTGATCGAGCTGAGTTGACAAGTTTTGATAGTGAAACTCCATCTGGTCAATTTCTCGCTCGAGGGCCTTCTCTTT
>CAZQDZ010000097.1:0-4461 GCA_964591455.1 uncultured Saprospiraceae bacterium
ATTATGGATAGGGTCATTCTGATAGTGCCAATTAGCGCTCATATTTCACTCTGGATATAATAGATCGCCCTAAAGTGATTTCATCTGCATATTCTAACTCTCCTCCAAAGGATACTCCTCTAGCTATTGTAGAAATGGAAACATTCATGTTACTAAGCTTTTTAGAAATATAAAAGATTGTTGTCTCTCCTTCAATTGACGGGCTTATTGCCATAATTATTTCTTTAATTTCATCAGAAGCTACTCTTTGAACTAACTCTTCAATCCTAATATCATCAGGTCCAATGCCATCAATTGGTGAAATCAAATTTCCAAGAACATGATACACCCCAAAAAAATGTCCTGTTTCTTCTATCGCTATTATATCCTTGATATTTCTTACGACGCATACTAAAGTTTTATCTCTTTTTGTGTTTTGGCAAATGTTGCAAGTATCATTATCAGAAATATTAAAACATGATACACAATGCTTAATATTTTTCCTCATTTTGACTAATCGAGCAGCCATATTTTCGGTCAAAACTGGATCTTGGTTTAATAGGTGAAGAACTAGCCTAAGAGCTGTTTTTTTGCCAATGCCAGGAAGCGAAGAAAAAGATTCTACTGCTTCTGAAAGTAGAAGTGATGAAAACTGCATAAGCTAAGGTCGATATTTGTATTAAAACGCTAAAATAGAGATAAAAATATAACCCTTTATCACTAAAGTAGGTTTAAAATATGGTATTTACTTCCTTATAAGGTATTTTTACGCTTTTACAATCCAAAAATAATAAAGATGGCTGAAGTAATAAAAATGCCTCGCATGAGTGACACAATGGAAGAGGGAGTAATAGTTGCTTGGCTTGTGAATGAAGGAGATACAGTATCATCTGGAGACACATTAGCTGAGGTTGAAACGGATAAGGCAACAATGGAGTTAGATAGTTACTTTGATGGAGTTTTACTGCATATTGAAGTAAAAGAAGGAGCCGTACCTATAAATGGCGTTATTGCTGTTATAGGGGAAAAAGGGGAAGACTGGAAAGCGGCTGTAGAGGCAGCTGAAAAGGAAACAAGTAGTAACTCTGTGGTTGCTGATAGCAGCGCTTCTGAAATGAAGCATTCTTCACCAAGTCCACAACCAGTTGCAGCAACTACTAATAATGCCGCTTCGCAAAACGTAGCTCCTGTGGCCGTTAAGAGTTCAACTTCAAGTGGCAGAATCAAAATATCACCACTTGCAAGATCTATGGCTACTGAAGCGGGAATTTCGCTTGAATCTTTATCTGGTACAGGTGACCAAGGTAGAATAGTTAAGAAAGATGTCGAGGCTTACTTAAATAATCCTGGGACAGCAGCAATTGCAAAATCAGCTCCTACCCTACCTCAATTAGGCACAGTAAATGGTGTAGATGAAGAAGTGAGTGTAAGCCAAATGAGAAAGACTATTGCGCGTAGATTGGGTGAAAGCAAATTTTCAGCACCTCATTTCTACCTTACTATTGAGATAAACATGACCAATACATGGGATAGTAGAAAGAGGCTTAATGAAGTTTCTGATGTCAAAATTTCATTTAATGACCTGGTTGTAAAGGCTGTAGCTGGAGCACTAAAGAAGCATCCAAAGGTAAATTCATCATGGTTAGGGGACAAAATCAGATATAATGGTAATATTAATATTGGAGTAGCAGTAGCAGTAGAAGATGGATTGCTTGTTCCTGTTATACGCAATGCAGATCAAAAATCACTATCTTACATCAATAAGGAAGTGAGAATTTTAGCAGACAAGGCAAAAGTAAAAAAACTAAGTCCAGATGAAATGCAAGGAAATACCTTTACCATTTCTAATTTAGGAATGTTTGGTATTGAAGAATTTACAGCTATTATTAATCCACCAGATGCTTGTATACTTGCTGTGGGTGGAATTATAGAAAAAGCGATTGTGGATAAGGGTGAAATCAAAGCAGGAAGAATGATGAAGGTCACTCTTTCATGCGATCACAGAGTAGTTGATGGAGCCACTGGGTCAGAATTCCTAAATACGCTAAAATCACTACTAGAGGATCCTATTAGGCTGTTAGTGTAGTTAAAAATCAAGTTTATATATATAAAACAGGATTAGCCAAAGCCTAATCCTGTTTTTTTTTGTTCTATATACTATGGATAATACAATACAGTCAAAAACGGTACTTGTACTTGGCGCATCTACAAATCCAAGTCGATATTCAAATAGAGCAATCGTTGCATTAAGACAAAAAGGGTATATTGTTTCTGCAATTGGAAGATCTTTTGGGAATTCAATTCAAGGCGTTCCTATCTTAGATTCTATAGAAAGCTTAGATAAGGACCTTATTATTCATACTGTAAGTATGTACTTAAATGAGGTCAATCAAGCAGAATATGAAGAGGCTCTTTTAGGACTAAAACCTAAAAGAGTAATATTCAATCCTGGGGCAGAAAACTTTAGCCTATACCGGAAATTAGAGAAAGAAGGTATTGAAGCAATAAACGCTTGTACCTTGGTGATGCTATCCATTGGAAATTTCTAAATAAGAGAGTGTTTCTAAATAAGTTGTTGTGTTGCGGTCTTGCTGAAAATATATGATTCATAGCTCAGCGCGCAGCTAACTAAGATTTCTAAATAGTGTCTGTCCGAAAACCTTGATTTTAAAAATCTGACACCAAAATTCGCTTTTTTTTTCAGCTTAACTATATCACTTAGAGAATTATGACCGCAGGTAATTTGCCGCCATTAAAAAAGTCGCAAATTTGGTCTATTTGCTTGGTGATTATTCCAGATTATACACAGTTATCTAGTGCCATTTCTGGGGGATCCATTTTTTTTAATACCCTTGCCATTTATGCTGCTCGTTTACGCCGGCTGCTTGGTTTGTGTTTTTCTTTTTGTGTGCTCAAAATTATTAGACCTAACCTCTTTAGATTATACGCTAACACTCCATAGCCAACGTACCTTTCAAAAGCTTTTAGTCCTTTATCTGGTACCTTGTCTAATCCACTTTGCTCCAATTCATTTATATTTGATTCAATGGCACTGTGCTTCTTGGCCAGTTTCTTGTACTCTTTATCCTCTTGTTCCAGCTTTGTATCTTTGCTCACTCTTCCCTTACTAGGCATCACTAATTTGTCTACAATTTTTTGTAGAGCTTCTTTTGAAAGCTTGGAAAAAAAGCCTCTATCAAAGGACATACTTGCTAAATGATAGCCTTCATTATATCGCTCCTGTAATCTTTGTCCAAGTGTTATTGGTTGCGAATTGTCTCTCTGGTTAAGCATTACTTTATAGTCTAGTATTAAGTTATACTGATCGGTTGTCACTAGAACATTGTGACCTAGCTCTACTTTGTTATTCTGCTTGCCTTTTTGCAGCCACTCTACTTCTGGTTCAAAAATGGAAAATATTTTCTCCTCGTGCGGTATTTTCTCTCCTTTTAATATTCTCCTTTCCAACTGGTCAGAAAACTTCTTTAAATATTCTAAGTATTTAAATAATGATATCCCTAATACATTCACTTCTAATTGGTTAGAAGATTGACATTCCTTTATGCTTAACTCCGATTTATCTACTATGTGGCTATACAGCAAAAGTAAATCTTCAAGGCTGGCCTTCAGTCGTTCATGGAAATTTGCTCCTTTCTTAGCATGTATATTCGACACCTTCCTATTTAGCTTTTTTGCTTTTTGTCTCCACTCTTTTCGCTTACGCCAACCACTAAGACATCCTTCATATCTTTGCTCTAATATGTCTATTACATCTAATACTTTGCGTACACTATCCCATGATAGGTTTATATCTGTAGGAAAATGAACATTACTCTCTACTGCGTAACTATCTGATTTAATTCTCAACGAGAGTATTTGCTCCTTCTCTTTTTTTTTTAAAATATCATGACTTGCCTTTACTAATATTTCATTTATCTGTTCAATTGTTGATGCATCTATTAATGAAACATTATCAACAACTGTTTGGTGTTTATATTTTTTTGCTTTATCTGAAAATACATTTTTTGTTTGCACTCCCAATATCCCTCTAAGCTCGTTATGATTGTTTGCGTGATCTAGTAAAAAATCGTAATCAATATTCAAATTTAATCTGACTACTCCTAAAACTAATATCTCCCACATTGACATTCCTAATCTACCAGTATTTTTCTTGCCAGATAATATTTTTTTCTCAAGCAAGGTAAATATCTGCTCGCTAAGAACACTGTCGCAAAAAATATGTTGGAGACCTATTAGGAGCGGTGCTAATTGATGTCTTCCACTACGGTCTATTTCAACTTCTGAAATAGGGCAAAAATCTAATTCTGGGCTTTGCTCGAAACGCTTTCTCATTTTAGGATGGATAAAGTTATCTTACGAATAATTTAATGCAAAAACTAGATTATAGCTAATAGTCAGTAGTTTATACATATGGACAATGCGAATATAGCAATTATTGACCAACTCTAATAGCCAAAAAAA
>CAZQDZ010000098.1:0-4227 GCA_964591455.1 uncultured Saprospiraceae bacterium
AAATAAGTATCTTTATTTATTAAACCCGTAACGCTTATTTAGGACGGGACAGCTTGTCAAGTTCTTAGTCTTCTTTTGGACTACCATTTTCTCCTATAACCGAAGTACTGAACCCTGAATCATCGCAATTAGCAATATCCAATAGCAATTCTCCGCCCTGAGCCACTTCGAAATCTGCCATAACCTCAATGAATTGTTCAGCTCTAAGTTCTATAAGCGTTCCTGCCTGCACGGTTACCTCTCCTTGAGATTCTATATAATCTCTCACAAATCTGTCAGTACCGTCTGGAATATCAATAGCGGCAGCAGTTCCGTCATATACGAGAACTATATCTGTACAAGGGCATGCTGCACAGAATGAACCACCACAATCTACATCATCTTCATCGCCATTCATTATGCCATCAGTACAAGTAGGGCAAGCATCACAATCTGGACCACCACAGTCTATTTCTGTTTCATTACCATTTAAGATACCGTCATCACATGTAGAGCAAGGCATACAGTCTGAGCCTCCACAATCTACTTCAGTCTCGTTACCATTCATGATGCCATCACTACATGAGAAGCAAGAGCCATCGTCCTGAGTTACATCTGGATCAAAATTAACCGAACTCGAATCTGTACATCCAAAACACATGTTTGGTGGCAAGTCAAATGCTTCTGCACCATCTGCACGTGAACCTGAGGTTCCTTGATCTGCACTAAATCCTAGTCCTCTGCGACTAAACGCCTCCCAGATAATGCATTGATTCGCTCCACCAAAGAGCGCCATGTCCGCTGCTAAGATACCATCTCTACCATCCACGAATCCAGGGTTACATCCCTGTAACATTAATCCTTCACTTACAAGAGACAAAGCGACATTATTCCCGCCAGAACCATTGTACAAGTCAGCGTCGTAACCGTAACGGTCTATTAATAACCATGTCATGTCCCATAGCATCACACACCATACAGATCCTACTCCATGAGGTATGGCTTCTGTTATAATATCATCATAGGTATGAGGGTTAACACTCAAATCTGTTGAATAGGGGAATGTCCGTATACCAGCACCCAAACTATCCTGGTTGATAACATAAGTACCTATCCCTCTACCTAACTCTCCTACCTCATCTGGCTTAATAGTCATTACTAATCCCAAGTAATCACTCCATCCCTCTCCCATCTGCTCACTACCTCCTAAGCAACTTGAATTATTCGCACCACCCGTCAATCGTGTAGACCATCCGTGTCCATACTCGTGAGCAATGATTCCATTATCTAAATCAGAATCCACAAAATCGTCCATTGGAGGATTCAGATCCAGTGTCACATTGACCGGATTTGACGCTAATTCTACCTTAATTGAATCACAAGCGGCCTGGCTGATCATAACACTCGGAATGCCTACAAAGCCACTTCCTGCGGGAGCTATAGGCGGTCCTGGCGCATTATTGCAGATCACTACACCTATCGCACTCGCTCGCTGAGACTCTCTAACTTTGGTAATAAAGTCACAAGTGCCACGGTCGACCAATACTATTTGTCCATCCAAAGATCCTGGAGGAAATGGCTCACAGGCATCCGTAACATCGCCAACCATGTCATCAGCCAGTTGTAAATCTCCTGTTACTTCGACATCTTGTGGGCCAAATACCGCCTGTAAAGCAAGATACTGGCCTGCTATATTTCCTGGACTATTAACTGAAAATATTGTTGAACTCCCTCCTGTTGTCCCACGGGTCCATTGAAACATAGTCATACGTGGATTCTGACCATCAGGCGGAGTGCCAAAAGTTGCATTATTAGTTCCTGATCCATCTTGGGCATCAGCATTTACAAAATCATTGCCAAGCGCTCCATTGCCATAGTTATTCTCTTGGAAGTTACCCGAAGCCTCATCAAAACCGTGTTCGTAAAGAACATCGTGCACGACGTTATTCCAATAGAATAAATTGACCGTAGCAGCATCGACGTAGTCGATAGGTTGCTGGGTTGCCAAATCAATAGGAAAATCAAATACTAAATCTGTTCCTCCATCAGGAGAGGCTCCTGGAACATTGTTACCATCTCTATCTTCGCTCGCATAAACGTTGTTTCCTCTTGTAATAGTAAATTCAGCACCCATAATGCCATCAGTATCATGCCATCCATAAGGTGACGCCGCAGTAGCATTTTCCCAAGGTGCTAACTCTACAGATCGATCTCCTTCAGAAGGAGATTCTAACGGAAGAGCGTATACATTATATGATCCGTCCGCTTCAAATGACGAACTTGTTGCATGATTTATGTGATCATGATGGCCATCAACAACTGCACAATCTTCGCCGTGCCCAAAAGAACACTGTAATGTCCAGTCTATCTGTTGAAGTATTGACCCATCTTCTGCGCTGACAATTATATCATACCAAAACTGGTTGTCGATTTTTTCAAAGGCCACACTCCAGGCCAATACTAAATCATCATTAACAGGATAGAATATGGGTTTGACCGTTACCGCTCTGGAGGAAAGGGATGGTGCTGCATAGATAGATTCTGATAAATTGCTTTTATTAGTGCTGATCAACCTAGGAGTCTCATTAAAAGAAAGGTCGAAATGTACTCTACTATACTCTAAAGCATCTAATTCAGTTGTGGTTATCTTATTAATTATGGATGATGGATTATAAGCAGTAGTATTAGATTGAAGTACTCTACCATCAGGCAACCTAGATATATTGGATATTGATCCATACACATCAGTGTTCTCCACTACTTGGATATAGTATGAATGAAGGACTTTACTATTCCTACTTTCAAAAGAATTGGTGAGTCTAAACTGGACATCCTCTATCTGAGTCTCATCGCTAATCTTATTAGATAGATGTGTTATGTCTGCTTGATAAAAGTTGGTAATTGGCTGCGCTATGCCAAAGGAAGTTATAAAAAGTAGACAAGTAATAAGTCCAAAATAATATTTATCCATAAATCTTCTAATTCAATAAAGTTCGAAAGTAATAATAAAGAGGCTCACCAAATTAATGATAAGCCTCTTTATTTTGTCGTACAGATTGAATATTAGCATTAATTCATATCTGCCTCATATTTCATATAGTCTATAGAAAACTATCAGCTACTCTATGCTATAGAAGATCGTTTCTGCTTAATGAGAACTACGCTAAATATCAGCAACAAGCCAGCCAGAATCATTAACGACCATTCTCCTAATGTGGGAATCGGCGATGCCATTTCAACCACTATCTCATCTTCGCTTCCTTCTAAGGCGAAAAGAGTAGACTCAGCACCCATGATACCAATTTCAGACAAAGCCGTCCAAGGTAAAACTCCAAAAGATATTCCATTAGATTCTAAGTGTGCCTCTGAATCAATTAGACCAGCAGTAGTGAACCAATTCCATTGCACGGCTGGAACATTAGGAGCAAAACTATCTGCGCCTAGAAAAGCTAGCCAATAAGTGCCCGGTTGTAGTGTAATATCAGTTATATCAGCCATCCAGTCCCCTGCATTAAAGATTGCATCTCCAGCTGTACTAGTATGTGACGAAGTGGCTATCACAGGTCCTGGCATTCCACCAGCATCTGATCTAATCTCTACAGTCACGCCTTCAGGAATTAAAGCCGGTGGATTTACAAAACCTTCTGCAAATACATCTGTAATAGTCCATGTAAATCCAGCAGGCACAATAAAGTCATCTGCTGTCGCTACACGATCTCCAGGCACTTCAGTGGATATTATACCTGACATTGCGGCTGGATCTGCCTGATTGTAAAGTATAGCGGTTTTGCTAGCATTATATCTATTTGACATCTTATCAGCCAATTCTAGAAAAACTTGATTGTCTGTATTTGCCTCTATTTGGGATTGCAAAGAAGCCAATTTTTCATCTGGAGTGAAAACTCTTACAGTCTCTTCACTTAACTGAGCATTCATCACGAATGCCGTACAGAGTAATACTGTTAGGATTTGAATAATACGGTTCATTTTATCAGTTTATTTGAGCGCAAGATAGCAAATCACATATTGAAACAGTAATCTACATATACATTTTTTTCTCTTTAATAAGACCAACTTGAAAACCAGCAATTTATATATATTGATTTGACAAAATATTAATTTATTAACTCAATATTCCCCTCAGCGCTCTCTCCAAATACTTGTAATTATCACTCGACATAGGACTGAGTGGTAATCTAACTTCATTAGTACAGAAGCCTAGTATCTCCATAGCAGTTTTGATCCCTA
>CAZQDZ010000099.1:0-4174 GCA_964591455.1 uncultured Saprospiraceae bacterium
AAAATTTTCCGTATTATAAGCTTGAGCTCTTAGTCCTAAGTCTTTTCTAAGTTCCGCATTAGGTAGAACAGACTTGATGGTTGCGATCCACTTTGAAGGATTGCCAGAAGGGATGAGCCAACCATTTTTAGAATTATCGATAGCATCTTTGATTCCTTGAAGTTTTGATGCTATGACAAGTTTGCCATGTATACCAGCTTCTAAAGCTACGAGACCAAACCCCTCTATATCACCAGGCACCTTGATATTCGGCATGATGCAGATATCACTGAGGTGGTACATGCATGAGAGCTCCTCATCTGTAAGTCTTCCAAGGTGAACAAAGCTATGTTGATACTTTGAGTCATTCATGAGATGCTGGATAACTTCTACTTCGTTGTCATAACCGATGATAACTTCAAGTTGCTTTCTTATAAATGAGGGAAGCAGATTCAGTAAGAATGGTTGGATTCCAGAGAATTTATCCATAGGCCCAGCTAAGACTAATATTGCACCTTCACGAATCTCTGGCAATACATTCTTTATAAACCAACTAAAACCCTTCCGACGAACAAGTCTTCCTACACCAAAAATGATTTTTTTCGACTGTGGGAGTTGCGCGATTTTCGAGAGGAGCTTCTCTTGCAAATCGCTTGAAAAAACTTGGTCGTGAAGTTTTGTGTCCACTCCATTAGGAATTACAGATAGCTTACTCTTTTGTATACCAAGTTGTTTGCACCTCTTAGCAGTATGTCTACTAACACATATGATTTGATTGAGTAGTGGTAGGCGCTTTCTAAGAAGTGATTGATATAGATAATTAGAAAAGGTGATATCTAAACCATGAGCGGTAGCAACCATCGGTATCTTCAACTTCTGTCCAGTTTTAATACCAAATAATGCAGCCAGACAGTCATTAAAATATATCACCTGAATACTAGGATGCTCTGTAACTACCTGCTTTATATTTCGTGATATAGAAAGCATAAATGATCTTTTGCTTTGTCCCTTTTTTGGAGATATAACATGAGTCTCATAAGCTAAGGAATCCAGACCCTCCACTAAGGCCAAGCAGTGTTTCTCCATGCCTCCTACTGAGGTGTCGTACTTATGTGTTACAATGAGAATTTCCACAATCTTATTTTAAGAGTGAATAATGCAGCTATAGATCCGATGATGATCCATGCGAGTTGTCTGATTCTTCTGATAACCGAGACTGAGACCCAAATCTTAAGAGAAGTGACGCCTAGGCTTTGGAGCATCAACTTGTTACCGTATTCTTCTACACCAATTTGCCCAGGCACGAAGGCACCAGCACTTTTGAATACCATCACTCCAAATTCTACCACTACTGCCTGAAAGTAAGAGATGGGTATTTCTAAGAAATGAAGGATGGTTAAAAATTCAAGCGATCCTATCAACCAATGAAGAGCAGAGAGAAAGAGAGCTATCAAAAAGCTTCTTCTATCCTCTTGTATACTCTTTACACAGCGATATAGAAAATCATAGACCTTTAACTTTATCTTGTCTATCCATCCATGTTTTTCGCTGCTCTTAGTTGAAGGGACTGATTTGTGATAGATGGACCTAACAGTTAGAAGCAGAAGGAATACAAATAAGACAAATAGCACCATATAGATCACTGACAGCGAGCTCAATAAGTAAGAGACAACGAGAAATCCTAGAAGTATAAAGGAAAGTATGATAAGTACTCGTGCTAAGATGGTCGCCTGTGTACTGCGAAGTTTATCTAAGCCGTATTTTTCAAGTAACAGCACTTTAGAGTATTCACCGCCTACCACATTAATCGGAGTAAGTATACTTACAGATTCACCGATATTTCTGATAAGGAAGAGCTTAGCGATACTTGGCAACTTCTCTCTTTCTTCTCTACGGAAGGTGTAATACCAGGCGAGTGTAGCAAGATAGTAAGCAGTGGTTGTAATCAAGAGGATCTTGAAAAACAAGTTAGGCGAAGCGAATACTTCAGCCATGATACTTCTTAGATCTACATGTTTGATGTAGTATATAAGGCATGCCACTATAATGATAAGCAGGATGTACTTACCTATGATCTGGATCTTTTTTTGATCCATCAGATTGCTAAGAGTTCTGGTGTTCTTTTGATATCGCTTTGCATCTTTGGATGCATCCTGATGTATTTTTTCCTGTGATTAGCCATGTTAGATAGAAGGTCGAAATAATCAGCCACTAAGCGATCCCAATTACAATCATGAGCAAACTGGATAGAGTTTTCGTTGATAAGTGATGTCAGTGTCGGTTGAGTTTCTAGTAATTGGATCTTATCGTAGTAGTCGATATAATTATTTATATCGCATAAGAAACCATTGGTGCCATGTTTGATGATATCAGTATTCGCGCCACCATTGGCTGCTATACATGGCAAACCTGAAGCCAAAGCTTCTAGAAGGACATTGCCATAAGTCTCGCTGATTGATGGGAAGACAAAGTAGTCAGCACTAGCATAAAGCGTCGATAAGAAGTGATGATCTTTCTTGCCTAAAAAGAATGCTCCGGGCATATGACTTTCAAGAACTTGTCGTGCTGGCCCGTCACCCACTATGATGAAGTTGTAATTATCTCCTTTTGCTGTATTGTAGGCATGGAGATCTGCAAGTAGTCGCAAGTTCTTCTCCCAGACTAATCTACTGACGAATAAGACAGACTTCTTCTTGTTGCCTGTTATCTGTTGAATAAAAGATTCATCTCGCTTTTTAGCAGAAAATAAAGAAGCATCGATACCTCTTGCCCAGATGTCAATGCATTTTTCATTAATCTTTTGTTCAATGAGGTACTTTTTGATGGTTTCTGTTGGAGCCAGAACTTTACTACATCTATTATAAAATGCCCTCAATTTGTGATCAATATAGCTGCTCGCTAGTTCTGTTATGATTGGAAGATTCTGAGAGTAGTAGTTGATATACGAACTGAAGTGAGTGTGGTATATGCTTAGTACGGGTATATCATATTTGTTTCCATATTCTGCTGCCGCTCTTCCCATCATCGATGGTGATGCGATATGTATGATGTCAGGTCTGAACCATTTTAGTTCGCGGTTAATGCGGGGTTTTTGGGTAATGATGTTTACAAATCTATATTTCTGGTTGAAGGGTAAAGGAAGTGAGTCCAATACACTAAAATTATGATCGGTCTTATTGTAGCCCTTTGGTGGAGTTGCAGTGAAAAATAGAAATTCGAATTGATCAGTTGGAATACGATCTATAATTTGAAACATGGTGCGGACAGCACCATCTATATTTCTTTCTAGTGTCTCTGCAAAGAATGCAATTCTGGTTTTACGCATAGCACTTATACATCAGCAAGTTTGTCACTTGAATGTGACTCAAGTGTTGCTCTTTATAATGATTGTAGTACGCTGGCAAGAAATTATTTGTCCACTAGAAGACGTTTATTTAACCGAATGTTAACCGACTTTAACCTGAACTTAAAGTGATGAATCTTTGTGAAGTATGGCGATCAGAGAGTTATTGTGTTGATACATATGTTATGCAGAGATCTGGTTTTTATCAAAACCAAGGGTTACACGCATAAGAGTCCGGTTAAAATATAGATCTTCCTAAAAATGGTCCAGAAGTTCAATAATTCTGACTTAGAATAGCCTTTTAAAAGTTGAACTCTCTCAGCTCATTGCTATAAACAACATCAGTTTTCAGGCTTATTTTTCCTTGTCACTTTGCCAGTCGCGGCAAGGCAACCAAAACGCTTGTCCTACTAATTCTCGCTTAAGAGGCCCTTGGTTTGTGAGAATGAATATTTCAGAATGAACGCCTAGGCCTCCTCGTGATAAAACCTCGGCTTTTTTCATCGTGCTCTCTCGACTAATCCGAGATGCGCGCGCCTAGCCGCTACGAGGTTTTATTTATTTGGCAAGTCGTAACAGAACGTTTCACGCTTTGGCGTGATTCAATATTCTCGGGTCCGATAAAATCATAATAATGTGACCCTGAAGGGTCATAGCCTAACGATGGTTAAACCATCGGATTGATGTATAACCCGAAGTTTCGTTTGGCGGGTGTTTTTGACCATAAACCACGACAACCAGATCATATATCAATGGTCAGATGTCTCAGATTTTCCTTGAAACTAGTGAGATGAGAAATATAGTCATCCAACAAAAAAGGCCTCTGAATCACCCAGAGCCCTTAAGTATATG
>CAZQDZ010000100.1:0-3940 GCA_964591455.1 uncultured Saprospiraceae bacterium
TTCCTTTCTCCGAATTTACGCAGACACATATCTTCAATCCTCTCGAACTTAACAATACATACTGGTCATTAGTAGAAAGTGACTCAGTTTTACATACAGACTATTATCAACCTGAAGGAGATTCAATAATTAGTGTTGAAACAAGTGGCGTAATCCTTTATCCCTGTAGAGACATGATCACTGACATTGAAGATTTGACTAAATATTGCCAAGCAATATTATCAAGAAATTCCGCTCTATTGCAGCAAACATCTTTTGAAAAGTTGCTTTCTTCACAATTAAGCAGTTCTGTCACCAATCTTGAGGATGACAACAATGGTATATTTTTCATGATAGATAGAAACAATTATGGAATCACATATCAGTTAACAGGAATGAGTGGCGGAGACAATTGCATTCAAACAATGATGTGGTTTGATCCGAAAACAAAACTCGGATACATATTTTTAGGTAATACAGGAGAAAGTCAATTAAATAGATCAAATCATAATTGGATCTATAATGCCTTAGTAAGCTTAGGATATAATTACTCTATCAAGAATTCAACTTTTGGACAAAGATTTCAATTTAAAACTCATAATATCTACAATAGAATAAGAGCTATTTATTAGCTAGGCGAAAAACTATGGCGAAGATGCTGATCAAATCACACCTACATAGTCAGCACCAAGCGTTGCGTTACTCAAAAACTGAGATGCCTCAGTCAAGTCTATAGCCAATCCATTTCCATCCACTGTGCTCTGTTCAGCTGTCACATTGGCGTTGGAACTTGGAGCTACAATCACACCTTGAGTCAGTACTGCACCTAAATAGTCATCATAGATCTGTGCAAGTGCGACGCTTTGAATAGTTAGAAACCTAAGGAGAGACAATAGTTCTATGCAATTCATAATTCAGCTATTAATCGTACAAATATGATCCATTAGCTTGATGGACTCTTTGATATAGATCAAAAAAAAACAAATAGAGCCATTTCGTTATCTTGAGGTTCAATTTGAAAAATATGGCAAATAGGACTCATATAAAATGGAGAAGTATCGTTGGACTCATAATCATATACATAGCCATGTGGCTCAACTGGCAGTGGATTTGGGGCTTGTTATTCATTCTTTGGGTTATTCCAGATCTATTTTCTGGGGTAACTTACTTTCTCGAACCTGTAGAAAAAAATAAAAACCCCATATTATATTGGGTAATAATAGGAAGTTGGATACTCATGAGCTTATACTCTTTTTCATCACTGTTCTTTCCTGATTGGAAATATTAATATTAAGTAAATGGAAAAATCATTACTATGCCTTAGATGCGGAACCAGCATGACTGTGGTAGGCTCTAAAAGTTTTGATGAAGGTACGGACTGGTCTTCTTGGCTGGGCGACTGGGGTAAGTTTCTAAATAGAAAAGAGAAACTAGATATGCTGGGATGTCTCAGTTGCGGGAAGGTCGAATTCTACTTTCACGAAGTATTGACTAAAAACCAAAAGAAATGAGCACTAAAAAAATGCCTGTACTTCCTGTTGAAGCTTATACCTCACAGGAATGGTTTGACCAAGAGCAAAGAAACATATTCGGAAATAGTTGGCAATTTGCTGGTTTTGTAGAGGATATACAAGATGCTGGAGATTACAGTACAGTACAATGTGGACATCAGAATATCGTTATAGTCAAAGGTCGTGATCAGAGATTAAGAGCCTTTCATAATCTATGCAGACACAGAGGCACACAACTATTAAGAGCGGTAGGAAAAAAACAGAAAGCACTTACCTGCCCCTACCATGATTGGACCTATGATCTCAATGGACAACTCATAAGTGTACCAGAAAAAGAAAGTGAGTTCCCCGATTTGGAGCTGGACCAAATCTGTCTACATAAAGCTTCAGTAGATATATGGAGAGGAATACTCTGGGTACATCCTGATCCAAATGTCGATCCTATCACCAAGTGGTTTGAAGGTTGTTGGGAACACCTTGGGCCCCATGATCCTAATAGACTAATAGAATATCCTGACACTTATTATGAAAAGATAATTAATGCCAATTGGAAGATCGTAGCTGAAAACTATATCGATGTATATCACTTAGCACATCTACATTCGAATACTTTACAGATGTATAATCATGCCAAAGCAGAATATGGATTTGTAGGAGATCATTATATGTTTTGGGAACCTTTATCATCTGAGTACAGGGACAACTTAGATAAATTAATTCCAACAAAAAGAATTCAAGAAATGACGGATGAATACCTTGGAGCATATGTTCCTTGGTTATTTCCTAACCTCGGTTTATCTGAAGGTGAAGGGAGTTGGAATATTTTCCATGCAATTCCATTGGCACCAGATAAAACAAAGGTCATTGTCCGCACTAAACTGGAACCCATGACCAATTGGGAGTTCACCAAGCAACAAATGAAATCCAATATCTCTTGGCATGGTATCATGGGCGGTAAAACCAAATATGGTAAAGACCCTGATACCAATTCTGAAGACCCTATGGACTGGAATGACTTCATGGAAGAAGATGTCTATGTCTGCGAGCAACAACAAAAATCATTAAAAAACCCTCTCTTTGGCGTATCGTATACCGCTAAACAAGGAGAAAGTACAGTTCGCAATTTTCAGGAAATAGTCCAAAAATGGATGGATAGCCAATAAGTTCTAGAATGGAATAATATTATAAAATGTCAAACCAATTTCACATACTAAGAGTAACAGCGATAGACTATCCAATCAAGGACGCTACAACTGTAACTTTGGAGGTGCCAGAAAAAATAAGAGATTCATTCAACTATTATCCTGGTCAACACTTAATTATAAAATTTAAGATCAATGAAAAAGAGGTCCGTCGGAGTTACTCTCTAAATAGTAGTCCATTCAACGAAGAAGCACTTCAAGTAACCGTAAAGAGAGTACAAGGTGGTTTGGTTTCTAATTATATAGGCGATCATTTGAAGGTAGGAGATGAAGTGGATGTGATGACGCCGCGAGGTCGTTTTTATGCCGAGGTAGAAGAAGGTACTTACAAAACTTATTTCCTATTTGCAGCAGGAAGTGGCATAACTCCGATAATTTCCATTCTCGAATCCGTCCTCATTGCTTCACCGAATAGTACCGTAAATCTCCTCTATGGGAATAGCAAGCAAAGCTCAATTATTTTCAAGAAGGAACTTGATGATTTGTTAGAAGAATATCCCGATAGGTTGCGAGTTGTTCATACTTTAAGTGATCCAAATGTTTGGTCTACCTGGAAACAATGGAAAGGAAGGAAAGGAAGAATTGATTCAGAAGCAGTAGAATGGTTCATCACAAACCACCCTCCAATTGCTCAAAGCACCGAGTATTATATCTGTGGACCTGGAGCAATGAATATAAACGTGAGAAACACCTTGTTAGGCTTACAAATTCCGAAAAAAATAATTCATATTGAGCAATTTGCAGGCAGTACCGAAGAATCAAATGACAGCATAAAAGAAGTAGACGATGCTCTATTATCAGCTACATTGAATGGCGCAGTCCACCAATTAAGTATACCAAAAGGCAAGACCGTCTTGCAAGTTTTAAAAGAAGCGAAAGTTAACCCGCCTTACTCCTGTGAAAGCGGTGTCTGCGGCACTTGTGTAGCTCAAGTTATTGAAGGCACAGCTGAAATGAAATCCTGTATGGCATTAGAAGAAGAAGAAATAAATCAAGGTTTGGTACTTACATGCCAAACCTATCCAACATCGAAAACATTAAATGTCAAATTCAAATAATTTTGTTATGAATAACCAATGCGGCTACAGCACACTGCCGTTCTCGTTTCTGCGGGCGACAGAGAGCTGCAAGCCAACCCTCAAAAAAGCACAGTAAATGAAAAAGATTAACGAACAAACGAGAACGCCAGTCGCTAACACATGATCATGATGGCATACCCTTCGGGATACGCCACATATCATAATTCCG
>CAZQDZ010000101.1:0-3923 GCA_964591455.1 uncultured Saprospiraceae bacterium
CATCTAAGGATTTATAGAAGTCCTTGAAGTAGTTTTTGTATAGCTTGGCATTTCTGACCTTTTTGCTCATTACTGCTAAGTTAGCTAATTAGTGAACATTTGTCAAGTTTGAAACTTGTCTATTTACAATACTTTATCGTTGAACTGGGGTTTGTGTTGGGGTCGTTCCTATATGCATCATAACGGAATTATGATATGTGGCTGTACGAAGTATGCCGTCCTATCATGTGTTATGGGCTGGGATTCTATCTCCCAATCACTATTCTGTCGACTATTTTTTGACCGGTTTTCAAGTCTTTGATTTGAAGCAGGTAGGTTCCATGTGGAATAGGTTCTATTTTGATCTGATTTGATTTACTAGTAGATTTTATAAGTTTGCCTTTTAAATCATAGAGTTCAACATTATATACTAATTGTCCTTCGATATCAATATTGATTATATTAATTGCAGGATTTGGATAAATCTTTATTACGCTATTTGAAAGTTCATGTATCGAAGAAACCAAATCCATGCCATCACAATCTTCATCTATTCCATTGTTTGGTATTTCTTCACCATCTGGATTAATGTTAGGATTATTGTCGTCACAATCTTCAGCGAGTAAGAATCCATCTTGGTCTAAGTCGTCATCTAGTGTTGCAGAATCACAATCATCATCAATTCCGTTGTAAGGTTCTTCTGTTTGGTCAGGATTGATATTCGGATTATTGTCATCACAATCATCATCTAGCAGAAATCCATCTTGGTCTAAGTCGTCATCTAGAGTTGCAGCATTGCAGTCATCATCGACTCCGTTATAAGGTTCTTCTGTTTGGTCAGGATTGATGTTTGAATTGTTGTCATCGCAGTCGTCTGCTAATAAGAACCCATCCTGATCTAAATCATCATCCAGAGTAGCGGAGTTGCAATCATCATCTATGCCATTATAAGGTTGTTCCGTTTGATTAGGATTGATATTTGGATTGTTATCCTCACAATCAGAGTTATTACTAACATATCCGTTAGGCAGAAAACATTCCGTTAAAAAAGTTTCTGGATCGCCATAACCATCTTGATCGGCGTCCAGATATCCAGTGATAAATTCGTCTATCCCATCACAATTCTGATCGATTCCATCTCCACAGATCTCGGATGCAGAAGGATTGATTATAGAATTTTGATCATTACAATCCTCGATTAGTAAATAACCATCTTGATCTAGGTCGTCGTCTGCAGTGAAGGGATCACAGTCATCATCCACACCATTATAGGATATCTCAGCAGCACCAGGATGAACAGTTGGATCATTGTCGTCACAATCATCTAAAGTATAATAGCCATCTCCGTCTATGTCGTCTATAAGTATAGAGGAAGTGGTATTTGTACGAATAGGGAAGTTGAAATCAAAAAATATATCAGCATTATTCTCTATTATATTTCCAGCATTTACATTAGATTTTAAATCCAATTCAAATACTACATAACCATCATTGTAGTCATCACTAAATGGTAGATATATATCTTCAAAAATAAATTCTACGACGTCATTATTTAATTCTAGATGAACACGATGGCTAGCATCTATAATTCTTATTGACTCTACGTTAAAGACTCCTGAGTCTATGGAGTCTCGTATGGTAATATTTACAGCCTCTGCAGTTCCTTCATTCTCAAATCTTATCATATACTCTACGTTTTCAATTAATGAATCAAGCTGGATAAAATCTCCTTGTAGACATTGCTTGTCATTTGGGTCATATGAATTTACTATGTCGTGACATATGTAGATTTTGTTATTTCGTATTTTATGTTCTTGCTTATCAGAATATATCTTTCCATGAAGACTAATTCTATCCCCATTATTTAAAGGAGGCGAATCCATAGGAGAATTAAGTCTAAGAGTAAAGGTGTCACACTGGATTCTGAATGGTTCTAAATCAGTATAGCTAACTTGTATTTCCTCATTGTTAAATGTAGCATTTTCAGGTATAGCGTAAATCTCCGTTAGTTCACTAGGTGTTGTTATGTTATAATTTCCTGAAGCACTAATGCTTCCCCTATTTCCCAAAATCACTTTATAGTCCATATTAAAACCTGGTCTTGCTACTCCAATAGGAATTATTTTAATGTAGACATCAGAAAGTCTGTTGCCGTTAGGAATGATACAAAAATCTTGAAAAATCGTATCAGAGGATGATGTTAGATTAAAAGTGACTTGATCCGGTTCTACCGAAAACAGATTATTATTTATTGCAGAAGGATTAACTTGATATTGGCCTGGAGGTAACATCAATTGGTATCTATCATCATCATTTCTAAATGGAAAACTGACTGTCGTATCTAAATTTGTAATTGTAAAAACCAGTTGGTTAACAAGGTTGTTTGACTGAGAACATTGTGTAGTTGATTCAGCAAAATTTATTTTACCTATCATAGGGGAAAAGTTATCAGTTATCGAAAAGTTACAATAACTATCTATAATTACGTTTTCCAAAAAGGCTGCGTTTCCAAAGCTATCATCTTCATCTCCACAAGCGTATCTTAGGCTTGTGCTTCTTGTGTTTGATGAGGTTTTGATTCCATTACGAGTATTCAGATATATTAGATTTCTGCAGTTGTTTACATCTACAAAAGATAGATTAGCATTTGCTGAAACATCTAGTATTGACAATTCTCTATTATTTCGACATTCTAGCCTTTCTAACTCTATATTATCAAATAAATCGAGAGTGGTGAGTGAATTGTAACTGCAATTCAGATATTTAAGTTGGTCATTATTAGTAAGATTTATTGCTATAAAATCATTATATATACAGAAGAAAGTATCTAGTTCTAAGTTTTTGGAAAGGTCAATGCTTGAAAATTGATTCCGCCCGATATCCAAGAATTTGAGATTGTTATTTTTCGATACATCCAGATGCTGTAAAGCTCCTGCATTGACTGATAGATGTTCAAGTAATGTGTTCTTACTGACATCTATTTCTTCTAAAAAAAGAAATTCAGCACTCAAATACTTTAGATAGGTCTATAGTTGTTAGCGGATTATAGGTGGAATGTAAATATTTAAGATTTGGATTGTTGGATAAGTCTAAATGTTCTATCTCAGAATTAAAACAATGTATGTATTCAAGGTTAACACAATCTGAAACATCCAGCGCTTTTAAATAACCTGACTCTGGTGCTGGGTTCCTTTGCATTCTAAAGCTTCTGAGTTCAACACAATTAGAAAGGTCAATAGTTTCAATATCTGTCCATGAGCAATCTATTGATTGTAAATCTAAACAATCACTAAAATCCAAATGCTTAATATCAGAGTTTGCGGAGCAATCTATTTCCACGAGACTCCCACCATTATTAATAGTCAAGGACTGCAAGTCGTTTCGTTCACAACGTAATACTTGCAGATTATGATTTTGACTACAGTCAAGCTGAGTCAATTCGTTTCTTGAACATATCAGTATTTCAAGTTTTGAAAGACTGGAAATGTTCAAGGATTCAATTTCATTATCATGAATATCTAAGTGCCTGAGATTATTAAAGTATTCTATGCCTTGCACACTTTTAAGATCATCAAAAAATGTCCTAATTTTAAGACTGTCTACAGCATTTGCTTCAGTCTGACTTATCTGACCATCGTCATTTTGGTCTACTCCTAAGCTGATTAATACACTGAGAAACTGTGTATCTGGAATAGGTATTATTTGGGAATAACAGCTTTGACCAATTAGCAATAGGAAAGTAATAATATAATATTTCATGGCTCTATGTTCTATTTTAGATATTCTTTTAAAAATTTGGTTGTCTCCTTGCGCATAACGGATAATGATATCGATTGTCTCTCTGAGGTACGAAGAGATATGCGATCATATCTAATGTTATCTATAGCCTTTTTATTCTTATTGTTTGCTGTTTTGAAATTAGGTTTGTATCCTGATTGAGTTCT
>CAZQDZ010000102.1:0-3883 GCA_964591455.1 uncultured Saprospiraceae bacterium
GACTAATTATTTCCCGTTAGCCGCTCATAGATTATCTAAAGGTATATGTAACGGAATAAGCATATGCAGAGTCACGACGTAGGAGTGATTCTGTCATCATGCTGTGTTATCTCTCGTCTTTCATTTAATTGTATAGTTCATTTCTAATCTCAATTAACAATTCCTCAATCTTATTATGATTTGGTTCGTCTGGCAAATTTGATGTTGTATAAGCTTTCTCTACTGCAGACATTTTGCTATTTGCCATTTCAATTAATTCATCATATTGCCATTCCCCATTTCTGATACTTAGCAGCTCTTCACGGTTTTCACGCCTTACATTAATCTTTTCATCTGTTAGAATTTCCTCTGCCATATCCAGCAGTCGAAATGTATGCATCATATTCTTTGAGTCATAATTTTTCCCGTGTTGGATGTTATTCTCATATCTGCTTTCATTTCGTTTGTCAACCCACTCCCAATATTCTTTGTAGTCTTTGCAATATTTAACATAACCATCTTGATTAAATTGAAGATGTGTTATTGGCTTTTCCTCTTTGGGAATACTGCTTAATAGTACTGTCGTTGCAGTTTCTTTTTTCATTACTCCATTGTATCCAAGTTGAGCCGAGTCATCATAGTAGAGACCATATGTGTCTTTAAAGTGAGGCACGTTTACTAACCCAATATTTTCCTGTTTATTATCTTGTTCAATTAGCCACTGTTTTAAGGGGATAGATCCTTGTTTATTTAGTATGTAGCAGAAGTCTATGACCAATTTCTTCTCTTTAGATATGGGATTGACTATTTTCTTATTGAGACCTCTTGCTTTACGTACTTGAGTAAATGCATATCCTCCGAATGTATCTTTACATTTCTTAGAAAGAAAATCACTTGTTTGTATACTATCCAGAATAGGATGCTTAAATATTATTTTGTCTTTTGGCGTCTCAAGTAGTTCGAGGATGTTTGGATTGTTTTTAGACAGTAATTCTAAATATCTACCGACTTCATAGAAAACTATGTCATTTGATTCGTTTGCTACTTGTGGTATGTATTTAAAACCAAAGAAATGTTCTTTAGGTAGATAGAATACTCCTTTGATATCTGTATCAGAAGTTGGAACATCTAAGTTGTATGCTTTACTTCCTGAAATACATTCAAGTAGTATCAGCTTATTGTCTCTTAAGTATTTTATATCAATTTTAGTCTTCAATTATCTCTTTGAATTTTTTATTAAGTTGTTCAGATGACGGAACATCACTATTGTCCTCAAGTTGTATTGAGCTTACATAATTAAATTCTTTGTCTATGAAATCTGCAATTAGAATATCCAATTTATGGACATAGTCTTCATTGGCAGTACTTTTAATTTCTAAGAGGTCGTTTATGTGATTTACAATTTTATTATCCTCTATAATCGAAATCAGGTTTGGTATATCCATTGGAGGAATTTCATTCTTTTTGATTATCCATTTTGCAGCCATAAGTGGCCTTAGCACATAGAATAATTTCTTCAATTTCATTTCACCTGACAGGTCATTGCTTAAGTAACTATTCTTGGCGATTCCTTTATAGTGGTTTACTGTATGTCGTGGCTGGAAGTATTCTTTACTTAATTTGAGAATTGTACTGCTGAAATTATCAATCTCTTTGTATTTGATTGGTGATTGTGCCCATTCAAATGGTGTAGCGTTTGATTTTCGAATTAGTTTTAGAGTCTTCTTTATGTCCCATCCATTGATATCAAGTAGTTCACCGTGAAAATAGTTGATGGTGTCTGGCTTATCATCAATATTTAAATATTCGGATTTTGATCTCTTATATATTATGCGAACATCATAATCGCTATCAGGCGAAGGACAGCCCCAGGCTCTACTTCCACTTTCAGCTGCAAGGAGAATTGTTATTCCTTGTTCCTTTTCAAGTTGATTAATGTGTTCTACTATTGCTGCTCTCATATTCTCCAATTTATAGAAATTTGGGAACAAAACCACCTTGGATACATCCAGGAATAGGAATGAGTTGATCCCCTGTTTGGTCTACGTTAAGAGATTTAATCCCATTGTAGAACTTTGACTTATATTCATTCTCGATCTTCTTTACTTCTACTAGAATGTGATAACCCCCTCTAGTTTCTAGTATGGTAACACAATCCATGTTTATAAATGGCTCAAGAGAGCTAGGGTCAAAAGGTTTGTAATCTATGTCAAAATCTAGATATACTTTATTTCCCACACTGCGTTGGATGCAGCTTAGTATTTCGGCATGTGGGTTATAAGATCTTTTTTGATCACGCAACAACTTTGTAAGTTCTATTATACCACCGTAGGTTGCTTTTAGAAGATCTCTTGGATTTGGATTTATATATAATGCTAATGAGTTTTCCTCGACTACATCGCCAAACAACTGGTATGTACCCAATTTTGTTTCAAGTTGCTGGATTTTATTTAACATCCTTTCTTTATTGCTCAGGAAACGTTTCAGTTGGCCCTTGTCGCTTTTCATTTTCCATTCCTTTGAGTATTTCTTTCGCGAGAATAACGTACAATAGTACTTTTCATTTTCAGTTAGCTCAGGCAACCAATCAATAAAATTGATAAGACGTTCTTCGTCATGAATTATTTTGTAGTTCATTTCTATTTTTTGAAGTAGGTTTTAATCATACTAGAGCTTTTATGTACAATTGACTTGGTAATTTGCTTTTGTTCTTTCTTTTCTAGAATACTTAACTGAGAATTGTAGTCTTTTGTGAAGTCTTCTATAATATCTCTGTTGAAGTTACCAATGACCTTACCAAAGTCTTTGATGGTAACTTCTCCTAATTTACTTAGAACATTGTTTAGCCTGTTTTCAGTTACATAAGTTATTATAACTGATTGGAGTTCTTTCACCTTTTCTGATAAAGGTGCTTTTTGATTAATTGATTTGATGTGTTTCGAGTTTTCTGCCCATTTTTCATTTTTGTTCTTAAGTATAACACGTACACCATTATTAAAATAGCATGTTTCTAGTGGCTTGATGATTACTCCTTCACAATTATTTGGATCAATTGGTGGGAAACCTAACAATCCTGGAATAGTTGTAGGGAACATATTTGAATAATTCAGGCATTCCTGTAATGATCCAGTAAGCAGTGTTTTGGCATGAAAAACTCGATGTTTTTCGAAAAGACTACTTACATATTCCACGTCCAAATACATATCACAGTTTACTTGAATATCAAATGCATAGAACACATTGTTGGGACTATAGAAGATTCCTTTTTGAACTTTCAGTGCCTTGTTATTCCTATCTACTTCTTTGTGTGGATAACTTCCTCCTATCACCTCTCCATAGATTGTTACCTGAGTTATACTCTCGAATTTTTGAGAGATGTCTACGAATATCGATTTGAATTTTTCAATATTCTGATCTAGTAGTAATTGATGGTTGTAGAACTTTTCGTCTTCATTTAACCCTTCTGTACGTTTAGCAGCTTTAAAATTTACTCCGTCAATTGTATAAAAAGACAGATTAGAGCCATGTGCTTTCTCTTGAACAGCATATGTTCGATCCCAAAAGTTATGACCCTTGATTCTATCTAAAAACTCAGTCCTATAAGAATTTTCTATAGACGTATACTTCTTAAACATTGCTAATATTTTAGGTTGTTCCATAAAAAAGCCCCTTGGAATTCCAAGAGGCTGCTATATCTTATATATTCAATAGCTTACTCTTGGGCATAATGTCCAATCGTTAATTGATTATTGAATATGGATGTATATGTTGCTTGAAGCTTCATTATTATTTAATTACTGCAAAGATTTGTAAAATAATTGACTTAAACAAGTTGGCCTCATTGTCGTATGTATCGTCCTGAAAAAAGTTGACACTTTTATGAAGTTAATAAATATTCAATTTG
>CAZQDZ010000103.1:0-3832 GCA_964591455.1 uncultured Saprospiraceae bacterium
CCGCCCTAGAACGGGATATCTATGATTTATAATTTATTTTGGACACTTGTGATAATAATCATTATTTAAATAGAGAAGGAGATAAAGTCTTATCTTTTAGTTCTATGGGAGAAATTATGAATAACTTCGAAATGGAATCAATTTGGGCTGAAAAAAAACTTTTGTTTATAGGTGGCACTTTTATTTCTCAATTATATGTTGGATATGGGAAACAAAATTCTGACCACGTTTATATTGATACGAATTATGAAGATAATTATATTCAAATAGCTAGATCAATATTCGATTTTTTCAATGATCTAAATTTAATATTTAATCCAGTTCTTAATAGTATAGAACTTAAAGTAGAACAAAGCAAGGACGAGAATAATTTATGGCTATATAGTGATAGTAGTAAAGTGTAAATTATTTTTATGATATCAGTTAAGCGTAGGCTGTAGTTGGGCATAAAGAGTTGCCGCCTGCGCTTGATTAGAAATTCAAGATTCCATCTTGAATGAATAGCTGAGTCTATGTAAGTTTGAAAATAGAATTTTCAAATCTATATGCGACGTAGGCGGCAAGGCAATGAGCCATGCCACAGCCTACGCCGAACAAAGAGAATCGATTCTTTACACAAGAATAAAATGAAAGCATTAGAATTACTTAAGTCAAGACAGGCACCTTTAGAATTAAGAGGATTTGAGGATACACTACCTTTGATTTATAGAACTTTTCTTAATAATTTCCTTACTGGAGACGAATTAGTGATGTTTAGGATTCCAATTTTCAATCTAGATGGCAGTAATATTAAAATACGATTTTCTAATTCAACTGAAAGTAATCCATGGGCGGTGAAAGGGGATAGATTGTTAGAAATGTTTGAGCCAGAGGTGATTATTGAAGAGCTTGAAAACTATAAGCTACAATCTAATCAATGGCATAAATTCGGAATGATTAGGATTGGGAAAACGCATTTTGATTTAATATTACTTGGCTTAGACTCACAAAATAGTGATCAAATCTTTCTTTATGGAAATTCTTCTTTGGCAGATAAAGTGGATAATATTAGAATCGCAGAAAACACATTTGATTTATTTAACAAAATTGAATTGACTCCTGATGCTGAATTACTAGAGGATTATAATATTAGTCTAAGCAATTGTTATAAAAATTGGGGTGAAGACTTTTGGCGTATAAAGAAATAGAATGTTCAGGACGTTATGATTTTAAATAGAATCAAGAATTCGACGCTAATAGTTTGCCTGATAATTATAATTAGTGACTTAATTCTAAGGCAATTTGTTTTAATGGTCGGGTCAACATCAAATGCCACTTTTGGCATTGCTTTAGTCTGGCTGATAGTCAATACAATTGAAGTTCTATTTCTATTGATTTTTCTTATTAGAGAAATTTACATATTTAGGAAGAAAGGAATAAATAGAAAATCTATTTGGTCTAGTACATTTATAGTCATAGCTACTATTTTATTGATAGTATTTATAATCTAGACAGAGGTGTTCGAAGAATGATGAGTCTATGAAAGTTTGAAAATAGAATTTTCAAATCTAATATGCGACGTAGGCGGCAAGGCAATGAGCCATGCTACAACCTACGCTGAATAAAGTTCCAATTATGAAAACCATTACTTTTTGAACAACCTGAAAGCCAAACATGAAACGCTGTGTGACGTCTTGGACTTCACACGACTATTAATAGTTTATTGTTCATTAGCTGCATAATACTTTAATGTTATAGATAGGGCTATAGGAATCCGAAGTCAGAGACGTTCGGATAATTGATTAAGTTTATATAAATCCGAAGTCAGAGACGTTCGGATAACGGGGGAAAACTATTTGGTCTAGGGAAAACTATTTGGTCTAGTGCATTTATAGTCATAGCTACAATTATTTTGATAGAATTTATAATCTAGAAGAGGTGTTCGAAAAGTGATGAGTCTATGAAAGTTTGAAAATAGAATTTTCAAATCTAGTACACGGACGTTCGGATAATGGGAGACGTTTGAAAATGATGATATTATCCGAAGTCGGAGACGTTTGGATAACGGTAGAATGTGGTGGTGTTATAGCTCAAAGTCAACCATAATTAGCCAAATTACTGCTTTATCAACACATATTGGCTGATAATATAATCATAAACAGCCAAAAGTAGTTTATAATGTTTAATTTTGGCTGATTATGGAGATAATCGGTAGAGAACAAGAAATCAAACTCCTCAAGAAGCTAAGCCGTAATACTAAAGCAGAATTCTTGGTTATTTATGGTAGAAGAAGAATAGGTAAGACCTTCCTAATAAGACAATTCTTTAAGGACCATTTTCATTTCCATATGACAGGAATGGCCAATGCAAGTACGAGACAGCAGTTACTCAATTTTGACAATAGCCTCAGTCTCCAATCTGGACAACCCAATTCTGATAAATCAGAGAACTGGGTAGTAGCCTTCCAAAAGCTAATAAGATATCTAGAAGGACAATTAGCGACCGATAATTCCAAAGAAAAGAAAATCATCTATCTGGATGAACTGCCTTGGTTTGCAACAAAGGGTTCAGACTTCATGATGGCACTAGAACATTTCTGGAATCACTGGGCAAGCAGCCGTAACATACTGCTGATTGTCTGTGGCTCTGCCGCTTCATGGATGGTCAAGGAGGTAATCAATGACAAAGGCGGACTGCACAATAGAGTCACACAGAAGATGAAATTAACGGCCTTCTCTTTGAAAGAAACAGAAGCTCTGCTAAAAAATAGGGGCTGTCAACTGGAAAGATACCAAATCATACAACTCTATATGGCCCTTGGAGGCATACCCTACTATCTAGATGCGATATCACCTGAACTCAGTACGACACAGAACATACAAGCCCTACTATTTGATCCCAATGGAAGACTACACAATGAGTTCTATAACCTCTATCGGTCTATCTTTAGCAAGCATCATAGGTATGAGCAAGTTGTCCAAGTTCTGGCCACTAAAAGCAGCGGGATGTCAAGAAAAGAACTAGTAGAAAAAGGTCAACTCAATAGTGGCGGTACCCTAACAACTGTACTTAGAAATCTAGAAGAAAGTGGATTTATAAGTTCCTATCGGGCACTTGATGGCAAGAAAAAAAATCTGCTCTATAGACTGACAGATTATTATACCGCCTTTTATTTTAAGTATATCCATGATGAAGAACACCAAGGACCTACTGCATGGACTAACCTTATAGATCACCCGACCAAAAGAGCTTGGGAAGGTTTCACCTTTGAGCAAGTCTGTCTAGATCATGTAGACCAAATCAAAAAAGGCTTAGGCATCAGTGGTATGGAATCCCATAACCTCTGTTGGCGAGGCAGTGCTGAAGATAAGGCTGCACAAGTAAACTTACTCATAGATCGTCGAGACCAAGTCATCAATCTCTGCGAATGCAAATTTAGTCTTGACACTTTTACAATTACTAAAGCCTACGCAGAGCAACTTAGATCCAAACTGCATGTATTTAAGTCTGCCACAAAAACAAAAAAATCTGTCTTTTTGACAATGATTACCACCTATAGCATTAAGAAAAATAGCCATTCCGATATGCTCGTCACCAATGCCTTGTCTATGGATGTCTTATTTGAGTGAGCATTTAGCATTAAGTACTGAAAACTGAATAGCGCATCTAAGATGCACCATAAATCAGCAGATTCACAGAGATAGTAATGTTAAACTGTTATCGAAAATGGGCAGTTTACACATTTAGTATCTAGCTAATCGTACTTGCCTACCGGCGGTTTTCTTTTTCATTGAAAAAAGCCTGCCCTGAGCGAAGTCGAACGGGAAACAAAATTCTAGGCTGTACCCATTTC
>CAZQDZ010000104.1:0-3773 GCA_964591455.1 uncultured Saprospiraceae bacterium
CCCGCTTCTACATCCACCCTACAAGTGCTACAAGTAGACTTATAAGTGACAAGTATTTGTCTATTTTATAATAATTGAACATAATAAACGGCCTAAGACCTAGGGTAAGCTAAAAAGGAAGATATAATTATATGTCAGTTTATTGGATCAAGAAAGTGTCGATCATTTCCATTATAAAATTCCATTTGCCCAAAGCTATTCTGTCTGGACTGTGTGTACTCCGGTAAGAGAAGTTCTCCATCCATATTATATAGGTACTTAGCTTCCTTACGCCAGTCTATATGCATGGGAATGACATTCTTCCAAGATGTAAACTTATCCAACGACCTATAGTCTATAGAGTACTTTGGCGCTGCTTTAATTAAAACCTCTGCTTGGTCATCATATATTATTGTATGATCAGTAGAAAGCAGTTGATAATAATATCTATCATCAATTTCGTAAACATAATGTAGGATGCCTCTATCTGTCACTGTCATTCCTTTGCTACCCACAGGCTCTATGCTTAAGTCTTCGACGAAATAATACACTTCAGGTTTCCTTTCTTCAGTTGGATTCAGCTCCACAATCATGTCTAAGGGACCATCCAAGGGCTTATAAAATAATCCTGCAGGAAGGGTCATTAAATTTTGTCCTTTGTCATTAATCAGTGTATAGGAAGCATCTAATTCAGTCGATCTCACAGAAAACAAATAGGAAGTATCTACACCATTAACTGTCACACTAGGAATAATATCAAAGAAATGAGCATCCAACACTTCTTCCCCATTCTCATTAATGATGACTTGAAGGTTATCTTTTGTATGCGCAATAAAGTATGGTGAATCTACCTCGGACTCTATGTGCTTGTATTTGAATTCCGTCAAAATATTCCCATCTATATCTGCGAGCGCGGTCCCCCCTTCATGACTTACATAAAGCCTATTACTTGTCAATGTCCGAATGGAAGAATAAATTAAAGGGTAAATGTACTTCTGGGTTTCAAGGTTGAATAAACCATTTTTTCTATTGTCACCTTTGACGACTATAAGATGTCGTTCCTTAAAGGAAAAAGCTTTAGACCATTGATCTTTCTTTGGACCAAGAATCTCCAGTTTGTTATTTAAGTACTGGACAGAATGCTGATTCTTTAATTTTATGTACTTAGGAATCTTACTTTTTACATTAGAATACCTAAAGCGCTTGTCCTCATCTATTATAAGTTCTATTCTTTCATATCCTTCCGGCAGCAGTAGCAGGCGAGTCCTTTCATCATACAGAAAGTACTTTCCATCTTCTATCCGAGTACCAAAATTAGGTTTGTAATTGTCTACCGATGATTTCAATGATTCAGCATCCGTCAGTTTATCTCCCTTTACGAAATACCTATCTGCTCCCTTTCCTTTATTATAAACACCTTGGACATAATAGTCAAAGTACATCGTATCACGAGGCAGATGGCTTTGGGTCACATAGACTTGTGAAAATCTTGGCTCTACAGTATTACCTGATGGGTGATGATAGATGCCTTTCTTTCCGATTTTAGATATGATAGAGATAGATGCACACTTAGAGATATGGATCGGTTTATCACTACTGACAGCCAAGGCTTTCTTATTGACTAAATCATAAATGCCAAATTCCCCATCCAATCTAAATCCTATTAGAGAGTCTCTAATTTCTTCACGAACTAAGTGATTTTCAACTTTTACTTTGAATACACTGTCTCTGCCTTGATTGAATGTAATAACTGGCCATTTTCATCTAAGAACCCCTTGTGTCCATCGCCTGACTCAACTAGATAGTTCGCATCTCTTATGTGCATAGACGCTATGTGTGGGTATGAGACTTTCTCTTCCATGGTTTCTATACTTATCAGTCTATACTTGCCATCACTTTGGACTAAGTGGTTTCTTCCTGATATGCCATAATAATCAAGATTGTGGAAGAGGACGTGACTGGTATCGCCCTTGAATACATTAATCGTATTAGTATTATTTTCAATAGAGAATATATCTCTAAAATACACTTGGATTTTCGCTTCTGATTCTAATACGACATTGAAGTTGGAATCTAACAGTGCATATTTCTCATCAATATGCGCAGCATAAAAATCGAAATATCGACGGATTAAAATATCTGATGGGACCGGATATACTGTGTTATATAATGTATCCAAAAGCATATTTCCATTTACATCTACATAGGCTTGCTTGGATTGGTCCTTGGTGTCCCGGTCGTAAACCATATTACTCAGTGTAATTACATCATAGGATGAATTATACTGAGCCTGCTCATAGCCACCTTCAAAAAATATGTCTCCGTCTGTGTCCCTTAATTGAAGTGTTCCGTCACCCGATTTTGTACTGAATCCAATATCACTTAATCTATCAACCTCAGTGATATCTGGGCTATCAATAATCACCTCACCAGAATGATTAAATACAACAAAACTGGAATCAGGCCTGTATTGATATATAATATTCTCGATTGGCATAGGATGCCTCTGGATACAACCTGGTGACCGCCAATTCGGCATAAATGGCCCCTCAATTCTTTTGTCCTCTTCAAAAAAGACATAAGCCCTCCGTCCATACTCTATCTGAATAATAGAATCCGCAACTCGACGAAATTTAAAATTATTATAATCTTGGTCCAGTAAGAGCACGCCTGTCATCTCCTCACCGATGCTATCCAGCACATACCAATTCTGATTATCTTTCTGTGCAAGAAAATATGAAAAGCCTTCAAAAGCATTAATCTTCCCACGGCTATACACCATTTTCTCTTTATTATATCGTATAAAATTAGTGTAGACACAATCTGTCATCTTTTGATCGTTTTCGTCTACCAAGGCGGCCTTTCCATTGGAGCAGTTGACCGGTCGTATACTATAGTAATCAGTAGATTGAGCACTAAATAAACTACAAATAGCAAAGAAGAAACAGGAAGTCAGTAGATTCATGATTTTGGATATCTAGTCTAATATAAGACGGAGAATGTAATAAGAAGACACAAATGATTATTGTTTTATAGACGGTGCAGGGTTTAGGGAAGTAATATGTTTTTAGAAAAAAGGTTCCGCATCCACTTAATAATCATCCTGTTCATCCTCAAATCTTGAAAATCCAGATTCAGACAAAGGATAGAGTATACAAATTTTTTTATTCTTAGCCTCTAACTCTAAGTTTAATCATTGAGCTTTGTTAGCATTATTGACTTCCGCTTTTTTCATTGATAAAAAAGCTCGCAAAAAATCTAGACTACCGAATGCTAAACTCTATGCCGCTCCCGCGTCCCACTTTCGGTCGTCAGGCTTCCCGCCATCGCCATAACACTTAATAATCATCCTGTTCATCCTCAAATCTTGAAAATCCAGATTCAGACAAAGGATAGAGTCTAAAGTCTTGCTCAACCTTGTTTTCTAGAAATTCATTTTAAATAAGAAAAGAGCAATTTGCGGGAGGCCGTTGCTACACCAGTGATATGTTAAAGCTCAAATGAAGTTGCGTTTTTTGGTTGATGAGAGGGAGGGCAACGAGTAGACAAAAAAAAGAGCACGAAATGGTAAGAGCTGAAACGATTTTGCAGAACGCAGTGGCGCAAAAATCACCTTTGTAGCAACTAGGGTTTTGGTGTATCCTGTCCTGAGCGAAGTAATGAGTCGAATGGATTTTGCCAAATGCAAAAGTAAGAGAATTAGGTAATTTAATTTTGTTCTTAGCCATAATATTAAGTTGGAATAGTTCATTTAAGTGTGTCTTTATGATTAAATAGTACAATTCCTACTTTTA
>CAZQDZ010000105.1:0-3735 GCA_964591455.1 uncultured Saprospiraceae bacterium
CTTTCTTTAATCTTAGGCAGATTCTCACTAATAAACTTCTCTATTAATTCTTTCTTGCTTCTTAAGTCAGTTTGTCCAGATAATGCCTCTATGATTTGTTGCTGTTTCTTCTCCTTGTCACTGTCACTAGAGCCGTGTAGGTCAGCAAGCAGAGCTAGGATATAAGCCACATTGATTTCGTCTCGGTGGATTAGCTCTAGTTCGAAGTCTATTTCATCTAGGACTGAAACCTTTTCTTTTGCATTGTCGGTCCTCACTTTATCGTATAGGTCTAAATACTTGCTCTTATAATTCTCAAAGGTCTGCTCATCCATCCCGATGTCCTCCCAATCAAAATCAGCAAAAGATTGAAGGACATTTAGTGTTCTCATTATCTCTCTGAATCTCTGTACAAATTCAAGCTCTTCGTTTTCATCCTTTAGTTTATCTACTGACTTGAAAGTTGGTGCTATCTGGACTAAGTCTTTGTAGACATCATTAAACTTATCAACTTGCGAGTCGTATGGTGGTAGTATAATCTCTTCTATGGCATCTTTATTAGAAAAGAGAGTAATTGCCTCATCTGTATTTTTTTTGAGATTCCTAAAGGCGACGATGTTGCCCTGTGATTTCAACTCATTGAGTATTCTGTTGGTTCTACTAAAGGCTTGTATAAGTCCGTGATAACGGAGATTCTTGTCTACGTATATTGTATTAAGAGCCTTACTATCAAATCCAGTTAGAAACATATTTACCACTAGAAGGATGTCTATTTGCTTCTTCTTGACTCTCTTAGCTATGTCCTTATAGTAGTTGTAGAATGACTTGGTGTCCTTAGTTGAGAATTTGGTTTTGAAGAGACCATTATAGTCTTCTATGAATTCATCTAGCTTCTCTCGACTATGCTTGTTCTCCTTACCACCCTCATCGCTAAAGGCATCCTCTATAAAACCATCAGCGTCCTTATCTTCTTCATTATCTCTATAACTAAATATGGTTGCTACCTTGAGTCTGTGCTTCTCATCCAGACGCTTAGTCTTGAATGCCTCATAATATTTGATGAGCATCTTCACGTTACTGACACAGAATATAGCAGTGAATTCTCCCGAATGTGTCTTTCTCTTATGGTTATGGATAATATAATCTGATATCTTATTTATCTGGTCATCACTGGCTCGTAGTTCCGCTGTATCAATTCCTTCTACGTCTATATCAATCTCATTATTACTATCATCTTTCTTCTTGTATCGTCCGATGTACTCAATAGAAAATTTAAGGACGTTCTCATCCTTAATGGCATCTGTGATAACATACTTATGGAGACAATCATCAAAGAGGTCTTTGGTTGTTCTTTTGCCGTGTTGGTTCTTAGCAGCGTTCTCTGCAAAAATCGGTGTGCCTGTGAATCCAAACAATTGATGATTAGTAAAGTACTCTGTAATCCGCTTATGTGTATCTCCAAACTGGCTTCTATGGCACTCATCGAAAATGAAGACCAGTTTCTTATCCTTCATAGCATCCATCTTAGATAGATACTTCTGTTTGCTAATGGCGGTATTGAGCTTTTGTATAGTCGTTACAATGAGTGGAGTAGTATCTGTAAACTGCTCTACTAGAATCTTAGTATTGGACGTACTATCTACACTACCTGCTTTGAAATTATTAAACTCAAGCATAGTCTGATAATCCAAATCATTTCTATCAACAACGAAAATGACTTTTTCTACTTCTGGTTGCCTCATGATAATCTGACTTGCCTTAAAGGAGGTCAAAGTCTTTCCAGAACCAGTAGTGTGCCAGATGTATCCATTCTTATTAGAGTTTTTGACACGGTCTATGATGGATTCTACAGCGTAATATTGGTACGGTCTGAGTACCATGAGCACTTTATCTGTTTCTGCTAGTACAGTGTATCTCGTAATCATCTTTGAGAGATGACATTTTTCTAAGAATTCGTTTGTGAAATCTTTTAATTGACTGACTCGGTTATTTCTATCATCAGACCAGTAGAAGGTTTGCTTATATGAGGTCTTCCTGTTGTTGGCATAGTACTTTGTATTTACTCCATTGGAAATTACAAAGAGCTGTACGAACTGGAACAAACCATATGCTGACCAAAAGGAGTGCCTTTGGTATCTATTAATTTGGTTGAACGCTTCTTTCATTTCCAAGCCTCTTCTCTTCAACTCAATTTGTACAAGTGGCAGTCCATTGATAAGAAGTGTTACGTCATATCTGTTTTTATAGTTTCCTTCTATAGTGACCTGATTAGTGACTTGATACTCATTCTGACACCAATGGTCCATATTGATGAATTCCAAATAAATACTGGTCCCATCATCCTTTGTCAATTGGTATTTATCTCGTAGGGTCTTAGCTCTATCGAATATGTTTCCTTTGTTGAGATGATTAAGGATTTTATGAAACTCAGATTCAGAGAGTTTGGTCTTATTGTGTTTTTCTAGCTGGGTCTTGAGATTAGCTAGAAGTGAAGATTCGTCTTTGATTGCTACAAAGTCGTAGCCTAGAGTCGTTAGCTGCTCTACGAGGTTATCTTCTAGTACTTGTTCTGATTGTCGAGTCATAAGTTCGATTACATGGCAATTGATTGATTTACAGGTCTTTATGTAGTCAGGTCCTACGCTTAGTTACATGGCTGTTACATAATTCATATTATATATTATTTATATATGAAAGACATAAGATTCTGATTATCAAGCATTTGTGGTTTTATCCCTTTCATAAGGCTTTCATAATTTTACAACAATAAAGGATTATGAAAGAACCCATTTAGAGCGACTTCTAGTCCCTTCATTCTTGATTTTACCTTCCCTTTTAAATTCTTGAATTAGATTCATCACCATTAACAAGAATCTGTATACTACAACATAACAATGTTTGAAATTACACGTTGTAATGTAAGAAAATAGTAACTTTATACTATAAGACAAAAGGACTGGGGTATCCTCGGTCGAGTAGAAGCCAAGCTGAATGCTTGGCTTTTGCTTTTATTAGGGGTAAACCTTAAGACCATACAGCTTTTCTGCTTTACTATAAATTTTTGGACGGACCACATCAAATGCAGGATTTGCTCTATCCTTATCTATGACATATCTGGCACAAGGATAAGCCACCAAATCTGCAAGTTGTAAACCATTAATGTCATCTACTTTACTTCTGAAGTGACAAGTGGTCTTTATTTTTTCTATACGGGAGCTGTCCACATAGGCAGTTCCTCTGGCACGTATGCGTTGGAAATGTTCATCCAGTTTCTTATCCTCTTTTTTGCCACGTCTCTCAATGATGATATCCAGACTTGTGCAGTTACCAAAATCATCTAACCTGAAAATACTTCTTTCGATTATAAAGGAGAGTGCCACCTCATAGACATCATCAGACAGTTTTCCGTGCCGCTTGATGTAATTATCTTTTCTAATGGCACTGCAGATAATAGTGTAATCAGAACTAACAAAAATATCATCTAGTTCTTGATAAAATTCTCTTTTGATGCTCATGTCAAATAGAATTTTAAATTCTTTTTCGTGTCTTCTTATATCTCTTGAATGTAGAATTACCTTTTTCCCATTCCAATATTTCTGCTTAATGGAATTGATTCTATTATCTATGACTGAGTATTCTTTCTCACTGACTAAAATACCGCATAACAAGAATACAGGAAAAGAAATATCTATAGTCTGAAGTCCGTGATCACCACTTTCGTCAAGGAATAAATAATACCTCATATCACACAAACAT
>CAZQDZ010000106.1:0-3701 GCA_964591455.1 uncultured Saprospiraceae bacterium
ATTTTCAAGCAGCTTTTTTCCAGCTGTATAAAAAAAGTGTACGGTAGAGAAACTAGGAAGTACTTAGGTGCTTCCTAGTATTTTAAATATCATTTTATTATGGGTCGTATCATAATCATTTTTATTTTTTTATTTCTAGGCCATGATAGTTTGGCACAAACATTTAGCCTGATTACAGATCCTGTACAAGGAGACGAGACTGTTTTTCATAATAATTTAGCCATTGACATAGCCTTATGTGGCGATAAAATAGTTGTATCTGGTCAACATATTTGCCATCCACCTACTCCAACTAGCAATGGTATTCTATGTGGTTCCTTGAGTAGTTTTGACTTTGACGGCACACTACTAAATGCTATATTACTAGACTCTTTCTTTAGTGCAAGTGAAGGTGGATTACTTACAGTAGAAGACAAGGTATTTATAGCCAATTTTAAACCAAGTTCTTTATCCAATAAAAGAGATGTATATATTCAAGAATTTAATCAAGATTTAGAATTGGTAAATCAAACTATCATTCCTACTCGTCCCAATTCTGTTCCAAACAATGATGGTATTAATTATATAGATAATCACTTTTATGTACATGGGGAAATAATAATAGATGATGGGACTAGATCAAAGGGCTTTATTCAAAAGCTAGATGCCAATTTGAATTTACTTTGGGATAAACAATATGCGCATGAAGAGACTCAAAATGGATGTAATCAATTACAATCTTCCAATGATGGAGGTTTGGTATTTATTCATGAGTACACTAAGGGAACTACTGGTAGTAGTGCTAAGAGTGGTATGCAGATTGTAAAATTAGATTCTGATGGCTTTAAAATAGATTCACTTGAAATAGATAGAGAAGGCAGTATTAGTTTAGGCTTACTAAGCGATAAAGAAGGGATGATTTATTTTTACACCGAATCGCACCCTACAGATGACTCCATATTTGAACAGTCTAGTGGTAGAATCAATAAATATTCCGCTGATCTTGATTCATTAATCTGGTCAACAAAGTTTCCATTTAATAACTATACGGATAAAAGAAGCTATAATATATTTAACATTATTGAGGCTAAAAATGGGGATATAATAGCCTGTGGTTCAGCTTTTGACGAAGGTCCTGATGGCCCCATCGCCACACCAGATAATCATTTATTCAATGCTTTTCTAACAAGGTTGTCTAAAGAAGGGGAAATAAAATGGATGCACTTTTATAAACCTCCAAATGAGATGGAAGTTTTACCTTCAGAAGAGTTTGGTGATTTTCATGCAAGTGTTTTAGCGGATATAAAGGAGCTAGAAGATGGACGTATTGTGGCCGCTGGTACTTCCGCTTTTACAGATAGTCAGGCTTCTCTCTTTATAGGAACTGGAGATCCACTTTCTCATTTTTTACTACTAGCTGTGGATGGAGAGACAGGATGTATAGAGGGTGAGGAATGCGATGTAGTTGTTGTTTTGGATGGGCAGAATAGACCTCGAGATGGTTTCCTCCCTGTTATTAACTCAGATTATACATGGCATATCGAACAACGTAATAATGAAGGAAATATAGAAAATATAAAGTACACCTTTTCTAAGGATAGTGTGTTTCAAAATACAAACAATTATCATGAACAAATTGACCTTGCTTCTGTGGATAATTCTGCGCCCCTAGTATTGGGTTATTTTCGTGAAATAGGTGGTAGGATATATCAGAAATTTGAAGGAAATTTTAATGAAAAACTTGTATTTGATATACACCTTCAGGTGGGTGAAAACATAGAAGTCTACAGGGGAGAAAATAATCCTATAGATTTGGAGGCCATAGCTACTGACACGATTATTCTTTTAGATGGGATTCTTAGAAAACAAATTCTGCTACAATGTTTATCTGGGCAAATACCAAATGATACTATAGTATGGGTTGAAGGAATAGGTGAATTAGATAATCGAGGTTTTTGTGCACTAGATCTTGAAGAGTCACATATACTCTGTGTACAGGACAATAATGGCAATTCAATTTATAATTCACATGAAGGGGCTTGTGAGGCACTATCGGAAACTTGTCAGTCCAATACCTTCAGCGTAGGAGATCAATGGACTTTTGAGAGATTCAGAAATGGAATATCATCAAAGGTTATAGAGATTGTAGATGAGAGAGAGTGGCAAGGCAGGCAAGCTTTAGTGATAGAGCCTGGGTTTCTAGGTAGGCCAGATTACATGATACAAGATGAAGGTCGAGTTTCTATATGGGATGAAAGACTGGGAGAGTATCAGCTCAATTATGATTTCAGTAATGATAGTTTGTATTACATTAGGTTTTTTAACGGGAATTTGAACGGGGTGGATTCTACTGCTGTGTTTATAGATTCTGTAAGAACAGTAACATTTAATGACCAAGAAATCCAAGTTCAATATTGTAAATCCGAATTGGGTTTTGAGGGAGCCATGGAATTTTTTGAAGTGTATAGTGGTATAGGACGGGCAAATTTTGGCGTCCGACTTTCGGTGAATCTTTTCATTGATTTTGAAACCTATGGAGAATTAAGGTGCTTTGATTCTTCAGACTGTAGTGCCAAGTTTGTAGATTTTCCTTGTGATACGAGCTATATGACCGTCTCTACATTTGATGTTGAGAATGATGTAGAAGTAAATTTGTATCCGAATCCAGTACTGGATAGACTTTATCTAGACATAGATATAAATGTTCAAAATTTTGATTTTCAGATTTTTAATCTTCAAGGTCAGCAAACGTTACAAGGAGTTTATGAAGATGAAATCAATGTCACTACTATGCCTTCTGGTATCTATTTCCTTCAAGTTCAGCTAGAGCCGGATGTGTACAGGTATATTAAATTTGTGAAAGAGTGAGGTCCTTGTAATCATCAACTGATATCAATTATCAATTAGTCGTTCATAAGATAGCATAAGAAATCATACTGTAGTACTTGTTTAAAGTACTACCTTCGATGTATGAAAAATACGACATCCTCGTAATAGGTGCCGGATCAGCAGGTCTCGGAAATGCTGGAATGGCGAAGATAAAGGTGAATGACTACTTCCGCTCCACCAATAAAAAGGTGTATGTCTTAGGAGATGGTGCTGGAAAATATATGCTCTCGCACGGAGCCGAAAAAATGGTAAAGCTACTTTGGCGAAATATGCTAAATCCCTTATTCAAAAAGAAAGATAAAACAAATGACCTGTCCTGGATGACCTT
Organism: uncultured Saprospiraceae bacterium; assembly: GCA_964591455.1. Lineage (GTDB taxonomy): Bacteria > Bacteroidota > Bacteroidia > Chitinophagales > Saprospiraceae > RFSX01. The sequence goes on from CAZQDZ010000106.1 coordinate 3,197, forward strand.
CACCGATCCAGAAGTAGCCACCTTCGGATACAGTGAAGAGCAGATGAATAAAAAACTCATCCCTTACTACAGGCAAGACCAAACTTTCTCAGAAGATGAACGAGCTATTGTAGATGAGTACCCCTATGGAAGAGTCTCCATCTGGATGGATAGATTTGGTGCCTTAGAAGATCGCACTATCAAATCTGCTACGATGATTGCTCCCAAAGCGGGAGACCTCATCCAAGAATTGCAGCTGGCAGCTGAAGCAGACATCCCGATTGGAAAAATAGCCAATCGAGTCTACCCCTATCCAGTAGCCTCTAGAATAAATCAAAAGACTATCAAAGGGATGAGGGATAAAGGCTACACTCCTTTTAAGAGAAGGGTGTCGAGATTGGCATTTAGAATGTTTAATTGATTGGGTAGTCATAATCCAAATCTTCGCGACTCGCCAGAGGCGATTAAGCTCGACAAGCGGAGCGCGTAGAGGCAAAGGGTAGAAGCGGCATCTCGGAATGAAATG
>CAZQDZ010000107.1:0-3581 GCA_964591455.1 uncultured Saprospiraceae bacterium
ATTCAGGCAGTTGGAAAGCGATTATTCGTCGCAAAGGGTGGCCTATTGTCTCCAAAACCTTTCGAATAAAACGAGATGCCCAAGATTGGGCGCGCAGAGCCGAAGACGAGATTGTTCGAGGCATCTATATCGAAAGGAGCGATTCAGAGAATTTCACAGTATCTCAGGCACTCGATCGGTATCTAGCCGAGGTTACTCCAACCAAAAAACCGTCCACTCAGTTCGGTGATAAGACTCAAGCTAAGCAACTAAAGTCGCAACTCGGTAAATACAGCCTCGCCGTTCTGAATGCTGACAAAGTAGCTCAGTTTAGAGATTACCGAATAGCCGATGGCAAAAGTAATAACACGGTTCGCTTAGAGCTGGCATTGCTCAGTCACTTGTATAATACGGCTATTCGCGAATGGAGCATAGGTTTAACGGTAAACCCAGTCGCCAACGTTAGAAAGCCCGCTGCTGGCGAAGGCAGAAACCGAAGGCTCGAAGGTGATGAAGAGGGGAGGCTGATCGCAGCCTGTGAAGAACACAGTAATCCTTTTTTAGCCTGGATCGTAAAGCTCGCTCTTTACACCGCCATGAGGCGTGGTGAAATTCTCTCTCTAACTAAAAACGATATCAATCTCTCAAAGAGAGTTATCACTCTAAGGGATACGAAGAACCATTCAGTTCGAACAGTACCGCTCACTGATAACGCGTTTGAAACGATAAAGGCGGCTTTAAAATTTAAACTACGCCCCAAAGACACAAAGCTTCTATTTTACGGCGAGCCTGGCCGTACAGGCGCTCGTAAGGGCTATACGATTAATCGCGTATGGACTAGTGCTCTTGAAAGAGCAGAGATAGAGAATTTACGTTTTCATGATTTGCGGCATGAAGCAACCAGTCGATTTGTTGAAGCTGGTTTGTCGGATCAGGAGGTCGCTTCAATTACAGGGCATAAGTCTATGCAGATGCTTCGGCGTTATACACATCTAAGAAGTGAAGATTTGGTTAGCAAAATTAGGGGTATTTAGATAGAAGCGTTATAAGGCAAAGCTCAAAGAACATGGTAAATCAACGGGAGCGTTATTTCGAGTTATGCCAGTAGTTTAGCTAAAACTTCGACAATGCATTCCTGCTTCGAATATAAGTACCGTATTTTCTTGATTATTCTCCATTTCATCAATGATATTCCCGTTAATCTTGATCGTATTGGATGTAATATCTATTTCTATAAAGCTCGAGTAGCGAGTTAACAAAAGACCTGCTAACGAGGTGCTTAAGCCGTTTTGTAATAATGTAATAGTGGATGGGTCCTGCGTCCCATATTTAACAAGTAAGTATGTTGATTCGTTGATCTTGTTAAGCTCATATAAAACATCTGCGAATTTCATTAGAGAATGATCGAGAAAATCTTGCTCTTCTTTAATTCTAACAATCGCCAGATTTACGCGTTCTCGATAGCTCTTTCCTCTAATTTTTGTCCAGAGAGGCCGATATCCGTTTCGTGTTACATCGCCCCATTTATCCACATAAGCTAGCTCTTCTTCCGCAAACGATTCCCAGTACCCAATAGTGCTCGCAATCATCTGGCTAAAGGAAGCATTACTCATCTTCCAGTTTAAGATCATAGAGTAAAATGCCATCGCGGCAGGTTCTCTAAGTCTGCTAAGTACTCTATAGTTTGCATTATCTTCCGATATATAAATTACAAATATTTCTGAGATATATTTTATTAAGTACTCCGGTGTATCTATTATATTGATCCGGTATTAGTTCAACTTGATACTGCATGCTCTCTTCATGCGCTAATATGTCTATTTCAGATATATTATTCAGATAACAATATCTGCCTATGGGTGAAGTGGCTCTAGGTATGTCCTTACCAGTTATTCCTTCTTCTATATTTTCTAAGAATTGTTCAGCTTTCTCAACGTCTATCAAGTTGGTTTCATTCAGCGAAGTCTCTTCTAAAAGAACATTCAACTTTTCATCCTGTATTTTCTTATCTTCTTTAACGGAGGTGGATAAAAAACTTGGTATGTTCATTCTGCTGTCCATGTATTTTGTCCCAATTACATAGACCTCAGGTTCTAGCAATTTCAATGAACCTGAATTCCTATCGAAAATTTCACTGAAGCGACATACTCGCCCAACCAAGTTCTTGAACTGAGGCGGAGATAATTTTTTCATTCCCTTCTTAATTTCAAATAAGAAAATTTTCTCCGCGGGGATATTTACACCTTCGAGCAATGTTGAAGTAGAAAGGGTGTATCTAATGTTTTGGTTTTTGGAGAATAAGTGTTCGACAAATTGCCTTATTATGTCGGGGACTGATCCATGATGGTAAACAAACCCCCTTTTTATAAATCGCAGTAAATTGTAATCAGCATGTAAATATTCAGCGATATCCCGGACTGCAATATCTATTTCGGTATCCCCAGTTATTTGAGGTAAGGAATTTGCTAATTCATTAGCAAATTTTTCAATTTTTGGAGGGCTATTGAAATAGATAATATTTTTGTTTGAAGAGTGACTTAATAGGAACGCCAGCTCATTTTCGTGAGAGATTCTTTCTGACTGAAGGAATTCGTTTAGGAACTGATCATAGAAAGCCAGATGCTTCTCTCCAGAATCTCTAAAATCAATAAAATGGTACCGTTCTGATTTGAGTTTCTCGTTTACTTTGAATTCGGATATATCGACACTCGCATACCGAACATTAAGGTTGCTTGAATCCATTAAGAAGGGTGTCAAAAATTTAAATGCAGTCTGACGGTTCCTATGGTGTAGAAGAATGATCGTTTTAGCTAGTAAGCTGCTCCTTGAATCATCTGAGAGTAGGTTATGAGCTTCGTCAACAAACACAGACTGAAAGATAAGTTGAGTATCTTTTCTTAATAATCGTAAAAGCCGCTCCTGAGTGAGTACTGCGATAAATGCTGAATCTCCGGTCATGTACATATCCGGATGGCTTATTATTTTGGTTTCGATATTTGAAACCCCTGAAATGAGTCTCTTTCTTGTTTGCGCTATTAAAGCCTTTGTAGGGACAATAATACAAATATTTTGATTTTCTCTATGGTTGCAGTGATCAATTATCAACTCCGATTTTCCATATGAAGTTGGCGCTACGATGGCGATAGTTTGCTCGCTACTGTCTAGGAAGAAATCACCTAGGTCTTTTTGCTCAGCCGTAAGATAAAAATCCTTAGATCGGTATATTTCCGCTGCTGAAGATGAAAATAGTCCGTGAAATCGAGTGCTCAACGTCTCCTGAAAATAATTTATGCGCTCAATGGATTTTAGAATAGGGACATGCCCTAGATTTAGAGCTAAATCGTATAAAGGTACATAGTCTTGATAGCGGTTGGAATACAAAATGATAATTCGCTGGCCAAGTTTTTGAACGTTGTCATCGCCTTCATTAATCATAATGATCGCTATTTCTAGTAAGGCCTTCCTCTCTTGCATAGAGAGTTGAGAGCCTCTAAGAATAAGCTTTTTGTAAGGGCTTAGAAAATCTGTATTCTTTATTACCTTGAGACACTTCTGTCCCGTTAACGAAAAAGAAAAAGCCTGATTTCTCATGAAGTTTGATA
>CAZQDZ010000108.1:0-3541 GCA_964591455.1 uncultured Saprospiraceae bacterium
CTACTCCACGCTCATCAACAATACTTGCCAGGAAAGACACTTTCCCGGCAGCGGAATGACTGTTAGTATCCCAAGCTGTACCTCTTGATGAGGTTGTTTGACGATTTACCACTTGTCAAACAAGAGACCCTGTAGATATATGTGTTGCTTAGCGTTGATGACATCTCCAGAATAATAAGACCATACCCAGCGCAGACTCTCTTCTCCGATAGGACTCGAAAGACCTAAAGCATAAAACTGTGTATAATTAAGAGCATATCGCGCATTTCTATTCTCAATAAATTCAGCGTAAGATGATTCTATCCGAGGCAAAGTAATCTTGTGCTTTTCCATTATATCACATGTTTTCCAGCATTCAATATAATCACTTCTCCAGTTCGCTTATCAACGGCAGTAATAACTTTTTTCGCAGCATTACCGTCACCTAAAAAGTCTCCTATATACTTGATCTCCAATATACGTCTGTGCCGTCCATGTAAATGTGATCTGCGAAGGATCCACTGAGCTAGTGACAGATATGGCTCCCTCATCACATCCCTCTCCAGTTACAGTCTCGCACAGCTCTGGCGCTGTCAATGATAACAGGATAATATCCAAATCACATTCTCCTTCCTCTACGATCACGTCATACCATCTCTGGCAATCGTATCGATCTGTGACTCGTAGTCGATGCATACCTGCAGGCACATTGCGATAGGTGAATGATCCTTGTATGTTGTCAGCTACTGCAAAATCAATTGGTGCTGTCTACACCAATTGAAAAGGGCCCGCTGTACCATCAGCAACTACATGTACTGATCCAGTGCCGACGCCAGATCCAGGCAAGGATGACTCTGTTGTAATTGATATCTGGCCAGTAGCCACATAAACCAAAAGTAAATGACTCATTATAAGCAAACATTCCCTCATAATTGACACATTATACTTTACATATTCTGGTCTCATGTTTTAAATTTTCTGATTAAATTTAAACAGCGATTTTCTAATAGGTTGTATTAATCCTGATACTCTTAACGACATCACTTTCGATACGCAATCGTAATTCGTAATATGACCCAATCTGCTGACAAAAATCGTTTCTATCTCGAATAAAAGACCTATACTTCAAAATTTTATCTACCGTATCGTTCACTTGCAAAAATTCGCTATTAATACTATGAAATACTTTAATATTTGGTCCGAACGATGCAGTTTCGAACCAATAATTCTGAAAATCTTGATCATTGGATCGGTATACTAAATACAATATTCCTTTATACCATATAATTTTTTCACCCAAACTCAAATCAGTAATAATAGTATCTGGTGGACCAAATTGCTCTATTACATTTAAGTAGTTTTCACATAATTGAACAATGTTATCATTCCAGCTATAACTCACATCTATGTCGCAATCACTAGGGCGAGCAGTTTGACTATATGAGTACTGAACAATAAATAAGAAAAAAATAATATTAATTACTTTCATAGGCACTAGTTACAAGAGTATGTCCATGTGTTTGAGATGGAATTGTAGTTTGAACTAAAATAATTCAACGGATCAACTCGATCACATTTATTAACAGAAGAGTTACTCTCCCATACAATTATATGCACATGTGTTATTACAATATTATTCGAAGCTAAGTTACCAGTTCGGCCCATGAGGCCCATAATTTTACCTTGACGAATTTGTTGCCCTGTCTTATAACATTCATATTTATGTATTTTCAAACAATCTATAAATCATTATACTAATTATACTTTAACAACTATGAATTCATTTGCACTCAAGATCAATATACTTATCAGTACCAATAATCTCGCCTGAGGTATTTTTTCGATTCACTTTTACATAAGTCGAATCTAAGCCTTTAGATAGATCATATCCTTCTCTAAACCATCTATAGTTAGAAATCAATGCCTTATCATACTCTGGTCTATAACCTTTAGAATACTTCTGTAAGCGCTCCATATATGTATATTTTGACTTTCTATATATTTCTACTCTTGAAAATCCTAGACATATATGACTCATCGCTAGACTATCAAGCAAAATCCAATCATCAGAATACTTGTTGATCAAAAAAATCTTTCTTCTACCCAAAGTGTTGTCATATAAATTAACTTCTTCAATATTGATTGGATCACATGAATCACTTAATAGATCATAATCCGAAAACGCATATTCTATAGCTAAAAACACACCGAATGCCAATGCGAAAAAGACTATATAAACTACAGACATAATTATTATATGGGCTCTCCTATTTTTATCCACAATTACAATCGTTAATTTCACCCTGAATACAAACTTCAAAGAGCATCACATTTCTAAATGGTTCGAAACCATAAACATGTTGGAGTAACCACCATGAAGCTATCCCCGTGCCTATTCCAAAATCAACGTTAAAACCGAGATCCAGTTTGTCAGTTTCATAATTTTGGAATTCTAAAAAATCATCTGTATCTAATCCGAAATTGTCTGTGGACCTAATTGAAAAGCATGCATCCCATTTACCATCACTAACGTCTCCGTCAAAAGAAATAAGGTTATACTCTATATTATCAGTATCATGAATTAAGACAAATGGGCCTCGGAATACATATCCTTCGGCAGCCGTATATACAAATCGAAAAGCATCATTCTTCAATGGGTTGTCGGGTAAATTGTATGTTTGTGTTTCATCTATAGGATGAAGCGGACTTAATGAGCATGAAACTTGCTTGCCTAAATCTTTGACATCATTTTTAAAAGCATTTGTCTCAGTTAACAACTCATTGAGTTCATTATCAACTAAATCTTGTCCGTCAAATAATTCAAATCTCTCGATGAATCGATCAGCTACTTTTCGATAGGTAAAAGGATTCCTAACAGTCAGTGTGTTAAACAAAATACGCATTCTGGCAAGAAGGAACTGCGGCGTGACATGCTCTTGCAATAGAAATTGATTCTGTTGGCTTAGCAATACAAGAGCTTCTTCTCTTGAATAATCATTAGAAGCCAAATCACCACCTTTTAAGCGAGCATTCGGGTTAGGATAGAGCCTATCATCACCAATTTCATTATCAGGAATAGCAATTAACTGACCCGAGGCAAATTCGCTGCTAGCAGAACTACTTATTATTGTAATGCAGTTATCTTTTTCTTCTATTTCTCGTGCAAATGGATTTTGCATCAATGTCTCACAAAACAATCCAGAATCCTCTATACTTTCTAAATTTAGCTCATTGAAAAGTTCTAAATTCATCAAAATACATGTATTTATCTCTTCATCAAATGCTAAGCAGTTATCAGATTTTGCTGAAAAACAATCCAAATCCTCACAATCCACATATCCATCACCATCGTCATCGATATCATTGCCACAGATTTCTGTAGCGACTGTATATGGCACAGGACAATCCTCAGAGTTAGATATGATGAGGTAATGATCACCTGCGGGAAGTTGATTAATACTCCCCTTATCATCTGCACACGCATCATCAATACAGATATTATATACCGATAGATCGTATGCGTTAGAGTGGATTGTAATCTGTCCACCCTCTGAATCCACGC
>CAZQDZ010000109.1:0-3361 GCA_964591455.1 uncultured Saprospiraceae bacterium
TATCCTCTTTTACTAAACCTGATGCATGAAGACATAGAATATTTCTTTGTTGTAATATAATAGCCATACAAGTACCTAAAATGTACAAGCGAAGTGTGTCCTCTGTTATAGATTGCTCAAATTGACGGACGATTATTGTATCTCCATTTTGTATGCAAAATTGGATTTTGGAATTGACGTTAAACGTAAATTTCTGGTTTGAACCTTCATAAAAACCAGCAGTTAAATTATTATCCTTTTTTAAGATGTTTTTGCCTTGTATGCTGATTTTAACATCAAAGGAGAATTCGTGAAATATCGGTAGCTCAAGTAGTTTTAATTTAGGTGAGTAAATTTTAAGACCATAAGCTTTATATATTTGCATAGTATCGAATTATGAGCTAATTTAGCAACTTAGTAATTATCTATTCATTATATTATATAATGTGTATTTTATTGACGAATTATTTAAAAGAGTATAATAGAATAAAATTTAAATGTTTGAAAAATGAGTGAAAAAGCAAATTGGGTAAAACCTATAGCCAAAGTTTATAAAAAAGAAGATGTCATTGAAAGTGGTCCAACGCCGTCAACAGCTGAATCGGGATTTACTAGTCCTTCTTAATAATTTATTTGATTAATTTCTGTTTTAAATCGTAAAAAAATATATTGTGCTGCTGTAGTTTTGTGGCGATACTTTCTTTTCTGAGATTAAAAGCGACCTTAAACGTTTACTTTAGTTTAAGCTCTTTTTGCATAGAAATAGTGACAAAATAAAGGTATAAAATTTAAGTGGATATTAATTACAGCTGTTATCTATTTATAGTACTTTCTATATTTGAGTGAAGTTGATTCAACCGCATAACCATATTTTTATAAATCTTAGATTCTCAGGAAGAATCAACTATCTGTAAGAGCCCAAATCTCATCGACCATATATTAATTATAGAAAGAACGAGAGCGCCATAAACATGCTATACTCATAAATACCTAAAGAACAGTATTCTTGTAATAAATAGAAGTGATATCAACTATAACTTGGCGGAGCTATACCTAATCTCATTAGAATGTCCTAAATCACTTTGTATCAAAGCCAAAACAACGAACTATCACCTCGATAAACTCAATAATTTAGCACTAATGAACTACTTAGACATCCAATCTGAGGCCTCTAGATGATGTACTCACTGACTTAACTACCAAATAATATATTGTATCTCTATAAGGGGGCAGCTCGGTAACGGAATTGTATAACCTGCCTCGTCCGGCAGGCGGGCAACGTCCAATATCGGCATGCTACTCATGCCGTATTGTTCGCTTTATGTTAGCGGTAATTTTCGTTGTCTCTCTTGAGTTAAGAGACAAAGACTATCGTCATTTGCTTTTACAGAATGGAATATTTCAACAGGAATTTCATGTTCCATATATTGTTTCAAAATGACATCATTATCTTCTTCCGAATAGACTACTTCTCCTTCTAAAACTGTAAGTTTCGTTTTTGCATTAGCTTTGTGTTTCTTAAGAGTCATTCCTTTTTTAAATCCTATAACTAAAACCTTAAAGTTGTTATTAGTATGCAGCGATTTCGCAATTGGATGGCTTGCTAATTCTATTTCTTCTTTGATTTCCTTAATCGTCATTTTTTAAGTTTAAACTATTATTTTTTTCCTGAATAGCGCACTTAAGTTACATTGAATATTTGAGATGATGTCATAGGAGCATGTTGAGACATTCTACTTAGGAGGATATTGAATATATCACCTTGCTTCTTGTCTCTTTGGATTTGAACACGTACTCATCGAGATAGGTTTGTAGATCTCTAACACTACCATAAATACCCCTAATACTTGCCTTCATAGTCGTGATAAATCGATGCATGGCATTAAAGTTTTTGCCTCCTTTTAACCAGATCTATGTTAATAGAGGTTTCCTTGGTGAGGAACAGTTTGAGGGCATTGATCCATATGTTCTGAGCGCTGTAACTTCTTTTTTCTTTTATAAAGTGTGTATAGTTATATTCTCCTACAACGGCTATCGATAGTAGAGAGATATCTCGATTGTTCCACCATATCAGGAATTGTAGGATAGCTTGCTCATAAGCACTTATTGTTTTAGGGGCATAACGCTTTTGACAAAGATACTGCTTAAAGGATTGGACCCTAGACAACCAGAAATTATTAATGATTATTGTATTAGACTTGTGTCTCGATTTTTCTTCTGAAGCGAATGCAGCTGCTATAGCCTCTGAAGAGGCCTTATTATTAGGTAGATGCCAACATTTATAAGTTTTTGAATATCTCCGTCCAGAAATAGCCTTCACTTTGGCAATTAGATCTTGGCGATAGGACATTTTCAGCAAGATTCTTTGCTCACCTCGATGAGTGATAAGCTGAGTTGATATGTCGGGGCGACCTAGATGCATACCAACTAATATAGCGACTATCTAATAATAGACTATAAAGAGGACGGGTATGTTGCCACCTTTGGATGCTGAGCATATATGTGTTGCGCTCGATGAGCAGATATAGATACTTAATGGATTAAGTCTTGCGCTGCATATCACCTTCAGAGAAGTGCATAAACGGAACTAACTAATACTGTATAGAAAAAGTAAGCTAGCATGTGGAGTCCTAATCCTGAGGATTCTCTACAGACACTAGCTTACTTACACAGTTATATGTTTACTTCTTGAATAATCCCTTTAGGAGGCTGCCACCTATCTTAGCAACGTCATCTGCAATGTTTCCATCACCATCTCTGTCAAGTAGTGATGTGATGAGACTTGGATTTGCAGCTCGCTTATTAGCTTGACCTAAAGCTCCTGATAGTACACTTGAGAGGTCAGAATTACTGAGTCCTGAAGATCTTTTTTGCTTACCTAACATGCCTAACACTATAGGAGCTAGCTTTACTAATAAGCTTGATGACTGGTTGTTGTTTAAGCCGCTCATTTTAGCCAGCGCTTCAATAGCACCATTTTGCTTACCTCCGAGAAGGTGACCCAATATGCCGGCACCATTTCCAGCACGACTGTTAGCTGCAGCACTATTACCTTGGATAAATCCAGATAAGTCATCTAATAGACCTCCATCATGATCTCTATCAAGAGCAGCGCCTAAGGCAGAAGCTCCAGCAGAGTTAGAAGAGTTCTTTGCAAGGGCATTCATGAGAATAGCCATCCCATTGTCCACTGCGGTCGATGTTTGCTTCTTTTCTGCACCTAATTGATTGGTCAGGGCACCAATTACATCGTCAGACATTTGGGATTGTAGGAGGTCAAAAATACTTGCCATTATATTAAATTTTGTTTTAATGTGATAAATAAATAATTATGGTATAGTATTTGAAACTACAACCATGGAGCTAACGTATATGTCATGAT
>CAZQDZ010000110.1:0-3348 GCA_964591455.1 uncultured Saprospiraceae bacterium
TAAGTATACCGCCATTACTCATACAGCCATATGTAGAAAATGCTATTATCCATGGCTTTAAGGGGTTAGGCTATAAAGGTAAACTCGACATTAACTGCGAATTTCTAAATGACGTACTACTAGTAACAGTAGAAGACAATGGATGGGGAATAGATGTTGAAGAGAGATGTCAAAAACGAAAGTCTTTGGGATCTTCTATAACTGCCCAAAGATTGAAACTGATAAATGACTCCGATGATATACATGTCGTTTATCAAATACCTAATAGTGGCAAGGGCACTCTGGTGAAATTGAATATCCCTCTATCACAAGTGAGTTAATGCAGAGAGTATTTCAGAAATCTCACTTTAGACTACATCGAGGTGTATGTGCTGTGTTAATGGTGTTACTTGTTTTGTGTTTGTCACAAATTGGATTCGCACAGACCGATAACTATATAATCAAGAATTACACAGTAGATGATGGACTTCCAAGCAATGAGTGTCATGAGATAGTTCAAGACACATTGGGTTATATATGGATTGCAACGGATCGAGGCTTAGTAAGGTGGGATGGTTATGATTTTAGAACATATGGACCCAAAGAAGGGTTGGCGGACATCTGTGTTTTACAACTAGCTTTTGGACCGGATAGAAATCTATGGATGATTACCTTGACCGGCAAGACTTATAAATATAATTATGCGAAAGATAAAATTGAAGAATATGAATATAATGATATAGCGATTCAAGAAGCAAGTGGTGCGAGACTATTAAAATGGTCAATTGATTCTGCATACAATTTTATTTATTCATTTTCTAATTTAAATAGAATGCCTTTCTTTGTTGATCCAGAAGGATTGATTCATGACATAATTAGCATTGACTCTTCTTATAATGCGAATTATTATAAGCTATGGAACAATCGGATCTATCATGGGAGTTGTTATCCGAGTGAGAATGTGTTTACTACTAATTCTGAAGGCGTTGTTACCCCTTTTTCAGAAGAATTCTTTTTTAAGAAATTATACCCTATTTGTCAAAACATAGATAGAAAAGGAATAATTATTAACCAAGGTTTCATGATTGGGCATTCGAATAATCTTATTGCACAAGATAAAGTAGAGTATTACTTTAAAAACGATAAGCTGCTAAAATGTAGAAATGTCCGCCGTACAATTGGAGGTCTAATGTCCGACGAAAACGAGGAAATATATATAGGAGAAATTGAAAATGGAGGACTTTATAAATATCAGTCCTTTGAATCGGTTGTTAGGAATCTAGGCTCTTTAGTTCTGCCGAATGTGAGTGTGTCTGGCATTCTTAAGGACAACGTAGGGTTAATCTGGGTAAGCACTTTAGAGAACGGACTATTTCGTCTGAATCAAAGTGAAGTACGGACTGTTCTTTTTAATTACGTTAGTGACATTGTTTGTGCAGATGATAGAGTCTATACAATAGAAGATGGTTATAACCTCAAAGTATATAACAGAGAGATGACGCTAATCGAAAACTCCACTTCGCCAAACTTGCTGAGAGAAATTAGTCATGATTCATTGAGAAATACTATAAATGTCAGCACCGTGAATAGCTTTAGTTTAAAAGACAATAATGTTTATTCAATGTTCTATGATGATAATTATAATACTGAATATGTTAGTATAATGAAAACCAGGACAACGAGTACTGGGCTGACTTTTCTATTCCACCCTGGCCATCTTGGGATTTCTAGAAATGAAAGAAAAATGAACCCGATTAATTATATTGATACACGTGGTGTTAGATATTATGATGCGATCTACTTTAATATGAAATATTGGGTTGCATCTATAAATGGATTATATGAGTATGATAATAAGTTGAATGTAGTAAAAAAAGAATTAGCTACACCTGAACTTGGAATGCGAATTAACTCTATAGAAATCATGTCAAATAGACTTTTGATAGGAACGAATGCATTTGGCCTCTTCTTGTGGGATGGCGAAAGTGTACTTGATTCTCTCACAATGTCTGATTTTGCTTTATCTAATAGTATTGAAAAAGTAAGGGCGTTAAATGACTCTTTGTTTGTGATTGGCACGAAAAGAGGATTACAAATAGTAGAATTAGAGAATGACCAATTAACATCGAGGAACATTTATAATAGAGAGAATGGTATGCCAACGAATGAAATCTTAGATATAAGTATTGATAAAGGTGAAATATTTGCAGCTACTCCAGAAGGTCTTATTAAAATAGAATATGTACCTCAGCCCTCAAATAGTATAGAAACAATTATTGAATCACTTGATGTTTTAAATGAACCTAGATACGATGACAACTTCGGCTATAGTGAGAATTCTATAAGCCTGAAATATAAATCATTGGACTATACTCAAGAAGGCTCTATAATTTATAGACATCGCCTTAACGGTAATAACTGGACGCACACCAATAATACATCCGTAGATTATCCATCACTATCACCTAATGATTATACTTGGGAAATACAAGCACAAAATAGCCAAGGGAATTGGGGGCCCAGTACTTTCAAATCTTTCTCAATCAATGCACCTTGGTGGAGAACGTCCTGGTTTTATGCGCTTATTATTCTTTGTCTTCTCGGCCTGGGTTATTTGTTTTATAAAAGAAGGCTGGACTCACTCATAGAAAAGCAGGAAATAAAGGAAGAAATTAGAGACTTAGAGATGTCTGCTCTTCGTGCCCAGATGAATCCTCACTTCATATTTAATTGCTTAAATTCTATTCAAAATTTTATTGCTCAGAACGATAAAGACAGAGCAATGACTTATTTGTCTCGCTTTGCGCGACTAGTGCGCCAAGTGCTTGAAGTGAGTAATGAAGGAGAGATTATGTTCGATGAAGAAATTGAAATGCTCGAGCACTATATAAGTCTGGAGAGAATGAGACATCAAGACATGTTCGACTACGAAATAAAAGTCGATCAAAGAGTTCAGAAATCAGATGTAAGTATACCTCCTTTGCTTATACAGCCTTACGTAGAGAACGCCATCGTTCATGGTTTTAAAGGGTTAGATCATAAAGGCAAACTCGATATCAGTTACGAACTTAAAGAGGAGGTACTATTAGTTATTGTAAGAGATAATGGTTGGGGCATTGATGTTAAGGATAGAAGCCAGAAGAGAAAATCCCTAGGATCTTCAATAACTGCACAAAGACTTAAACTGATCAATAATTCGGAGGATATACATGTTGAATATAGGACTCCCGAAGATGGGAGGGGTACAATAGTGGAACTGAGAATTCCTTTATCACGAAGCGCCTGATTTCCTTAATGAGACTTTAAATGTAAACCATGTGCGGCCGCTACGTAGTCATATCCAAGCTCAAAGCAATAGAAAAGCGATTT
>CAZQDZ010000111.1:0-3321 GCA_964591455.1 uncultured Saprospiraceae bacterium
TCTCCCCTGCAGATGCCCCACCCATTCCATCAGCCACAATAAAAGCACAGCCACCGGAAGACAAACTAAATGCTTCTTGTGGGACAACCCAATTGTCACTTCCCAATTCGGAAGTGACAATAAAGTTATCTTCATTATTAGTCCTTACGAGACCAACATCAGTTTTAGCATGAATATCAAGTAGTACGTCCGGCACTATCTAATATTTTGTACAGGTACAATTACACCGTTAGATGTTCCTATAGCACCAGTAACTACACCAACTGCTATAAATTCTCCATTCTCATATAAGAGTGCAGGACCTCCAGAATTTCCCTCACCATAATCTAACCCTGAGGTGTTAATAATTCCATCAAATGTATAATCTTGTGCCACTATGGCTGAACTGTATAGGGCCTCCACTCTTCTTCGTGAAGACTGAGTGCTATTTCCGTGTGAAAATCCAAGCACATGCAATTTTGTCCCAGTGCGCAATTTCTCAGATTTCGGTCGACTAATTTTAATTTTGGAATTCATATTTGCAAAATTGATTCTGGCCCAGTCAGAAAAGTTCTCTGTAGATTGTTTACATTTCATCTCTACTTTCTTAGATCTTAAGAAGCCCTTTTTTAAGTCAGGAAAAAATTCTAGTTTAAATTTTCCATCTGTAGTAATAATTTCATCTTTACTATCATCAATACGCATATTTGCCGTATTAAAAGCATGTTCCTTTCCGCTCTCCGAATAGGCATCGAAGAACAACCTTACATCGGCACCATTTGCTTCTAATACATTTATTTCTTCCATCATTCGGCTAAGTGTAGTTGCCTCTTTAGGACGATATCGCCAAGGTTGCACCAGATGTCTTGCGGTAATCAAATCTCCATCCTCTGTTACAAATCCTGTCCCCTGAAATAAAGCAGTTCTATCCTCAGATCTAGAATTAGCAACATCAAATTGATAAAATCGCTCAACTCCAATATGATCTGACCGACCATTGAAATCTATCTCAATTCGTTTGCATAACAGCAAAAACACATCTTCTTTTGGCAGGAGATTTACATCAGGTAATTCAAGGTTTAAATTGTCAACTGCTCCTCCACCATCTGTATATCCTTCTGCTGCACCAGGCGTGCCTTTCTTATTTAAATTCTGTTGATTAGCAACAGCAGCACTTGTGGGGTTTGTAGAACTTCGTGATGGCTTCTTAGCGGTTTCATTATATGTGAAATTAGCTACTCTACTATTGCCCAAATTTGTATCCTCATCCTTCTTGTACTTATATATAACTTCCGCAGGCTTATTCTTTAAGTCAGTTACTTGACTCCTTAACTTTGACAATTCAGCTCTAGCATTTTGATAAGCTCGACTGCTTTTATCTTTAATCTCCTTTATTGCGTTTTCCTTATCAGCAATATCATTTTCGAGATATGCCATAACCTCTCTGGTATCAGCGATTTCTGTTTGAAGATTCTTATTCTGATACGTCGTATAGGCACCTAACCCTAGTGAAGCTACAAGAAGAACACCAAGGACACGAACAGCTGTCTTATATGGTCTAAGAGCTTGACCTACCGCGCTTCCTATTCTAGAAGTAACTCCTATAGTAGAAGACTTAACTTGATTAGATGAAACAAATCTTGCTTTTGGTCCATTATGAGAAAACTGAATTTCATCACCAGACTTAAGCATATGCGTACTGCTTATTGGTGACCCATTTACAAAGGTTGGGTTTTTAGCAGAGGAATTATGATTCAAAAAATGATTCTGCCCATCAGATGTAATTGATGCATGTTCTCTGCTTACTGTAGCAAAATTATCTCCGTATTTTACATGACATTTTGCGCCTCTTCCTATTACGATATTAGGCATAAAAAAAGATTGCTCCTCACCTGATCTTTTATTTGTAGTTGGGTCAAGAAAATAGAGTGAAAAGTTCGATACATCCTTCCCTCGAATCATATTGAAACTTTGCATAATAGTAGCACCCAAATTGCTACTAGAAGGCTGAAAAGCTTGTGTTTTAATTGCCATCGCTAATATTTTTTACAGTTGGTTCGAAAATTATTTTTTTATTATTGTTGTACAGCACTATATCTATTTCTCCACAGACACATCTAGAATATGTGAACGGAGACAATGCTTGTAATTGCTTATCCACAACTCCAGCTTTTCCATCCTTTATTGCACAGGCATATCCTGCGTTATTGTAAGGACTCACCTGATCATATCCTAGATTAGATTCTTTGTTAGAAATAACATAATTCTTGACTAGGTATGAACTTCCAATTAAGAATAACAAAGCTATTAAGTACTTAATCCAGCTAAAATTTGATTTACAATTAGCACACTTAGAAAACTCTGAATCCAGAACAGTTCCACATTTTTTACAAGTGAATCTTGGGAAACATTTTGAGCAAGGGATACCTTCAGCTACTAATTCATTTTGGCATTGTGGACATTCAGGTTTTAATGTTGTCTGAGGATCTAATTTTCCATCCTCCACTTTACTTGAATTGTGCTTACTATTTGCAGACTCAAGACAATTCGGACAAGTAGTTAATTCACTGTGCAAAGGATAATCACAATTAGCACAGATATGATCCTTTGTATTTGATTTTTGCATTGTTGACCAGCCATTCCCATTTAGATATTGGCTTGTCATTTCATATAGCTTAGTTGCATCGGGACGTTGGTACGGATCTCTATGAAGCATAGCCATAATGAGATTCTTAAAACGATTGGAATAATTACCTTCTATCCGAGCTAATTCCTTATTGTGATTGAGTAAACTTGACAATGGCACTTCGCACATTCCATTGGTCAATTCATATATGGAAGCACCCAATGAGAATATATCACTATTGACATGGATTGTCGGTTTCTTCTCAAATCTCTCAGGTGGTGCATAAGCATACGTTAGACCTATTGCTTTTACTTTATCCTTAGGTACTGTCCCAGTAATATTCCTTATAATACCAAAATCAGTTAGAAAATATTCATTTAATCCATCATTCTCATTGAGTAGAATATTGCCAGGCTTAATATCATTATGAATAACAATTTCTTCCCTTGCTTCTCCATTCTTCACCTTTTGTCCGAAATGCAAATACTTCAAAGCAGATGACACATCAAGAATAATTTTTGCTAGTTCTTTCTCAGAATAATATTCTGACGAACTGGCCCTACTTTGTCTTAGATTGAGATCCTGCCATAAAGAACGATCACATAATTTCATAACCATCACTTGATGATTATCAAAAACAAAGTTCATCTCTGGAACTATAATATGATTATGTACTAAGTGAGAAGTACTTTCGTATTCTTCCTTTAGTTGACTAA
>CAZQDZ010000112.1:0-3246 GCA_964591455.1 uncultured Saprospiraceae bacterium
GAGGTCTTACATTTGATTGTCTTTTTGGTCGTATGCGTAAAGGCCCAGATAATAAGATTTACATTACACAGCCTGGTCAGGGATCAAATATTCATATCATCCATGAGCCAGACCAGCCAGCAGCCTTTTGCAGACCAGAGCAGAATGCACTTATTATGCCTTCATTTACAAGAGGTACCACGCCTACTATGCCAACCTTAAGACTCGGTCCTCTGGATGGCTCCTCTTGTGACACGCTAGGTCTCGATAACAATCCTGTCTCTCGCTTTCGATATGAACAGGATACACTGGATTTTAAGGATTTCTCCTTTGTAGATCTATCCTACTTCGAACCCACTAGATGGGAGTGGGATTTTGGAGATGGGACTAGTTCTATAGAGCCTTCGCCTTTTCATGCTTATGACGAGGATGGCATCTACGAGGTATGCCTGACCGTCAGTAATGAGAATAGTTCTGATATAAGTTGTGATACCTTGTTACTCGGCGTGACTTCCTTAGATGATCAGACAGAAGATAGACATATCACCTTGTTTCCTAATCCTGTAGAGACGCTTACTAGAGTAGCTATACATGATTACTTGCCACAGTCGGCAGTGATGAGAATATACAACCAATCAGGACAACTGGTGCAGACAGCAGCCTTGGGTGGTGTGACGACGACGGTGGATATGAGTGCATTGATGTCTGGAGTATATGTGTATGAGGTGTGGGATGGGATGATGAGACTGAGTGGTGGGAAGATGATTAAAATTTAAAATTATGGATGGTGCAACGGTTCACGGGACAACGGTTCACGGTGCGGTGTATGGAATATGGTTTATGGTCTAGGGTTTGGAGTCTAGCATTTTCTCTCTCTGGAGAGGGTGAAGGGAGAGGACTGAGAGAGAGTGTTCATTTTCATACTTCCGAGTTTCAATAAACAACTTTCGCATTTCGAGCGATGCAGGAGCCTGGAAATTCTAATAACAAAATGTGAAATTATTTAAGGACTAAAAATACTAAGGAATGAGATTGGGATTACTGACAATTGTGATAACGATAAGCATTATAAATTTACTGAATGGCCAAGAGCCATTCAATAAACTATATCATCTGGACCATCATCAGCTTATAGGTTATAAAATTATAGAGGTAGATAGTGATTTTATAATTTTTGGAGATGGACTTCGAAAGGGCTTAGACAGGAGAGAAGATGAGTCTTTTGCCTTACGGGTCAATGCCCAAGGAGATGTCCAGTGGGGTGGTTTCTACAAGGAGGATAACTCTTATTTTAGCTTTGCTAATGCTTCACCTCAATTAGCTCATTTTGATGGCTCAGTTTATGGACTAGTTTCGGAAGCGAGCGGACAACCTGACTGGATGTTTAGAGATTTTGTTTTCATCCAGCGATATGATATAGCCACAGATAGCCTATACATTCATCATATAATAGCAGATACTTTGGCAAATTTCCATGATCCATTTCCAGCTGGTATCATTAAGACGCCATCCAATACTTTACTGACTTGTCTAATTCAGTATCAAGGGAATAACACACGGTCTGAAGAAATACTAGTGCAGGAAATAGAGGCGGGAGAAGGTACTGCACTGTTGAATGAATTTAGATTTGGAGATTCAGAAAACCGATATTTACCAGTTGGATTAATTAATAACAATGAAGGTTTTTTGTTGTATGGGTTGACAAATCATGTTGATGATGAAAGCAGA
Organism: uncultured Saprospiraceae bacterium; assembly: GCA_964591455.1. Taxonomy (GTDB): domain Bacteria; phylum Bacteroidota; class Bacteroidia; order Chitinophagales; family Saprospiraceae; genus RFSX01. The sequence goes on from CAZQDZ010000112.1 coordinate 1,708, forward strand.
AGAAATTTCTTTATACTAACCATAGATGCTCAACTAGAGATGCAAGAATACAGGATGTATGACAATCTAAATTATCTATCCTCTAGACTGCAACTGATTAAGGATAGTGAAGGTAATTATATTTTGTTGGCAAGGGAGATTGTCATCGACCCCACTGCTCCTATATTTAGACAAGGCACAGGTAGACCAATTGTGACAAAATTTAATTCAGAATTTGATATATTATGGCAACAACCTGCGACCCATCACGATTTTAGGCTCGAACCAGATATACAAGGAGGCATAGTAGCCAGCCATGATGGCGACAGCTACTTTCTGCTTGGCGAGATTCCAGCGGAAGATGAGGATAATCTCAATGGTGGCTTTATCACCAAGTACAGCAAGGATGGTGACAGTCTTTGGCAGAGAGTAATACAGCCAATAGAGAGACAGGCAGAAATAGACTTTACAGTGGCCATACAGACGAGTGATGGCTACTATATGGCGCTGGGCAGTGCAAGGCCTGTACCTTCAGAAGAAGAAAGATTCCATCAGACATTCTTATATAAGTTTGACGAAGAGGGTCATGTGGTTAATGTAGACCGTACAAGTGTCATAGAAGAGGACTTACTGCCAGAGATAAGAATCTTTCCTAATCCGACCACAGAGATTTTGTACATAGAGCATGATGAGGCAAGAGATATTACATATCGGCTGTATGATAATCAAGGTAAGCAACTAATGCATAAGACAGATACTCAGGCCTACCATACCTACATACTAGATGTGAGTAGTTATAGTCCAGGCACTTATTGGCTAGAGATATTGGATGCAGATGGAAGCAGGAGAGTGAAGGCAGTGCAGGTGTATTGAGTTCATTGGTAAAGAAGTTTAATTGCGTTTACATGGAGAGCAATAAGTATATAGGATGTTATATTCCGAGAACGAAGAATCTCTACTTCGCTGTGTTCCAATCTAGTTGAATAAGAGTGTTTATGATACTTTCAAATCGACTTTGCGAAGGTGTGACTTCCTTAGATGACCAGACAGAAGAAGCCAAGAGTTCTGGGAAGCCAAGCGCACAATAGAATACCAATCGTAATTGGGTATTGGATGAATCTTGGAATCAAAAATTCGATGGAACAAGATGTCTCCATTCCACTACGTTGCAGTCGACATGGAAAAAGAACCTTAAGCCATAGAGCGCAAACCGTATACTTAGCATTCATCAAAAGACAAATAGCTATTTTCCATATTACCAGCACCTAAGAAATCTAGAATAATACTTATTTTAGTAAGGTACATTATAACTCATCATGAGAACAACCTACATTCTAATACTTCTACTTGGATTAACGTCTCTTCTCTCTGCACAAAAAGAAGACTTCCAGTGGTATTTTAATTATACTAGTGTAGACAATTGTCTTTTGCCTCAGTTTGAACACTTGTACGAAAATTGCGGAGAGAGCATTTTAGATTTCAATGTTGACCCTCCAGCTTTCATAACAGAAAGGGAAGCCACCTTAGATATGCATTGGACCCATGCCTCTATCTGTGATG
>CAZQDZ010000113.1:0-3185 GCA_964591455.1 uncultured Saprospiraceae bacterium
GCAGCGGAGATTTATCTAGTCCACGTCGTCAGAGCTTACCAAGTTTTGATCATCAAGGTGCGCAAGGAATTGCTTTTTCTGCTTCAGGGCAGTATCTCTATGTCAATGATTTGATTACCTGTCTACAATATGACATGTGGGCTGATGATATTTTTGAGACCCAGGATACAGTGATGGTGTGGGATAGTACCCAATATTATGTTTTTAATGATTTATTACTCGTAAGTTCTTTGCTTGGTCGTATGCGCAAGGGCCCAGATAATAAAATTTATATAACACAACCTGGAGCTGGATCTAATATTCATATCATCCATGAGCCAGACCAGCCAGCAGCCTTTTGCAGACCTGAGCAGAATGCACTTATTATGCCTTCATTTACAAGAGGTACCACGCCTACTATGCCAACTCTAAGACTCGGTCCTCTGGATGGCTCCTCTTGTGACACGCTAGGTCTCGACAACAATCCTGTTTCCCGCTTTCGCTATGAACAAGATACACTAGACTTTATGGATATCTCCTTTGTAGATTTATCCTACTTCGAGCCCACTAGATGGGAGTGGGATTTTGGAGATGGGTCTAGTTCTATAGAGACTTCGCCCTTTCATTCTTATGACGAGAATGGCATCTATGAGGTGTGCCTGACCGTCAGTAATGAGTATAGTTCTGATATAAGTTGTGATACCTTGTTTCTCGGTGTGACTTCTTTAGATGATCAGACTGTAGATAGACATATCACCTTGTTTCCTAATCCAGTAGAGACGGTCACTAGAGTAGCCATACATGATTACTTGCCACAAGCGGCAGTGATGAGAATATATAACCAATCAGGACAACTGGTGCAGATGACAACTTTGGGCGGTGTGACGACAAAGGTGGATATGAGTGCGCTGACGTCTGGCGTATATGTGTATGAGGTGTGGGATGGGGAGAAAAGACTGAGTGGTGGGAAGATGATTAAAATTTAAAATTATGGAAGGTGCAACGGTTCACGGGACAACGGTTCACGGTGCGGTGTATGGAATATGGTTTATGGTCTAGGGTTTGGAGTCTAGCATTTTCTCTCTCTGGAGAGGGTGAAGGGAGAGGACTGAGAGAGAGTGTTCATTTTCATACTTCCGAGTTTCAATAAACAACTTTCGCATTTCGAGCGATGCAGGAGCCTGGAAATTCTAATAACAAAATGTGAAATTATTTAAGGACTAAAAATACTAAGGAATGAGATTGGGATTACTGACAATTGTGATAACGATAAGCATTATAAATTTACTGAATGGCCAAGAGCCATTCAATAAACTATATCATCTGGACCATCATCAGCTTATAGGTTATAAAATTATAGAGGTAGATAGTGATTTTATAATTTTTGGAGATGGACTTCGAAAGGGCTTAGACAGGAGAGAAGATGAGTCTTTTGCCTTACGGGTCAATGCAAAGGGAGATGTGCAATGGGGCGGTTTTTATCAGGAGGATAACACTTATTTTAGCTTTACTAATCTTTCACCAAGCCTAGCACACATTGATGGCTCAGTCTATGGACTTGTCTCAGAGCAGAGCGGACAACCAGATTGGATGGAGCGAAATTTTGCTTTCATATTGCGCTATGATATTGCCACTGATAGTTTGTACAATTACCATATCATAGATGATACGGCGTCAGATTTTAACAGTCCAGCCGCTACGGGCATCATACAGACACCATCTAATACTTTACTTACTTGTTTTACACAGTTTATAGGGAGTGAGATAAAGCATGAGGAGATGCTGGTACAAGAAATAGATCCTGGAGAGGATGCTATGCTGCTGAAGGAATTTAGATTTGGAGACCCAGAGTATCGATTCTTTGCTTATGGCTTAGTGAATATTAGTGGCGGCTATCTACTGTTCGGATTGAGCAAGCATATCGATGATAATACCAGAAGCAATTTTATTCTGATATCCTTAGATTACGAACTTGAGCTTCAAGAATACAGGATGTATGATAATCTTAATTACAATGCCTCTAGATTACAGATGATAAAGGATACTGATGATAATTATGTTGGTTTTTTTAATGAATCTTCCTTTGATCCAACTGCACCTTCATTTAGTCAATTCAGTAGTCGTCCTATTGTGACAAAGTTTAGTCCAGATTTGGAGATATTATGGCAAAAACCTGCGACCCATAATGACTTTAGAAGGAAACCTGATTTTCAAGGGGGTATAGTAGCCAGCCATGATGGCGACAGTTATTTTTTACTGGGAGAGACACAAGGAGATGAACTAGATAATGGTTTTATTACCAAGTATAGCAAGGAAGGTGACAGTCTATGGTATAGAGTAATAGAGCCAATAGAGAGACAGGCAGAAATAGACTTTACAGTGGCCATACAGACGAGTGATGGCTACTATATGGCGCTGGGCAGTGCAAGGCCTGTACCTTCAGAAGAAGAAAGATTCCATCAGACATTCTTATATAAGTTTGACGAAGAGGGTCATGTGGTTAATGTAGACCGTACAAGTGTCATAGAAGAGGACTTACTGCCAGAGATAAGAATCTTTCCTAATCCGACCACAGAGATTTTGTACATAGAGCATGATGAGGCAAGAGATATTACATATCGGCTGTATGATAATCAAGGTAAGCAACTAATGCATAAGACAGATACTCAGGCCTACCATACCTACATACTAGATGTGAGTAGTTATAGTCCAGGCACTTATTGGCTAGAGATATTGGATGCAGATGGAAGCAGGAGAGTGAAGGCAGTGCAGGTGTATTGAGTTCATTGGTAAAGAAGTTTAATTGCGTTTACATGGAGAGCAATAAGTATATAGGATGTTATATTCCGAGAACGAAGAATCTCTACTTCGCTGTGTTCCAATCTAGTTGAATAAGAGTGTTTATGATACTTTCAAATCGACTTTGCGAAGGTGTGACTTCCTTAGATGACCAGACAGAAGAAGCCAAGAGTTCTGGGAAGCCAAGCGCACAATAGAATACCAATCGTAATTGGGTATTGGATGAATCTTGGAATCAAAAATTCGATGGAACAAGATGTCTCCATTCCACTTCGTTGCAGTCGACATGGAAAAAGAACCTTAAGCCATAGAGGGCAAACCGTATACCTAGCATTCACCAAAAGACAAATAACTATTTTCCATATTACCAGCACCTAAGAAATCTAGAATAATACTTATTTTAGTAA
>CAZQDZ010000114.1:0-3047 GCA_964591455.1 uncultured Saprospiraceae bacterium
TAAACACAAAGACTGGAAGAGCTATGTGGCGGCGCATAAGGGGAAGGTGGTGGGCTAAATCTCTTACACTATTGTCCGTTCTGTAACACCGTTTCAGCTCATTGAAAATTATTCATGGGTTTGGGTCAAGGATAGTTAGTGTTAAAATGAAAATGAGACTGTCAATTTATAAATTGACAGTCTCATAAACCTTATTAGTAGTAGAATATTTTGAATTAAGTTGTGAACCTAATTCAGTAGAGTAATTTTTTCACGCACCACAGTAATGATGCATCACAAACGTACGCAAACACTACGATTTTAAATTTACTATTTACTTACTTTCCTTATATAGCGAAAGACAAAAAAAAGTATCACAGTGACGAATAATGGAATAAAAACAGTCAAAGAAGGACTATACGAGTAGTCATCAAAGTTAAAATTATCAGTTTTCAATACATTATCTACTACCAAGTATGAAATAAGCACCACTAGATAGGTGAATACCCAACTCAAATTCTTCATTGCTTAATAATTTTATTAAACTGGATTTATCCAAATATACAGTTCAAATATGCAAAAAGCGATGCACCTCCTGAGCTTATTCCCCATCCAACTAACCAACCTGCCAGAGGATATCCGGTTCCCGTACTGATGACTGCAATCGCTCCGCATGCAGGTGGATTAAAAAGACAAGCGGATATAGTTCCTAATATATATATAGTAGCAGCGCTTGCATCTGCGAATGCAGCTGTATCACCGCACTCTATAGATAGATTTTTACGATCAGATATTAAATTCCGAATTTTATCTGTGTAACCAAGCCCACCAAATTCCACATCAGACCACAAGAGATATGAAGATTTTAGAACATTAGCAGCAAGCTTCATTATAACAAGATCATTACCCTTAAGAGCATTACCCAATTTCGCATAATACTCGTCAAACGCATTTTCAAAGTCTGAGTAAGACTTATTTGAAGCATAAACTAAATCCCTAAGCTTCATAAATTCTAGTTTAAATCCATCTGAATTACTTAGGGCATTAGAAAATTCATCTATACTACTCAATATACTCATTTCACTATATGCACTTAATTCTAGAGGAGAAATTAATAAATCTGTTCTGTTCTTTACATCTTCTTGAAACACATAATTTATTTGACGCTCAAAAAGAGAAGCTTCAGTTCCTATGGACCAGTTAATAGATTCAAAATTTCTAATTATCGATTCATTATGAATCATTCCTATACTCTCTATTTGAGTTTCAGTAAGTACTGATAAATCCAAAATATTCAGATCTTTGATATCATTATTCTCTTTATTATCTGTACAAGATCCCAGTAATATAATAGAGACAAAAACTAGCCAAATTTTCATAATTTTATTTTTTAAATATTCTGCGCCCGCACCATTAGGAGTCAGCCTGCACTTCAATATCGCTTAGGCATTTTAGAGGTGTGGTTCCTCCCTATATAAACTCATCGCAGTCTCGAGCCAGCGATATTATTCAAAAATATGTGCGACCACTGCATATATGCTGCAGTGTGGCCAACGGAGAATCATATGTTAAACCCCATCCAATTTTCTAAACGCTATAGAGTTATTTATAATTATAGGATAAAATTGAAAGGATAAAAATCGTGAAATCGCACAGCGAGAAATGAATAGAAATGATTCAAAATTTCTTGCTTAAGAATTATTAGTACAACAGTTTATCCAATTCTATTTCTTAAGTTAACCCCCTGCACGCACGAAATCCAATTGGTTGCGCTTCGCTCACTGATGTGCTGTGGCACATCAGGTCGATCATACAAGCATAAAATCAGAATTAAGATGCATTCATATGCATTCTGCACGTGCGCAATCCGGTTGGTTGCGCTTCACTCACAGATGTGCTCTTGTACATCTGGTCGATCAAGACAGTGTAAATTAAAGAGGAGGCTCTTCAAAATAATTCATGCACGTGCGCAATCCAATTGGTTGCGCTTAGCTCACTGATGTGCTCTTGCACATCTGGTCGATCATCATGCAAGGACAAAATCAGACCTACATCTCATCTATAAAAATTCTGTACGTGCGCAATCCAGTTGGTTGCGCTTCACTCACAGATGTGCTCTTGCTCATCTGGTCGATCTACGATCGACTATTTCGCTCATGAAAGTGAGAAGAAATCATAGAGGCGATCTCTGTCATGCGCGCACCTTCCAGCTTTAGCTTAGGCTGTGTAAAGTCTATATCCTTCATCTGATTGATGGGGGCAAGATGAATATGAGCATGCGGGACCTCTAGACCTATCACCGCCACTCCTACTCTATCGCACTTGATACAAGATTCTATAGCACTCGCGACGTCCTTTGCAAATAAGAACAAATCGCGATACGTCTCATCATCTAGATCCCAGATACGATCTACTTCCTTCTTAGGTATCACAAGTGTGTGGCCCTCGACTAACGGATTGATGTCTAGAAAGGCATAGAAGCGATCGTCCTCGGCGACTTTGTAAGAAGGTATCTTACCATCGACGATCATAGAAAAGATGCTGGGCATCAGATGTTGATATCTAATATCTCAAAAGACAACTCTCCAGCAGGCGTGATCACCTTGGTGATATCACCCACTTTCTTTCCGATCAGTCCTTGACCGATCGGTGAATCAACAGAGATTTTTTTCTCCTTGACATTAGCCTCAGGTTCAGACACTATCTGGTAGGTCATCTCTCGATTGACTTTGAGGTTTTTGATCGTCACCTTAGTGAGTATAGATACTTGTGATGTATCAACTTGTGTTGCATCGATTACTTTGGCAGATCCGAGTGCTTTCTCAAGTTCATTGATCTTCATCTCAAGCATACCCTGAGCATCTTTTGCAGCATCATACTCTGCATTTTCAGACAGATCACCTTTTTCTCTTGCTTCAGCGATCGCTTTAGCTGCGTTCTGTCTTCCGTTTGTCTTCATCTCTTCCAGCTCGGATTTGATCCTATCGTAGCCTTCTTGAGTTACATATGATGTTTTCATATCGTATTAATTTGAATAGGGACAACAAAGGACCTCCACGAATAGTGCC
>CAZQDZ010000115.1:0-2995 GCA_964591455.1 uncultured Saprospiraceae bacterium
AATGAAAACTAAGGTCAAATTCAAGCTTGCTTGATATTTGGCCTTTTTCATTTTGCGAGCGAGAGTGATGGAATTCGGTAGAAATCAAACATTTGATTTTGACCTCGGGAAAGCTGAGATGGCCACAGGCAATCTCTGCGGCTCCACTTATTTTATGATAACTGAGACCACTATTTTCAATCGTGAATTAAAAGTAATTGTTGCTAGCTTAGGGATAAATAAAAATATAACTGCCCGTATTGCCAGACATATTTAAACATTAGACATTTCAAAACTGCTAAATCATGGTGATTTCAAAACTACACAGACTTATCTTAATTCATTGACAATTGAAGAAGAGTTGGATCAGGTATCTACTCTTTTGTATGACTTTTAGGAGATAGAAATATTGATTGATAACAGTGTCTTATATACATAATAGGAAGTTTTGCTTTAGTCAAAATCTAGCAGACAAAAGATGCTTGGATTTTTAGTCGAGCTTGGGATAGTGTAGTTAATGGTGGAGCATCGCTTAGAACATCAATTCAAAATTCAGGCAATTTCGAAAGAATATTGGCGAAAGTTAAACCTGATGGAAGCGTTACTTATAGGAAAATAGCTGCTGATGGTTATGTAATAAGACGAAACGCAGGTAACTGGGCTTAAACTTTTAATATATGAGAGATAGATTAGTATCAAATGAGAAATATTTCAAGAATTTCATTAAATACATTAAATCGATAGTACTTACATCTGAGAAAAGTATGGAACAACAATCTATACCTATAGAGAGATACTATATAGCAAATAGCAACATTTTTATGCATAATTTGCAAATTCTTGTAGCTCAATATAGTAAAGGAGAAGATTTTGCTACTTTAGAAAATCAGTGCACTAAATGTATAATGCAATTGTCTACAGGATGGGATGATAGGCTTACAAAGTTCAGAAAGGGAAAGCCAGAAATAGTCTACAACTACTATTATAATAATCATTATTATTATATGATGTGGCTCATTTGTTTTGCAGTTTTGTTGAATGTACCAAATGCCATACTGCAAATAATTGAAGACATTCTTTTGAGAGATAAGATAGAAGATGAGCTACTATATTATATAATTAGTTCTAATACTAAAAAAAAGTACACGTACAAAGAGGGTAATATATACAAACCAAGTAAACACCTTTATCATAAAAATAGTATTAACAACCTTACAAGTAGTCATGTCAAAAAGTATTTGTCCAATTGGTACAAAAGGACAGACCAATTTACTTGGCATGGAAGTGGAGATAATTTGGAAGAAGTAGTAAAACTTAACAATGTTTATCCTTATTTTGGCTATTGGTGTTTTGAGGCGGCTGCCATAGTTGCTATTCAAAATATTGATGATTCACCATTTCGTGAGCATGAACATTATCCCAAAGATTTGGTAGAATACTATCGTTCAAATTTTAGTAAACAAAATCAGTACTAATGATTAGTAAAACTTCATTTTATCTCTTTTTATTTATGATTCCAACGGCGCTTCTTTCACAAGATCTTCAAGCCACATTAGAACAACTAGACCCTCAGAACACATTTCAGTGGAATTGGGATTTAGTCTCTGATGGACAAAAGTTATATACCATTAATGAGAATGGGAATCTCTACATCAAGGATGAAGGCATTTGGACTGTTTTAGAATTGGATACAGATGGAGATGACCTGCGATCCCTTAATATGGCAGATGATGGGTCATTGTGGTTTGTTTCCAGATCAGATGGATTATGGCATTATGAACAAGATGGACAACTGACTCACTACACAATGGAGAACTCTTCATTACCTACCAATGAATTCCAGTCTTTGGCGATTTCTGGAGAGCATTTGTGGTTAGATATCAGCGGAGCAGATGGAATTGTACGCTATAATCCCACAACAGATGAATCTATCCTACTTAATCCACAGAATAACCCCGATATTAGAGATGGATCCTTTAATCAGCCTCATGTAAATCCATATAACGGTGATTTATGGGTAGATACGTGGTTTTATCTTTATAGAATTACACCTTCTTTGGAGATAACAGAATTTTTACGAAGTGGTATATTCCCTGGTGGTGGTTTCATAAAAGATTTTCACTTCCAAGGAGAAAATAATTTGTTGCTTGCTTTTGAAGAAGGAGTATATGAATATGATGGGACTGATTTTAGTCTATTGTTCCAAGATCCTGTAGCGTTTCATAATATATCTCAAGTATTTCAAGATTCTAAAGGAGATATATGGTTTTCTGATTTTGGAGAAGACATTATGTATGTCATTCGTGACGAAAATGTATTTGAATTTAGTTCAGCAGATATTGATGGAGTGCCTCGCCAAGTCTTTCAGCTCATAGAACACCAAGATACAATAATGGCTGTAGGTACTAAAGGCAATAATATCTCTAAGATGAAATTCTTTGCTGGTGGTGTTAGCACTGATGACTTAAGTAATATAAATTTAGAAATTTTCCCTAATCCAGTATCGGACATACTACAAGTAAGAGGAGCTACTTTAGGAACAGCTTATCACATTTTCGATATTATGGGGAGAACCATAATGTCAGGAGTCATTGAAGATAATTTTATTAGAATTGAAGAATTAGAGGAAGGTGATTATAACTTAGAGTTAAGGGTCAGTGATGGGAGCAAGTTTGTAAAGGGGTTTGTGATAATGAGGTGAGTATTGATTTAAGTCAATTGTGTTTTACATATAATTGGAGTATACATGGAGTCAAAGCTTCTCAGTTGGTTCAGACTTACCTTAGTCAATTATTACTAGTTAGAAGAACAAAGAAAACTGCGTTTAATAATGCAAAGAAAAGTGTTCCTGGAAGTTCGAAATTTAGATACTGGAAAAATGGAAGATTGAAGAAAAGCTAGAGCATTTTAAAATCAACAAATTAAGGAACAATACTTTATGAATGTGTTATTCTATAGTTTCACTTAAGAATCAAATGATTCAAAATGAAAACTAAGGTCAAATTCAAGCTTGCTT
>CAZQDZ010000116.1:0-2973 GCA_964591455.1 uncultured Saprospiraceae bacterium
ATACGCTATTATTTCTCTGAAGTATCCCATTTTTATCTTCTACTGACACATAACGGAATTAGGATATCGGGAGTGGTGATGTAGGAGCCATTCCCTGATCATCCTGTGTTATAGTCAGTTTCTTGTTGGTTTGTATTTATATTCTGTTTTTTTATACAGTATATTTTTAGAGTCAATTACTCTATATGTAATTTTTTCTGTTGGAGCATAGATATAATCGTACCGCCCCTTCTCAAATAAGTTGATTGTAGTATAATTTTCATCACTATTGACTAAGACCATATCCATTTTTATAGAATCACTATATTTTATTTTATCTATTCTTTTACTTAAATATTTAGTGTGTCGCTCAATAGGGTTTTGATTTTCATCTAATTTCAATTTAACTTCTTCCTTAATTTTTCCTTTTGAATCAATTAGTTTAAAGCCTATTGGGTTGGGATTATTTTTATAGTATTCAAATGTCTCTGAATCAAGTTGCTTCCAATACTTATCTTCTTTGTTTTTATTTTTTTTCACTTTCTTGATTAATCTAGATAAGGCGTCATAAGTGCAGATATTTGAATAGAAATCGTAGTATTCAGGATTATCATAGGAGTCAATTTCCTCCATTTTTAAAGTGTCTTTCCAATTCGTTATTCTAGTGAAAAGATGTTCAAATCTCTTAGATTGATCGTTCCAATTTGATCTTGATAGCTTCACTTCTTGTTCCTTGCTATTCAAATCTATTAAGTCTTTATATCCGTTATTACCTTCTTCATAATACTCAATGTAGGTTATAGTTTTCTTGCTTTTGACTTGTTCTATATTCTTGCTGCTAGATTTTTTCCATGCACTATTATTTGTTTTGAAGTACACTATCTCTTCTGTCAGTATGTTCCTTTTATATTTAAATGTCTCCTTTTTATAGTCTTCCCATAAATTATATTTTGGAGAAGAATTTTTTCTATAAATAATTTCAGTTAGTTTTGAATCATGATAAGTGTACATCTTATCAGACAAATTGGTCACTTCTTCGCCCGTCTCTGAATAACTAAACCAAATCATTCTTGAAATATTTTTTCCATTATATCTCGTTCGTCTAAGATTGAAAATTACCCAGCTGTTCAATTCTTCTTTCCATTTAAATTGATATCTATCTTCTATATTGTCACATTTGTTCTCTATAAATATTGTTCCATTCTTCCTATTCCATAACGTACTACCATTAATAGTGATTTTCGTTACAGAATCTTGACAGGTTAAGAATCGGGTTTCATAGTAATTTTTGAATTTTCTATCAGTATTATCAAAATCGCTTAATGTTAGCTTTGATTTAATTCTATTTTCTGCATTTAAAATGAAATGAGTTTCCTTTTCTATTTGGAAAGTAGAGTCTTTTGTAGCCCTATAAACAACTTCTTTACTTAGGTACCATTCATATTCTTCTTTTGCGTTGTCCTGAATGTTTGATATCCCTTGTGGATCAACTTTATTTTGTTTGTTACTAGAACATGCCCATAGCAAACCACTTAGAATAAAAATTAAGATTGAATATTTATTTCTTTTTGCCATAATTGACTATAACGAATAATGATATCTTCCGTACTTATGTGTTTAGCCTTTGAGCACTTGCCAATAAGTATGGAATGATATCTGGTGTTATGTCTAGTTTTCTCTTATTTTCATATAGTTTAGTACTACCTGCTCATTGGTGAAATTTGTTCTATGTGCAAGTTTTTTATCCTCGAAAATCTCACTTCGTTCAAATAGAAAATATCTTTCGAAGCGTTTCGTCTCTTTCAACATATATTCAATTCTGACAGCCAAGGTCTTTATTTCTGCAATTCTTAAACTACTATTCGTTGTGAAATCCTGAACAATATGATCATGTGGATACAAAACTCTACTGTTTAATCCTTCACCAGTGAAAGCTACTGAAATTTTGTCCGCTTCGGGTAGTTTGCCTTTGTTTTGAAAATCGACAATTTCAGTATTATTTGGCCTAGCATTACCTTTAGGGTATAGCTTCAACTTGATTTTGCTTGGACTATATAAGTGTATATAGATCTTTGGACACGTGCCCGCTAGGTTGGAATTATTTTGAAGAATTGTATAAAATTCAAGTTGCGAGTTCTTCTCTTCATTGAGCATTAAGCTACAAGTTACTTCTAAGAATTCTTGACTTCTGTACATTGCAGAAATCATGATTTCAGGCATAGGTTTAGATTGAGTTATGTGCCTATAGTAATATGTGCTCATCTTGCCAGTTGTTCTATGAGGTTTGGTCATACTTTGAGGAATTTTAATTAAAATAAGGTTTGAAACGACTTTGGATTCAATACCATTTATTCTTGGTTCCAATGAGTCTCCTAACCATGATTCTAATTTGGCGTAGATATCTACTACCTCTGTGTCGTTGAATTCTACTATTTCTGTATTTACACCATTGTGTATCAAGAGAATTCCACCGTAGGTGTTTGCAAATGCAGATATTTCTTTGGCTATATTTTGCTTTACCTCTTTTGTTAATTTGACAATACCTGCAGTACCCTTAATTTCGAAATTATTAGATTCATTATCCTCAGAAAATGAGTTATTGAGAATTGAATCTATATCTTCCCTATTGTTGATTTGGTCTAACAAATTTCAATGCTTATTAGTAACAAATAAAGGGTTGAGTTGATGTAAATGGGATTGAGCATGTTGTTTGTGTTTCACATTCTAATTCCCAAATTAGTTCACCCGACGCTTTGCTAATAGCTACAATCTGAATCATGTCAGACTCTCGCGAAGGCTTACAAAAAGTGCCATTAATAACAACTGATTCATCATTTTCATCATAGGTTGCCTCAATGCAGTTACAGCTAAGGCAATTATCAGTTTTCATTCTGTTTAGAATTTCATCAAGATTCATCATAATTTTATTTTTTAATTAGACATAACGAATAATGATATGCAGAGTCCACGTCAAGTTACGATAAATCTAAAGAA
>CAZQDZ010000117.1:0-2947 GCA_964591455.1 uncultured Saprospiraceae bacterium
TATTCATATAATTGGTGAACGCCCAGGATCAGGCCATCACAATTTTTCAGCATACCTGACAGTAGCTCAACCAGCAATCTGGAACGCTAAAGGAACCGTTGATCATAATATTTCCAGAGTGATTTCTGGAATTTCGGATACGGCGCTTACTCCCAAAATTGCAGCATTAAACACATCAAAAACCATTCACGAGCTTTTCGTAAATAATCAATAGCAACTCTTTGTGAAATTACAGCAACTAACAACCCATCATTTAAACTGACCAATACGCTCTACAAAAATTATAAAACAAATGATCTCCCTACCATTGATTCGAGCCATCTTTGCGATATTCATAATCGTGACCATGGGATCATGTTCTCACGCTCAAAAGGAAAAAAATAGAGTAGCAGAAACATCCAAGAATCTTGAATTCAACAAGGAAGATGATCTCCTTCTGTTGAATTATGACTGTAAGACCGATGTAGATGATCTCCACTCAGTTGCTGCGGCATCATCTCTCCTAAGAATCCCACAGTATTCTGAACTGAATTATCACGCCGTGGCAGGAAGTTATGGCGTTCAAGGTGGGAAATATGTACCCGCCAATTCGCTATTTAGACTGGCATTTAGAGATGCTTGGAGTGATGCACATATGGATTTTGACCAAGCACTGCATGACGTATTTCTAATCGTTCAAACCATTCTTAACGAAGGTGGAGACATTTGGATCGCAGAAGCAGGGCAATCAGATTTTTCCGCAGCTCTCGTGATGAAAATTCGGAATGATATGGAGCATATCGATACTAATGAGAGAATCCATATCGTCCAGCATAGCAATTGGAATGAGGAGCAAACGACTGATAAAAAACTCACCTTTGTCAAAGAGCATTCTCACTATCAAAAAATACCCGATGGAAACGCTCTCAACAATGGCACTCCAGGATTCAACACCTCAGATCACATCGACTATAAAAGCATACTGGACCATGAAGAGATGATAGCCATATGGGACTTAGCAATCACCCTCGCAAATACTTATAACGGCGTTGACGATAGGTATCTTAACAAGTCCATCGCCGCAGGAGGAATGGACTTTTCAGACTTTAGTGAGGTACATCACATCTTACAATTACCACGGATGAAGAATTGTCTGGACTACTTCCAATTTCTTGAAAGGCATAAGTAAATTGGAATTCAGAAACCGACAGATAAATAACAATCAATGAGCTCTGTAGAGGTCTTCAGTCTTTAATAGATCTCATGCTTAAGATGCCTCCACACTGCTGGTCTGCCTTTGGCCGGGTCGGCATGAAAGGATAACATCATCCTTCCATACTCCACCCTTTTTCATTCTGTATTATATCACCCCTTCAGGGTTAGTTATCTATTTTGAAATTGGACTAGTATAGTGTCATCCCTTTGGGATTATTCCAACAATCTTTTTTGCTTTACGCTTTCTGTAGCTTTGTGCTAATTATTTTCCTTCGGAAACATTCTAAGATTATATTGAGGTGAATTCTAAAGATCCAAAGAACTAGTACTACCTAGCTTGATGCAAACATAGAATGTTTAAACCTTGAAGGGTTGATATAGTACTACGCTCTTAAATGAGGTGGTTTACTATAATTCCATTTCTTCAGGCTTAGTTAGAAATTATAGTTTTCATACTGTGATTTCAACTAAATATAATCGTTTAATCGCACATGAAGTAATATTTTGTTATATGAAGAACGTCATAGTACTACTTTTATTTACTACAGTTATTATTCAACAAATTACATTCGGACAGCACGATAATTGCGAAAATTATGAAGTTGAAGTCCGAGAATATAGAAACTATGGTGGATTAACAGATACAAGCAATATTAATTTCATAGAATTTGGAAATGAAGACAATTACATCAAAGAGCAAGCGTATCTTATTTATTTTGAGAAATACAAGTCAAACAAAATAATGTCGAGAATAGATGCTGAATCACACAAAAGAATAGGCGATAAAGAGTTTTATGAATATGATAATGATCGTTTAATCAAAATTGTAAGTGGCGGACTAATTCCTATGTATAAAAAATATAGTTATGATGACAACGGAAGACTAAATAAAATTGAAAAATTCGATCAGGCATATGGCAGAGATATAAAATCATATATCAAGCAATACTCTTACCTTGAAGATACTACTCTGATGGAACATATTTCGATACCAGGAAATCCAGATTGGATATTTTGGGAGAAGACTATATATGCAAATGACAATACCAAATTATTAAAATTGGATAGATTTGGTAAAGAAACAAGATATGAATTCGGAGATATAATTTCAGAAAGCTATGTAGATGGAACCATGTATAGATATTTTAACACTTACAATGAATGTAAGAACTTGATAAAAACGATATGCATTGATAATGAAAATATTGTTGGACAGATTATAACAAAAAAATACAATTACAAACCAGACTAAAATCATAGGGACAAGATATGATCCAAATATTGTGATACCGGTTTCAGCGGCAAGCGAAAATCGATAATTTGAGCTCTTCGCTAAATGACTGATATATTCGAGACATTGTAAAGAGTGATCCACAGAGGGATCACAATCAACTGATATTGGACCAACTATCGTCTAATGATATAATACTGGCAGTAGGAATGCCTTAGTCATTAATGCCAGAAATAGCAATCATAGCTATCAACACTTGAATATGCGCAAACAAACTCAACCTATGAATCTCAAATTTTTCATTCTCGCAATGTTCATCCTTGGATCTTGTACATCAGGAAACAAGGAGGCCAAAGACAGTCCAGTAGTTCAAGAGACAGTCATACCAGATGATATCACTGATCTCACCAAGCATGGTATTGCCAACAATCCCAACAATGTTCTTGGGGGGCTCAAGCAAGGTGACCTAGCGCCAAACTTTGAACTTGAAGATCAAGGTGGCAACCTGATTTCACTGTACGA
>CAZQDZ010000118.1:0-2835 GCA_964591455.1 uncultured Saprospiraceae bacterium
CCTTTGAGTAGGAAGTATAGCGCACGGTAGGTCTTATACAGCCAGTTTGGTTTGAAGGTCATTTCTAATCTCTTCTCTGCTTCTGCAAATTTCATTTCTTGCATAAGTGAACCTGCCGACTGAACTGTACCCATAAAGATATAGCTGGCAGTCATGATAATAAACAATAACCAAAACCAGATAGAGTACCAAAAACCAAAGCCACTCATAAAAGTGAAAACCAAGCCGCCAATTAGCCCTAAAGCCATTAATCCAAACTTGACATATATATTGATTGAAAACATATCTATATTTTATTGAATGATTCAGTGATTTAAAGTTTAATTACCAAACCATTGCTGTTAGATTACAAATTTAAACTAATTGCGGGCAAATTCTGTCTAGAAAGGACGCTAAATTTTCAAGAATAGAGTGAATTGATACCTATGTCAGCCAGGTCCTATGGCTCAGCAACATATAGTTGTGATGTACCTCTAATTTGATGGCCTCTGGAAAGACTTTTTTGAATACTTTTTCAAAATAGGTATTGGAATTCAGCTGATTAGCTTCAGTCAGGGCTAAAGTATTAAGAATGAGAAGGCCCTCATTTTCGAGGCATTTAGAGAGGTTTTCTAGATATTCAACAGTATAAAAGGCCTTTGGAATTTCATTATCTAGAAAAATATCGCTGCAAATGAGCTGGTATTTTTGCTGACAAGTAGCAGCATATATTTGAGCATCTGCACAGATCAATTGAAGAGAACTTTCTAAAGATTCTGCGATGTACTTATCATATAAATACAAGACGTTTTCATCTAGCTCGACTCCTGTATAGAGTGCTTTAATTTTAAATGATTGTTCTAAAATAATTGGGATACTGCCTAAACCAAATCCCAAAATTAAGACCTCTTTATTCTTGATTTGGTTTAGGTCTAACTGCGCAAAAGTCTTAGCAAAGTTGTGGTAATGTTGACCGTATGAATAGATAGCATTTTCAGTACAGAGTTGGAGTACTCCTTTTTGCATGCTGACATAAAGGTGAGGATTGATATCGCTAGGTGCACTCTCGATATGCATCTCAGTTAGATAGCTCAAATACTTTTTCCATATAGGAACCATGACTATTTAGCTGCTGCGTTGTCGTTCCCAGCCTCTGTGTTCTGAAGACTCATTGAATACATGCTTCATGATATTTATGTCTTCTTCTTCTAGAGTAATGCCTCTGCGTTGCATAACTAACTGAGCTGTTTCGATGACTTTATCTACCCGGTGGGTTTTGTAGCTGCTATCTGGGCCACCCCAAGAGAAGGAGGGAATAAAGTTTTTATGATAACCCGCACCAAATAGATTACACGCCATGCCTACGACAGTGCCTGTATTGAACATAGAGTTGATTCCCGCCTTAGAATGATCTCCCATGATAAGGCCACAGAATTGTAAGCCGGTTTTAGCAAAGCTTCTGCTACTATAATCCCATAGCTTTACTTCACCGTAGTTATTTTTCAGATTACTATTGTTGGTCGCTGCGCCAAGATTGCACCATTCTCCAATGACTGCGTTACCGAGGTAGCCATCATGGCCTTTGTTAGAATATCCTTGCATAACGACGTTGCTGACTTCACCGCCCACTTTGCAGTGTGGTCCAATGGTAGTGCCTCCATATATCTTAGCCCCCATCTTGAGTACAGAGTTGTCTCCTAAGACAAAAGGTCCTTTGATTAAACAGCCTTCAAGAATTTTTGCATTTTTGCCAATGTATACTGGTCCATCTGTAGCATTAATACTGCAAAGTGATATTTCTGCTCCCTCTTCTACAAATATATTTTCTCTTCCTGTTACCCTCGCAAAAGATGGGATAGGCATTGTTTCTCTCTTCTTTGTGAGTAGTTCGTAGTCGTTCTCAATAGCCTTAGCATTTAGGCTAAAAATGTCAGATAATTGTGTAATACGAAGTAGGGGAGTTTCTCCAATCTCAAACCCAGCCAGCTCGTTGATATCCTCATTATGAATGAGATTGTCAAATTGTTTCCTATTTAATAAGGCAGCGATAAGGTCACCATCTTTTAGCAAGGCTTCATTTTCCTGAAGTTGCTCTATCAATTTACAAATATGAAAAGAAGGGAGTGTGCTAGAGTTGATAACGTAGTTCTTATCTTCAATCTGGATAGGAAATTTGTCAGATAAGTAATCTTGAGTGATAAAGGATACATTTGCGGAAAAGAATTTTTCCCATTTTTCCTTAATGGTCAAAACACCAAGTCGAAGCATTCCGACCGGCTTGGTATAAGTCAGGGGTAGTAGCTTTTCACGCGTGTCATCATCAAACAAAATAATATTCATGCTGGCCATTTAAGTGTGACGATAGTATTGTAGGTTCTAGTGGTGTAACCACGATGTTATATACGGTTTTTTATTAATATTAGCCGATTTTAAATAAAAAATCTCAAATTTCAGTGAAGAAAGATGAGATTTTTATTCTTGTATTATTTTGATGGAATCTACTCGCTTGCAGCTTCCTCTGTATTCTCAGCTGAATCTTCTTTTTTCTTAGCAAATTTCGTCTTAGCAAAACGCTTGTTAAACTTATCAATTCTACCCGCAGTATCGACAAATTGCATTTTTCCAGTAAAAAACGGATGCGAATCACTAGAGATTTCCATCTTTACTAGTGGATATTCATTTCCATCTTCCCATTCCATCGTTTCCTTTGAAGGCGCACATGAATGTGTGATGAATACTTTATCAGTAGATAAGTCCTTGAAAATCACTTTTCTATACGATTCTGGATGAATTCCTTTTTTCATTGTTATATGGTATTAAATATATTATTATTCGCTTTAGAGGCGCAAAGATAGC
>CAZQDZ010000119.1:0-2814 GCA_964591455.1 uncultured Saprospiraceae bacterium
GTCTTTTTTCTTCATTTCTTTAAAGTTAATAAGACACAATTAAATGAACAGTCTCCCCCTCTATAAAAAAGATGGCCGCGCTTACGACCATCTCTTAAAATCAGATAAATTGATCAGTATAGAATTACGATTTCCGATCAATGTCTCTCGAAGGCTAACCGCTCCTTAAGCCTTCGTTTTTAAACCAACTAAATACTTCGAAAAAATATATTTGACTTACTACTAATCGTTAGCAATATCATTAATTCCACCTTACAACGGAGTGCCTTATCGACTAGGACGCTTTATTCTTCGTCCAAGGAAGAAATATCTTTAATTAAGGCCTTGTCCCACTTTATAATAGATGCATTCTTTTCACTATTTGGTGTCATGCTCATTGAGTTAATCCAAAAATCGATTATCCTCTTGGCATCCAAAATAAAGCACATTTAGGCTAGTACTCTACCTCACGCTGGACAAGTCGGGATATCTTCTCTCTGAAAACTGCCTTTAGATATTATAACATGCCTATCGGCTTTTAGGTACTAAGAGAAATCTAACAGTTTTTTGAAGTACACCTCTCTCTCTTTTGACCCCTAAATCCCCTTAAAAGGGGACTTTATTCCTTCCCTTTTAAGCTTGGGAAGAGAAAGATGCTCTATAAAATGTAATGTTTTATAACCAAAACGGTCAACCTCTATTAGGCACTGTCTGACTCTAAATTATAAACCTTATTCCGTACACCCTAATCCACCCTACTCACTCGACTCGTATACACCACCCGCTCCTTATTCTCTCTAGGCACATACTCCACAGAGTACATCCCTACTGGCAACTGAGCCATAGACATCTGCAAGCTGCCTGTCAGCAATGACACCTCCTGAGAATGAACCATCTGCCCTTGCATATCCAGCACATATATGTGTCCGTCACCTATACCTTCAGGGAGTTTTATCGTGAGATTATCTATGACAGGATTAGGATAAGTAATAAGATCACGTCTATAATATACCACCTCTCCAAAGGCACTGACTAGACTGGGGTCACACTTGTCTTCTTCGTCTACGCGGAAGCGAGGAAAATTAGGAAAAGAACCTACTTCGGAGATTACAGGCAATCTGATGCCTTGCTGCACCAAGTCACAGGCCACCCCTTTCTCATTAGGATGATTAATTACATGAAAGGAATTAGTGCTGCTGCCTGGTCTGATATATATCCGACAATCTGGCCCAAGGGTACTGGTAAAAAAACGGGTAGAAATCGGATCTAGAACTCCATTGTGTTCTGCAATAAATACTCTTCCATCTTCCAGATTATTATAGGCCACCTCTACTTGCCATAAAGAATCACTGGTAGCTAAGTAGAGAAAGCGTGAGTCTGAACTCCACTCGCAGGTGGAAAAAGATACATTATTATCAACTTTAACTGGCAACTTACGAAGATCTGACAATACACCTAATTCTCTATCAAATTGATACAGTAATAACCCATCAAACTCAGAAAAATATGCATAATACTTTCCATCTGGTGAAAATTTAGCATTCCCACCTGCAGAAGAATATCTATCATTAAACAAATGGTCAGTATCACAAGTATGAGAAAATTGAAGGCCTTCATTATCAATGGAAAAAAAATAATATTTATTATCCAAGCCTGGATTTACTACCCACCAGTCTTCGCCATTGGGCTTATTAATCGCAGTTAAATAAGATGAAAGAAAACTTTCTAATGTATGAAAATCTATATTCTTTTCTACCACAACTCCTAAGCCACTATTGACTGATAAATCAACATAACTATATGTCAGATTTAATATATCAAAACTATTCTCATTTTTTCTATCAAATCTCTTATGTATCACATAATATCCCTCTTCACTAGCTGGATCCTCTAATATCAACATATCTTGGAATCCTGGATAGCCTTTGCCTCTTCCCCAGATTGTCTCAAAAAACTCTCCAGCGTTAATGCCCTCCCCATTCTCCATAATCTCATGATCTCTATTGGCTATAAATTCACCATTAGAATAAAAAAGCAAGTTTCCGTCTCTGTCACTGATAGACACATTATTCTGATCAAACTTTAATCCTCTGTCTCTGATCTCAGGCGCAAACGGCCGATTATTGAAATCAAACATATAGGACCTGAACTCTGGCCCTGCTTGCTGGTCAGTGCCCATTATCCACTGATAATCTCTCATATCTTGTGCCTCTAAGACTAAGACTATAGTAGACAGAACTAATGCATATACAAACTTCATAGCACTTGTCTTTTTTATTCTAATGATGAGTATGCTTATTTACTCCCTTTAATTTCGGACTATTATTTTCTCTACACGATTGTAACCACTTTCATTTGATATCTGTATCAGATATAGGCCTGGACTAAAGTTACTACAATCTATCTCTATGCTATCGGTTAACTTAGCGTTTATTACTGACGATTGTCCGTGAACATCCATAATGGTTATATCCAGACTTTCATATTCAGTCTTATTCTCTATCGTAAAGTAGGTATGTGCAGGATTCGGTGTGACAATTATATCATTCAATACCTGAGAATCCACTGTGCTTCTTTCTCTACCTTCCACGCCGTCATTGTCAGAACTACAATCAGTATCATTATAAATCAGACGTTCTCCTCTATGATCCAATATCCCTCTTGCCCAATATACAACGTCTCCGTAGGTCTCTGGACAAAGATGAGCAGTCATTCTGAGGCTTGCTAATTCTTCTGACTGTATCTCTTGTCCTATCATATCTTTTAGTACACAGCTATACGTATCACGGTATAAGCCAAATATCACCTCGGAAAGCCCAGCTTCTCTTGGAAGAG
>CAZQDZ010000120.1:0-2602 GCA_964591455.1 uncultured Saprospiraceae bacterium
ATAATAATACTATCACAGCCAAATTCATTGACAAGAATCATGGTATCAATGCCAACTTCTGCGGTATCACAAGTTCCACCTGTGCGGTTTTCCAGACTAGAGGGTAAGAGAAAAAAGGTTATGATATTGAGGCTATCACAGCCAAATATATTGGCCCCAATAAGGGTATCTCTTCCTAAATCCATCGAATCACAAACCCCTTCGCTAAATCGCAATGTATCTGTTGGCAATAATAGAATATTAAATATGGTTAAACTATCACAACCAAATCGATTTGTTGAAATGATAGTATCATTTCTCACTTCTGTTGGATCACAAGTAAGGTCGTTAACTCTAACCTCAGACCTTGGAGAAACATTTACAGTTACATCTTCTTCTCGGGTACACATATTATCCATATCCGTTACGACAATGGTATAAGTGGTATTAAATAATGGACTGACTTCACGCGCTGGATTCGTAGACATGTCATTCCATAAATAAGCACACGAATTACAAGTAGCCGCAGTCGCATCTAGCATTGTCGTATCGCCTTCACATATTAATTGATTATTTCCTAAATTAAAATCCGGCACCTCATTAACCGTAACCATAATAGAATCTACACTAGAACAGCCATCCTCATTGGTAATCGTTACAAAGAATTGACCTGATTGATTAACAGTTAGAGTTGGAACATTTGAATTAGGAACGGACCAAGTGAAGTCAGGTCCGGGATCAGAAACTGAAATACTCATTACTTCTCCATCACAAAAAACTAAATCTGGACCTAAGTCCGCCACCGGTTGGGCAAAATTCTCAAGTGCAACAGTATCTGCAAAGGTGCAACCAATCATGTCCGTAACGGTTAATTCATATACCCCAGGATTCATAATAGTTCTTTCGCTTTCCATACTACCATCATTCCAGACAAAGGTATTACCTGTCTCATCCAAGCCAGTAGTCAACAGTGTATCCTCGCCAACACAGGTGCTAATTATAGGAGTTCCGAAATCAAATTCTGGGGCATCAAATATATCAAACGAAATAGTATCTTCTGCGAGACAACCAAATGTATCCCTAACCATAACAGAATAACTCACTTCTTCATCAATAAAGAAAGTACGCTCTATGTCAGTGCTTCCATCATTCCATATAGTGGAGCAAACAAGGAGTTGATTAATATTCGCATCAAGTACTTGATCTGTAAATTCGCAGACCATTTGGTCATCCCCAAGATTAAGAAAGTCATCCAAGGCACAACCTAAGAATACCACCCAATTATCATTAAAACCATTGCTGACATCAGTGATGTCTCCACTCGTATTGCTTGCAGTAACGCCAGCAAAGAGTAATCCATCGCCTTCCAAAATCAGAAAATCTTCGAAGTTCTCAATATTGTCCCCTCCTAAAGTGAAATCATAAAATACATTTCCATCATCATCCACTACTATTAACCAATAATCCCATTCTCCCCTATTTGCTTGCGATTTATCTTCTCCAATATCCGAAATTGATCTTCCACCCAAATAATAGAGCCCTTTATCATTAATTTGAATTTCACCCATTTCATCTGCATCAAATCCCCCAAATGTTCTATCGTATATTTTATTTCCAAAATTATCCAGCTTTATCAGCCAAAAGTCTGCCGCTCCGATGTTTCTAGCAGATTTATTACCAGTCATTCCAGAAGCAGAAAAAGCACCAATAAGTAAATTTCCATCAGGAGCAAGTTGAATAGTTGCCCCTTGGTCATCTTGGTCACCTCCAAATGTCCTATCCCAAATGACATTGCCACTGTTATTCATTCTGATTACCCATGCATCATTTCTACCAAAAGAATCATCAGATTTCTCATCACCCATATTAGAGTCTGATACTCCTGACAATACAATATCTCCCCCAGGCAAAGCAAATATATCTAAACATCTATCCGTATTTGGTCCTCCAAATCTTCGATTAAAAAGTAAATCTCCATTTACATCTACATGACCTACCCAAAAATCAAAAGCTCCTCCTCTTGTTGGAAAAGAAACTTCGCCTGATACTAAACTTTGAGTCCAACCACAAAAATAGTATGTACCGTTAGCTGCTTGCACAATCGACGTCGCCTGATCTTCTTGATCACCTCCAAATGTAGCATCCCAAGAAAATAAACCGTTCGCATCCACTTTTACAAGCCATACATCATCGCCTCCTCTAGAATCTTCAGTTTTATAAGGTAAAGCAATATCAGAGGAAGACCGTCCGCACATAATAAATCCTCCATCCTGCGTTGAGATTAAATCAGTTAACCTATCTGGCCCAAATCCGCCATAAGTGTAAGACCAGATGATATTGCCAGAAAAATCTGTTTTATAAATCCAAAAGTCAGCATTACCTGTTGGTTCAGGTGAGTCTCGAGGAGACCCAGGTACTATAGATGCTGTTGCATTGCCACCATAGACTATACCATCAGAAACTTCTACTACAGATAGAACTTCATCAAAATTATCACTACCATCTAGGTTATCCCACACTTGATTATACTGTGCAGTGGACGTCAGTGGTGAGCAAAATGAAAATAGGACCGCTAGGGCTATAGTTGACAATAGCCTATTTGGTAAACTTCGGAACCGAATTT
>CAZQDZ010000121.1:0-2493 GCA_964591455.1 uncultured Saprospiraceae bacterium
CACCAATTCTATTACAGGTGAAGAATTAAGCAGTTGCGATCAAGAAATTGTTTATGAGATTAGTGAATGTAATCAAGTTATAGACGCTGGAAGTATAGGAATCAGCGGAGAGAGCATCTTGTTGATCCCAAGTACTGGATGTGATGTTCCAGCCATAGAGCCAACTGAAGATTTTGTAACCTCCGGTTGTAATGAATTAGTGGAGCACATGTGGTTAGTATCGACACAAGAGAGATCTAATGGTTCACCTTTCTTCCCAACTCAATTGAATACAGGTCCTGAAGGATCGGGTAGTATTTGGGAGATCATCGATGGTGCAACGGATGCAGCATTCCAGCCAGATGTCATTACGCAGAACACTTACTATGTAAGATGTACTCGTAGCATTAGCTGTTGTGATTTTGTTGAGACGAATCTTGTAGGGTACCGCATTGATGAGAATGCTGACTGTCCTATAATTACATCAGAGCCACCAGCAATGACATTAGGATTGATTGAAGATTGTGAAGGTAATATCATCCTCAATGTTTGGGATGATGCGACTAATGGTGAGCAAAAGGAATATAGAACAAACTGGACCATCGAGGCTACTAACAAAGTAGGTTTAGATGCCCACTTGTTATATAATGCTAAGGATGGCACTACTTTAGGTAAAGGATTTGAAGTACAGGCCAACGGACAACTTGAAGTGAAGACTGACGGTTGTGACGAATAATCCAGAGTATTAATAAAGAATGGAACACTTTTAAAGGATTACCCTATCATTTAAGAGTGTTCCTTCACCTATATTCCGCCCATATATAAACAACAATAATTTTCTAATGAGTGCAAATTTAGCCACAGTTGCTAATGAAACTTTTGACTGGGTAAGACCGGAAGTGCATATTACCAATAGAGAATTAGAAGTACTTGTTCTACTGAGTAAAGGACTTACGACTAAGGAGATAGCACATCAATTATTTGTCTCTACACACACCGTAGAGAGCCATAAAAAAAACATGATTCACAAGTTGGAATCACGTAATACTATTGATCTCGTGGTGAAAGCAATTAGATTAAGCATTATTCGTGCGTGATTAAATAGTTAGAATTTGCCTGTACTAATGAATTTGAGAACAGGTCTATAACAGATAATAGGGGTCTGCGACATTGAGTTGACAGACCTCTTTTTATTTCATACAAGACAAATAGTTAAACAGTTCCTAAAAACTTAGGGGTTTTGACAATAGCAGTGTCTTATCAATATATGGTATGATATTGGATATAGACCATATAGTGCATAGTGTTTGTATTCGACATACGATCAAAATCAAGACAATTAATCAACACATGTAAATCCGACTACTAGAGAATACTTATTCCAGAATTTCGAAAAAAGACTCATTTCTGGTATTATGAAAATTGAACCCAATAAGCAGAAAACCATTAACTCCAATGCCCTTTGGAGAACTCCTTTCCTGTTTCTATTATTACTACTTTGTCAAAGTAATTTAAGTGCTCAGTGGGTTTGTGATTGTGAAAAGAGAGTACCTATCACTATAGATGGAAATACAGAAGAGCTCACTAATTATCAAGTCAAACTTGATGTGCCCAATCTTCCTGAAATAAATGCTACTTACTCCAATATCTTATTCACCTCGGATGATCAGACGACTCAGATAGACCATTGGACTCAGACCTTCAATGGTATGACGGGAACGGTATGGGTGGAGATACCAACTATACCGGTTGGTGGGACGACGATTTACATGTACTATGAGGACTGTGGATCTGCTGGAGATCCAGACGAAGTATTCGATTTCTATAACGATTTCGACGACTTAACTGGCGCAATGACCATCGGCAGTGGTGATGCTGTGAGTAATACTCTTGGAGGAGAATCAGTCCTCCAGAAAATCACTAATTGTGATCCTGATGGAGTGTACTTTGATTTAGGGTTCACTATCGATGATTTTTTGCTAGTTACGCGTGAAACAAGAGATGACGATGGTGATTCAAGTTGTCCTCAAAATAGATATAGTGTAGAGAATAGCGATTTTGATGGATATGGCATAAGAAGAAATGGTGAGACTGGGAGAGATTTTGGAATCGAGAGAAGAGCCAATGGATCAGGTGGTGGTGCACTGCTTGCCAGTGTGAGCCCAACGATATCACGAGGAGACTTCGTAATTACAGAATTAAGTCGATGTACTTCGGAGGATCAAAATTTCTCAGAGCTTTTTGATACTGATGGCACTTTACTACAATCTGTTTCAGGGACTATAACAAACCATGATTATTCAGACTTTAATCGAATAGCAATAAGAGGCGGGCGTGAATATAGTATAGACTATATGGGTCTAGCAAAGTTTAGCTGTGACCCGCCAATGGCTTCTTTCGGAACACCTGAAATGGATCCTCCAGAAGCTATATGTATGGATATTTCCGTGGCCTTAGATGCTACAGGAGCTATTACAATACTAGATGACGCAACAGATGATGGTTCATCTGACA
>CAZQDZ010000122.1:0-2454 GCA_964591455.1 uncultured Saprospiraceae bacterium
AATTGAATGCCAATTTGTTTCAGATTTGATGTCACTGACTAATTTATTTGTATTGCCATCATCTCTCGCACTTCCTTGAATTATTATTGCTCTCATTATGTTGGTGACTTATGGGAACTATAACAAACCGCTATGCGGAGTTCAGGTCCTGAGTACGGATATGAAAATAAGGATGAGTTTCCAAAGAAACGAACTGAACGTAATTCAGTAGGGCAAGCTGATTAGGGAGATGCGCAGCATCGGTCTATCACTCGTTTATGCTCGATGCCTCCATGAGGTCTTGAGTCAAGAGGTTTTCTGAGTGGTCCTTTAGCTGCAAACATACTCGCAATGTAGAGCCCAAGCATGGCTACTAATAATGGCGACCCAAAATGTTTTCCAGTTCATGACTGCCCAAGCACCAGCCAATTGACAGCAATAACAGATCGCAAAACGCAGCACGGCAGGGCCGTCCCTCCGACTCATCAAGGCCTTCAATGTTTCTTTGGGAAGTAGTTTGCTCTTGTAGAATTTCTCTGCATAGGATGATTTGTGAGTTAGTTTCAATGTATGAAGAGTTATAAGGATGGATTGTATGCAACGCAGGCGACACTTATGCTGTGATACAAAATGCGTGTGTGCACTTATAGTAGCTTTATAATATGATCATTTATTTTTTCTGAGACAAGTTTGGGAATATCATGTTGACCAAATAGAATGATCAATTCTTCTCTATATGATTGTATCTGTTTGATTATTCCTTCCGGATTCTTTACGGTGTACTCGTCAGCCAATTTAAGAATATCGTTTGCCTGAATATTACTCCTCTTTCCATTTATAGATAGTGCCCTCTTGGTGTTTTTAAAACTTATCAATGGGTTGAGTGCAAATGTGATATCATATGCAGGAGACAGCTGCCAATTGTCTTTTTGTTTATTATAAATAAAAGAATGGTTTTTAAGATGATCATCAATATTTCCATAAATTACGTTGAACACCATCCTTTTGAATAGTTCTTCAATTTGTGCGTGCGGGACCTTTAGAAATGATGTTAATTTAAAGAGGTTTTCATACGAAGAGTTAGTTGAATTTCGGTAATCCCATCCTGTGATTCCTGATGCTGTTAACACATGTTTCTTCTCCCCATCTTGTCTATCGAAACGTAATGTAGCGAAATGCTTATCCTCTATTAATCTGGATTCCATCATTCGAATGCCAACCTTTTGAGCTATTTGATGGTAACAGAACTCCACTATTTCTCGAGGATATCTTATTTCTTCATCAATTGCTAATTTGACCAGATAATGGTTGTATTTGTCTGAATATTCAAGGTCGCCTGGAATGATTTTACCTGTTTGCTTTTCTTCTGATATTAGGATTTTTGGTCTGGCACCACCAGCTGATGATCCTATCTTAAAGACATTTATTAGTGCTTGACTATTGAGGTTCTTTTGTTCAGTTGTCTTTTTTAGATCAAGGACTTCTTTAAGTACTTCGATGATTTCATTTAAATCAATAGTTGTATGCTCAGCTAATGTTACACTTGGCGTATATTCAAGAGCACCCATGCCTCTATTGCCTACATAGGCTAGTTGTTCTAGTACAGTTATCTTGTTTTGCTCTTTGCTATCCAACCATGCTTTGAATATTATGGAACCGAACATGTCAGGAAGTGAGTCTGCGAACTGAGGTGGTATTCCTTTGAAGGTATCATTATCAAATTGACTGAACATTTGTACGTAGTCATTATTTTTGATTACGCCTGTTTGGGGAAATATATTTTTGTAGGAATTACTGTTTAGAAAGTCAGGATTGAATTGAAATGATGATCTTTCCTCATTTTCTTCTAAGCCTATTCTTCCAATTTCTTGGCCAAAAATATTGACATTAATTACTTTGTTTGATGCCATTAATACATAGATTTTGAATTAACAACATGGCTTTTTGCTTGGAGTATTTCACTATTTAGTTGCGTCAGTAAATCCATTTCTTTCATTACTTTCAAAATTGTGTCAACTGTAAAGTTTTTACCTAGCTCTAAGTTTTGGATTGTTGTTCTGGAAACATCTAAGGATTTAGCTAATTGTAATTGTGATAGCCCTCTTTGCTTTCTCAGTGCTTTAACCAAAACCCCCAATTCTCGTTTAACGTCCTTTATTTCTATTGTATCAAACATGAAATGACCATTATAGTGTTCAATATAATGGTTTTGGATACAAAATGCTTGTTTTAATGGTCATTATGGATGATTATTCTTGAATGCCTAATATATTGGTCAAAATAATGACAAGCGTCATGAAATGACCATTATAATGTTCATATAGGAGTTCAAATTGGAATGGAAGATCTTCTTAGAGGGCTATCATTCAAAAGTTAGTTATAGGCAGCTTGCTCTGAATACTTGTTACTGAATTCTACGTAAACAAATCAGTACTTAGGTAGCGATCTCCACGATCACACACGATGAACACAATT
>CAZQDZ010000123.1:0-2445 GCA_964591455.1 uncultured Saprospiraceae bacterium
GGCAGGCTTTTTTCAATGAAAAAGAAAACCGCCGGTAGGCAAGTATGATTAGCTATCTTCTAAATGTGGAAACTGCTTATTTTCGATAACAGTTTATCATAACAACTAAGTTTGTAACTAGAGAATCTGATGATTTATGGTACATCTAAGATGCACTATTCAGGCGATGTATTCTTTCTTAGTTTATTAATATTATAAATCCAATCCTTAGGGTCATTTACTAGTAAATTAAATACTGAATTATCACTCGCTTTGATTTTCAATTTTGAACCTGAGTTTCCACACGCTTCTTTTGAAGTAATATCATTTATCGATCTATAGTCTAAGGTAGATTGATTGCCAAATTCTAATGATTTGAAAATGATCCTTTTAGTTGTCAAAAATATTTTGCCATAATATCCATCCATCAACTTTACTATCAGCTTTGGCAATCGCCTTTATGAAATTTTCTTCATAGATAGAGGAGGGCCCTATGTTATGACAAGCTGTAAACACAACCAGGTTCCTAAGTTGAATGCCAAATAGCCATCATTTCCTGAAATTGGTTTGCAGTTTATGGCAACTATCTGTCATTTGTATCAAAGTATTTGAACTAGGAATAAATATTGAACATTGGCATATTGACTAATGTTCTTAACCCTTGATATTCTTTAAATTTTCCCATGGTCTGAATTAGACCACATTATTTGAGTTTAAAAATATCTTGGAATGTCACTTCGAAAGAGTATTCTCTTTATATTTTCTGCATTTTTTATTTCAGGAGAGTCATATGGCCAACAGCTATTTTCCCCAGCGGCTAGTACTTATTATGATGAGGATTATAGCATCTCCTGGTCTATAGGAGAATCTGCTATAAGTTCATTTCAGATTAATGACTCACTTTATCTTACACAAGGGTTACAACAACCATTTTTGATATGTTCTCCATGTGACTCTATTGCATTAGATACACAGGACTTAAAGAATTCAAATGAGTTTGCTGATTATCTGCAAATACTACCCAATGTCGTTAGTAGCCAACTTAATATAATAACATCTTTATTATTTGACGGTAAAGGATATATGGCAATTATGGATGGGAATGCTCAGGTTCTTCACCTAGAAGTAATTACATATAAAACTACAGAACCTAAAAGAAGAACGATGGACATAAGTACCTACCCGCCAGGAAAGTACTTTGTGAAAATATCTAATGGCATTTCTGTAGTTAGTACTTCATTCATTAAAATTTAAGTAAAGCAAAAATTTATAAAATGAATAATTATTATTCAATAATAACTTCTGTAATATTATTACTCACTAGTAGTATAAGTATTGCTCAACGAAACATAGTCCTTGATTGCGAATCATACACTGCAGTGGTAAGAGAGTATGTAGATAGCATAGAGACTGTGAAGTTAGTGTCTCTTGAAGATATCAGAGTAGAGGCAGTGATAAAAATTGATGATGTAGCAGTATATTCAGAAGTGCATTCATTGCATACTGATATAAGTGGTCGTGTAGAAATTATCTTAGGTTTCGGGGAATCATTTCAGAAGTTAGAGAACATAACCACTTTATCAGTAAGTACACCAAAAATAGAACTAGCAATTTTGAATGAACCTGATGAAGAATTTGTGTTGACTTCAATCCAACAGAATTGCAACCATGAGACACCTTACTGCATCAACTATCAAGCTGTTATCCGTGATTTTGAAGGCAGAGTTATTCCAGATAAAGATGTCAGTCTTAGGATTTCTGTAGTAGATAAGCACCATTTACCGGTTTATACAGAAGTACATTATGTGGAGACTAATCATTTTGGTCTAGTACATTTAGGTATTGGGACTGGTATAAGTTATGAAGATTTCAAAGAATTAGATTGGGCAAGAGGTGGACAATACTTTATAAAGGTAGAAGTAGATATAGAAGGGGGTAATAATTTTGAATTTGTAGGCAAAGAGAAGATATCATCAGTACCCTTTGCATTAAATGCAGGGAATGCTCAACAAGGAGCTCAGGGTGAAATAGGCCCCCAAGGAGAGAGAGGTCCAAGGGGATATGATGGAAGAGATGGTTTGGACGGTAATCAAGGACCAATTGGTCCTCAAGGAATAAATGGTTCTGCTGGTATGCAAGGACCAGTTGGACCTCAAGGTATACAAGGTCTAGTTGGTCCACAAGGGCTCCAAGGCGTAAGAGGAATCACTGGAGAACAGGGGCCACAGGGACCAGTAGGGCCACAAGGCCCATCGGGAGTAGATGGAGTTGATGGTGCTCAGGGGCCACAAGGACCAGTAGGACCACAAGGACCAGCGGGCGCAGATGGAATAGATGGTGTACAAGGACCGCAAGGACCAGTAGGCCTAGCAGGAATAAATGGAATAGATGGTGCACAAGGACCAGTAGGGCCACAAGGCCCAGCGGGAGTAGATGGAATAGATGGTGCACAAGGACCAGTAGGGC
>CAZQDZ010000124.1:0-2424 GCA_964591455.1 uncultured Saprospiraceae bacterium
TGCAGACTACCCATAATATGGATATCCCGCTCATAGGTGTCAGGCATGAGGGGGACACAGAGTTCTTTACTGACCTAGGAGTCGAGCATGTGATAACTGACTTTAGTGATGTTAAGGGGTTTATGGGGATGGTTGATAGATTGGTTCAAGGGCTATAGAGGAATAATGATTCTGGTGGAGAAAGCAAGTTTTTTGGAAGCTAATGCTCTAAGCTCTTCCGCGACCAAAGATGAAACCTTTTGTACTTGAAAACCTAATCTTCCTGCGGCAGTTTAAATGTGATCGGCAATGTATAAAGCACTCTAATTGGTTGTCCCCTATGAAGGCCTGGTGCCCATCGATCAGGCAAAATATTCATGCCTTCTACAGCGGCCAATGCCGCCTCTCCACAACCATAACCAATATCTCTTACTAACTTAATATCAGTCAGATAACCATCTTTCTCTACAACGAACTGTACATAGACCCTTCCTTCGATCCTATTCGTCTTAGCGGAGAATGGATACATTAAGTTATCATAGATATACAAAAGTAACTTCTCGTCAGCGCAAGCTTTTAATTTTATATCGCTATCAGAATCATTCTCGCAACCCGGAAACCGCGGCATAGCCTCAACGATCTTATATATCTCATTATCATCATCCAATTGTGCTCTAAATCCACCAATAATTATATGATCCATAATGATATCAAATCCTTCGGGTGCTACTTTATTCTTCTGCAATTCAGTTATATCCCAATCGAATACTGGTCCTCTCTTAAAAACAATTGGAATGATCATAGAGGTAGAAATTGCTTCTCCATCTACCTTCCGAGGAGTCCAAGTACCTCGATTTTTTAGTCCTCCGTAGAGTCTATACACTTGATCATCAGCAGTGGCGCTAATACTCTCATAGACTTGAATCCCATCCGTCATTTTTCCATTTTCATCTATTGTGATACTCGCATACATCATTGCGCCATCTGAACGAATAGAACTCGGATAAAAAATGTTGCTCGAAATATATTCGGCCAATTCTGTATTACTGCATGCTTCAGTATCACATCCTGGATATAATGGAACTGTTGAGTATAAGTGGATAATTCTATCATTGAGTATAGGTCCGACAGATTCAAATTCACTGTAACCGTTAATTACTGATAATTTGACCAAGAAAAAAATGAATCCAAATCGCATGTGTAACCAATTTGGATATCAAAATAGCACTTAAGTCAATTATTACACAAACTCAGAAAAAAATTTGTGACCATCAATCTTTCTTTCCTTCTTCCTCCATCTCGGCCCATATCTCGAGATGTTCCTCAATGTCAAATGTGAAATCCCAGTTATCTGCATAGGCTTGAATAGGGCCCAAACCCACTGTGGCTCGGATACTATCGATCTTATATGGGTTTTCCATGGGAGAAAAATAATAGCCTCCTGTTTCTTCATTTCTAGCTAGCTGACTGCCATATATCTGCTTCTCGCCTAAGCCTAGATTCACACGATCTATAAGCAATGCGATAGAGGACCATCTGACTTCATCAGCATCGGCCGCCTCCTTCATCATATCTATGTACTTGACCTGAGTCTCCAATGGCGCATGCTGGATGACCAAGAAAGCTGTAGAAGCGTGTCGATCACCAACTAAAGATCGCCCTGGGTAGCCCCCTTGTTCTACGATCACTTCTTCTATTCTTAACGTGTTGAGGGAGTCCCAATGGCTTTGCTTATCCCATAATGCTGCCATCTGAGGAGAATCCCACCCATAAGCATCTGACGTGTCTCGCATCAGACGACGCCATTTCTGATCATATAAAGCAATTGAGTCAAACTCTGACATCAGTTCAAGATTTACCCCAGCATCCTCAGCAGCTGCTTCGAAACGTTTAGTCACCATATTTTCGAAATCTCCTCCTCTCAAATAATCAAACTCGGGATAGCTGTCAAAGATATTTTTTGCGCCGCCCCAGCTATTTTCAAAAGCCTTAGACATCCATTGGTCTCGTAAGGCCTCGCTATGATTGCTATGTGCACATGCCGCACCACGCATGAGGCTAAGAAAACTGGTTTGCTTAATCTCAAATGCTGTCTGATAATAGATCACACAAGAATCGTAATCAGCAGCCTTGAGTTTAGCCTCGCCAGCCTTTACATTGTCTATATATGCTGGATCTTGTGAGCTAAAGGATTGTCCAATCAGCGATATCGATATCAACAAGATTGAGAAGGATAAAATACAGTTCTTCATGTGTCTTCAGTTCGTTTTTTAATATAGCTATTATCAATTCGCACAATAGTGCACCTTAGAAATTTATCAAATCATTAACGAAATGAGCCACCAATTCCTCGAAGTCCGCGTTCTAAAAAAGGCCTCCCATACATTCAACTACAGGAGACCCTCTTTTCTAAATAGTAGTAATAATGCTGTCAAAAACAATTAA
>CAZQDZ010000125.1:0-2383 GCA_964591455.1 uncultured Saprospiraceae bacterium
TTATGAAAATTCGTGCGAATATACACCAAGAATGGCTAGCACGCGATAACGCCTCTCAGAAAATCTTACTCATAGCTACACCCTCTTCTAGCGCTATGAGCTCAGTGAGATCAGTATGATCAACGAGTTTGTCCAAATAAGCTTTTGAAGCATGGTCTGCACCGTCTAAATGCTGCATGGCATAATAAATCTCTCTCTTGCCATAATTACAGGCATTGCTATTAGACTGGCAAAGCTGTAGGTAGATATAGCAAAGCTGTATACGAGGATCTATTGATTCTGGATAAATGGATTTCGCAAGTTTGAATGCCTCTATGGCCTCTTTAAAATCTTCTTCTTCAAGCAACTCATGACCTATCATCATAAGATCTTCATATGAGAGTTTCATGGCCCTGGCATTTCTTTTCTGGCGACTTTCAAAGTAAGACTCCCACTCAGACATTTTAGGCTCTTGGGTAGGGCCCGTAAATACAGAATCATAAATACTGATAGAAGATACTATCATATATAAAAGTAGGCCTATTAATCCTAGCGCTATGACATGCTTGACTTGTATATTTGAAAATCGATGCATTCTTAAATATAAATCAATTAGAACTCTAATTCAATCTTACCAATGGATTCATTTAAATTTCAAGCGCCGCTTCAAGAGTACTCTAACAACCTGTGGAAGTATCATGTCAAGGTGCCTTCATCAGTGGTAATGGAATTTCAAAATCAAAAAATCAAAAGACTTCTTTGCACGATTAATTCAACGGAACAAATTCATGCATCATTAATGCCGGCAGGAGAAGATGTTTACTTTATCAAAATTAATTCGACAATTCTAAAAAAACTCAAAGTCAAACTCGGGGATGAACTTGATATTACTCTAGAAGCAGATGAAAGTAAGTATGGTATGCCCTTAGACCCAGAGATGCAAGAACTATTAGAAAATGACCCCGAGGGAAGCGACTACTTCCACAGATTAACACCAGGCAAACAAAGAAGCCTTTTATATCTAGTTAATAACGTCAAAAGTTCTTCAAAAAAGCTTGAAAAAGGATTTATTATCATTGAGCACCTCAAAGAACAAAGAGGCAAACTCGACTTTAAAATCCTTCAACAAGATTTCAAGAATAAAAAGGGCATTATTTAAAGCCCTTACTAGTCAGATCTAGTTATTAAGGATCAGTGGTAGTCCTTCGTCACCTCCACCCACTATTACAATCTTAGAATTAGGTGATTGAGCTAATTCTAATGTCGCTTCTATACCTTTATCAGCAAGTATCTTATCTGTTAAACTTGCACTAAGTATACGATTCGCATCCGCCTTGGCTTGTGCCTCGATGATTTTTCTCTCGGCTTCTTTTTTCTCCTTTTCCAGTCTAAAGTCAAACTGAAATGCTAGCTGCTCTTCCTCTAGCTTCTGCTCTATCGCAGCCTTCAACTTATTAGGAAGCTGAACAGATCTGATTAGTATAGCATCTATCTCTAGAAAATTACTCGATATGGCATTTTTAGTCTGAGTATAGATTTCATCTTGGATAGCCTCTCGCTTGGTAGAGTAAAGTTCTTCTGGAAGGTACTTCCCGATAACCTCTCTGGTAGCAGATCGTACTTCGGGTTTTATGATACGCTCGAGATAGTCCGATCCAATCCCATCATGCAGATAGCCAATCTTTTCAGGTATAGGCTTGTATCTAAAGGTTAGCTCTACGTTTATAGATAATCCATTTTTTGAAAGGACATCCATATCCTCAAAGTCCTCATTGATACGTACATCGTATATAATCATCTTATCCCATGGCATGACTATATGAAAGCCTTGGTCATAAATTTTTTCTTTATCAATACCTCCGGCAAATCTCTTGAACTTCACGCCCTTCTGCCCTGGGTCTATCGTAACAAATGTGGTGTTGCTCAGGAGCAATACTAACATCAGCAGAATAAATCCTGGAAGTACATATTTTGAAAGATTAAGTCCTTTCATCGGGTTGTTACCCGGATTCACATTGATCGTGGCCATATTTATAGTTTCTTTCTGTTATAACACTTTACGTAAATATACAGTTTGTCTGATAGTCAGTTTCTATCGATGAAATAACCTCTTTTGTCCATCATTCTGAGCAAAAAGAGCGACTATCTCGTCGATACTTACATTCACCCTGTTCACAGGGATATGATTGAGACAGTTCATATGAGTGAGAGGGCATTTCTCCTTACCATATTTCGAACAAGGTTGGCAGTCTAAATTAAGCATTACATCACGGTTGATAACTTGAGAATCTTCGCTGTAGATAGGCTTAAATCCCATATCAGGAGAAGTACTACCCCACACAACAACCATAGGTTTGGATAAAGCAGCAGCTATATGCATAAGACCTGTATCACCAGTAATCAC
>CAZQDZ010000126.1:0-2177 GCA_964591455.1 uncultured Saprospiraceae bacterium
TGGCAGCGCTGTAGCTTCGTCTGTAAATTGCAATGATAAACGCGCTCTTATATACTTTTCCAGATAACTGAAAATTGAATTTAAGGAAGCAGTCTGTTGTATGTTGATTACTGAGGATTCCATGGTGTTTCTATTATTTTAATGATAACCTGCATTTGGTATAAATGTCAACAAACGTATCCCATTTAAAATCAGGAAATATTAGTGGCATGTTTGTTTTAAATTCTTTAGTTAATAATGAAGGGGAGTTATTCTTGAGCTCTAAAAGGACTTTTTGCCAATATTGGAAAATCCTCGCTTCTCTTGCCAACAGAATATAAGACTCAAAATCAATATCTAAATTGTAAAGTGCTGAATTTGGTGCATGATGTAAGTATATAGACTTTCCGACAAATTCATTTGTAATTAATAAACCACAGCTTATTGTTTCCGAAACAAGATCAAATGGTTTGTAGTACTCCATTAAATCATTTTCGATTAAATCTTTCTCGGTATAAAGCCCTTTTTTACTCCAGTCCTGAAGCATATTTTCAATCTTTAAAAACTCCAAATTTCCATTCAAATTCTTTTCTCTACCCTCCCAACTTAGCCTAAATCCATTTCCTTTATCCTGATATAAAAGAAGTAAAGATTCTTCTTTAATTCTATCAATTTCCGGTATGGAAAGTCCTCCTATTTCTAGAGGTAAGTTCGTCCAATTATCTTTTTTTAGAACTGTTCCATTCTCTTGTGCCAGATAAATATCTAGTTCTAATGTGTCCAGTATGTCTTGGAGTTTTTGCATAATGATATTAATTAGGTTAATCGTACATGTCTCATATTCTTCAAATCGTCTATTTTACGAGATAGTAACTGAATTCTCGCACTGCTAAGTGTATTCATTTCATTCATCTTATTCTTAATTTTGTCATACCGATCTAAATTCTCTACTTGCTGTGCTGCTTGTTGTATGTCACCGATTTGACCTTGATCAATTCCAGTATTTTCACTAATCAATTGAGCACTACTATTGACCAAACTTACATTCTGACGAGTTACTCTATTTCCTACTTCATATGAAGTTAATGCGGTATCTACAGGATTGAGGACACTTCTACTACTTACTAAACTTTGTTTTGTTCTAAAACCATTATTACCGTCAGACTCTATTATATCGGCGGTTAACAATAATCGTCTTGGCACCGCCTGTTTTTCATAACGCTTCAATTCTCGTATTGCCTCCCATTTTCCAGGATCAACTCCGGCAGATTGAAATTCAGAATCACTTATAATGTCATTTCGTGTATTCTCATAATCTGCAATAACGTGATATCTGACTATTCCTCCTGAATCGACAGCAATTTTCACCGATTGTTCAGCTTCGCTTAAGTGATTTCTATTTCCAGTTTGGGACAATATTGTTAAATTTCCCCATGTATTCCCTAGGCCATGAATATTGTGGTTTAACATATGACCTCTAACATAATAGGTTCTTCCTCCTTCATTTCTCGTTCTCAACTTTTCCCATATGGTATTAGATACACTAGGCGCACTTCCACTATCTCCTATATTTGTCAAAACAGTCGCTGTCATTGTATGGGCAAGTTGAGCACCCATAACATTAATTGTAGTGTAAATAGGATCTTCTGTTTCTGGAAGTTCATTTTCGCCAATGCCCATTAAGGTGGCTGCGTAAGGTTTTAACTGTGTTAATAGGTTGTCCAAATCTTGATTTTTTCGTTCAATATTGGCATTGGTTTCTTCTTCAGTAGCAGCCCCTGTTCGTTCTCTTTTCTTTTCGTCAATAGCTGTGGCAATAGTCCTCGCTTCATTCTTAGCAGAAACTGCTTCTGCATTATCAGTGTCTATTTCTAATTCGGCAATAAACGCTTCAAATGTTTTAGGATCACTGGCAATCATGAGCATATACGCACCGCCCACTTGCGCAAAGTACAGTTCATGATCTTCTCCAGAACTTGTTTCAAATTCTTCATCTACGCCTACAAATTCTTCATTGTCTTCTCCTTCAATCTGTTCAGTATCTTCTTCATTGCTTCCCAACCCAAGGGCATTTAAGAAAGCAGTTCCTGCTTCCAGAGCCTTGTCGATGAGCCAATCGATACCTTCATTGATCATCTCCCGAGTATTCTCAATCATTTCTGCTATTTTTTCACTAATATCTCCTAATCCTAATTGTT
>CAZQDZ010000127.1:0-2161 GCA_964591455.1 uncultured Saprospiraceae bacterium
CTATACGTGGCGGATTTGGCGATAGCCAATCTGACATCGTCATAGCTTGTTATCTGCTTTTTTTCTTCCATTTATATTTCTCCAATTCAATTGCTTCATCAAAGTATTCTCTAAAAAATATTTGGCAATTTTTCATTTGTGAATTTCACAATTGTAAAACTACTATCCCAAGCTATAATTTCAATTTCTGATTCATTCACTTGAAGGTTTCCATTTTTCCAAATTTGGGCAACCCCTTCTGCATAAGGCAAAATTTCTTCAGTGATTTGTAAATCTACTTTCTTATCAATTGCACTGAATGCACCCCAAACAATTTGAGTATCAGAAATTCTAATTTCTTCCATTTGTGTTGAAGATATGTAAAACCAATCTTTTTCGTGATTAATTGGTAGGCTATTAATTTCTGAGGAATTGATTTCCAAATCGTTAATTAGCCAATTGAACCTTTCTATGTCTCCTTCAATTGGTTTAAGTAAAACTTCAAGATTTGTATGAAATCCAAGTTTGCTTCTATTCTTAATTATCCAATTCATAATTTTCTATCGAAGAAATTAAATTTGTTCAATATCCAAAGCGGCAAAGATTGGAACTTATATGTAGCTATTACTGATTTCTTTAAATTCATTGGTTCTCCGAACTTAAATTTAATTTTGTGCTTTTCTTCAAGCTTTTCTAATATTGACCTTTTTGCTTTTATTTCTCCTTCAGTCCAATTTGACCACCCAAACTCTATTTTGTCAAGTCCTCTTCTTAGACACCAATAATCATCATCTATTCCTGCATCAAATCCCCAATATTTGGCTGTTACAATCCAACCATCATTTCGAAGTGCTTTAATAATTGAAGCCCACACTTCAGTTTCTATATCTGTGGCTATCTTCTTCATTTTGTCCAAATTGCAGATAATGGATCAGGCATATAAGTAGGAGGGGCTGTTGAGCCCCTCTTACTTTATTATGCCTTGTTGGCCGGAGTTTTCGGACTAGCTCATCCTTCAATGACAAGAATAATCAGAAATAATACAAACAAACAGAGAAAAATCTTAACATACTCTAATTTCAAAGAATTAAGATTGTTCAACTGTGCTTGCTTAATTGATCTTATCCTTGTTTGGAACACCATGAAAATCAAAGGAGCTAATGCTATATATAATATCTTCATTATACTGAAGCTAAACATACTCCAAATGAAACAGCTGCAATAGCAACCCCAATTGGACCTAAAAACCTCTTTGCAACTGCTGTAAATGCTTTCTTCATGGCAGCTCGACTCCATGCACTTGCACTAGAACCTCCTAATGCCCATAGAGCATCCGCTCCAATGGCAACAGCTCCGCACCTTAGAAAATCGCTACCATCTAACTTCCTTGTATCTCTAAGATCTTCAAAAGATTCAGAGAAATAAGTAGAACTGAATTTGTCCTCGGGCTTAAAGATTCCCAGTGAGTAATATTCTTCAATTCTCGAATCTGTAGATCCTATGGATTCAGAGACAGCTCTACCGTAATTTTCCAAAGGCTCTAGTGCACTAGTAAGTTTATTTAGTGTCGATTCTGGCAGCTCATATTTACCTGATATAACGTCTAATTTAAAGGATGCCATATCGGTTTTTATAGGTTTGAAATCAATCAAGATATCTTCTATCTGGGTATTTAATTCAAGTAAAAGATTTTGATGCTCGATGTTGCTCATTTCTTCTAGTAAAATACTTGAACTAGAGATTTCGTCTCCATTACTATCTGAACAAGAGATGGTGAAAAATATCAAAGCGACTAACAATAAATGTTTCATATTAAATAATATTAAAATTTGTTCGCACTCATATCATTTCAGGAGTCAGTCCGTACTTCAATATCGCATGGACTTTTTATTGATATGATTTCTCCCGCTGACGTGAATTGTTCCTGAGTCTTCTTTCGAAGCCTACCATTCAGATTTTGAAGTAGAAATTCTACTGTATTCATCTTCAATTTGTCTGATTGTTTTTCATTCATAATTCCTGCCAACTTGTATATACCTGATCAATTATTAGAATATTGATCATTTTTAGAGTAAGAAGTTGCTTTTTGGCCATATTTTCTATTTAGGCAATATCATATTATTCTTGTCAGGTGACAAGTTAATTGAGATTATAATACTATTCACAAGCCTGATATGTTATT
>CAZQDZ010000128.1:0-2101 GCA_964591455.1 uncultured Saprospiraceae bacterium
TAAAGAATTATATATATCTAAATCAACAGTCGATACCTATAGAAAGAATCTCATCATAAAGATGAAAGTGAAGAACTCTGTTGGATTGGCAAATGAAAATTTGTAAAAATGAATAAAATTATTGTAGGTGCTGTAATAGCCATATTATTAGGTCTTTTGGTCTATTATACTTTTAATCTTCGTATTACAAAGTGCGATAAAGATATGATCAGAGGAGAGGATTTTTCAAAAAAGGGCGAATCTGTTTTCGCAACATTCAGCAGGTCTCTCGGGAAAGACCAATTAATTTATAGCGAACCTATATATTTTTGCAAATCGAGTAACGTAGATGCAATAATATTAACGGGTAATTATGACTTTACGAATAAGAAACTCAGAATTGACCTAATCGAAACGAAGGATTCGAATGTTTTTCCATCTCTTGTTTCTGCATATGATACTATCATTGGCAACAAACTTGAGCTCCATTTTGTTATGAAACTGGAGGACGATGCATCAAAAGTTGTTAGCTATAAAACATTGGATAGCGTTGATATGAGTCGTCCTTATATTTTTTGTGATGTTACATTTAAAGAATACGATAGGATTCAAACTAATCCGGATCCTATTGATACAAAATTCACACCTAAAGTTTGCGATATTAATGTGGTTGGATGATCGCTCTTGTAATAATAATAGCTCTTATAGATTCACTAATTAGCGTTGGAGATTCTCATTTCTATTCTAATAAGTCTAATCCTTCCATTGCTCTAAAATATTATGACCAAGCGTTAAAGAAAGCGGAAAAGTTTAATGATCGTGATGCAATCTTTATGTCATTGGAGAGAATGGTCAATCTCTATGCTCTAAATGATGAAGATGCCTCTAACTGGGAATTTTACCTTACTCAGTTAGAATCTAATGCCCGAACAGATGTTCAACGAGCATGGGGCAGATTTCATCGAGTAAAGTATGATCTACAACATAGGTATAGAGAAGGTGATTTTGATGTAAGTGTCGATGAAGGATATTGGTTGGAGAATATTGGGGCGGCAGTTGATGCTCAAGACCATCATCTCGAGATAAAATATAGAGCAATCTTCGCTGGATATCTTGAGCTCAGTGAGAAAAATTATGATAAGGCTATAGCTCAGTACAAACTAAACATAGAGCGATGTAACTCATTGATGGATGATCAGTATGACCGATACCTCTTCTCCAATTGTGTAAATCTGGGTAATTTATATCAGACAATAGATTCTTTTGAAATGGCCATTGCCTATTTTAAGGAAGGGCTCTCCATTGGGCCCAATGAAACAAGGGTGTACCAAAATGAGATCAAGGTCTATGGATGGATCAGTGAAACATACAAGGATTTAGGGCAATTAGACTCTGCGCTTCACTATAGTGAATTGAAGTATGATGTGCTTGACGAGTCTGATCGCTCTCAACATGACGACAGAATGTCTGAGTTAGAAGAGCAATATCAAAATGATGTGCTAACAGAAAACCTTAAAACAGAGCAAGTTAGGTTGACGAGAAATCGACTATATCTTGCATTATCCTCTTTGGTGGCACTTTTCGGCGCTTACTTTCTATATCAAAAAAGAAAAGAGAATAAACAGGCATTAGTTAAGTTTAGCGATGAGAAAATAAAGGCTCAACAACAGGCCCAACTCGACTCTATCAATGCCCGTCTCGATGGTGAAGAGCAAGAACGCATCAGAGTTGCGCAAGTGCTCCATGATGGTATCGCCAGTCAGTTAACAGCGGCAGACTTTCAGTTGTCTGCATTGCGGACAGCCTCTGCAGGCAGTTATGATGCGTCTATAGACCGGTCGGTAGACTTAATCCGAGATACCTCATCTCAGGTGCGTGAGTTATCCCATGAGCTGGTACCTCCGGTATTGTTGAAGTTGGGTTTGATCCCTGCTCTGGAGGATCTGTGTCATAAGTATAGCTCTGATAAATTGAACTTTAGCATGGCATCTGCTCCGGACGATGTCGAACAGCTGCGCATAGATATAGATACAAGCTTCACCTTATATCTCATCACCCAAGAATTACTACAAAACATCCTGAAGCATAGTGATGCCTATGAGGTATCGATACGCCACTATAC
>CAZQDZ010000129.1:0-2079 GCA_964591455.1 uncultured Saprospiraceae bacterium
TAAATATTATGAAGCCAAGGATGCTGATGCCAGTAGAGCCAATCATGCCTTGGATCTCAACCATCTGCTACCTCATAATATCAAGTTGTAGTTGCTCGGACGGATACGTTAAGTCAGTGAGTACATCATCTATAGACCTCAGATTGGATGTCTAAGTAGTTCATTAAGGCTTAATTATTGAGTTTATCGAGGTGATAGTTTGTTGTTTTGGGTTTGGCACAATGTGATTTAGGAGATTCTAATGCGATTAGGTATAACTCCGCCAATAGATAGTTGATATCACTTCTATTATTCCACTACTCATGCATCGAAATAGTATCTATTTCTTATAGGGTCCGCTAGCGCCATTTAGGGGCTAAGAACACTTTTTTAGAATATTCTTCAGGGGGGTCAGCCTGCGCCATTTAGGGGGTCAACATAGAGCCATTTAACA
Organism: uncultured Saprospiraceae bacterium; assembly: GCA_964591455.1. Lineage (GTDB taxonomy): Bacteria > Bacteroidota > Bacteroidia > Chitinophagales > Saprospiraceae > RFSX01. Next base: position 434 of record CAZQDZ010000129.1, read on the forward strand.
TTAGCTTAGATGCAACCAATAATGCAGCGAGAATAAACCTCAAGACTAAAGACGGAATCGTTATATTAGAAACTGGGAATTGGAGTTTTGCGTCTCGATTAGCAGATGAATGGAGCTAATGGAAAACTGGAATACCCAATGATCCAGCAATGAGTTCTAATTGAACAATGCTCATAGTATTGTTAATCGGCAGGTATTTGATCATCTTGATTTCATCAATTTATATTATAAGAAAAAAGCTAGAAAAGACGAACGGCTAACAATGCATTTGAGAACATAGCCGCTTTTCGCCCGGCTACGCTTCACACACTAGCTGTACGAGGGGTATTAATAATACGAATATGGAAATAGATAAAAAGAAATTAAGCAACAAAGAAAGTGCGCTTCAACAAGCATTTCACCTTGCAAAAACTCCTATAATCATTAGTCTTTTTGTAACCCCTGTTCGTTTTCTACTTGAGCTTGCTGGCCTTCCTGAATACGCAATATTTATAATTGGACTTCTCTGGCTAACCTTAGCCTTTTCTGTGTTTTGGGGAGTTAAATTATATAATGAGAAGCAACCATACATCCTGATACTACTATGTTTAACTATATTTTCACCAATTTCTCGTCTTACTGTGGTTGCAGTGTGGTGGATTGATATAACTTGGGAAATAGGAACTCATTACGGTCTATATTTTGATAACTGGCCACAGGTACTTTTAAATCAGGGGATTTATGGAGCACTTGTTCAAATTATACCTGGCTTTGTACTTGGATCCATGACAATAGCTATCATGAGATTCAAGAAGTCTGCATCAATGCGAACTTAATGATAAAGAATATTGAAACCTTTAATGAATGAAAAGCCAGCGTACAACATTGTATATGTGATTTGGCTCCCTAATCTGTCGCACTACGCATATGATAAACGTTAGCCAGAATTTCAGAAATCATAGAAATTTATATTATTTGTGTGCAAATTACTTCCAGCTAAGAGAAAACACATTTGGACTAACTCATCACCAGTTTCCTATCTATCGAAAGAGTTAAAAACGTTTGTCCATATTATGTGATCTTTTATCTAATAGCATGCCTATGCATGGTACTATGTCTTTTTATATTTTGGGATAATATGCACAGATAATAAGATAAGAACTCGAATCATGTGTTTTGTCAAAATACCCTAAGGAAAAATTCATCCTAAGGATAAAATGATCAGATAACTTATGAAAAACATGAAATTCAAGAAACTATTGAGAAAAGTGTCACTACTAATTTTTATCCTAGTTATTGGTTTCATTTCTTTTCTTCTATACCAATCTAAAGATGATATTAATGCAGACCTCTCTAACATTGATGAAAAATTAGAGAGATTATAGAATTCGGAGTGAATTGCTGGCTTTGCAGTTTCTGTTTCTAATGCGGATAGTATTATCTATTCGAAAGGGTTTGAATATTCCAATAAGGAGAATAAAGAGTCATATACTCCCAAACGCAACAATTTATCGCTTCGATCTCAAAGACAACCATAGGCATTGCCTTATTAAAATCTGAAGAATTAGTCCACTATAGTGAGGAAGTCCACACTTTCAACTTTCTAACTTTCAACTTTAACCACATACTTATTCTTTTTACCATTCTCAACCATGAGATACTTCCTA
>CAZQDZ010000130.1:0-2072 GCA_964591455.1 uncultured Saprospiraceae bacterium
ACTATGGAATTAGGCCTGGATATCAGTAATTTAACATGACGTTAGTTAGAATTAGAAAAAACATATGAATAAAATAATTCTATTACTAGTGTTCTTCGCATTTAATAAAATTCTGGCACAGACTAATTCAACTTCCAATAATGTAGCACTGTCAGATTCAATCATAGCGTCCTATACAAATCCTCAAGAGCCCGGTATTGCGATTGCCGTTATGCGAAATGCAAAAGTAATCTATAAGAACACAAAAGGCATTACTGACCTTTCAAATAATCTCACTATAACTGATTCTTCTACTTTTAGCATTGCCTCTGTTTCAAAGCAGTTCACAGCTTTTTTAACATTGATTACTGTGGAAGAGGAAAAACTCTCATTGCAAGATAATATATCTCAATTCTTACCCGAATTAGAAAATTTACCTTATAAGATAACAATTAAACAGCTTACAAATCATACGCACGGATTGCCAAATTACTCTGACCTAATTCAAATGATCGGTTTTGGTCCGGATAACCCAATTAGCAACGATCAGGCAGTAAAGACAATGTTGAGCATCGATACTGCTAATTCTGAGCCAGGCACACAGTATCAATATGGAAATTCAGGATTTATACTTTTTGCTGAAAAGTAGGTACTCAGAGTCAAATGAATCAATTAATGACAAAGACAATATCTTTTTCTAAAGATAGTGATTTAGGGTATGGAATGGGCTTACTAAGTGAATCCTACAAAGGACTTAGAACTGTTTTTCATGGCGGTGGAACTGGTGGTTATCGCGCATATATAATGCACGTGCCAAAGTATAATTTATCAATTGTTACATTAGGAAACCAAGAAGATTTTGATGGTCTGCTAATAGTACAGGATTTATTTAAAATATATTTAGAAGACTTCATAGTTGAACCTGAGCCTGTCAATATATTTAATACAGAAAAAGAAATGAAAGAATTTGAAGGGACTTATAAACTTTTTCCAGGACAATATTGGACAATCAAGATTGACAAAAAAAACCTTTACTTTGGCGGAGATAAGACTCCACTTCCTTTGATTGGCGACAAGAAATTTAAGTTCATTTATTTCCCAACTTCTTACTTTACGTTTCATTCCAATTCTCTGTTCTGGAGGATTGCTGACTTTAACTATCACTGTGAAATAGTCGGGCTAAATCGACCTGTTTTAAATGAAATAGAATTATGGAAATATGTTGGGATATATAATGATGAATCATTGAATGTATTCTATGAGATTTCAATATTTGAAGATAATCTTGAAGCAACGCATTTAACAAATGGTCAAATTATGTTAAGTCCATTGTCCGCAATCAGGTTTTCCGCAGGATCTCCTCTTGGAGAGTTAAACTTCCATCATAATCTAGAAGGAAAAGTAAATGGATTTGTTTTAGATGGCTAAAATTATAATAATATAAAATTCACTAAGCTAAAATAAGTTGAATAGAGCCGGAATCACCAAATAGGTAGTTCCTACCCTCTCACAGAAAGGTACGTGAGGAGGATACACAAATAAAATAATGTAAGGCTACACTTGAGTTGTAAGATGATGACACCTGCCGAAGCACATAAGAGAGGGAAGTAGGTAGACAAACAATGTGGAAATTTGCATTCATTGAAATATTGAATTAATAATTATTAATTATCTTGTAATGTGTAAAGCATTTCAAGGAATAGACAAAACTGAAACCAAAATGTCCATTTTAAAAAAGAGAGTCTACTCAATCATTGGTCTAATGTTCTTGTTAAGTACGATTTATGGACAGGAAGTTTCACACCAGCTATGGGAGGAACCAGCCATAATTGGAACGCTCGTAGTAGGTGTATTCGTTGTGATTGCAGCCGTGTTCATCTCTATTTTCAAGCTGATATATTTATTTAAATGGTTATCAGACAACAGAAGGCTCAAGAATCAAAAGTATCTAGAAGAAACATTAGGTATTCTAGATCTCGAAAGTCTACAAATACTCAAGAAAAAGAGAAAAGAAACAGATAAAAGCGCCTTGTCCGAAATAATACTGAGCGGGTATAATGAATTGTCAGGAAAACTCAACCATACACTTTCGC
>CAZQDZ010000131.1:0-1999 GCA_964591455.1 uncultured Saprospiraceae bacterium
CTTTAAGTCTTAATCTGTCGCTCTCAGAATTTTAAATCTGCTTATAGATAACGGAAAACCTATATCGAGAGTACCGACGAAGGAGGTATTCTCTGATCATAGATTGTTATATGGCGTTTCTTTATTTTAGTATCCCAAATTGTTTAACAAGACTTTACCACCAATTATATCAGCATATATCAAACATTCTTCTGGCAATTTTCTATCAAAAGCTAACTCTTTTAATGGGTCATAATTTTTATTGAGTAGGCTACACAAAAAAAGTCTTTCATTGAATTCTGGATATATCCTCAAATTCTCCAATTCATATTCATGAAATTTTTCATAATCTGATAATTGTATTGATTCATAGGTACTATTATTGGGGTAATCCCAAACTTCTCTTTTGAGTAAATTCTTTCCTTCACCTAATAAAATTATTTCACGTTCTTGAGATGTATTAACCCATAACTTAATAACTCTACTCCCATATCCAGAATTTATGAAATAAATTGGCATCTCTATATTCTTGACAGGTGCTATATTTTTGTGAACTTTTATCTCACTATGCTTAAAGATGCCTTTTGAGTGGATTATACAGATAAACAAAATTGAATCAATATTAATATTTTCATCCTCCCACTTGTCGAAATCTTTAAACAAGTCAAAAACAGCTACATAACCTTTTCTTTCTAGCATTTGCATTAAGGAGTACTTCCCATTCCTTAGTCTAAGACTAAAAATCTTACCTTCTTTCCAATTTATTCTCTTCATTCTATTTCTAATGCCATATAACGTAGTGGCTACATGCAGCGTATCCCGATAGGGTATGCTGTCATAGTAGCTTGTTATAGCTCGTTTTTCATTTGTTTAATTATTCCAATTTATAATGTCAACAACAAGTTTATCTGTGTTTGATCTTATTTCTTCAGGAGTTATCACATAATGAAAATGGCCATTACTATAAGTGAGTAATTCTTTCGGTGTAGCTAATTTCTCATAAATCTGTCTTACCAGATTTAATTGGTCACTGCTAATGTTAGGATTCTCAAGATCATGGAAACTCAGAAAACATCTTTGCTCGTATTCATATTCTCTATCAAGTCTGTTAATATCCTTGGGCCTTAGTTTATTGTATTTCTTATCTCTATTGTTGAATAGGAATGTCACTTGTAATCCATAGAATTCTTCATTGAACGGATTTAAATTAAATCTGCTGATTTCGTTGTTAACTCCCATTGCAATTCCTGACCGATTCATTGGCATTTTTAGATTGCCAAATTGTTTTACCAAAGATTCTAATCCAAATGTCTGGTCTCTATAATATATGAAAAAGGTATGCTCCATAATTCTTTACCATTTTTTCCACCATGGCTTTTTCTTTTGATTCGCTCGTTCTGATATTTCTGGGCTCGCTTTATTCACTTTTTGTTGATAGAAGAATTCGCCTTTGTCACTCATTCCTATTGGATACTTTGTTCTTTCTTTCCATTCCGATGTGCTAAGTTCCTGAATTGAAGCAGTATTAATTTTAGTTGTAAATGACTCCCTCGCTTTTTCTATTACTTGTTTCTCAATATTTGAAGTTGAAGATTGGAATAGTTTTATTGCATTTTCAGGGATATTTAATAGTAGGATTTGTGTTTTATCTTCAATCTTGTAAATGTCTAATACTTTGAAAAATGCGTTCGATTGTAACATAATGTGGCCCAATTTTTCACTTTGAGGATTAATCGCAGAAAGGTTCTTTCCTTTTGAGGAAGCAATTAGGTATCTCAAATTTTGCGTTAACCCACCTCCTTTAAATGACATATCAGCGAATCCTCTCTCTAGTAGTATTTGATTTTGTTGATACTTTGAAATTAGTTTTTCATCAAGATTAGTATCTCTGTAGAACATTGCACATCCCGCAAAAGTGTCATTGTATATTTTTTCAATTTCTGTATTGTCCATTTTAGATTTTTAATGAGCTATAACGTGAAGATGATATCCGACCGTACGACCAAAGGGAGTATGGCGT
>CAZQDZ010000132.1:0-1987 GCA_964591455.1 uncultured Saprospiraceae bacterium
TGGTAGGTGCCAGAAGGTAAATTACTAATATCAATATTCATGTCTCTACTTCTTCTGCTTAGATGCGGACGACCTGCTGCATCATAAATACTCAGGTGGTATTCTTCAGAGTTATTTTCTAATTGTATAGTAAGAATATCTGATACAGGATTAGGTGAGAGACGTACTTCAAGTTTTTGCACATTAGATGTGGAGACTGTATTTGTTGGTTTATAATAGTACATTCGATAACCAGGACTTATATCCCCTGATACTCGTTTAAATGGATATCCAAAATTGTCTAAAACACCATTTTCTCTAGATATAGCATAGGTGTCTTCCCGGTTTGCAAGAAAAAAAACATCCTTGTTTCTAATACTCATATCGTATTCAAACTTCATAAAAAAAATTGGACTTTCACCTCCTCCTCTAATATCCCTTATAGAATAATTGTCAAGACTTCCATCTTCGTTATATGAATATAGAGTACGTTCTTCTACACCCCAGATTGTGTCTAAATCTATAGTAGGACTAAATCTCTTCTCTCTTTTTGTAAGAATATCTACTTCATAGTTATAACTGAAGACAGATCGTAATTGACGTCTTACTGGAATGGTATCAAAGTTAGATAAATGTCTTTCTTCCTCTATCATCCTACCAAGCGTATCATATTCATAGTGAGTACTATCAACAACTATAATTTCATTAAAGGCATTTACAAAATCTAAATGGACGATACTTTCTAAAAGTCCTTCCTCATTGTGGTTGTATAAATATTTTTCAACAATCTCAAATGAATCTTCATTCTCAAAATTATTAAGATTATACATCCTACTAAGTAGTCCATTATCGTCATAAATAAATGAATCTATTGTGCTTATTGTACGTCTGCTAACCAATAAACAATTTTCATAAAAATACTGCTCTTCAAAAGGTAACTCAAACTCATGTATAAACTCTTCACCATCCCATAAATCTACTTGTAATCCTAGTAATTGATTCTTATCATTTCTTTTAAATGAAAACACTAAGTCTGGTTCTATACTACATCCAAATCCAACGCAAAAAGACGAATAGATTTCTCGAATTACACAATTAGAATCAATTTCTTGAAATCTATAAACTGAAGATTGCCTTACTATATCTTCATCAAAAAATTCTAAAGGCTCTTGCAATCTATAAATACTATCTATGTCATATGCAAAATCACTAAAATTCTTGACTCCAATGTCTCTTCCAGTATTTGACTCAGAGATTTCTTGATATAATTCATACGGGTTAATGCTAAGCACATTTTCTTCAAAAGGTAGGTAGTCTTGCGATGACAAGTTACTTAATCCAGCAGCTACAGTAAATATTAAAATTAAACTTGATTGGAGGAAGCTGAAGTTAGAAGATGCCATGCTTGCTGTTATAATAATTTGTATTAATCTAATAAAGTTAAGCAAAAAGTAGATTATGAATAGTTGAGCCATTCCACATCTTAAAATCACATGCCAATTTCATACTCTGTTCTTGATTGGAGCTGCTTAATTTAAAACACAGTTTGTAAAAGAGAAAACTAACTAATCTTTGTTCTTAGCTTCTAAACGCTAAGTCCAATTATGGTGAGCTTATAGCATCATTAGATATCGCTTTTTTCATTGATAAAAAAGCTCGCAAAAAATCTAGACGACCGAATGCTCCACACTGTGCCTAATGCCTACCCACCCTCAACTGATGTTGAGGTTCCTTCTTTTGTAAGCAAGATTTACTTGCTTCCATTCTGATGAATCAGAAACAATCAGTCATCCACACTTTCGGTCGTCAGGCTCGACGTCATGCTGCCCTCTAGCGCCATGCCACTTAATGTTACATCGCCATTGTTCGAGACTTGTAGTTCTTTTTTTTTATCAGAATCTTGATTTTCAGGAGTTTGAGTTGTTTTGATGCATCTTTGCACCCAACAGTGTGCTGCATAATATAAACAGTAAACCAATTTTACCTTGCACCATGTACCACTGCACCG
>CAZQDZ010000133.1:0-1935 GCA_964591455.1 uncultured Saprospiraceae bacterium
CTACCTTAGTCTTACTTCTCATGTTCTGAGAAGGCTTATAGCCATCTAACCAAATATATTCTAGTTTAAACTTTGCCATTATGTTTCTTTTATGAATTAATTGTTAAGTGAAGATATAACGTGATTCTTTTCTTACATCTTTACTCATATTTATAATTGTGATCACCAATTCAGCTAAATATTTATAATAGGCTGGAATTCAACACTTTAGTGAATTTGAGTTTGTGATGGCTACGGTGATGTTTGTTTTATAAAAAAATGAAAATTTCACGATTTAGGTCACTTTTGGGCCCAAAAGCATGGTTTTGAACGCATATTTTCGACTTTTTGCTGTTTTTTTTGGTGTTTTTGCAATTTCGTGTTTGTCATCTTTATCAGCGCAGTCCAATCTGGGAAGCGAGCTGAATTTACTGATAGAAGATTTCATAGAAGGTCGTCAGGATGATGGAGAATTTGAATTAATAGAAATCTACGAGAACATCAATAATGCGGCCCAAAATCCTCGCAACCTCAATACTGTATCCGCCGAAGAACTGAGGGAATTATTTGTGATATCTGAAGTGGATATCAATAAGATAATATCGCACCGTGACCTCTTTGGTGCATTTGCTGATATCAATGAGCTTCAGGCTATACAGGGGATAGAGATAGCTACGCTCAAACTACTGAGCAAGCTTACCTATGTCTCAGATGGGGAGATTAAACCACTGGCACAGGTACAATCAAATACAGAAGTGCTCGTCAAACTGAGAAGAGAATTTGAGACTCGTAGAGGGTTTAGATCTTTAAATGGAGACACGCCCTTCTATGCCGGCAGTCCCAATTATCTCCTACTCCGCATTAATCATAAAAATGATCAAAAGCTATCCTATAATCTAACCTTAGAAAAAGATGCTGGAGAATCTTTCTCTCGTTCCAACACAGGCTTCGATTTCATATCTGGTTACCTGCACAAAAAGGATCTTACTAAACATCTTAAGTCTGTCACGGTTGGCGATTATAGTATTAGGATGGGTGAAGGTCTCTTGCTCAACAATGGATTTAGCTTTGGCAAAAGCATAGCCACCGTAAACATCAAGGCAGGTGGATATCAGGTCAAGCCTTATACCAGCACGATAGAAAACCTCGCATTCAGAGGGATTGCGACCCAGTGGAAGTTTAAGAATCTCGAAATCATGAATTTCGTATCGTATCGCAACCTCGATGCTAATCAGACTTCAGATGATTTAGAACAACCTATTGTTAGCTCGCTACAGACGAGTGGCTTACACCGCAGTGAAAGCGAATTATTTGATCGGGATGCTATCAACGATCTGAGTGCTGGAATCAATATCAATTACAGACATAAGAGCACAAGCATCGGCTTTAATGGGCTTTCTCATCAACTAAGTGTTCCATTAGTGCGGTCGAACTCTGAATTCAATAGATTCCGATTTAGTGGAGATCACAATTATGGAGGTAGTATAAACTATAATACGACAATCAAGGGCGTTTACGTCTTTGGTGAACTTGGGATCAGTAATGGAGGAGCAATCGCTCAAAGTCATGGGCTCATGACCAGTCTTAACGCTAAACTCGATTTAGCAATACATATCAGAAATTTTGATCGAGATTTTCAAGCCCTCTATTCTAATACATTCTCAGAGACACGACGTTCTGAAAATGAAAGTGGGCAATACATTGGTTTAGAATATCGGCCTTCTAAGCCTTGGAAAATCAACGCCTATGCCGATTTCTATGAACATCCTTGGCTGAGGTTCTTAGTTGATGCCCCAAGCGACGGCACAGAGTATCTGGTAAGAGCGGTTTATAATAAGAGACGCAAACGCACCCTATTCTGGCAGTATCGATATGAACGACAGCAAGAGAATAGCACATTTAATAGTAACATAGATAGAGTTGTAGACACTCAGATTCATCGGGCCAGAATACAAC
>CAZQDZ010000134.1:0-1916 GCA_964591455.1 uncultured Saprospiraceae bacterium
GGCTTCTTTTTATTTACTGATGACTTTCACAGAGATTACAAAAAGTTCAGCTCGCATGGTGTCGAGTTCGTGAGACCGATTCAGACTTTTGACTATGGTATCGTATCGGTTTTTAAGGATTTATATGGTAATCTTTGGGATTTGCTTGAGCCTTCGAAAAATAACAAGGGAGTTCTGTAGAATAGTTGAACACTATTTCTCAAACTTCGGATCCTTCGTAAAACTTAGTAACATGCTCCAACCAATTCTCAGGACTTCCTAGTTGACAGAAGTGCCCGAGACCTTTCATAATCGTGAGTGTGGCGTCTTTGCAAACATGCTCCTTGAGGAAGTGTGCCATCTCTACTCTAGCTACTGCGTCCTCATCACCCCAGCAAAGATGGACTGGCAACTTGGTTACACTAAGTGCTGGCAACCATCGTGTCTTTTCAAACTTCTTACGATCATGGAGATACTTGATCGAGAGATAGGTCTTCCTATGTCCATCCTTCAAAGTGTTAGCTTCCCAGAGTCGATCTACTTCTTCGTCACTTAGATTCTGGTTACCGTGTGCACTTTTTACTTGTTGGCTAAAGAGCTTGAAAGTGGTAAGATTTCTCATCAAATGTCCACGCTTGGAAAGCAAGATCTTTTGTGTGATCCTGAGCTTGGCGATGTCTAGGACCATCGAGCCATTCGTAAAAGTGAGGCTTTGTAAGCCTTCTGAAAACCAACTCGGCATCAAACTATTTTCATGTCGAGCAAGTATCTCTGTAGCCACACTATCACCCATGTCATGTGAGAGTAGGTGCCCACCTTTGATACCAAAATGACGCCACACAGCGAAAGCTGTATCAGCTTGATCCATCAAAGAATAAGAATACTGGTCAGTAGGCTTATCGCTCAAGCCATATCCTATCATATCAAACAGGACAATCCTGTCAAATACTTTGTTGAGACCTCCAACTACCGAGTGATAGGAATAAGAAGACTCAGGAAAGCCATGGAGAAGAAGCAATGTCCTATCTGTTGAAGCGGTGGAGTCACCGATTTGCTTGACAAATACTTGATGGTTCAATGGACCATAAGAAATAAAAGCTCTTTTAGCGGACCAAGAAGTTAACTGCGGAGATAATTCGTCTGGCTTCATCAATTAATAATCACTCTATCTTTCTTGGTATCTCATTACTCCGCACTACCCATTTATCATCTTCATAGATGGAGTGATAATATACTGTCATGTCAAGGGGAAGATCATCTGCATCCTCTGAGAGAGCAAGATATTCTAAGACATTAGGGTATTTGCTAACAGGACATCTATAAGTAAACAGAACCATCTCTTCATCTGCACTAAGGGTTCCTCCTGGAGATATGTTAGAAAAACTAGTGAACTCTCCAAAATCTGAGAGACCAGGGGTGGCTAATGAAAAAAAGTTCTCCCAGTTATTATAATACTTATCATCATTATAAATTACAAAGCTCGAATCAATTATAGCAGGACCTATGCCCTTATTATTCAGGGATATAGAATAACGGAAAAGAGTATCATCTTCATAACCGAACGCTGAAGAAAACAAAAGTCTAGGCTTTACAGAAAGTCTGCTCTGCTGATGCATGATATTCGTCTGATAGATGAATATCACTAGCGTTAATAAGCTTATCATAATAGCAGAAAAACCAACAATACGATCTGTCATAGTTCTATAATCTAATATGTAGTAAACTCTTTCAGCTGTCGATCATACTGAGGCACTAGCTGCACCAGATGATGTTCTAAATGAAATATATAATCCCATATAAGATAAGACAAGGATGTACTTTCTTTTGTTTGAAGAAGATTCATACAGATCTTATCAAAGTTGTGATCTAAGGTTCTTCTAGATACTACTTCTTCACTCAAGTTGGAGATGAGTATCGCCAAATGTCGATTACTACTC
>CAZQDZ010000135.1:0-1898 GCA_964591455.1 uncultured Saprospiraceae bacterium
AATAAGAGAACCAATGCTAAGAAGACAGAAATCAAGCCTCAAGTGGACATGTACACTATGAAGAATCCTAAGACGAAGAAGACTAAGGATATCATGATTCTTGCTGAAGGAAGATTGGTGAATTTGGGTTGTGCTACTGGACACCCTTCATTCGTAATGTCAAATTCTTTCACAAATCAAGTGTTGGCTCAGTTGGAGCTTTGGAATCATTCAGACAAGTATGAGAACAAGGTCTACATGTTGCCAAAACACTTAGATGAGAAGGTAGCGAGGTTACACTTAGCTAAGATTGGTGTAGAGTTAGAAGATCTTTCTGCTGAGCAAGCTGAATATATCGGTGTGAAGAAGAAAGGACCTTTCAAGCCGGAGTACTATAGATATTAATAGAAAATGGCTGTTAGCTGTTAGCTGTTAGCTAAAATAAAAATAGAGAATCATCGCATAGGTGGTTCTCTTTTTTTTTGCACTCTTATTTCCTTTTTTTATACTCATATTGACTGAATACATAGACAGAAATGGGAACTAAGTGCTAGAACTTATACATTGTGCTATCTGTCCTGTCTGGACTCCAAAACAATCGAATCATTAAATAGGGCTCACGCCCTATCCTATGATCTATCGCCCTGCCTGGGCTCTAAAATATTATAACTTTAAATTACTTATTTTACTAAGCTCCTTTAGTTATCAAAAAGTAGACTATCAAAATATATTCTTAATAATGATTAATATGACAATTAAGATTTAATGCATAAATGAGAAAAAGCGCTGGAGGCGCGACAGCCCAAAGCCCAGGGCGTGAGCCCTGGGTAGCAAGTAAGCAAGATTCATTTTGGCGAGATTTTTGGCTAAAAATCATGACAAAATGCTATAATAAATCAAACTTAAATTTGTGTAATACCACTTAGGCTTTAAATAAAATGTAAAACAGAAAAATATTAAATGTAAAATGTAAAAGTGTATTCTTGTTTCTTTTCCTTTCGACAAGGGATAGTAGCGGGCACGAAGGTAGTCAGGAGTACTATGAATCATAGGATGAGAGGGCTACTCTCAGACCTATCATCCTATTGTATGAATGTACTTTTGGCTGCCGAAGTAAAGCGGAAAGCCCGGTGCTGGTGTCTCGAAGTTTCTCGAGATGCCAGGATGGCGCCTAATAGACAAGCCTAATTATTTAAGCGATGCTCAACTTAGGCACTTCTCTAATCACCCTTATATTCTTATGATTTTTGATACGAATGATGATCGCTTCTTTATCTTCTGGAGCGAATGTAGCTAGATTCACATCAAACATACGTCCATGAAAAGTGTCAGGACTAGACATCCAAAGCACGTTATTAAGGAGCTTGTACTTAGTGTTTTCGAATGGGAAAACGAAAATATTTTCATTTGAAGAAGCACCTTCCCAAAAGACGGTTACCGCATCATCATCTACGATCATCTTGAGCACATTCCCTACTATCGGAAATACCATAATGGAAATGAGGTAGGTATAAAAAATCAACCAACACAATGTAGCCACTAGCATTACTGCCCAATTGAAAACAGGATACGTAATCAACATATAAATCAATCCTAATAGAGCCGGTATGACTAAATAATAACTCACTCTGTATATCTTATATAGAAAATCCGGCATTCGCATCTTAGGATAGAACAAACCCAAACGACGCTTGTACGCACGCTTTCTAAACTTGTACATAATCGTCTCTGGCAAGTAAATTAGCGTACCGATGATGATACCAAGTATGGCAAAGTTAAATTTGATATTGAAAGCAGTGGCTACTGCGATAAGAAATAAGAATCCGGCCATGAACCAATAAAAACCTTTGTTGCGAAAAAGGTGATATTGGATGATGTGTCTTTTCAATCTTGAATTGTCCATAGCTCGATTAATATTA
>CAZQDZ010000136.1:0-1878 GCA_964591455.1 uncultured Saprospiraceae bacterium
TGCTAATATAAGCCAAAGTGATATTCTCATTTTTACTTCTTGGTTATAGATAACGGATGGGCTGTACCCAGCGTAGGCGATAGCCTATGATGTGGTCACAGCTTGTTATCGCTTTTTACCTTTGATTTTATGTTTAATGCCCATTTATCATCTCTCTTAATTAGATTTCTTATGGAATGATTGACTATCCACTTTGTCTCATCACTATGTGATGCATTTAGCCAGAATTCTACTAGCTTTTTTCCAATATCCAAATTGTCTTTGAATATATCATTAAGACAATTAGCAACGGATTTCTGTACGTACTTTGACTTATCGTTTCTTAGATCTGTAAGAACAGGAATAATGGGAGTTGGATCTTCTATAAAAGTTATGAGTTTACTTGCCCAGGGCAATCTAGGTCTTATTCCTTCACTTGATAACCTTCTAACGTGTTTGTTCGGATTTAGAGACCATTTACGAATTTGTTTCATTGTTTTGTTTTGATTTCTCATTATAAATGGCCGTATTGCATACTCGCTTGTGTTTCTTTTTGTGATTTCTTCAAGAGCCATCATAGAGAATTCAAAGTCTGATTCACCATATTTCTCTACAATCTTTGCGATTGGCATTATCCAATAATAGATTTTGAACATTCCAGTCTCATTCTCATTTTCTGGCCCAATTATCTTGAGCAGTGTCTCTATTGAATGCTTAAAATCCTGATTGAAAGAAATGTATAACTCGTCAGCAAATACTTCAACTCTATCTTTTAATTCTAGTGATTGAATTTTGTTACTTATACTTTTAACAAGTATAGATTTACTGTATGAGGAATCCACAGACAAAATCTTGTTACCTAATAATTCGGCAAGATCCTCGTCGAACCATAACTTAAGTTGTTTGTAGGCCATTTTTTATTTGTAAGATATATGTAACGGATAATGATAAGAGGAGGAGTGACGAAGGAGCTCTTCCTTCTTATCTAATGTTGTCGGTAGTTTTCACTATTTTTTTATTAAACTATTTCGAGCCTTTTCTTGTAAAGTCTTTGGCATGGAATTTATAAATCTATTTGCTTCAGAGATATTAGCAAATACCATGTAGGTGCTATGTAATTGTAAGTCTACACTTTCGGTCTTTACTTTTTCAGAGATTCCGTAATCTTCTCTTTTTGCAAGGACTTTTATGTTTTTCTTGTCTTTTAGCTTTTCAATATTCTCTTCTGAAATGTTGCAATTCAATATTTCTAAAGTTATTTGATTCTCGATTGATAATAAATTATTTATTTCATTATCAAGATTGATTGGAGTATTTGTTAATCTTATCAGTTCTAAATTTTGGAATTGATTTAAGTTAGACGGTAATCTTTTTAAACTGCTGAAAGTAAAATCCATTATTCGCAATTTCTTACAATTTGCAATTTCGTTTGGAAGAATACTTACACTTTTTAATTCACTATCATCTAATTTGTTACTTATTACTTTCTTTCCTTCAATCTTTCGAAAATCGAAAATTCTATGGAAAAATATTAGTTCCTCCAAATTCTCAAGCTCTCCAATTTCCTTTGGCAGTTCTTGGATTTCTGTAAAATTGAAATTCAGATAAAGTGTTTTTACTGCTTTAGGATTCTTAATTGCAGATTTAATAGAATAGAATTCACCTGTTTGAGCATTCATTAACTGGAAGATTAATATTTGAATTACCAATATGATTTTTAAAGTTCTCATTTTTTTCTTTTTAATTACCGACAACGTAGTTGCGATATACAGAGTACACTTACACTTACAATACTAAGATAGCGAACAAAAGCTTAAGAACCGCGTTTTGAGTTCGCCGAAGTCGAATCTCTAAACGTGTATTCTGTTATAATCGCTTGTTATCTATTAGGCTTTCACC
>CAZQDZ010000137.1:0-1833 GCA_964591455.1 uncultured Saprospiraceae bacterium
CGTTAGAATATAAAGAGGTACCTGACATTGGAACGTAGAACTTGTCCCTGTCACCGAACTTGGGCTTTGCCCAGATCCGCTGTCTGGCGCAAGTCGCCGCTGTGTTATAGCGTTAGATAAACATAATCTTTAGGAAATATATATGAGAACAGTAATAAAATCCTTGCCAGTCGCCTTAGCAATACTTATTACAACCGGTTGTGCCCTCGGTCGAGGGGTAATTGATATTTCAAATGAGATATCAGTAAACCCTGAAAAAGGGCAGGCTGTGAAATTGTTGAGAGTTACAGATAAAAGGGAATTCCAGCTAAAGCCGTCTCTAGCAAATATTCCTTCTCTAAATCATAGAGACATCAAGGATTCATCCATTACAGAAAGAGCAATAGCGAGAAAGCAAAATTCAGCTGGAAAGGCGCTAGGTGACATACTGCTGCCCGAGGATAAAACAGTTATGGATGTAGTAGAAAACCGTTTGTCCGTGAGTTTTAGAGAGAATGGGTACAAAGTGTTAAGCAAGGGTGATGAAGGCTACGATGTGGCTATCCCAATAGAGGTGGATATAAATAATTTTTGGGGTTGGATTAATCCTGGCTCTTGGACTATAGGCATTAATTTCAAAACATCAATTAGAGTCACCGCTCCTGTAAATCAGTTTTCTGAAGGGATTGAATTTGATAGTGAAGTGCAAGAACGATTTACGTCTGCTTCAGATAGCAATTGGCAGAAGGTAATAGACCTCTCATTGGCAGAGTTGAATGACGATATAGAGGCGGAGATTCAGCGTATTGAAGCTTTTAACAAATAAGTCAGAGCAACCGCTAACGCGGCGTCTTCGCTTGCGGCGTTAGATTTTAAAACCGAAAGTGCACAAGAATAAAAATAATCATCTGTAGAAGTCGCGACTTCTACACATTAACCTAACAAACAGCTGCACTCGGCAATTTACGCGCTGCCCAAATTACCATGCTCGCAAGCTCCCATTTTACGGCAATTAGGCCATCGCATAAATCGCGAGTGAGCTGGGCGTTAGAGTGAATAAGGATTGAAATGGAATTTGAAAATTATCAAAACGTGCAAAGTATTGCGAAGGATGTATTGAGCGAGCTTGGAGCAACAATAACTTCTTCCTCAACTGAGAATTCTATAGCTAGTTCAGCATTTCGATTATTGAAAAAACGAGGGATCTCAGAGACTTGGTATCACGGTGTGCCAGCACTTGTTTTGCTTGGAAGTAGAAGTTGCCTATCAATTTCAGGAAAGGAATATTTACCTTCCGATGAACTCGTCGGAGATACCAATCTTATTACTGTAGATTTAAGCCCGAAAATTGATGATTACTGGGGTGATTGTGCTAGAACATTCTGTTTTGAAAACGGAAGCTATAAACCCACACCAGAAAAAGAAGAATACTCCTTAGGATGTGCAGTGCAAGAAACACTACATAAATCCATGATTAATTTTGTTACTCCTAAAACAACATTCTCTGATTTATACAATTTCGGCAATGACTTAATTTTGAAAATGGGTTATGAAAACCTGGATTTTCTGTCTAATCTAGGACACAGCATCGAAACACAACTAAAAAATAGAAAGTATATTGATCAATACTGTTCCGAGTTACTAAGTAACGTAAAATTGTTTACTTTCGAACCTCATATTCGTGTTAACAATGGCGAGTGGGGCTATAAACACGAGAATATCTACTATTTCACATCAAACGGGATTGTAGATGAACTCTAACAAACGCTTGCATGTGAAACTTGACGGCTTCCTCCCTGCGCTACCGCTCCGGTCAGTCGCCGTCAAGTTCACATGATTCGGGCGTTAGATCTC
>CAZQDZ010000138.1:0-1783 GCA_964591455.1 uncultured Saprospiraceae bacterium
AAAATAATTTCAAGCCCTTTTTTCTTTGGAGAAGGTAGAAAGAGAAGCCATCTCGAGCGAGATGACTTCCTTTCACTGCATCAACCAAAAAATAAATCTTTATGTTTTCACACATCCTTCAGACGCGCATATTTTTCAAAAGTCACACATTACACTTTAGTAATGTTGTACTAATGCAAAGTAAATGTATTTAGATCACATAAAACACTAAAATATGTTAAAATATAATCACAAATCATCTATAATAATTCGTTAATTATTTGCTCCAAGTATAGCATATTAATCACCATAAATACGATAGGCTTATCTTTGTTCATATGATTCTATCTGTTTACTATATTTTCTTTGGATCATTTCTCTGTAATTACACTGATATTGCTCATGATTTGCATCTGAGCAAATCTCAGATTAATTACAATACTGATACTCAATCTATAGAAATAACCCTTCATCTATTCATAGATGACCTCGAAATAGCCCTATCCGAAGTGGGATATACAGACTTATTGATCTGTACTAAGAAGGAATCTGAAAATGCCGATGAATATGTGGCCGAATATATTAATGATAAGATGACAATCAATATTGATGGGCAATCGTATATAGCGAGCTTTTTAGGCAAAGAGTCTAGCGATGATCTTCAGGGAGTATGGTGTTACCTGGAAATAACAGAGATCGCTAAACCCGATAATGTAGCGGTAGAAATAGACTTCTTTAATGAGCTATATAGTGATCAAAAAAACGTGCTGAACATTAAGATCGATGGTTCTTCACAAGAATATTATCTCTTAAATAAGAAGAAAACTACAGCTGAACTATCCATTAATAAATGATTAGTAAACTCTTTCAGCAATTAGTCATATTGCCAATTCGGCTGTACCAGCTAATCCTGTCACCCATCTTGAGTACATATCTTGGTATGCGGTGTAGGTATGAGCCATCATGTTCACATTACATGATAGGTGCAATTAATGAGTGGGGGGTCATTAAAGGAATATATTTAGGAATCAAAAGAATCGGACGATGTCAACCATGGGGAGGGTTTGGACCTGATCCAGTACCCACAAATCCAAAAAAGAATACTCATGCTCAGGAGACCACGTAGAAATAGGAAATCTAATGCCATACGTCGGTTAGTACAAGAAACAGTACTAACAGTTGATGATCTTGTCTACCCTTTGTTTTTAGTAGATGGAGATAACATCAGAGAAGAAATCACATCACTCCCGGGCAATTTTAGATTGTCCTTAGATCATATGAGACATGAAGTCAAATCAGCGGTCAGCTTGGGACTTCACAGTTTCATGATCTTTCCTAAAATAACGGATCAAAATAAAGACAAGCTTGCTAGCTACAGCTATAGCAAGGATAACTATTACCTCAACGCCATTTCAGAACTCAAGTCTGTTTTCCCCGATGTCACTTTAATCAGTGATGTTGCCATGGATCCCTACAATGTAGATGGTCACGACGGAATAGTAGAAAATGGAAAGATACTTAACGATGCATCCATCGAAGTACTCGTCAAGATGTCTCTGGCCCAGGCGAAGGCAGGTTTTGACATATTAGGCCCATCCGATATGATGGATGGTAGAGTGGGTGCTATCAGAGAGGCTTTGGATTCAGAAGGTTACGAGAATACTGGCATAATGTCCTATTCTGCTAAATATGCCAGCGCATATTATGGACCATTCCGAGATGCATTGGACAGTGCCCCCGTGATTGACGCCAATATCCCGAAGGATAAGAAGACCTACCAGATGAATCCGGCTAATAAAAGAGA
>CAZQDZ010000139.1:0-1696 GCA_964591455.1 uncultured Saprospiraceae bacterium
CTAGTTAAGAGAGTGATTCCTTGGATTGGGAACTAAAAATAGCGACGAAATAATTACAACTAATCTTACAAAGTATACAAATTGGTTAAATCTATTTATCCTGCTAGAAATATTATTCTAGACAACAAATTTTATTGGATTTGTATATTCTGTTTTGTATTACTAGGAGGGAACCTTTTAACTCAATACGATCAAGGCCATTTTCTAAAATTTTTTAGTGCTAATCGAAGCCCTTCCCTAAATCAATTCTTTATTTATGGTACCCAATTAGGAGAAGTATCTTGTTATCTAATCATTACCCTTATTTTCTTATTTATTCGATTTAGATATGCCTTATTGATTCCTTTAACGGGTATT
Source organism: uncultured Saprospiraceae bacterium (assembly GCA_964591455.1). Lineage (GTDB taxonomy): Bacteria > Bacteroidota > Bacteroidia > Chitinophagales > Saprospiraceae > RFSX01. The sequence continues at coordinate 358 of CAZQDZ010000139.1, forward strand.
ATTGTTACGATTGTATCTTTCCTGTCCAAAAGTTTTTTCTTACATCCCAGACCTTCAGTCTACTATAAAGAAATGGGTACTTTGCATGATATTCCTTTAGTAGAAGGTGTTACTTTATTAAGTGGATTGACAAGTTTCCCATCTGGGCATACGATGTCGGGTTTTGCTTTATTTACTTTGGTAGCATTCTTTTTCAAAAAGAAATGGATTGGATTATTATGTTTTATACTGGCATTGGTGGTGGGCCTTTCAAGAATCTATTTGATGCAGCATTTCTTGAAAGATGTGTTTGCTGGCGCATTGATTGGGGTAGGTATTGCAACGGTCATTTATTACCTGCAAAGCCAATATCCTAAAGATATTTCTAAGTGGATAGATCGGAAGATTTAGAAAAGCGGTTAGGTGTTAGAATTATAATGTTGACTAATTGATTTTGACAGAATAACGTTCTTTTCATTCCTGAAACTCAGACACGTAATCCAACTTTACATTTTTATACTTAGGATCTTTTAATATTTTGAGGAATCGTTTTACGGTTTGGATTGGTCCTTGGTCGATAGCCAAATTGACAATCCAAGCAGGGAGATAACCGCCAGGATTAGATTTAAGATAATAATCTACTTCTATTAGATTGTTAGATTTCGGAGTGAATTCCCACCAGAGATTGGTTTCCTTAATTCGTACAACCCCTTCTTTCACAGGAATTTTGTTAGCAATAGCATAAGACTCAGAGCGCAATACTTTAGTGACAGGATCTTGGTATAGCTTACTTTTTAAAATAAGGTCTCTATCACTCATTGGCCAAGGAAAATCCATTAAGTTATAATAGTATTCTTCTTTGGTATTAATTTTCTCGACTACATAGCTTTCATTGCATTTATAGACCCAATCAGGAATGGCTTCTATATCTTGTAATAATGCAACAACGGTAGACATGCTAGCTTCTATCGAGAATTTCATTTTTAATTCTTTGAATGGGCTATCTTTTGCTTCTCGTACATAGACTTTAATGCCGTTCTTGTCCTTTCTCAAGTCCCATTCAGCTTCTTGTGCGGTACTGGAAAAAGAAACTAATAGTAAGAGACTTATAATTATGTATTTCAATGGATCAGTGGATTTATAAGAATGAGATTATTTAATTTATTTGGTTCTTTGACAAACTTCGACCATCGCACCCTCTTTTGAGTTTAGCACTATGCCGATATTTGAAGTTTGTAACTTCAAATGGATATTCTTCAAGTTTGTAACTTGATTTTTCAGGCAATATTCTTTTTATAAGAAAACCCTTAGTAACGACAAAACAATAACTTGAGCATCTTCTTCTATTCTTTTCCAGTCT
>CAZQDZ010000140.1:0-1672 GCA_964591455.1 uncultured Saprospiraceae bacterium
AGGCCGTTTGACCATTTATATTAGTCAGGCATGACAAGTATAGTAGTAACCATACAGGTAAAATCGTTTTCATCGGAATAGCCTTAATAAAGTCATTTAATTAGGTGCCTTAAGCAACCTATGCTTTACTGCTATTTTTGGGAAGTCTGTGCGAACACAAGCACAAATATAAGATTAAATTGTAATATGTTAACAACATTGTGTCAACTTATTGTCTTGACGACAGAAACTATGCTTCTGCTCGTCATGAAGGCTCATCAGTAAATCAACAAATCACATTATTAGAACGAATAATGTGGAATAAATCACATAATTGGAACAAATGTTGATATCTTAGATGTGCCGACACAATGAATTTCAATAGAAAAATATATGATTCTCTTAAGTCATGGAAGTCAAAGACCGATAGAAAGCCCCTATTGCTTATGGGCGTACGACAGATTGGTAAGACGACTATCCTGAAGTCATTTGGTCAAGAAGAATATGAAGATCTCATTTATCTCAACTTTGAGCAGCTGCAGAATATTCACTCTTTTTTTATAGGAGATAAGAACCCCAATAAGATTCTTGAAAAAATAAGTTTGCTTCATGGACGCTCAATCAAAGAGCATAAAACGCTGATAATTTTTGATGAAATACAAGAATGTAAAGATGCCTTGATTTCACTAAAATACTTTTGTGAACAGAAACCCGGTGTTCATATTATTGGAGCGGGTTCTCTATTAGGTCTTAGTATTGGTAATAGCCGATCATTTCCTGTGGGGAAGGTGGAGTTTTTAGAGATGTATCCGTTAGCATTTGAGGAGTACCTAGAATCAGCTGACAGCAAATTATATAGTTCTTATCTGCATTTTTTAGAACAAGATGGAGTAGAAGCCTTGCCTCAGGCATTTTTTGAACCACTACAAACAATACATAAAGAGTATATCCTATTTGGCGGTATGCCAGAAGTTGCCTCAGCATATTTAGTGAACAGAAATGTTGGAGATGCACATCAATTACAGGATCAAATCTTAAAGGCATATCAATTAGATTTTGTTAAACATGCCGAAAAGACAACCTCGACAAAGATCCAACGGGTTTGGAATTCTATTCCGTCACAATTAGCCAGAGATAATAAAAAATTCATGTACAAATTAATCAAGACTGGCGCTCGGGCAAGGGAGTATGAAGAGGCGATCCAATGGCTGATTCAAGCTGGTTTATTATATAAGGTTTCTGGTATCACTACAGCACACATACCATTGAAAGCGTACGAAGATTTGACTTCCTATAAGCTCTATGTATTTGATACTAGTTTATTAGTGAGGTTGGCAGGCTTGGATCCTCGTGCCTTTATTGACGGGCACCAATTCTTCAAAGAATTCAAAGGTTCAATCGCAGAGAACTATGTCAGCCAGTGTCTCAAGGCAACAATTCGTCAAAATCCATATTATTGGACCTCTGATGGTAAGGCTGAAATAGATTTTGTCATAGAATATATAAGCGATTGTATACCAATTGAAGTCAAGTCTGGAGCGGAAACCAAAGCTAAAAGTCTAGGAGTCTATCAGCAAAAGTTCGCACCCCCACTTAGAGTGAGGGTATCGAATCTCAATTTAAATCTAACCGGAGATCTTCTCAATATTCCACTGTTTTATGCCGATAGAATACCTGAGTTGATTTCTAAAGT
>CAZQDZ010000141.1:0-1634 GCA_964591455.1 uncultured Saprospiraceae bacterium
ATACTTCGCTATTATAAGGAGGGACATAGTCGTTCGCGGTTTTGTTTTGGGCTGCGATAGTGTTAGAAAAGCAAAGTGAAAAGACCAAACAAATGCTTGATTGGATTAAAGTGGAAAATTGAAATTGCATATCTGGTATTTTTTGAACCACATTAGACACATAAGCGCACATAGGTCTATGAAATGGTCTAATCTTTTAGATTTCTGTAAAGTTCATTAACAAAAGTACGTTGTCCATTTTCAAAAATATTAGTGCAGTTGAAATTTATAAGTAACCTTTAGGGACTGATTCTAATTTCATATAAGTTAGAACTTGAGCCTCGTGGATAGGGATAAAGCCTTCGGTCGCTTTAAGTTCTACAGGTAATATATTCTCTACAAATAAGTCACATCGAAGAGGTGTTTCAATCTCCAAACCTTTATAGTCGATAGGGACTTCTTTCTCTGATACAAAATTAATGCCTCGAAGTTGCAGCTCATGTTTCATACACTTATGATAAACACTTTCAAGTAGTCCTGGTCCTAAAGCCTTGTGTACTTCAATTGCAGCCCCAATTACTTCATAAATTAGATTATTTAAATACGTTTTTGTAATAACCTTAGGTGCAGTCTCCATAAAATGTCATCATTTTCTAAGTTAGCTTAACCATTTTTGATAGCACATGTTCTTCAGTGCTCTTCAAAATCTCCTGTGTCTTATGTGTTTCTTTTTTTGGAAATCACTCCCTCTTATACTTAATCTCCCCATCCACAATAGTATACAAGACTTTCGTCTCCAATATTGCTTCTTCAGAGCAGCTTAACAAATCATTTGATAAAATAACGATGTCTGCATACTTGCCCACTTCAAGAGAGCCCTTTTGATTTTCTTCAAATGCAGCAAAAGCATTATCAAGAGTATAGGATTTTATAGCTTCTGCACGAGTCATTTTCTGTTCCGTATAGAACTCAAATCCATTATCTTTTCTCTTTCTAGTCACAGCTGCATAGATACAATCTATAGGACTGATATCCTCAACTGGAACATCAGTGCCATTGGCTAATCTTGCTCCACTATCCAAAAGCGATCGCCAAGCGTAAGCCCCTTCTTTACTTCTTTGATGTCCGAGGCGCTTTTCTACAAATGGAGAATCAGATGTGCAATGAATCGCTTGCATAGAAGCAATTGCACCAAGTTCATTGAATCTCTTAATATCTGAAGGGTTAAGATGTTGCGCATGTTCAACTCTCCAACGACTTCCTTTTTCGTACCCCTTTTCAGGCATATACTCTTCGAATAAATCAAGGATAAGGCGGTTGGCACGATCTCCAATACCGTGCACGCAGAGCTGTAGATTATGTTCATTTGCTAATTTAGCAATACCACTCACCTCTGTAATGGGAGTGGTGTTCTGCCCTTCAAAACCTTCCTTATCATCATACGGTTTTAACAACCAGGCTCCAAACGCACCTAACGCACCATCTACCTCAGATTTAATAGCTCTTACTGTAAAGAAACCATTGCCTCTGTCTATTATAGGATATTGAGAAAGCTTGCCTTTCATGTCTTCATATCTTTGACGCACCATAGCCCAAAGTCGAATTTCAAGTTTACCTCCATCAGCTAATGCCTTATAATATTCTATTTCTTTAAA
>CAZQDZ010000142.1:0-1590 GCA_964591455.1 uncultured Saprospiraceae bacterium
GGGTAATACTCAACATGAGATAGCTATGCCCTTACCTCTGAATATCCCTAATTAACTGCGATCGATACAGTTCAAATCATCAAAAGCTTTAGTCAATCTTTCTTTGAAAGCATCCTCACCTACTCTCAGCCATTTTCTGGGATCGTAGAATTTCTTGTTAGGCTGGTCATCACCCTCAGGATTCCCCAATTGGGCTTGAAGGTAAGCCTCATTCTTATGGTAGTATCCTTTGACCCCCGACCAAAAGGCCCATTGCATATCAGTGTCAATGTTCATTTTGATTGCGCCATACTCGATAGCTTCTCGGATCTCTTCAGTCGAGCATCCTGAGCCTCCGTGAAATACGAAGTTGATCGGTTGCTCTTCCGTATTAAATTTCTGCTTGATGTGTTCTTGAGAGTTCTTTAAGATGATCGGTCTCAATTCAACATTTCCAGGCTTATATACGCCATGAACATTTCCAAATGCTGCAGCTACCGTAAATCTATCAGAAATCTTACTCAGTCTCTCATAAGCATAAGCTACCTCCTCTGGTTGTGTATATAGTTTAGAGCTATCAACGTCTGAATTGTCGACGCCATCTTCTTCTCCTCCAGTCACTCCGAGTTCGATTTCTATCATCATACCCATCTCATTCATCACCTCAAAGTACTCACAGCAAATGTCTATATTTTCTTCGATAGGCTCCTCGGATAAATCTAACATGTGAGAGCTATATAAGGGCTTGCCATAAGCCTTGTAGTATTTCTTTCCTTCGTCAATTAAACCTTTAATCCATGGCAATATCTTCTTGGCACAGTGATCAGTATGCAGTACCGTCGTAACTCCATAGTGCTCTGCTAACTCATGTACGTGAAGTGCTCCTGCCTTGGCCCCTAAGATTGAAGCGATTTGATTATCGTTAGATAGACCTTTACCGGCATTAAAGCTTGATCCGCCATGAGAAAACTGGATAATAACTGGAGAGTTAACTTCTCTTGCTGTCTCCATTACGGCATTAATCGAACTAGAGCCGATAACATTGACAGCAGGAATTGCAAAATCATTTTCGTTGGCATAATCAAATAGGTCCTTTACTTCCTGACCATGAATTACACCTTTATTAAACTTACTTGATGACGACATGTAACTTATTTAAAGCGTGAAATTAAAAGGTGTAAATATAGGAACATTAAGTAAGGCACATGAATCTCAACTCTACTCGATAATCTCGAGAGTAGCTAATTTATATTTTTTAGTTTTGGGCCGCACATAATAATACTAAGACATGTACCTACTATTACAAGGCAATGCAGGAGCTCTTCCAATTAATTTGATCATGATGGGTCTCTTGATTGGGGTGATGTACTTTTTTTTTATACGGCCACAAGCAAAGAAGCAAAAAGAACAGATTGGATTTGAGAGCGAATTATCTAAGGGTGATGAAATAGTTACCACTTCGGGAATAATCGGAACCATCACTAAACTTGACGAGAAAAAGGTTACTCTACAGATAAGTCAGAAAGGCTTTATCGATGTTACTCGATCAAGTATATCTAAGGAGTTAACAGAAGGATTTAATAAGGAATAAAAAACATCCATCAATAAAAA
>CAZQDZ010000143.1:0-1584 GCA_964591455.1 uncultured Saprospiraceae bacterium
TGGAAGCTTGGTCTGCCTTGGACAAGATTGAAAATCTTTCTACCCTTGAGCAGAAGACAGAAGCATTTATCATATGGGCTGAAGGAATTTTATAATTACTACTTTAACTTAATAATTAAAAAAAGCATGAAGATAGACGAGTCAGGTATGAAAGAGTTCAAATATGGATGGCCAGTTGTAGGTTCTTCTGCTTTTGGGATAGGACTCGGCATGTCTCCCTTACCTTTTTATACGATTGGTGTTTTTATAGCTCCGTTCATGCAAGAGTTTGGATGGCAAGTAGATGATGTTTTACTCGCGATTACAGTATTTTCTTTAGCCGCTTTTTTCACAAGTCCCTTGATAGGATACTTAACAGATAGAGTTGGTGTTCGCAAGATGGTACTCGTTTCTATCATCACCTTTGGTATTACATTTATGTCCTTCGCACTCAATAATGGAAGTAAAACATTATATATAGTTCTGTGGACCTTACTCGCAATATTTGGTACAGGTACCTTACCTATCACATGGACAAGAGCCATCAACAGGTGGTTCACTATAAAGAGAGGTTTGGCACTTGGGTTCTCCCTGCTGGGCACAGGCCTTTTTGGAGCTTTCGCCAAATTATATGCAGCATATCTCATAGAACATTTTGGATGGAGAGAAGCATACATAGGTCTTGCGCTCCTCCCACTTTTAATATCTCTTCCTCTAGCATTCTTCTTTTTTAGAGATGTTGATGACCCTAAAGTTGCACATAAAGTAGCGGCAATGAAAGATGAAATTGATTACTCTACTCTTGAAGAAAATACACTGTCTGAAGGCATGAGTCTCAAAGAAGCCATAAGGGATGTTAAGTTTTGGTTATTAATTATGACATTCATTCCAATTTCATTTGCTGTAGGAGGTCCCATACCTAACTTTGAAACAATTTTAGGTGCCAAAGGATTTGGAACATCTGATGCTGTGGTGTTAGCCAGTGTAGTCGGATACTCAGTTGTCGTTGGAAGGTTACTTGGAGGATATCTCATTGACAAGTTATGGGCACCAGGAGTTACTTTTGTAATATTCATAATTCCTGTTATCGCTTGTTATCTATTTCGATTGCCAGACTTATCATATGGTATGGCTATGGTAGCAGTCGCTATTATAGGATTAGCAGCCGGTGTAGAATTTGATGTTATGGCATTCTTGGTTTCTAAATACTTCGGCATGAAAAACTATAGTGCCATTTATGGTACACTTTATGGATTCTTTGCGATTGGTGCAGGGTTTGGTCCTTGGATATTTGGCAAGTCATTCACTATGACTGGTAGTTATACGACTATATTTGGGTATGCGGCTATAGCTTTTATTATTGGGGCACTTCCACTTCTGTTCATGGGAAAATATAGATATCAATAAGCATGGATACAGCAATTCTCAAAAGGACTACTTTTATAGTTAAGGATGCTGAAGCTTCCGCCAAATTCTATAGCAAGATTTTCAATTGGAAAGTTTGGTATGACAATGAACTTGAAGCAGATTATAGATTTCCCCCATCAGGTGCTTCAGACAAAACCAAAGTCCGACTGATCATTTTGCAAGCGCTTGATCCAAAGT
>CAZQDZ010000144.1:0-1582 GCA_964591455.1 uncultured Saprospiraceae bacterium
AATATTCGTTCTCGGAAACCAAGGGCCTAATAAGCGAGTATTAGCAGGACTAGTCCCGATAGCTATCGGGATGCGTCTCCTTGTATTGACTGACAAAGTGAACGAAGAAGTGATGAGTCATCATCACTTGAAGCGCAAGAGCGCTTCAGTGAGAGAACCATAATCAACCGGATTATGGCAAGTGTTGCTAAGAGGTAACGCTGTTGTCGCTGAGAGGTCAGGAGACCTTCAGCTCAATGGAGATGATTGATGATAACAATAAGCTAGGGAGCTTTGCTTTTAAAAGAAAATTATCCAGACGTAAAATCAGTCATCAAAATCTTCAACTCTACTCTCTGATTTTTCTTTCTAGCATCCATGTCCTTCCGGTCATTTGGAACGATAGGTTTACGCTTTCCATAACCCTTGTACCAGACCCTTTTGGTACTAATTCCATTCTTAGCTATGAACGTAGCTACGGCTTTGGCTCTTTTGGAGGATAACTCATCACAATATCCTTGCGAAGGAACAGTACTGGTATGTCCACCTACTTCGATAACTAGGTTGTCATTGCGCTCTAGGAACTCTACGATCTCATCGAGTGCGAGTAGTGACTGCTGATCAAAAGAAGATGAATCATGCTCAAAGTAGATATCATTGATCCTGATGATCTGTCCTTTTTTATACGAGTTAGCTGTGAGCTGAGGTAAGATTTTCTTTTGAGATTTTGGAGCTGGGTTTGGATCTTCTTGGGCTTGCATGTCCATGGCAGGTACATCGGCACTTGATAGGCTTTCTGCTCTAGGTGTAGGCGCAGTCTTTTTAGGTGGCTTAGGTTTATTAGGAGTTGCTACTGCGATCACCTTATCAGATTCGGTCTCTAGCTCTTCATTTTCATCACATGGGATTCTCTTGATAGTCGATGCGTTATCTAAGAGAAGGTGACCGTTATAAGGTATCAAAACAGGCACCTTATAATATGCTTCAAGTATGATGTAGTTCACAGAAGACGAAGGAGTAAACTCAAAGTCATAAGTTCTCCATTCATCATTACTTACAGTGACGGACTCACCTAGGAGTTCTGTAGTCTCACAGAGACTTCTTCCACCCCATATTCTAAGGACGATAGGGTCTGTATAATTCTCTAGTTTATCTGATCTTTCATTAGTAACAGTTTTTCCTCCACTTACATAAAATTCAGATCGACATAATTCAATACCAAAAGAGTAGCACTTCCCTTCTTCCAGTTTATTACTTAGTCTTTGAGCTATGGACTCCCAAGTATCATTGGTTCTAGTGACCATACCCAGATACGTTTTACCATCTGTAGGTCTCTTCGTAACCTGCCATACGGGGGCTCGCAATGTATCACGTACTAATAATCCGCTGAGAGATCTTCGTAATCTGACTTCTGTATCAATTAGTGGGTGAATGTCTGGAGGGCTTTCATCCGAAAACTTGACTTGACCACAATCATACCATCCATCGATTTTAGGCCCACCTAATCTCCCTCTATGAGGAATCCCCTCAAATGAAGCATTGCTAAGCGTTATTTCTTGACCATAGACATAGCCAGAAGTAAGAAGAAGTATGAATATGAGAA
>CAZQDZ010000145.1:0-1509 GCA_964591455.1 uncultured Saprospiraceae bacterium
ATCGAGCAGACATCTTTGACTTTACAGTGAATGCGCAACCGAAGATTATCAAGGAGTGATTGGTTAAATACTGGCTCTTAGGCCTCCACCCGAGGTAGGAACGGATATAGGATACATGGCTTGACCCCAAGGGTGGTATACCATCACCATCCAATGAAACCACTCAATTTTACTCTTTTAGTTCATTTAGTGATCTTGTGTTTTCTGCAATTAAATACTCATTTTTCGATTCTTTGGAAAGTTTCAAGGAGAACTGGAATGCTTCAATAGCATTTTCTATTTCGCCCAATTTTTGTAATATTTTCCCATAATCATTATATGCCCATGCACTTGGCTTGTCTCTTAAATTCATTGCTAGTTCCTGCAGTTCTTTTGCCTTTTCTAACTCTATATCTCTCTGAGAATAATATGCTGCTGCTATGCTGTAGTCAAATACATTCTTCTTGAATTCTTCTTCGATCATTTTCTCCATTGCCTCTCGTGTATAAAATAAAATAGGAATTTTCACGGCTGTTCTTTCCCAGCTAATGCCCAGATTTGCCGATGTCTCGGTTAAATCATAAAAATTTAGTACGAGTGTTTCTTGGAGATTTTCGAGTTGATACGATTCAACAGTTGTTAGATGAATCAACTTGGTGCTGTCAATCGGATTGGGTACATCAAGATTGTTCGTGTCAGTATAAAGAAATATGTCCCAGGATTTTCTTTTGGGCTTTGTAATAAGCGCATAGGTTCCTTGTGAAACCTCAGTCTCTCCAATTTTAACTCTGTGATTAAAGGATATTTTGGTGTTTTCATTAGCTCCAGTTCTCCACAATTTACCATAAGTTACGAGCTCTCCAAAGACTACTCTTCCTTTCATTTGTGGTCTAGAGAATTCAATTTCTACATCAGTAGCACCAACTCGTTGAATGATTTTTTGACTTGGACTTAATCTTAAATATTCAACTTGCCCATTCAATGTGATAGCACATAAGAGAGCCGTAATTATTCCTAATATATTTTTCATCTATTAATTCATTTTTAATGAGATGTAATGTATCTGTAATATTGATCGTTCTGAGTCTATAGGTCTCAGGATGATGTGGCCATGCCTTGTTATAGAGTGCTATTTTACGAATCGTTTGACAAAAGACTGTATTTTTTCTTGGTGGTTATGGTTTGGCATTGTATGCATATTGCCGGCATATATCATTCCCAAGTAATTTGCTGTTTCTTTAAATGGTATCCAAAAGTGTTCTCCTAAGTTACCTCCAGATGACGTTGTTATTACAGCCAATTTCTTACTTATCAGTTGTTTGCCTATTGACTTTTCTATGGTTATCAAATCCGTTAATCTATCAATAAAAGTTTTCATAACTCCGCTCATAGAGTACCAGTATACCGGAGTGGCCAGAATTATCAAATCATAGTCTTGTACTATTTTAGTCATGATCTCCTTGTATTCACTATTCTTGTAACTCCCGTCGTATCTATACTGCTCTATTCGGTAGTCATTGAGATTAATTG
>CAZQDZ010000146.1:0-1503 GCA_964591455.1 uncultured Saprospiraceae bacterium
CCGCCCTAGAACGGGATATCTATGATTTATAATTTATTTTGGACACTTGTGATAAATAAAGTTAAACAAATAATGTTTTTGCTGTTGCTGATTCTGGTTTCTTACACGAACAATACCGCCTGTTGCCATATCTTTTAGTCTTGCAGTCATTATAATAGTCACATCATGACTTATGAGGATGTAAGATTTTCATTCCAAAGAATCATTAAGATACAACATTAGTGAATAATATTGCATCTGGGTTGCTAACTCAGACGATAGGGGTTGTCTCCTAAGTTCTAATTCATTCAGTCACTATATCTTTCACTATCCCTCTACCTTTCTTATCTAACACAACCTTTACATACATATCTTCCCTTATACTTTCTATCTCTCGTCCTGTTCCTTCCTTTACGAAATAACTTTCTATGCCATACTTTACATCTAGTATGTTCTTAGAAATATGTCTTACCTCACCTCTTATATTTTGATAGTAATCTATGGGGTCACGTGAGATACCTACAGCCGTACCATAGCCATCTTCAATGTCCAATGAAACAAAGACCTTATCTCCAAACTTATACTTATCAGAATAAGACTGAATAGAATCCAAATTAATAGAAGAGATTTCATATCTAAGGATAACATAATCCCCTCTAAAAATATCTCTTGGGTCGACAGGTACAGATTTAAGTAATACTTCATTACCTGTTGCGTAAGTCACATATTTAAATATGAAAAACCCCATCATCATAATTAGCCAAAAAAGTAGAATGGCCAGAAATCGATTGCGTGATAATACCAACTTGTCCATAATAATTAACTTTTAGCATTAGAAATTTGATGCTGAAATTGGCGACGCTTTTTCTCTAGAAATATAGAACCAGCAATGAGCACGACACCAAACCCAATCCATGTCAAACCATTAGTCATCAGACCAGAAAAGAGGTCAAAAAACTTTGTTATCAAATAAAAGTACAGTCCAAACCATGCTATGTTAGACAACTTAGAATCCTTTTGGGTATATCCTACATAGAGCAAGGTGACCACCAGTCCGACAAACAAAGCATTGAAAAATAGATAGGTGATTATGGCCCAGCCTTCTAATCCAAACATGAAAGTCTTAACCAATAAAGAAATTAAAATGAGTCCCGCTAAACCATTCTCCAATTTATTCATTTTAGATTGGCTTGGGTTCAATATATAGTTGACAATTATTCCAAACAAACTCACACCAAATAAGAAAAAGATTTTTCCAAGCACTAAATCTTCATTGATGAATTTATTGACCTGTATAAAATGCGTCCATCGAAAAGTCAAAACCAAAAGAACGACTACAGTAATCAGAATACCTACCAAGCGATAAGCCCGAGACATCCTTTGATGAGATGGCAAATAATAATGCAAACTCCCAAAGGTGAAAAGGATGACACCGATTGTCTTGAAAAAATACATCAAGAAGAAGCCTGTGAAGTCTCATAGAATAGGTTGCTATTAAAAGTGTTGAGAACTTTTTCATAAATT